>JAFMVE010000030.1 GCA_025499705.1 Carboxylicivirga caseinilyticus
TCTTACCGAAAAAACCTTCAATTAAATATGAAACAGAGCCAACTTATGGGCAATTAGCTCTGTTTTAAGAATTCTCTTATATCGAACTCAGGTTAATAATATTTATACAAAGGGATAAAAAGATTTGAGTTTAGAATAATCTGTATTGATTTAACAAAATTTTTGCTGGTAGTATTTTTATTCCTTATTTCAACGATTTGATACTCATTTGAATTCTCATTCTCGCTTGTGATTTCTATATTTGCATTTTATTTAACGGAACTGTTAAGACAAACGCGACCCAAATATTACTCCGTAAAACCAAGAACAAAAATTATAAACATGTTACCAAGTATTAATCCAACTACTACTAAAGCGTGGAAAGCGCTTGAAGAGTATTATGCTGAGTTCAAAGACACTCAGATGAAAGATTTGTTTGCTGCAGATGGTCAACGTTTCGACAAATACTCATTGCGTTTTGAAGATATTTTGCTTGACTTTTCAAAAAACCGTATTGATGATAAGGTTTTGAGTCTTTTGATTCAACTGGCCGAAGAATGTGGTTTAAAAAGTGCTATCGATGCTGAATTTGGTGGAGACAAAATTAATGTAACCGAAGATCGTGCTGTATTACATGTGGCTTTACGTAATAGAAGCAATACACCTATTATGGTGGACGGCGAAGATGTGATGCCAAAGGTAAACGCTGTTTTAGATCAGATGAAAGCTTTTTCTGAGAAGCTTATCTCAGGTGAGTGGAAAGGTTACAGTGGAAAAGCTATTACTGATATTGTGAACATTGGTATTGGTGGTTCCGATTTGGGTCCTTTAATGGTTACTGAGGCCTTAAAGCCTTTCAAAAAGGAAAACATCAACCTTCATTTTGTATCCAATGTTGATGGTACTCATATTGCTGAAGCATTGAAAAAAGTGAATCCTGAAACAACGCTTTTCATCATTGCTTCTAAAACATTTACAACACAGGAAACAATGACCAATGCCAACTCAGCTAAATCATGGTTCCTAGAAGCAGCTAAAGATGAAGCTGCCGTTGCAAAACATTTCGTGGCTTTATCAACTAATGCCAAGGCTGTTTCTGCTTTCGGTATCGACACTGCTAATATGTTCGAATTCTGGGATTGGGTAGGCGGTCGATATTCGTTATGGTCGGCTATCGGATTAAGCATTGCTTGTGGTATCGGTTTCGATAATTACCAGGCTTTATTAGAAGGAGCTCATGCAATGGATCAACACTTCAGTACTGCATCTTTCGACAAAAACCTTCCGGTTATTTTGGCTATGATTGGAGTTTGGTACAATAACTTCTATGGAGCTGAAACTGAAGCTATCTTACCTTACGATCAGTATATGCACCGGTTCTCTGCTTATTTCCAACAAGGCAACATGGAAAGTAACGGTAAATACGTTGATCGCAACGGTGAAAAAGTTACTTATCAAACAGGTCCTATTCTTTGGGGTGAACCTGGAACTAATGGTCAGCATGCGTTCTATCAGTTGATTCACCAGGGAACAAAACTGATTCCTTGTGATTTTATGGCAACTGCAAAGTCTCATAACCCATTAAGTGATCATCATCCAAAGTTGTTGGCTAACTTCTTTGCTCAAACCGAAGCAATGATGGTTGGTAAAACTGAGGAGCAGGTTACAGCTGAATTAAAAGCTGCCGGAAAATCTGACAAAGAAGTTGCTGCTTTATTACCATATAAAGTATTCCTTGGTAACATTCCAACCAACTCAATTCTAATGCAACAGTTGGATCCACGCACTTTAGGTGCATTGATAGCCATGTACGAACACAAAATTTTTGTACAGGGTATCATCTGGAATATTTACAGTTTCGATCAATGGGGTGTAGAATTGGGTAAACAATTAGCAAATGCAATTTTACCTGAGCTAGTTAATGATCAGGTTGTTACTTCACACGATGCTTCAACCAATGGATTGATTAATGCATACAAAGCAATGAAGTAATTTATTCATTAATGATATTTTTAAAAGGCTGCTCGTTGGAGTGGCCTTTTTATTTATTTTTAATGTCTGTTGTACTAACCTTATTTTCATTCTGATGAAAACATTTGAAAGATTGGCTTTTGTTTCATTCTGGATTCACATTATATATGTTCCTTTGATAATGATAGGATTTCCTGTTTCTGTTGTTTTAGTGGCAAAAGGCTTGATTATAGAAAGCTTTTTTGAGAAGGGTTGGTTTCCTGTTATACATTCTGTAATGGCAATCTTCATTTTCTATTTTGTCTTATATTGTTTTTGGTTCTGGTACAAATTTGATAGATATTCTCACGCCATTTTACTTCTGTTTTTTCTAAATACATTTTATGCCCCATATTATTTCTATCAGGTAAAGATTAAAAAGAGACCACTAAAAAATAAAAAGCCTAAAGAAGAGTATGTGCCATTTATAAAGATTGAAAAAGGAGAAGAAATTGAGGAGAGTGATTATGGAGAATTAACCAGAAAAAGTTTAATTGGAATTGTTGAGCTTTGGTCAAACAAGGATGAGCAATTAAACTATCAGAAAGAGAATCCGGATTTCAATATTACTGAGGAGCTTTTTGTTCAGTGGGAAGATTTATTTTCTCAGTGGGAAAATATTTCTATGTTTTTTACCAAAGAGGAACAAGACCAACTTGTAGAATTTGACATAGCCATTAAGAGTAGTCAGGCTAGTTTAAAGCCATTGTATCCACCTTGGGATATATTTATGAAACAATCAGAATGGAATACTATTAACAAAATAGCTATCAGAATTAGTGCACATTTGAATTTTGAAGGTCAAAAGGATTAAATTAAACAAAGTTTCATATGCCATTATTTCCATGATTCGGTATAATTTTTGTAATATCTTTGATTTTATTAAAAGGTAAAAGTATGTTGAGATTACAATTATTCCTTTTTGCATTATTAGTTGGATTTGTTTCCAAAGCACAGGAAACATCTATGATTGCGATTACCTCCGATTCAACTAAGTTTTCTTCAATAGACTCTTTACTTTATAACCGATTTGTACTCGGACATAATCAATCAATGGACACTTTGCCGAATCCATTTCACATGGGTGTTGAAGTTGGTACCAGTGTTTCAACAGATTTTAATGGTGGATTTGGAACAAACCTGTATGTTGCTCCGCAATTTTGGTATGTACCCAATGAGAAATGGCAATTTAATATTGCACCTGTGTTAAGCAGAAGTACTTTTCATGATATGCCGGTCTGGATTGCCCCGGGTTATGTTGCATCTTTTGATGGAACAGCAACTCATATCGGGCTTTATGCGCAAGGTTCATACAATATTAACGAAAAGCTTTATGTAGGAAGTTCTGTAATGGGGAATATCCAGATATTTGAGCAAAACTTATCAGGTCAGTCAATCCCTGATTTAAACAGTATTGCTACATCGGCATTTGTAGGATATAAATTCTCCAATGGTTTCAGGGTAGAAGCTGAATTTGGCATTGGACGAAATTTGTATGGTTTCTATAATAGCTGGTCATCACCCATGACCCCTTACATGATCACTCCACGAACACGTAATCCGTACGATAGATTTTAGATCAGGAGTTCTTACTGATCATCTTTAATGAATCCATTTTAAGGATCGAAATCTGGCGGCCATCAAGCTGAATAATATTATCCTTTTCAAATTCTTTCAAAAATTTAATGGCACTTTCACTGGTGATTGAGGCAAAATCAGCAATATCCTGTCGCGACATGTGTTCAAAAACATTAACCCCTTCAGCCTCAAATTTCGATAAGTAAATAAGGGTTGATGCTAATTTACCGCGCATTTGCTTGTATGAAATATTGCTTATGATTTCAAGATAGCGATTCTCAATTTCATAGTTACGTGAGGTAATTTTTAAACCAAATTCAGGATTGGAAACAAGCAATTCTTTTAACGCTTCCTTATCGACCATACAAATGATTGAATCTTTTAAAGCTACAGCTGAGTAGGGGTATACTTCATCACCAAAAACAGCTGAGAATGCCATGAAGTCGCCCTGTTTTTTAAGCTGTAGGTTGATCTGTTTGGTTCCTGTCGTTTGCAAATAAACACGAACCAATCCATCCACAACAAATAAAACATGAGTTGCGAATGCTCCTTGTTTCATTACATTTTCACCTTTCAGGTAGGTAATACGGGCTTTTTTGTCCTGTAAAAGTTTTAATTCTTCATCAGAAAGAAATTTAAAACACTCTGTAGTTTCTTCTATGCTTTTTCCCAGCTCCATATTATTGCTACTTTATTAAGTCTACAAAAATAAAGGAAAGATTTAGTTGATGATGAATGATTTTAAGTTAATTGAAAGGTTATTCTCAATTCTAAGAACAATTGAACTACTTATTTTAGACGATAGATTATTTTAACCTAAATAAAAATCCCGCCGAACTTCGACGGGATTCCATATTGTAATGATTAACGATTCTATCCAAAAATTGAGTAAGCAACAGTTAAACCGGCCATCACAACCGATACCATTGTCATTAATTTAATTAAAATATTTAAAGAAGGTCCAGAAGTATCTTTAAATGGATCTCCCACTGTATCGCCGGTTACACCAGCTTTGTGAGCCTCACTTCCTTTGCCGCCATGATGTCCTTTTTCGATGTATTTTTTAGCATTATCCCATGCTCCACCGGCATTGTTTAACATTACAGCCAATGTAAATCCGGCTGTTAATCCTCCGGCCAATAAACCTACAACACCGGCAACACCCAAAACAAGTCCTACCAAAATAGGAACGATGATGGCCAGTAACGAAGGTACAATCATTTCACGTTGTGCTCCTTTGGTTGAAATAGCAACACACTTGGCATATTCTGGAGTACCTGTTCCATCCATGATTCCAACAATTTCTTTGAACTGACGACGAACTTCTTCAACCATTGAGCCAGCTGCACGTCCAACAGCTTTCATGGTCATTGCACAAAAAACAAATGCCATCATAGCTCCCAGGAATAAACCACCCAGCAACATTGGATTGAATAATGAAAGATCGTAGAATGAAACAAAATCTTTAATGTTGGCATCTGCATAAGATGTTAAGCCTGTTGCTTCCAAAAAAGCTTGTCCTTTTTCCGGCACTTTACCAAGCCATAATCTGATTTCTTCCATATAAGCTGCTAAAAGAGCCATGGCAGTAAGAGCTGCAGAACCGATGGCAAAACCTTTACCCGTTGCAGCAGTAGTATTACCTAACATATCCAATGCGTCGGTACGTTCACGAACCTCTTTTGGAAGATGTGACATTTCAGCGTTACCACCCGCATTATCAGCAATCGGGCCAAAAGCATCGGTTGCCAATGTGATTCCTAATGTTGATAACATACCAACAGCAGCAAAACCAATACCATAAACACCTTCTGAGAAATTAGTAAAACCACCTGCAAAGCCAAATGCAGCAATAATACCAGCCACGATGGTAACAACCGGAATCCAGGTACTGAACATACCTACAGCAATACCATCGATAATGGTAGTAGCATGGCCTTGTACAGCCTGTCCGGCAATACCTTGTGTTGGTTTGTACTCATCAGAAGTGTAATATTCTGTTCCCTGACCAATGATAACACCTGCTGCCAAACCAGCAATTACAGATCCGAAAATACCCCAGGTAATCCAGTCCATATATGCCAAAATGGCTATTGCAATCAGAATAAGCACAGAACTTCCTCCTGTACCAATCAATAGGGCGTTCAATAGATTCTTCTGAGTTGCCGATTCTTTGGTACGTACCATAAAAACCCCAACGATAGATAGAAGAATACCTATGGCAGCTACAATCATAGGAGCCATCACCGCTTTTAACTGTAAATCACCTGTTAAACCAGGTAGTGCTGCTCCCAGAGCAGCAGTTGCTAATATCGAACCACAATACGATTCATATAAGTCGGCACCCATACCAGCCACATCACCCACGTTATCGCCAACATTATCAGCAATGGTTGCAGGGTTACGAGGATCATCTTCAGGTATTCCGGCTTCTACTTTACCTACAAGATCGGCACCAACGTCGGCAGCTTTTGTGTAAATACCTCCACCAACACGTGCAAATAATGCCTGAGTAGAAGCACCCATTCCAAATGTCAGCATGGTGGCAGTAATTTCCACCATTTTATGATGTTCCGTTGTGCCGGCATGAACGAAGTCTAATCCCAGAAAACTGAATCCATTCACAAGATGATCAGGGGTAAACACAATCTCGTTCAGGAAATAAAACCATAATGCAATATCTAATAATCCAAAACCTACAACTACCATTCCCATTACAGCACCACTTCGGAATGCAACTTTTAATCCTCTGTTAAGAGAGTTGGATGCACCGTGAGCAGCACGGGCAGAAGCGTAAGTGGCAGTTTTCATGCCCAGATAACCACATAAACCTGAGAAGAAACCTCCTGTTAAAAAGGCAATGGGTACAAACGGATTTTGCACACCCATGTATGCCAACACACCTAAAAGAACTACCAATACAATAAAAACTTTTCCAACCACCTTGTATTGGCTCGAAAGGTACGCCATCGCTCCGTCACGCACATGTTGTGCAATTTCTTTCATTTTATCGGTACCCTCGGACTCTTTCATCATTGATTTGAAGAATATCCAGGCAAAAATCAAAGCTATCAGCGATGATACTGGAATCAACCAAAAAATTGAACTCATAATAAACTTGGTATTTTAGTTAGTAAATGATTTAGCCAAATTTCGTTTACTAAACGACGATGAAGAACCGTTATCACACGAAAGAAATGGTTTTCTTTAACTGTGATAAAAAGTAGATCTGACAAAGAAACTGAGTAGTTAAGAAGTTTCATAAGGATCGTTTAGCGAATCACATCTCCTGTCCCTTAAGCATCTGTCCCACACTACCAAGATAACAAATTTGATAAGAATTCCGAGTGGTGAAGCATTATTTATTACCTGTATAAATTACCATCCGGCCAGAATATTCAGTCCAAACTGGCCTGGTTTGAACTCTCCCTGATGGTAAGGAAATGCGTAATAAGGTTCAATAACCATTGCTCCGAAAAGATTTATCCGATATGCCAGTCCACTGCTGAAAACAGGGATTCTTTCACTGACAGAATGAGTAGTTAAGCTTAAAACAGGGTGACTTTCCTGGTTCCAACTCACACCTGCATCGATAAATAATGCCAACTCGCTAAATAAAATACCGGAAGAGATCATAGCCAGTTCTCGTGGTCCGGTAAAGGGAACACGCCACTCAACATTAGATACGAGCAGTCGGGTACCAATGAGTTGGTTTAAACTGATGGTGTTTCCATCTTCTGTTTCGTTGCCATAGAACTCGCCGGTATCATAACCTCTCACATACCACGGTGAACCCAGAAATAATTCAGTCATCCGATCGCTGTCAGAATCGTTTCCGTATCTTCCGTAGTGGTATATTCTGAAAGCCAGACTGTAAGGTTTGATAAAAAAATATTTTCTATAATCAACTAATAATGTTTGCATCTTCATATGATGCAGATAATGTTCTGCCTGTATTCGTAACCGCTTTCCTTCAACGGGTGAAGCCAATCCCATTTTTGCATTGTCAATTACAAAGGCAAAATCAAGGATAGCAGTTCCAAATCCCGATGGGGCTGGCATTTTTTCTTTCTCAGAAGCATAAAACTGGTTGTATGAACTCAGGTTTTTAAATTTCTCTATTCGATAATTATAAAGAGCATATGAAGCTCCTAACTCAAACCGTCGTGTTTTATTGATGGGAATAAAGGTGAAAACAGATACTTTATCCTCAAAAGTGCGTCTGAAGAGATAACTAAGGCTTTTACTGGTTGATCCGTCTTCGTTTTCAATAATATCATAAGTAAAACTGCCATATCGGTATGGAATATGTGATAAACTGGTACCAACCTTTATCCTTTTTTGCTGATTGATATAGGCAACCTGTCCGCCAAAGTCATATACCTCACCATTAATGCTTATTGCCGTGTAAAGCATGTTCTGTCCCAAAATATCACTAAACAGTGCTTCCATACTGCCGGCCATTCCGGCGCCAAACCTTCCTGCCATAACTCCTCCCTGGATATTGCCAAGGTAATCGAGTTTAAATTTTCTCTTTATCTGATCATTAAAGAAGCTATCAACAGAAAGGGTATAAGGTTGGCGATTAAAGTATAAGTTGGTTTCCACCTGCGATGGGATGGGAGAGAAAGGAACCAGGCGTGAGGAGGCCAGATTCATCTGTTTCTCTTGAACCTCTTTTTTATTTCGGTTGATAAACTTTGTGTTGGTTTTATAAATAGAAAACTCACCGTCCCAAAGCATGGTATAATATAAACATTGTCCTGATACGGCAAGAGCGGGAGAGTATTCTGTCATACCAATGATACCTGTTGGATATTCGGTAATTCTGAATATTTGATTATTGGTTGTATTCAGAAGGTACAAATTTCGCCGACCGTCAAAATCGGATAAAAAGAATACTTCATCAGGAGACCCTAACTCAACAGGATTCAGGTTTTTTGCTCCTTCAAAAGTGTTAAAAACCTTATGCTTGCCTTCCTTGTCTGTATAGGCAATATTGAAAAATCCCCTTGAATTGGGTATGTGTTTCTCCGAAGGCTCATCGGTGCTATAATAAATATGTTGTCCGTTTTTCGACCACGAAGGTTGCATGCAGGCAAATTTGTTATTAGTCAAATTGCGTAATTCTTTCGATTTAAGATGAAAGATGTATATGTCTGATTGAGCCTCTTTCAAGCCTGCAAAGGCAATCTCATCACCATCGGGCGACCATGCCGGCCAGTTAATATCATCCACCTCTTCGAAACTTATTTCATTGATAATTTGCTTTTTCTTTGTGTCAAAAACCATACAGGTGGCTTTACCTTTTGCAAATGCTATAAATGCAAAATACCGACTATCTGGCGACCAGCTTCCCGATGTTTCAAGATAATTAAGTGCATCAATCTCATCATGACTGGTGGCTGTATATAAACGCGACTCAACATCGCCGGTATTTGCATTGGCCAAAAATAAATCGATGGCATACAGATCTCTCTCCGATAAAAACACGATGTGTTTGCCATCAGGACTCACTGCAGGATTCAGATTGTAACGTCCGCTGTTTTTTTTGGATAATATTCGTTCTCCAATGATGGTAAAGGTTGAATCAATTGAAGCATTTATTAAATGATCCTTTATTGTTTTCTTCCACAACACCGATAGTGAATCGGTTGAAAGCATCAAAACGTCACCTATTGCTTTTTCGTAACCTTCTCTGGCAGTGGCTTTGAATAATCGGGGTACATATTGTTCTCCGAATTTATAAGAAATAAATGCCCAGAATGAATGACCGAAGCGGTATGGTGAGTAACGATAATCGTAGGTCATTTCTTTTAATGAAGGGAAATGATTATTTATCAATGCATCGCGCATCCATAAGTTTGTTTGGCTGTTAACACTACCTATTGAGAGGTATTCAGCCATTCCTTCCACCATCCACAAGGGGATATTGCCAATGGACATCAGACTTATCTCCGGGTCAACTTCCAGCATGTGATACTGAAAAGCATGTACCAGTTCATGCCCCATTACATGATCGGTCTGATGCTGGCTATAGGTTACAGGTAATACCACCCTATTTTTCATTCCTTCGGTTACACCTCCGGTGCCTACGTCAATGCGACTGCCAATTGCTGTGGTTTGCTGAAAATCGGCATGATTGGAATACAGGATAATTGGGTTTCTTGTATAAAAAGTGTCGATTAAAACCTGCTGATGATAGTAATACCATTTCTCTGCCAGTTCACCTAAGTCCTTAACTAATTCAGGATTTTTGAAGTAATGGTATAATTCAAAATGAGGTGTTTTAAAGAGTTGGTAGTTTAACTCTTTATAGGCTGGCTTATTTTGACCAAAATATTGTGCATATCCATTTATCATGAATACCAAAAGCATGGATGATATGATAAGCAATCTTTTCATTCACCTATTTTTAGTCGTCAGAAGAATTAATAATATACGACTATTTAAGATGAATGATGCAGAATTTTTTGATTTTAAGATTAATAGAAACAAAAAAAGCGGCCATTGGCCGCTCTGTATTATTATTTTTGAACTTTCTAACTTGCCTTAAGACGGGCAATGTTGGCACGTTCTATTTTCTTTTTAGCATAGTCGAGGTTAATGATTAGCTCTTTGTCTTTGCCTGAAGGTGCATTAAACATTGAATCAATCATGATCGTTTCGCAAATGGAGCGTAATCCTCGTGCACCTAATTTAAATTCTACTGCCTTGTCAACGATATAGTCCAGAACTTCATCTGAAAATACCAACTTAATCTTATCAATTTCAAACAGCTTCTCGTACTGTTTGATTATCGAATTTTTAGGTTCGGTAAGAATACGTCTTAGAATATCACGGTTTAAAGGTTGCAGATAAGTTAATACAGGTAAACGACCAATAATCTCAGGAATCAAACCAAATGACTTCAAATCCTGTGGAGCGATGTATTGCAGCAGGTTATCTTTATCAATCTTCTCGTTTGATTTACTGGCTGTATATCCAACCACCTTTGTATTTAAGCGCTGTCCTATTTTGCGGGTAATACCATCAAAGGCACCACCACATACAAACAGAATGTTTTTAGTATCAACCGGAATCATTTTTTGTTCAGGATGCTTACGACCGCCTTGAGGTGGAACATTAACAATTGAACCTTCCAGTAATTTTAAAAGACCTTGTTGCACACCTTCTCCGGATACATCGCGTGTGATTGATGGATTATCGCTTTTACGGGCAATTTTGTCGATCTCATCAATAAATACAATACCTTTTTCCGCTGCTTCCACATTGTAATCGGCTGCCTGCAATAAACGAGTTAAGATACTTTCAATATCTTCCCCAACATAACCGGCCTCAGTAAGTACAGTTGCATCAACAATGGTGAACGGAACATGCAACATACGGGCAATAGTGCGGGCAAGTAAAGTCTTACCAGTTCCTGTTTCACCAACCAGAATGATATTAGATTTTTCAATCTCTACCTCATCGTTGGTGTTTTTTTGCATCAAACGCTTGTAGTGATTGTATACTGCAACGGAAAGATACTTCTTCGCTTCATCCTGTCCGATCACATACTGATCAAGAAATTTTTTTATTTCAAGCGGTTTGAGAAGAGTGATCTCATCAACGTTAAATGAGTTTTTCTTCTTGAACTCTTCATCCAGAATTGAATGAGCCTGTTCGATACAATTATCACAAATATGTCCTGAAACTCCAGCAATTAACAGGTTTGTATCTTTTCTTTCTCTACCACAAAAAGAACACTTATCCATACAGTTGTTTTAAACACGAATGCAGAGTCAACCTCAAAGGCTGATTCTGCATCGCTATATTTTAAGTCAATATTTACTTAGGATTACGAACCAATACTTCATCAATCATTCCGTATTCTTTCGCTTCCTCAGCTGTCATCCAATAATCACGGTCAGAATCTTTTTCAACCTTTTTGTAGGTATTACCCGAGTGATCGGCGATAATGGTATACAATTCTTTCTTCAGCTTTAAAATTTCTCTTGCAGTAATTTCAATATCCGAAGCCTGTCCTTGTGCACCTCCCATTGGCTGATGAATCATTACTCGTGAATGCTTCAGTGCAGAGCGTTTCCCCTTGGTTCCTGCTGTCAATAATACAGCTCCCATTGATGCTGCCATACCTGTACAAATGGTAGCTACATCTGATGAGATATATTGCATGGTATCGTAAATACCTAAACCGGCATGTACCGAACCTCCAGGTGTGTTAAAATAGATAGAGATGTCCTTTGAAGGATCAGCTGACTCTAAATACAGTAACTGTGCCTGAATAACATTGGCCACATAATCATCAATAGGTAAGCCAAGAAAAATAATGCGGTCCATCATCAAACGTGAGAAAACGTCCATGCTGGCCACATTTAACTGACGCTCTTCAATAATAGTTGGTGAAATGTAACTATTTGTAATTGAAGTATATTGGTCAAGAACCAGGCTGTTTATACCTAAATGCTTTGTAGCGTATTTTTTAAAATCTTTTGGATCAATCATCTTCAAAAATTTTTATTTGATATGCTAAATTAGTAATTAAACAGCCCGATCGGCATGTCTGTTCTATTATTTTTCGAATAATTTATTAAAATCTTCTCTTGAGATTTCTTTATCTTCGATTTTAACTGACTCTTTGATGAAGTCCATCACCTTGTCATTGATAGCTCCTTCAGCCATTTGACGACGTTGTTCTTCTTTCTGAATCATTTCTTTAGCATAGTTCTCTAGGTGCTCATCAGGCACATTGTTCAAACCATACTGCATAAACTGAATACGAGCTGATTTTTTTGCGTATTCAACTACGTCAGCTTCTTCAATTTTAATTTCATTAGCTTTAATAATTGAATTACGGATCAACTGCCATTTCAGATCCTCTAAGAAACGAGGCATTTCATTCTCCAAAGTTTGCTCATCCAACTGCTCGTTTTCACGATTAGTAGCTAACAACCATCTCTTTAAAAATGCTTCAGGAAACTCAACGTCAACTTTACTCATTAATTTTTCTTTGGCATCAACAGTGAAACGATAATCAGTTTCCATAGCCAACATATTAGCAAAGTCACTTTTAACTTTTTCTTTGAATTCTTCTTCTGTTTTTACTTCACCTTCACCGAAAGCTTTGTCAAACAATTCCTGATTCATTTCAGGTTGTTTAAACTCTGTTACTTCTGTAATGGTAAATTGAAAATCACTTGTCAATGTCTCAGCAGCTTCCTTTTCAATTCCTAACATGTAAGTAATCTCAGTTTCGTTAGGGAAAGCTTTTTTAGGATTGAAAGTGATTACATCACCTGCTTTAGCTCCAACTAATTTTGCTTTTTCTGCATCGTCTTTGATGATTTGTAGTGAGATAACAGCATTTTCTTTAGTTATGCCTTCTTCAACTACTTCACCATTTTCGTTTAATTCAGCAAAGCTACCTTTCACCATTGATTTCTCGGTTACTTCATCAACTTTTTCAGTTGTACCGAAACGACCTGCGATAGAATCAACTTGGGTAGCAAGCATCTCGTCAGTTATCTCAATGCTATATAGTGGTAATTTTTCACGCTTGGTTAATTTCACTTCCACCTCTGGAGCAATGGCTACATCAAATGCAAACTCGAAGCTGTCAGCAGTATCAAAGTCAATTAACTCTTGTGATTCAGATGGAAGTGGTTCGCCCAACAAATCTAAGTTGTTTTCAACAATGTATTGGTGAATGCTTTCTGATACAAGTTTGTTAACCTCATCAGCAATAACAGCTTTACCATACATTTTTTTTACCACTCCGGCAGGTACCTTACCCGGACGGAAACCAGGCATATTCACGCGCTTACGATAATCTTTCAAGACATCGTCCACCTTTTTTGCATAGTCCTCTTTCTCAACAGTTAGTTTAATAACCGCGTTTAATGCATCAATGTTTTCCTTTGAAATGTTCATCTGCTTTGATTTAAAGTGAACTCACCTCTTCTATAAAAGCGAATTTGTATCCGAGGGAAAGAAATATTAAAAATTACAATTTGTTTTAACTAAAAAAAACCGCCTCATCGTCGATTTGACTCGATCTATGAGGCGGTATTCTGTGCGGATGAAGGGACTCGAACCCCCACGCCTCTCGGCACTAGATCCTAAGTCTAGCGCGGCTACCAATTACGCCACATCCGCATTTTCGTGTTTCGCGGTGCAAAGATAATAGCTTTTTTATTACCGCAAAATATTTTTTTCAAAAAAAATCTACTTGGCAAAGTCGCGACGCTTCAGCTCAAAGTCATCACCAAGGTACAGACGTTTCACATCTTCGTCTAAGGCAAGGTCTTCCGCTGTTCCGGCTTTTAAAATTTTACCTTCGAATAATAAATAGGCCCTGTCGCAAATCGCTAAAGTTTCATGAACATTATGGTCTGTGATAAGGATTCCAATGTTTTTAAATTTAAGTTTTGCAACAATTTCCTGGATATCTCTCACCGCAATTGGATCGACACCTGCAAAAGGTTCGTCGAGCAAGATAAATTTGGGGTTAATGGCCAATGCACGGGCAATCTCTGTTCTACGGCGCTCTCCTCCTGATAACTGAATGCCCTGACTTTTTCTGATGTGGGTTAATGAGAATTCCTCAAGCAATTCTTCCATTCGTTCTTTCTGATATTGCTTACTGTAATTGGTCATTTCCAATACCGATCTGATATTATCCTCAACACTTAGCTTACGAAATACACTGGCCTCCTGTGCCAGATAGCCAATGCCTTTTTGTGCTCTTCTGAAAACAGCATCGTTAGTTATTTCTTCATCATTCAGGTAGATCTTACCACTATTTGGTTTAATAAGACCTACAGTCATATAGAAGGTAGTTGTTTTACCCGCACCGTTAGGGCCAAGCAATCCAACAATCTCGCCCTGTTCCAAACTAACCGAAACTCCCTTTACTACAGTTCGGTTCTTATATTTCTTAATGAGGTTATCGGTATGAAGCTTTAATTTCTCTTCCATGTTGCATTAATTATTTGCCATTTGTTTTGCTCGCTTGGCTTCAATTCTTCGGGCTATCACAATCCCTGACTCGTACAATATAATCAAAGGAATACATACTAACAATTGACTGATCACATCCGGAGGAGTTATCACGGCAGCTAAGATCAAAGCCAGTACAATTGAGTGTTTCCTGTATTTTCGCAAAAACTCAGAGCTTACAATTCCTACTTTAGCAAGGAAATATATGAAGATGGGTAATTCAAAAATAATACCTCCGGCCAATACGATTGATGTAATGGTACCTATATATGAACCCAGATTAACAATGTTCTCAACTTTTTCACTTACTTGGTAGGTTCCCAGAAAATGAACCGACAGAGGACATATTATATAGTAAGCGAATAATATTCCAACAGTGAAAAGGATTGAAGTAAAGAAAATTGCTCCTCTTGAATGCTTAACTTCTTTAGAATACAATGCAGGCTTAATAAAACGCCAGAATTCCCAAAATACATAAGGAAAGGCTACAACAATACCGGCAACAAAAGAAACCCAGATGTGAGTTGTAAACTGACCTGACATTTTGATATTCTGAAAACTTAGCGGTTCCTGGTTGATGCAAAGTAATGGCATATCCAATTCGGTGGATAACCAACACAAAAGCCTGTTAGTAAAGAAATCAGGATCGGATGGGGCTAATATAACGGTGTCAAACACAAAGCCTTTGAATATAAAGGCCAGCACAGCGAAAATGAAAACACCAGCAAAAGCCCTTACCAGATGCCAACGAAGCACCTCCAAATGGTCCAGAAACGACATTTCACCGGAAGAATTATTGCTCATCTCTTTTAAGATTGAATTTTTATTGATTCAGCGCCGACAAATTTAGTTATTCAAATTGTTAAAAATACTTAAACGAATTAGTCAGGATTACTATAATCATGCGCATTGCGAAGATAATATTCACAATCTGTTTTGCAAACTTCTTGTTATTGAGAAAGATTATGCATAACTTCAATTTATAAGATTTTATTTAGCTAATTATTAATTGATTAATAGTGCAATTGGTAAACTGGCTTCTAAACTAAAGACATTAAACAAAACATACCTTCGAATTGATATTGACAAAACTGTTTCATTATCTTTCTAATAGGTTGAACAATTATTTAAGATAGATTAAGATTTCAGGGTTGATAAAAACACGGATTTTAAATCTTTAAAAGTTATTTTTGTTTAAAGTCTTGAATTGAGGAAAACATTTCGGGCGGGAACTACCGCCGGAAAGAAATTTAAAAATTGTTATGGCAAAGCAGGTTGATCTAAATGCTCAGTTAAAAAAGCATTTTGGGTTTGATACCTTTAAAGGGAATCAAGAGGACGTCATTAACAATGTATTAAAGGGAAATGATACATTTGTTTTGATGCCAACAGGAGGAGGTAAATCTCTGTGTTACCAACTTCCGGCACTCATTCTACCCGGAACGGCAATTATTATATCGCCATTGATTGCTTTGATGAAGAATCAGGTTGATGCAATGAGAAACTTCAGTGAAGATAACGGTATTGCACACTTTTTAAATTCGTCACTTACCAAAACTGCAATAAATCAGGTTAAAGAAGATATTCTTCAGGGCAAAACCAAGTTGTTATATGTAGCTCCCGAATCATTGACAAAAGAAGAAAATATTGAGTTTCTGAAGCAGATTGATATTTCGTTCTATGCGGTTGATGAAGCCCATTGTATCTCAGAATGGGGTCATGATTTCCGACCTGAATATAGACGTATTCGTCCAATTATAAGTGAAATAGGCAACTCGCCACTTATGGCTCTGACAGCTACTGCAACACCTAAGGTGCAGAATGATATTCAGAAAAACCTGGGTATGCTTGATGCGATGGTTTTCAAATCATCCTTTAACAGACCCAATCTGTATTATGAGGTGAGACCTAAACTTCATCCATCAAAAGAAATTATTAAGATTCTGAAGAATAATGTTGGAAAGTCGGCCATTATCTATTGTTTAAGCAGGAAGAAGGTGGAAGAACTGGCTGAGACATTAGTTGTTAATGGTATAAAAGCGCTTGCGTATCATGCCGGAATGGATGCTTCAACCAGGGCTAAGAATCAGGATATGTTTTTGATGGAGGAAACGGATGTAATAGTTGCGACTATTGCTTTTGGAATGGGTATCGACAAACCCGATGTACGGATTGTGATGCACTATGATATTCCTAAAAGTCTGGAAGGTTATTACCAGGAAACAGGTCGTGCCGGACGTGATGGAGGTGAAGGAAGGTGTATTGCATTTTACAGCTATAAGGATATTCAGAAGCTGGAGAAATTTATGCAGGGAAAACCACTGGCAGAGCAGGAAATTGGTAAACAGTTATTGCTCGAAACAGTTTCTTATGCCGAATCATCTATCTGTCGTCGAAAAACACTCCTTCATTATTTTGGTGAGAAGTATCACGAAGAAAACTGTGAGACCTGTGATAATTGTGTCAATCCTAAAGAGGAGTTTGAGGCTAAAGACAGTGTTGTAAAAGTTCTGAATACCATTGTTGAATTTAAAGAACGCTTTAAATCAGATCATATTATTAATATACTGATTGGAAATAATAATACAGCCGTAAAATCATATAAACACAACGAACATTCTTTGTTTGGTTCTGGTGATGAATTTGATGACAAGCACTGGAATGCTGTTATTCGACAATCGTTGGTGCGTGGTTTTATCATAAAAGATATCGAGACTTACGGTCTGTTACATGTGAGTAAAAAAGGTCATGAGTTTCTGAAAAGTCCGGAATCAATCATGATGACAAAAGATCATGATTTTGATACCATTGAAGAAGAAACCAATACAGGTGGAACAGCAGCCGTTGATGATGCGTTGTTCTCAATGCTGAAGGATTTGAGAAAAAAGATCTCAAAGAAATTGAATCTTCCTCCTTTTGTCATCTTTCAGGATCCTTCATTGGAAGCAATGTCGACCTATTATCCGGTAAGTATTGAAGAATTACAGAATATTCCGGGTGTAGGAACCGGTAAGGCTAATCGATTTGGTAAAGACTTTGTAAAACTGATTGCCGACCATGTTGATGAAAACGAAATTGATCGTCCAATGGATATGGTGGTAAAATCGGTTGCTAACAAATCGAAAATGAAGATTAGCATTATTCAAAGTATCGACCGCCAAATGCCACTTGACGAAATTGCCTCGTCAAAGGGTATGGAGATGGATGAATTAATTAAGGAATTAGAATCAATTGTTTATTCAGGAACCCGTGTCAATATCGATTACTACATTGATCAGGTAATGGACGAAGACATTAGCGATGATATATTTTACTACTTTAAAGAAGAGGCTGAAACAGATGAAATAGATGCGGCTCTTGAGGAATTAGGTGAAGACGCATATTCGGAAGAGAATATTCGATTAGTGCGAATAAAATTTATTTCTGAAGTTGGAAATTAATATATTTGAATGCTTCATAAAATTATTAGGATGAATTTGCGGTGCGAATTTTCCTAATAATTTGAAATCATACATAACGCATAGTCACAAAGCATATTAATCCAAATCTATCCGTGTGATTATGTAAATACTCTTTGAGTCTGTGCAATAATTTAGAATTATTAACAAAGCAATTCTAACAATTTGTTATTAAAAGCTGCAATATTTATTTAAATTTGCAGCTCATTCATAACTTAAATCGTGTACCAATTATGAAAGATGATGTGCTTTTAAAGCAAAAACCCAGCAAGAAGGATAGGAAGGACATGATACAATACATCAACCTTCAGTTAGCATCGTTGGGGCAGCCCTTGTTTTACGACGAATCTGACGCTAAAACAAAATTCTCCAACGCCAAGTTTCTATCACTTACTGAAGGGCTTATCAACAGTTTTAGAGAAAAATCACGTTTGTTATCAGACCACCTTTCCCCTGTTGATACACGCATTCAGAATTTTCTTGATTCTTATCTGGCAGATGTCGAGTTTGATAATTCATTCCGACTACCAAACAAAACATTTGTATTAAACCAAAAAGGTTTGGCTCGCGAGGTGAGTTTACCTCCTAACAAAAATAGTTTTGAAAGTGAATTGGTTAAATCATACCGTGTAAAACAAGGTATCTTAAATAATCCGTTCAATGATAAAAGAACCACAAAAGGTACTTTTCATATTGTAGAAGGAGGATTGCCTGTTCCACTTGATAAAAAAGAAGTGCCAAAAATAGCTTTTGCACACATGTTGCATGCAGCTATGAATCCTTCAGAGGAGATGAATGTCCTGCCTTTTACAGCAATGCAGGAAGACAAAGCCAAAATAATGGTTTCTCTTTTGCTTCGTCCGGTTGTGTGCCCCGAAGTTAAAGGTGTAATCAGCGAAAAAAGTATGGAAGTACGCTTTTTCGCTCCTGGTAGTTTGGTGAGTAATCTTGATTTTGTTGAAAATATCTTCGGAAACGCAGGTGACCACAACTTAGCAGAAAATGACTCAGCTTTAGATATTGAACACTGGACAGGTACTACAGGATGTATCATTCTTGCACCTCAGTTAACGAAGCTGAAGAAAAAAGATATGGGTCTTCCACACTACGATGACGCTACAGAAAGACAGCGTAAAGATGGAATGTGTTGGAAAGATGCCGATGAATTATATAACGAAGGAGGTGCTTTTAAAGTAACTTGTCGTGATGAACGTGGAGTTGTTGTAACGCTTATTGCAGATAACTACTACGGATATTCTAAAAAGGAAATTAAAACCCAGATTGGTTATTCTGCCAATATTTATGGTTTGGTAGAAGAAGAGCATGCGGGTGGTGCCATTGCTTTTCCTCGTGGGATCATGGGTGAAAGTGTTTATGGAGAATTATTCTCATCCAAATTAGGCCGGACTTATACATTCGAAGAGGCAAAAGCATTATTAGGCGATCGCATTGAGGTTAACACCGAAATGAACTATGCGATTGATAAAAAATATCAGGATATTATCTACATACCTGAAAATGCTGATATTGATATTAATGCCAATAAAGTAAGTTGGGAATATAACGGAAAAGAGCAAAAGTTGAAATTGTCACCGGATAAATTTTATATCCATCCTTCAGGAAACAAATTTCAATTAGCAAAACATCCGGCTCAACCTTTGTGGAGAATTATCAATACTGCTCCTGAAGGTATGTTCTGTCATAAACCATGTACTGTATCAGGTGGTGGTAAATCAGAAATCTCTAAATCAATGCAGAATGCCATTAAATATGGTACCTACAATATCGTTGATTTGGAAGAAGATTTTAAATTGGCCGACATGGTTATCGACTATGATTATTCGACCCGTTGGAAGGATATCAGACCTGATGCCAGTCCGTCTCGTCCATTATTAAGCCCTAAGCGTACATTGGGTTCTGCTGTTAAATTGTTAACTCCATCAGATCAATATAATGATGAATACAATAAATGGTTGACAGAGATTCCTGATCACATTCGTTCATTGGTACTGTTTCTTAAGAGATTGTACCGTAATGATCGTGAGCAAGGAAACTGGAAAGATTATATGTCAGTAGAGTTTATCAATGGCCGTAAAGGAACAACTTTATTGTACAAGCATAATAATGTATTAGCCAGCTATGTTCGTATTGGATTTGATCAGGAAGGAAACTGGTTATTACATAAATTGAGATCTGACTTTGTGCCTAGTCACAAGATACAGATGGAAGATGATATCTCTGCCTCAATTACATTGCCATCAAAGAGTCTGAAAGATTTGAATCCGGAGTATTCAAACAAGAGTTTGAAAATGGTAGCCAACTGTGAGGCTCATCTTTTCCAACGTCCTGATGAGGCAATTCACAGAGGTTATGATGTTGAAGCTGAAGCAGATATTGTTCAGGCCAACACGTTTCTAACCAATTATGAACCTTTAACTTATGAGGATGCGAAAGACTTATTAGAGGATGCGATTAGTTTTGAGCAATATACTCAGCCTGTTAAAGATCTGATTAAAGAGGTAGTTGAGTCTGGGAAAGATGGTTATTTTGTGGTTCCTTCACATCCTCGTATTGTAGATGGTGAGCCAACAAAAAATCCTCGTTACCTGCAAAGGAATATCTATACTGAGGAAACATTGGATAGCTATATGGCTGAAATAGGAATTCGTATGCATCGCAAGATCAAGAACGAAGATCCGGTTATTTATCCTGTAAATGCTGTGCTTCCGGGTAGACGAAACAATCCGGCTGATCGTGCAGCAGGAATCAGACCTTTGGCTGTTTACAATCCAATTCACTACCAGGAGCTTCCTGAGTTGTTTATGGATTTCATCTGTAGCTTAACAGGTAAATCTCCTTCAACTACAGGAGCTGGATCAGAAGGTGCATTGACAAAAGGTCCGTTTAACATGTTGGTTCCAACATCTGACCTTAATAATGCATTGCTTTCTTATATTCTTACCGAATATCAGGGCTTCAGCTCTGCAGCAGGTTATGTGGGTGGCGAAAACAGATTTGACCATGACATCAGTATCCTGATTCCTGAAATCTGGGCACGTTTGGTACCGGAAGACAGAGATCCTAAGACACTGATTGAAAATAAATGTCTTGAGAAACTGGAAGATTTCGAATACAATGGCGAGAAAGTATACGCAAGCCGTTTAGGTTACCGTATTACCAAAAACTTTGCTTTCCGTTGTATGAACCGTTTGTTCGATGAACCTCTGGCTGTATTTAACGAGCATATGTTGAAACCAGAGAAGCAAAATATGGAAGATTTTGTGGATGGTATCAATAATATTGTTGAGGCTCAGAAGAAGGTTGCTCTAAGTTATTTTGAAGATGGAAGTGTTGATGGAGCCATTCCTCCGTTGAAGATTTTGCTTCACATTATGGCTTATGGCGAATATGAAGGAAAAGATATCAGTGATCCTGAATTGAGAAAGTATTTCGAACGTGATTATGTAATCAATAGTGATTGGTATAAAGCTCGTTTGAAGCACAAACAAGAGAAGGATGTGAAGTTCCATGCTGATCAGATTGCTTATCTTGAAGCTTTCAAAGCTAATCCGGATAACAGTGCAATCATAGACGAAATGGATATTGAAACCCGTTTGAAACGTGCAAAAGAATTATTGGCACATGCATCATCTGATGCTTACCTTTCAGAATTGGAAGGAACTATTGGAGCTGATATTTTGTATACGAAATAATTTACAATTGTTGAATAAAAACGAAGGCTACTCATTTTGAGTGGCCTTTTGTTTTTTAAAGGGGTAATGAAATTCGAACGGTTGTGCCCATGCCCAATTCAGATTCAAAGAGTAACTGACCATTGTGTTCCTCAATAATCTTTTGAGTTATTGATAATCCTAAACCTGTTCCTTCACCCGATGGTTTGGTTGTGAAGAATGGCTCTGTTAATCGGTTAATATCCTCAGGGCTTATGCCTTTACCGCTATCAATAAAAACAAGCTGAACGTTATCATTATCAACTAATGTTTTAATAATAATCTTACCTTCTTTAGTAATAGCCTGAGCGGCATTATTTAGAATGTTGATTATAACCTGGTGCAGTTGCCCTTCGTTACCCGAAATAATAATAGGCTCATAATAGAATTGTCTTTCAATTTCAATTCTATGTTTTATTTTATTCGAAAGGATATTTAAACAGTTATCAATGATAGTATGAATATTGAAATGTTCTGTTTTCTCATTTTTTTGTCTGCTGAATTGATTTAAACTGGCTACAATATCTGCCGATCGGCTTACACCTTCATTAATTGAATTCAGAAGAATGTTAATTTCTTCAGGTATGTCATTGTAATTGTCTTCAAAATAGGCTTCTAAACCTAATGAGCCGGCCTGTATGTATTGTAAAGGACTGTTTACTTCGTGGGCTATGCCTGCTGACAAAACACCTAAGGTTGCCATTTTCTCCGACCTTAACAGTTTTTCATGAGCACTCTTTAACTCTTCAAGAGTCGTTCTTAATTCCTCTTTTTGGTAAATCAGATCCCCGTTGATTCTCGTTAGTTCATCATTTGCCCGGTGCAAGGCAACAGTTCTTTCTTGTACTAAATCTTCCAGGCGGTTTCTGTAATTATCTAACTGTATTTGTATTTTTTTCTTTTCATCAATATCTCTAACAACAGCCAATAATTTGTTTTGACCAAGAATTCTGGCTTTTTTCATTGATACCTCTATCCAGAATGTTTCCCCATTTCTTTTGGTTGAAAGCCATTCGAAAACGGTACTTCCGTGTTCTATTACTTCCGTGAAATATTTTTTAACTTCCTCATAACCATATCCTTCTTTATTCTTATTCAGTTCTTTCCATTCTATAAACTGTATCTCTTCCCTTATATAACCATACATCTCTAGCATGGCATCGTTTACATCTTCAATATTTCCCTGGTAGTCCATTTTGAAGATAGCATCGGTTGATGAATTAAATATCTCGCGATAACTCTGTTCGCTAAATGTCAGGCTTCTGTTTTTTTGTTTCAGGTCTTGAAGCAGACGAAAAAAGGAAGTATTAAATTGCGTAAGGATAATTAAAATAGAAATGGACACAAATCCTAAAATCAAAAGGGCCAGAATCCATGTCTGTATATGAGAGTATCGTTCAAGGTCGATATCTCTTACGGAGAGATAACCACTAACGTGTAACAGACCCAATAAAACGATGGCGGCAATGGTACTTAAAAAGATAATAACAGAATGTTTAAGGCTAAATGCCATGGTTGAAAAGAAGGGTACCATGATAATCAATGGCAGATACTCTGAATAAATTCCTAGCCAGGCAACATGAAGTATAACAACTGTTATCAGTGCAAATATCAGAATGGACGATTTAATTTTCAGGCTGAGCCTTTTCCTAAATATGGCTACTGATATTGCAAGAGATAACGTAAATGTATTTACTATGTAATTCAGTTTATTAAAATAGTTTGGCACATCGCTAAAGCTAAGCGCAAAAGCGGTAGCATACATCAATCCCCCAACAACCAATGAAATGTTTACAATTCGGTTTTTAAGAGAATCAATCCCGATATTTGATTCTTGTCTCCCCATTTGGTATATCTTCCAACTCCCCCAAAATGCTTTCTGATAATACAGAATAGCATTAGTTATTTAATAATACCTGTTGTTATTTTCCCTTACTAAACACAAAGTTAGTTATTTTGATTCAAACAGTAATCAACTAACTATATATCAACAGTCAGAATTCGATACGTGCGCCACTATTAAAGGTTATAACCTTATGATGAAAAAATTGTTCAAATAATGTAATGGCCTCATCACCTGTGCAGTGATTCAAACCCCATTGATCAACGCGAATGGTTTTTAATCCTTCAATTACATTTTTGATTTCTTCTTCTGATCTTCCGTTTAAGTGTAATCCGCCACCTATAAAACTATATTGATCAATGCCTAGTTGAGATTTAATGGTTTCAGTAATATTTACAATGCCGTTGTGTGCACAACCGCTTAATAAAGCCGTGTGGTCATTTTCTTTTGCAACCACCACCACTTCATCTTCGAACGGATCAGGCATATACTCATTTTCATTTTTATATACCAAGCGCTGGTTTAATATGGGGGTTTGTCCTGCGCTGGTTAAGTTGGTAACTACCCAGAAATCAGTAAATAGTTCCACTGTTTTGTCAATAAATTGAATGCGATCAGCAAAAGTCTTCCATTCTTCTTTCCAGGGAATTCCATTTGACTTAATCATATTGGCTGACCGTGAGAATCGCTCTTTAAAAGCATCGGTATGCATTATTACCTTTGCTTTTGAATTGATTTTTAAGAAGGAGGGCAAGCCGCCGGTATGATCATAATGGCCATGACTAAGAATGACGTAATCAATGTTTTTTAAATCAATTCCTAAAGCGTGAGCATTGTGAATAAACTTATCAGACTGACCTACATCAAACAGCACAGCTTTGTTATTCACTTCCAGATAGGTTGATAATCCGTGTTCGCAGAGGATCTGTTGATCGTGACTTTTGTTTTCGATGACATTTATTATTTTCACTACCTTTCAATTCAATTTTAGAGATAAATCAAGAACTAAATTATGAAGAAATTACTAGCATTAACCCTTTTTGTATTTTTAATTAGCCTTTCGTACGGGCAAAATTCATTGTTGTGGGAGATTAGTGGGAATGGACTTGAAAAACCTTCGTATCTTTTTGGTACTATTCATGTTATTTGTCCCGATGATTTTTTTATGCCGGAGCAGACATCCGAAAAGCTGAACAGCTGTGAGCAACTGATGCTGGAGATGGATATAACTGATCCTACCGTATTGCAAACAGTTCAGCAAGGAATGATGAATCCCCAGATGAAGAATATAAAGAGTGACCTATCGGAAGAAGATCAGGAATTACTTAATAAAGTACTTACTCAAACCCTGGGTGTTGGAATTGATCAGCTGGGAATACTTAAGCCCTGGGCTTTATCAACCATGTTAAGTGTAAAGCTGGCATTAAATTGCGAACAACCTGCTCAATATGAGATGGAGTTTTCTAAAATGGCCGGTGAAGCCAAACTTCCTGTTGTGAGCCTTGAAACCGCCACAGAGCAAATAGCCATTTTTGAAAATATACCCTACGAAAAACAGCTTGAACTACTAATGGATGGTATTATAAATAAGGATGAAGACAAGGCTTTATTTGTTGAGATGGTAGCAGTTTATAAAAAGCAAGATATTAATGCTCTGTACCAATATATTCTGGAAGAAGGTGAGATGGAGGACTTTAGTGAATTTTTGCTGGATAACAGAAATGTGAAATGGGTGCCTGTTATTGCAAAAACAATCAATGCCAAACCAAGTTTTATAGCTGTGGGTGCCGGGCATCTTGCAGGAGAGAATGGACTGATAAAACTTCTAAGAAAAGAAGGATACAAGGTTGAACCTGTTCAATAAATATGAAAAAGCGGAAGACCGGTCTTCCGCTTTATTAAAGTAATCAGAGCTATGTTAAGGCTCAACATAGTGTTGTTAATCTTCCGAAGCAACTACTCTAATAGAGCTTAGCAACTTCATGTCATTTATATTAGTATAGTCGTATTGATAAAAGCCATCTTCTCCAATGGTGAGTAAAATATCGCCCAGTGGAATCACATCAAAAGCATGGATATCATTAAACTGCTTTAGCTGATTGGAAATATCCATTTGTTCGGGCAATGATGCATCAAACACGCGTAAACCGTCATCACCGTCACATACAAATAAGTAATCACCATCAATGCCTAATCCATGCGGATTTGTTAGTACTACAGAATTTTTAAGCAATGGTGTTTCTATATTCCTTATATCAATAACATCCAACTGATTGGTGTTGCCTCCGCAAAAGTTATTTGCACGAAGGGTAACAAAAGCATACTCGTCGTTTACCACAACCGGATCGCAGGCTGTTATGTGGCTGTAACCTGATATATATTCAGGTACTTCAGGATTGCTAAGACTAAAAATCTGCATTCCACTTTGTCCACCAATAAACAACTTATCGTTTTTGATAAATAATGTTTCCGCATTGTTATTGGTATAAAAACCATTTTTTGAGATTGGTGTATCCGGTGATGTTATGTCGAAAACATCAACATACCACCCTTGCTGAATCACGTATAAATAATTCTGATACAACATAAAACGGGCAAGCGATCCAGCTGTTCCTTGTGTGTCTGAACTTTGACCCGATGCTTCAGCTCCAGCCGAATTAAACATGGCATAATCGGCTGTATAAAGGATGTCGTAATAAATGGGGTAATCATTTTCAATTACTTCTTCGCGCACTTCTTTAACAGTCCAATCAACCACTACCCCTTTTGAGTAGTCAATTGAACCTACCCTGTAATCATTCTTTGTTTCAGGTACTGTGTAATTAAAAACACTTTTTATCCGATGTTTTTCAACTGGATTATCGAGAGTTGAAATATCAATAGCCACCAAATCAATATAACTGTCGGCATAAAGCAAATCACCTTTGATAGCAATATCTACATTACCAGGTATTTCAATAAATGTTTTATAAACAGGAGTCTCTGGGTTTGAATTGTCATAAACATGTACGCCCTTCATCAATTCATTGATAAAAATGAAATTGTCTTTAAAATAAATCTTACCCGGCACTTCCAATGGTTGCTCATCAGTTTCTTTGATGCTTTTCCGCAAATCTTCGTACGACATGTAAACAGGTTCGTTTACCAGATATTCTTCATAGGTTTTATCCTGGCATCCACTCAGTGCGATAAGCGATATCAGAAATAAAATGTAGCTGTACTTGATATTCATAGTCAGGTTTTAAATCAGTTTATTATTAGATGGCATTTTATGGTAAAGGTTGCTTTTGAATAAAAATTCCGAAAGGACTATGTATCTTTAAAGCCATAAATGCATTCTTTAATGAGTTCACAAAACCGCTTTGCTGATATTATCCTGCCGGTACCCTTACCCAGGCTCTTCACCTATAGTATTCCTGATGAAATGAATTCTATGGTTGAAGTTGGTAAACGCGTGGTGGTATCATTTGGTAAGAAGAAATCGTATTCGGGTATTGTTTATAAGATCCACAGTGATGAACCCAAAGAGTACGAAACAAAACCCATTGTTAGTCTGCTTGATTCGGAACCCATTGTCAATAAAGAACAACTCCGGTTCTGGGAATGGCTGGCCGAATATTATCAGTGTACCTTAGGTGAGATTTACAAAGCAGCACTTCCTTCGGGGTTGAAGATGGAGAGTGAAACCAATGTAATTTACAATGCCGAGTTTGTAGCTGAGAAACCACTTACGGCTAACGAAGACAAGATTCTTGATATCGTATCTGCTAAAAAAGTTTGCACTATCAATGAGTTGAATCAATTGAGCGGGTTAAAGAATTGTCTGCCAATTATAAAACGTCTGCTTGAATTCAATGCCTTATTTGTAAACGAAAAATTAAAAGAAAGCTACAAAGCCAAAACAGAGAGAGTGCTGTCGTTGCATCACTCACGCCGGGATGAGCAAAGCATGCATTTGGCTTTTGATAATTTATCACGTGCTCCCAAACAACTCGAATTACTGATGTCGTTTCTTTCGCTCTGTGGAGGGATGAATAAAGCCAATAATGGTGCGGTTGTTACCCGCCAGGAGTTATTGAAGAAGAATAATGCATCTCCTGCTGTGCTAAAGGAACTCATCAACAAAAATATACTGGAGGAAACAGAGCGGAGCATCGACCGTTTAGATCTTTCAGAAAAAGAGAAGCATGAAGCACATCCTTTAAATGATGCCCAGGTCGAGGCTCATGAGCAAATTAGAAGAGCATTTGAAGAAAAGGATGTATGTCTGCTGCATGGAGTTACATCGGGTGGTAAAACCGAAATTTATATTCACCTTATAGAGGAACAGCTTCAAAAAGGCAAACAGGTTTTATATCTGCTTCCTGAGATAGCACTGACAACCCAGATTACAACACGACTAAAGAAGCATTTTGGCAATCTGTTGGGTATTTACCACAGTAAGTTTGCCGATGCCGAAAGGGTTGAGGTATGGCATAACCTTTTGGAACAAAAAAATTATCAGATCATACTTGGTGTTCGTTCATCCATATTCTTGCCATTCAAAAATCTTGGGCTAATCATTGTTGACGAAGAACACGAAAATACATACAAGCAGTTCGATCCTGCTCCGCGTTACCATGCCCGGGATGCAGCTATCGTGTTGGCAAGTTTGTTTGGAGCTAAAACCTTATTAGGAACAGCTACACCTTCACTTGAATCGTATTACAATGCGCAAAAAGGTAAATTTGCACTGGTTGAACTAACTCAGCGTTTTGAAGGTATTCAGATGCCGGAGATAATTGCCGTTGACACCCGCGAAGCCCGAAGGAAAAAGAAAATGAATTCACATTTTTCACCCGTATTGCTTGAACATATGGATAAGGCATTGAATAATGGTGAGCAGGTTATTCTTTTTCAGAACCGAAGAGGATTCAGTCCTTTTATTGAGTGTGGACAGTGTGCCTGGGTGGCTAAATGTGTCAACTGCGATGTTAGCATGACGTACCATAAGCACTTTAACCAGTTGGTATGCCATTATTGTAATCATACCCAGAAACTACCAGATGTTTGTCCGGCATGTCATAGTCCTGCCATTGAAACCCGGGGATTTGGAACCGAAAAGATTGAAGAAGAAATGTCGATTTTGTATCCGGATTACAAAGTGGCTCGAATGGATTTGGATACCACCCGGAGTAAAACAGCCTATGATAAAATAATTGGTAGTTTTGAAGAGGGTAAAATTCAGATACTGATTGGAACACAAATGATTTCGAAAGGGTTGGATTTTGAAAATGTGAGTGTTGTTGGAATTTTAAATGCCGACAATATGCTTAATTATCCCGACTTCAGAGCTTTTGAACGAAGTTACCAGTTGATGACACAGGTAAGCGGTCGTGCCGGAAGAAAGCACAGGCGAGGGCTGGTTATACTTCAGACATCTAATCCTCAGCACCCGGTTATAATGGATGTGATCAATCACAATTTTAAAAATCATTTTGAAGGACAGATACAGGAACGGCACCATTTTAAATATCCACCATTCTATCGTTTGATTAATATCACCATCAAGCATAAAGAGCAGCAAACAACCAAACAGGCTGCCTACTTTGTAGCGAAGCAATTGGGAATTGTTTTAGGAAATCGTGTGCTCGGACCACAGGCACCGGTCATTAACCGAATACAAAATCAGTTTATTCAAAAGGTTCTGATCAAGGTAGAAAAGAAAGCCTCACCTGTGAAAGTGAAACAGTTAATTCAGGAAGTAATTTTTTCGATACAAGCCCAACAAGCTTATCGCTATGTTACCTTTCAGATTGATGTAGACCCTGCATAAACTATGAAAGGATGATAACCGTTGCTATCATCCTTTCATTATTAACCTAACCCAAATCTATGAAAAAAAATCTGATAGGATTATTGCAAGACTTGTGCCAAAAGAGGTGATAATAATCTTAATTAATGTTAGAGGTTCTTAAATAATCTCATCCAAAAATTAATGTAAGTATTTGTTTAGTATGCGATTGTCAGTGTGTCTTTGAGAATTCAATCGCAATGTTATTATTGTTTTTTCAATTGTGATAAAATGGGTTTGGGCATAATTCCGGCCTTAAATCATCACTTATCCTTTTTTTTTATCTTTACGCAAATTTTTTTGGTATGACACGGAACGAATTTTCGCAAATATTTGATGGATTTGATAATATGCACATCCTTGTGATAGGAGATGTAATGATTGATTCCTACCTGTGGGGAAACGTTACGAGGATATCACCTGAAGCACCGGTACCCATAATTGCAACTACTCAGCGGGAAGATCGACTGGGGGGAGCCGCCAACGTTGCTTTAAATATTCAGTCATTAGGTGCCACACCCATTCTTTGTTCTGTGGTGGGGAAAGATGATGCCGGGACTATTTTAAGGGATTTGCTAAAGGAAAGAAATTTGCCATCCGATGGCATTATTGCATCCAGTAAGCGCAAAACAACGGTTAAAACACGCATAATTAGTCAGAATCAGCATCTGCTGCGGGTAGATGAAGAAGAAGATAAAGCCCTCTCTACTGATTTAGAACAGAAACTACAGCAGCATATAGCTGATTTATTGGAAAAGTTCAAAATTGATGCCATCATCTTTGAGGATTATGACAAGGGCACACTAACGCCGGCATCAATCAGTTATGCTGTAAACCTGGCTAATGATAAAGGCATACCGGTTTTGGTTGATCCTAAAAAGAGAAATTATAACGATTATCGGCAGGTTACTTTCTTTAAGCCCAACCTGAAGGAATTTTTTGAAGGCTGTAAGCTGGAAATTAATGCTGATGATCAAACAGAAATGTTAAAAGCAGGTAAAGCCTTTTTGATGGAACAGGAGTTTGATCAGTTGATGGTTACAATGGCCCGCAGGGGTGTGATGATTATTGATAAGCAATCACATCATTTTATTCCGGCCGAGATAAGAAATATTGCCGATGTATCGGGTGCAGGAGATACCGTGATTAGCGTAAGTGCCTTGTGTCTGGCTTCCGGTTTGGAACCTTTTTACATTGCATCAATTGCAAACATGGCAGGTGGATTGGTATGCGAATATCCGGGTGTTGTACCCATTGATAAACAGGAGCTTCTTAACGAATGTCTCATTAAATTAGCAAAATAGCAGGTTACGATTGTTCGTAACTTAATGCGAAAAATAATCGTACTCTGCCTAAATGTTTAAGAAAAGTTTAACTTTGGCTTTCGGAAAAAAATTTCCATTTTGCAAGCCTTAACTTCATCACAAAAAAACACCAAAAATATGGGTAAGATAATTGCTCTGGCAAACCAAAAAGGAGGAGTTGGAAAAACAACAACAGCTATTAATCTGGCAGCTAGCTTGGCTGTACTTGAATACAGGGTGCTGATTGTTGATGCCGATCCACAGGCTAACTCAACCTCGGGATTAGGCTTTGATTTGAAGGAGATTGATAATAGTATATATGAGTGTATTGTAGATGGCATCGAACCTAAAGAAGCTATTCTTCAAACCGAAATTGATCATCTTAGTGTAATGCCTTCACACATTGATTTGGTTGGTGCTGAAATTGAAATGCTAAACCTTCCTAATCGTGAGAAAGTACTTAGCGGTGTTTTGGAAAAACTTCGCGATCAGTATGATTTTATTTTAATCGACTGTTCTCCTTCATTGGGATTAATTACCGTTAATGCGCTTACGGCTGCTGATTCAGTGATTATTCCGGTACAATGCGAATATTTTGCTTTGGAAGGATTGGGTAAACTTTTAAATACCATTAAAATCATTCAAAGTCGCCTGAATCCGGAACTGGAGATTGAAGGCTTCCTTTTAACCATGTATGACTCGCGTTTGAATCTATCAAATCAGGTTGTGGAAGAAGTTCAACGTCACTTCCAGGATATGGTGTTCGAAACATTAATATCACGTAATATTAAATTAAGTGAGGCACCTAGTTACGGAAAAGCTGTTGTAATGTATGATGCTACTTCGAAAGGTGCAGTTAACTATTTAAATTTGGCAAAAGAATTGCTGAAGAAAAATAATTTAGCAGTTAAGAAATAAGAACTAATTTAATCAATTGATAAAATAATATGGCGAAAAAAAGTGCTTTAGGACGTGGTTTGGGAGCATTGATTGACAATGCAGATGAGGTAACGCAGGGTAGACCGGCAGCTTCATCTATAAACGAAATTGAAGTTACAAAAATTGAAGCCAACCCATGGCAACCACGAACTAAATTTGATGAAGAACGCCTGCAGGAGCTGGCTGCATCCATCAAAGAAATTGGCATTATTCAGCCATTAACACTTCGCAAAATTGGAAAAGACCGTTATCAGCTGATTGCTGGTGAACGTCGTTTCAGAGCCTCTAAAATTGCCGGATTAGAAAAAGTACCGGCTTATATCAGAACGGCTGATGATGATACCATGCTTGAAATGGCCCTGGTTGAGAATATTCAGCGTGAGGACCTGGATCCGATTGAAGTAGCCATCAGTTATCAACGATTGATTGAAGAATGTAAATTAACACAGGAAAGCATGTCGGAACGTGTTGGTAAAAAACGTTCTACTATAACCAATTATCTCCGATTGTTAAAGTTACCGGCCGAAGTACAGTTAGGATTGGTATCAAAACAAATTGGAATGGGACATGCCCGTGCTATCGTTAGTGTTGAAGATCCTAATGCTCAGTTGAATATTTATGAGCAAACCATTAAAGACGACCTATCGGTAAGAAAGGTTGAGGAAATGGTTAGGGAGCTTAATTCTGGTAAGTCATCCAAAAAAGAGAAGAAAACCAATGCTGGCGATCCTGAAGAATACAGAGAGCTCAAGTCACAACTTTCTACTTTCTTCCAAACCAATATTCAATTCTCACGTACTGAAAATGGAAAAGGAAAGATTGTTATTCCATTTAAATCGGATGATGAATTGGAAAAAATCATTGGGATATTGGATAAAGCCAAGTAGGAATAATAGCTTTACCGAAAAATAATAGCATTGACCTTAACATTTTCTCATCATAGATGGCTGATTTGCCTGATGTTTCTGCTTGGATTCCGGATTTTAGCCGGGGCACAATCCGACACATTGGTGTTACGTAACGACACATCTTATCTGGAAGGAACATCTCTGGAACTGGTGAAAGCCAAAAAGATCCATTCGCCGCATAAAGCATCTTTCTACGCGGCTATTTTACCGGGTATGGGTCAGATTTACAATAAGAAATACTGGAAACTGCCACTTGTCTATGGAGGAATTGTGGCAACAGGATATGCTATTCATTTCAATTCGAAGTATTACAGTAAATACAAATCAGCTTATCGCGATTGGATCATTCAAGACCCGGGAAACAAAAGTTATTTAGAGTTTTTACCGCCAGGCTGGACAGAAGCCAAGCTTTATCAGAACGCTTCTTGGTTTGAATCAGCCTTGGATGACAAAAAACAATATTACCGCAGATATCGCGACCTAAGTTATTTTATCATGGCTGGGGTTTATATGCTTCAGATTGTTGATGCAGCAGTAGATGCTCACTTTTATAATTTTAGTATTAGTGATGATTTAAGTATGCGAATCAGTCCAACTATAATGGAGCCATCACCTGTTGTAGAAACCGTAGGTGTTGGAATGCAGTTGAATTTTAAGTTTTAATATACTATGTGGTTAAAGAAAGGATTACTATCGCTTTCAATAGTGATGATAGGATTAAGTGCAAAAGGACAAACTACAGTTATTGATACAATACCGGATTACAATCCTGAATATCTGGATGAATGCCTCGACAGTTTAGTCAATCAATGGTATGTTAGCAAATCAGCTACCAACCTCGTTCTTGACAGTATACCTGTTAATGATAGTATCTCAAAGTATTCGTTACCTGATTCGGTTTACATTAATCGATTGTCTGAAATCAGCTCTCCGATTAATTACACTTTCAATTCTAAGGTTAAGTCATACATTGAGTTGTATACAATAAAACGTCGCGAACAGGTACAGACCATGTTGGGATTATCGCAATATTATTTCCCAATGTTTGAAGAAGTACTGGATTCGAGACAAATGCCGATTGAACTAAAGTATTTGCCAATTATAGAGTCAGCGTTAAATCCACGAGCCTACTCAAGAGCTGGAGCTTCTGGTTTATGGCAGTTTATGTACTATACAGGTAAGCAGTATGGGTTAAGAATTGATTCGTATGTTGATGAGAGACGCGATCCCTATCGTTCGTCGGTTGCTGCGGCTGATTTCCTTCAGGATCTTTATGACATTTATAAAGACTGGCTTTTGGTAATCGCAGCATATAACTGTGGACCCGGTAATGTCAATAAGGCCATTCGTCGTTCAGGTGGTCACCGCGATTTCTGGAAAATCTATTACCATCTTCCAAAAGAGACCAGAGGTTATGTGCCTGCTTTTATTGCTGCAACCTATACATTTACTTATGCACAAGAGCATAACCTATACGCTGTTGCCTCAGGACTTCCGATTGCAACAGATACCATAATGGTTCAGCAGCCATTACATTTAAAGCAGGTTTCAGAAATGCTAAATGTTAACCTTGATTACCTGCGTGAGTTAAATCCTCAATATCGACGTGACGTTGTACCTGCAAAGAAATATGCATTCCCGTTAAGATTATCATTTAACCTGGCAACTGAATTTGCAGCTTACGAGGATACAATTTATGCTCATAAACGTAATAATTACTTTCCTGGTGGAGCGCTTGTTTCCAATCCTGAATACACTCAATATACACCCTCAGTGCCAAAAGATAAGACTACCGTTTGGTACACTGTTAAATCGGGTGATGCAGTGGGATTAATCGCCGATTGGTATGATGTAAGAACATCAGACCTTCGTTATTGGAATAATGTTCGTGGTAATCTTATTAAGGTTGGACAAAAACTGGCTGTTTATGTTCCAAAGCACAAAGTAGACTACTATAAGAAGATTAACCAAATGAGTTATGCTGAAAAGCAACGTTTAAATGGTCGCTCTTCAGGTTCAACAACAACGGCATCAAAAACTCAGCCGGTTAAAGAGGACAGTAATTACATCTATTATACAGTTCGTTCGGGAGATAGTTTATGGAGTATTGCTCAAAAATACAATGGAGTGAGCAACTCCGATATTATGCGGTTGAATAATTTGTCTTCAGGGGCTAAAATTAAACCCGGGCAAAAACTAAAGATCAAACCTAAGGCATAATTATAGTTCACAGGTCTTTATATAAAAATGTAATTTCTCCCTAATTCTTTTAGTGGAGAAATTTTCTTTTTATTTTGGCATTAAATATTGCAATGAAACAGGCCCTTCGTATACTATTTATTTATTTGATCGTATTAGGTCTGGCTTTTGCTATGGTGCATTTTATACCGTTTCAATTTAATCCCGAGATTTTAAACAAGGCTTCTGTTGAAAACCTGATAATCAATGAAACTGATAGTGCTGAAATCATAACGGCTTTTGATATAGATACTCTTTTAACAGATAGTCTTCTGTTGGGTAAAACGACAGAAATAGAGAAGGATACTGTAATAACAGATCTGTTTCTGAGTTGTCCTACGACCTTTCTAACCAAGCTTCAAAATTTAAATGATCGTTTAAGAAAAGTACATGAGCAAAATGAGGTAATCAGAATATTACATTTTGGGGATTCGCAGATTGAAGGAGACAGAATAACAGCTAATCTGCGTGAAGGTTTTCAAATGCGTTTTGGAGGAAGTGGTCCGGGATTGAATTGTATTCTCGATCCTCAACGGATGAATCCATCTGTCTGGTTGGATAATAATGAAAATTGGGAACTGCAAACCATCTATGACCGAAAAAGAGATCGTAACAGAGATACATATGGTTTATTGGGACAATATGCATTTTTGGAAGCTACTAACATTGGCGAATTTAAGATCTCCCGGTCACCATGGGCTGAGGATCATTCTAAAAATTATCAAAGCATACGACTTTTTATTGCACCTCATAAAGGATCCGTTTTTATTAAAGGATCTATAAAAGATACAGAAGTTATTAACGACACCTTAAATGCTTCGGTAAACCTAACAGAAATTAACTGGTCATTCCCGCAGATATCTCCTTCTTTAGCTTTTCAGGTTAAGAGTGACAGCGCAATTGCAGTATTAGGAGTTGCCTTAGACAGTTTATCTGGTGTAGCAGTTGATAATATTGCCTTAAGAGGACAAAGTTCACCACTCCTGCATCGTACTGATGCTGATTTATTTAAGGCAATGGGCGAACATCTGAATATTGGGATGGTTATTCTTCAATACGGAACCAATATCATACCTTTAGAACGTACTAATTATAATTTTTATAAAAAAATACTCTCCAGACAATTTGATTTGCTGAGTGAATACCTGCCTGATGTTCCCGTTTTATTTGTGGGCATAGCCGATGCAGCAAAAAGTGAGAATGGTGAAACGAATTCATACTCTCATTTGCAAGCACTAAGAAACGCCCAGAAGGAATTAGCTCTTCAATATGGATTTGCCTATTTTGATTTGTATGAGGCGATGGGTGGAGAGGGATCCATCATTAAATGGACTCAATCTGAACCTCCATTGGCATTGACTGATTTTGTACATTTATCAAGATATGGTGGGAAAAGAGCTGCAGATTATATAACCAAGGCACTTTGGCAGCAGATGGATAGATTTGATAGCCTTGCAGATTCATTAACTATATTATCAGATAGTTTACAGGTATGCAACAATTAATAACATGGATAGAAAGCCAATCTGATCTTTTCTTGTTTACTCAAACAGGATTTTGGATTTTCTATGCCATTGTTTTGTTGATCAATGCCGTGGTTTGTAAAAACAGAATCCTGCGAAGTAGTTTTCTGTTTGTAGCAAGTCTGTATTTCTATTACAAAACGGGAGGGTACTTTTTTACCTTACTTATCATCTCTACCATTGTTGATTATAGTATTGGTTTATTTCTGGGGAAAGCACAGAATAAATATCTAAGGAAACTGTTGGTGTTTTTTAGCCTGCTCATTAATCTGGGTGTGCTTGCCTATTTTAAGTATACCTACTTCATTTTAGACCTTTACTCTTCTGTCAGTCATCAACCGATTAAGGTTTTCGATTTTTTGGCAAATGAGATGAATAAACTGGCTGGCACAAGTTTTAATATAGATTCAATAACGCTGCCCGTTGGTATTTCCTTCTTTACTTTTCAAACAATTAGTTATACCATAGATGTTTATCGTAAAGAACTAAAGCCTGTTCGTAATATTATTGATTTTGGATTTTATGTTTCTTTTTTCCCTCAACTAATTGCTGGTCCCATTGTAAGGGCAAGAACTTTTATACCGCAAATTTATAAACGTTTTGTTGTATCAAACAAATGGATGTGGTGGAGTTTTCTATGGATTCTTGGTGGTTTATTTAAAAAGATGGTCATCTCAGATTATATCTCTGTTAATTTTGTTGATCGTGTTTTTGAACATCCGATAGCATACTCAGGCTTTGAGGTTTTGATGGCGGTTTATGGTTATGCTCTTCAGATCTACTGCGATTTTTCGGGTTATACCGATATTGCAATGGGGGTTGCCTTATTACTTGGCTTTCGCTTACCAGTAAATTTTAATTATCCTTATAAGGCCACTTCAATCAGAGATTTCTGGAGACGCTGGCATATCAGTTTATCATCGTGGTTACGCGATTATCTGTACATCCCGCTTGGCGGTAATAAAGGTAATTCAATTCGTACAGGTTTTAACCTGATGCTAACAATGTTGCTTGGAGGATTATGGCATGGAGCTGCCTTGAAATTTGTTGTTTGGGGCGGTTTACATGGCCTGGGTCTGGTTTTCAATCGCATTGTTAATGGTATCTGGAAAATAAATGGCAATAAAATCACACGCTTGATAAGCTGGTTCTTTACTTTTCATTTTGTTGTATTTACATGGATTGTGTTTCGGGTTGAGTCAATTGAAAGTGCTGAGATTTTAATCACCCGACTTTTCAGAGCTTTTATGCCGAATCATGTAATGGATGTTGTTTTATCACAGACCTATTTATTTTTATTGATTTTATTTGGTTTTATCATCCATTTTATCCCTTCAGTGTGGCATCATCGAGGCAAACTATTTTTCTTAAAACTTCCACTTATTGTAAAATTGATTGTCTCTGCAAGTATGATATATATCATTATTCAGCTGCATCAGTCCGATATTTTGCCTTTTATCTATTTCAGATTCTAAAAAGAGCTTTAAAAAGTTAAGGTACATCGTCAAGTGTCTTGTGAAGCTTTCACGAAAAGATTATATTTATCTTGTAATTGACAACCCATGAGAAAATATTTGCTATCAACCATAGTAACGATTTGGTTTAGCTTACAATTTGTTAGTGCGCAGCATTATCATTTTAAACAATACTCCCTCGAAGAAGGTCTTCCTCAATCCGAAATTAACGGGTTAACGGAGGATCAATTTGGATATCTATGGGTTGGAACGAATGGTGGAGGCCTTTGCAGGTTTAATGGAATGGGATTTGAGGTTTTTACCCGTAAGGATGGATTGATGGATAATATTATCCTTGGAATACATCACGATGAAAACTATAATCTTTGGATTGGTACCCCTAAAGGAATTCAGAAGTTTGATGGTAGAGAGTTCAAAAATATTCTTGTGTCGGATTCTACTATCTTTGCTGATCGACTGACATTTTGCGAAATTGGAGCTAATAATCTTTGGTGTCTGACCAGGGATATCTCCGGACTTCAGACTTTATACAAAATTGAGAATGATAGCTTAATAAATTTCTCTGAGCATCTGAAGGAACAAATTACAGAGGATAATTTTATTCTGAGAATTGTTGCCGATGGCGAATCAAATCTTCTTATTTCAACCCTTCATAACTTATTTCGATATGATGGAAGTAAGCTTGAGATTGTTGAGACCCAAGAGTTGGGAATTGACGATGAGGCCGTAAAATACCCATTATTGGTTGACAGAAGTAATCTCATGTGGTGCATGCTTTTTTATCGTAATGAAAAGAGTGAGTTGATTGTGCACAAACCCGGAGGAAAGATTAAAACTATAAGCCTTCCTGAGAAAATTAAAAATAAAGCAATCTTTGATGCCTTTGAAGACCGAAGCGGATCACTTTGGTTTTTAATTGAGAATGGTGGTGTTTTAAACTACAGCAAAAAAGGCTGGCGTATTTTCGATAAGAGCAATGGACTACCAACCGAATTGGTTTTTAAGATTCATGAGGATGCCGAAGGTAATATTTGGTTAGGAACTTTGGGAAGTGGACTTGTGAGATATAGTGGAGATCTGTTCACCTCTTTGAATCATACCAATGGCTTAACCGATGATTTAACCAGAACCATTTTTCAGGATAAAAAAGGAACCTATTATTTTGCCGATGGAGATGGTGGTTTCAGTACTTTAAAAGATGGAGTAATTAAGCAATTTAGAGATGGTGAGATTGCTGATTTTACTGTGATTAGTGCATTCGATGATTTACCGGATGGAAAAACGATGATCTGTTCTCGAAATGGATTGTTTTCTTTTGATGGTAAAAAAGCTTCTCTTATTAACACGCAATATGGCTGGAAAAGCAGAATCCATATTAATGGTGTTGCCCATATTAATGACACTACTTTCTTTGCAACCATTGGTTTTGGACTTATCAAAAGCGTGAAAGGGAAGGCTACCTTTTATAATTCGTATAATTCAAATTTGATAGATAATAATATTACACATTTGTTGGTCGACAGTAAAAGCAGGCTTTGGATTACAACTCCCCGAGGTATTTCGCTTTATGAGAATGGAGCAGTAATAAATTTTGCAGATCAGAAATTACTTTCATCTTCTTATTTCTTGCAAGCGGCAGAAGATGGTGCAGGACAGATATGGTTTGCCAGCTACACTAAAGGATTGGTTCGTTTTAATCAATCTCATTGGTCTACTTTTGACACAAGTAATGGTTTATCTTCTGATAATATATATTCAATTATTGCTGATGATAAAGGAGACATTTGGGCAGGTGCGCAAAACGGAGTGGATAAATTGCTTATCAATAGTGAAGGGGAAGTTAAAGATATTGAATACTTTGATCGACATGATGGGTTTGTAGGGATTGAAAATAACAGTGCTGCCAATTTTAAGGATAAGGATGGGAACTTATGGTTTGGTACTGTTAAAGGAGTAATGCGATATAACCCTAGTGAACGAAGAATCAATTACCTTCCTCCTCCGGTCTATATCAGAAATATAGAACTGTCATATAAAAAGCCTGTTTGGCAAAGTGATGAGTATTTGGCTCGTTATGATTCGTTGGTTCCCTGGTTTGGAATACCAAATCAGTTGTCGCTTCCCAAAGAACAAAATAACATATCGTTTACTTTTGATGCTTTATGTTATACTATTCCTGAGAAGATTCAATACAAATGGCGTCTTGAACCAATAGAGACAGAATGGGTTTATGGTAAAAATAACGAAATAGCTTATCCTTCACTGCCGCCAGGTGATTATACCTTTAGAGTAACTGCCGCTAATAATAACGGTATCTGGAATGATGAAGGTGCTTTTTATAGTTTTAGCATTAATCCGGCATGGTATCAAACATTTGCATTTAAGGTTTTATTGGCCGCATTTGTTATAATCATCATATTAACATTTGTCTTTATCTGGAATCAGAAAATTAGAAGGCTACGTTTTGAGATGGAAACACTGGTGGTTGCTAAAACAAAAGAAATCAGGCTTCAGAAAACTCAAATTGAAGCAAAAAATGAAGAGCTTCAAAAACAGAAAGAACAGATTACAAAGCAAGCCGAATCTATTTCTTCTTCATATAAAGACCTTGAAAAACTGACAGAGATTGGTAAGACACTCACTGCCAACCTGTCAATAAGTCGTATTTTCGATCTTGTTTATAATGCAACCAGTGAAATAATGGACACTTATTTGTTTGGTTTCGGACTTTATAATAAGGAGACTAATTCATTGGATTTTCAGAATATTAATCTTCTGGGAGAAAGAATGCCATTCCTTACTTTCACAATGGATGATACAGAAAGATTATCAATCCATTGCCTGTTAAATGATAAGGAAATTTATATCCGTGATTTTGATAAGGAGTACACCAATTATGTGAATGAAATCAGACCAGTTCCTGGTGATATCAATAGTAAATCAATTATATATATTCCAATTAAAGTAAACTCTGCTCCTTTTGGTGTGATCACAGTGCAAAGTGCTGATATTAATGCCTATTCAAATTATCACTTGAACTTTATGCGGAATATTGGTATTTATACCAGCATTGCTTTGGAAAATGCAAGTACATTCCAGCAATTAAAACAGCAGCAAAGTGATTTGGAGGTTGCAAGTCAAACAGCCATAAGTCAGAAAGAACAGATGCAACAACAGCGAGATGCGCTGGACAGACTTTACGAAGAAAATAACCATCTGATTCGCTTATTTACTACAGAACTCGAACGACCAATTACGTCCTCATTATCCATTGCCAATGCTTTACAAAGTCAGAAAGATGTGAGTGTTGAGGAAATGAATAATGCCTTGGTGAAGATTCTGGAATCATTGTGGCAAATTAAAGATATGCTCAATCAGGTAAGTGAAATAAAGCGATTAGAACAGGATGAATTTCAAATACATGAAAGTAAAGTGCCACTCACATCATTATTGAAAGAAGTGGTAGGGCAATACGAAGAATACCTGAAAAATAAGAACATTGAGGTGCTTTGGGATTTAAGTGACTCTGTTGTTATGTCAGACTATACATTACTCGAAAAGATATTCTCCAATCTTATTTCAAACGCCATTAAATTCTCTGAACCAAATACGAATATAACTGTTAACTCATATGAAGAAGAGAGCAAAGTTACGGTAGGTATCCGTGATGAGGGGCCGGGAATGTCGGAAGAAGATCAGCAAAGGTTATTTACGAAATTCAACAAATTAAGTAATCATACCAATAAGAGCGAAGTTTCTTCGGGGTTAGGACTTTACATTGTGAAGAGATACATAGATGGACTAAAGGGTGAAATAACCTGTACGAGCCATTTGGGTATTGGTACTACCTTTTATGTGCGTCTGCCAAAATAAAAATTGGCAACATTTTTGTAATTCTTTCTTCATAACATTTAAACATTACAACTATGTTCACAAGTCCGTTATTATTTATATTTCTGTTTTTCGTAATTGTGAGCTGGATTGTTAGCTCTAGATTGAAAAGTAAGTTCAAAGCATATTCGAAAGTGCCTATCGATTATGGGATGACAGGTGCAGAAGTGGCTCAAAAGATGCTTCGAGACAATGGTCTGATGAATATTCAGATTAACGCTGTTAAAGGTACCTTGAGTGATCATTATAATCCAACTAACCGAACCATCAATTTAAGTCCGGATGTATATCATGGACGAAGCGTGGCTGCAGCTGCAGTGGCGGCTCATGAAACAGGTCATGCTATTCAGCATGCAAACAGTTACAGTCTGCTTAGCTTCAGGTCCGCGTTAGTGCCGTTGCAAAATGTAAGTGCGCGAATTCTTAATTTTATATTTATAGCCATGTTTTTTGGTGCATTTGCATTGCCAGGCTTATTACCTTTTGATTTGGCTTTACAAATCATCATCGTGTGTTACGGTATCTTTACTTTAGCTGCTTTTGTTACTTTGCCAGTTGAAATTGATGCAAGCAGGAGAGCGTTAGCCTGGTTAAACAATGCAGGAATTACTTCGCACGACACATATGGTAAAGCTAAAGATGCTTTGAAATGGGCTGCATATACTTATGTTGTTGCTGCACTTTCGGCTTTGGCTACATTACTTTACTACGTAATGATCTTTTTAGGAAACAGAGATTAAGAAATATGTTTATTTAATTAGAAGGGCAGCTTACGCTGCCCTTTTTTATTGGTGATAGTAGTTATAATCTTTTAAGATGGTTTTTAGAAATTCCATTGCAGGTTGTTTGGTTTCTATATTCATTTTTTTAATAACTACTTCTTTTGTTTTTAATGCCAAAGGATGAGGTGCACCAATACTATTATATGAGTTATTTTTTTGCGACAGATTTAAAACCTCTTTTATGGTTTGCATGTCCTTCTCATGTAATTTAATAACTTCGGGGTACACAGGTTCATAACCTTGTTCTACTTCAACATAAACGGTGTCATTAAGGTCTCCCTGAGCATCAATTTTTAATACCGCTGTGCCGGCAGCCAAATCGCCTATACGTTTGCCTTTACCATTAATGATGATTGTTAAAAGTGCTCCCAGGCCATAGGTTAAATGAAAATCAACCAACCGAAATATCCATCGAATAAAGCAAGCGCCAAAGTTAAGCTCACCACCGTCAAGTTTAACTACCCTCATCTTCATAATCATTTTACCAAAGGTTTGACCATTCAGAAACAGGTCGCACAACAGATTATAAAATATAATGGGTAAACTTAAAAGACTAACCCACCAGTCAGGTGTTTCAACTATATTGAATATAATTACCCCAAGAATTAAGGCGTAACTAAGCTTAATAAATCCATCGATTAGATGGCCGAGAAGGCGATCACCCACACTGGCAAGTTGAAACTCTATATCAACATTTTGAGTGGTTGAAATTTGTAAATGTTCCATTCGGGTTAAGGAAAATGAATACGTGAATTAACTTTATAAAAGTAGCAAAATAAATTTTTTATGTGTGAAATTTTGAGTTTATTCGTACTGCTCATGACCAAACCTAATGAAAGAGGTAACATTTATTAACCGAAATAAAAAGCGTTGGGAGAAATTTGAAGCGCAATTACAAAAGTCTTCATTGGTTACTCCGGATGAGTTGGCTGATCAGTTTATTCAGCTAACAGATGATTTGGCATATGCACGAACCTATTATCCCAATACACGCACACTAAGTTACTTAAACAGTCTTTCTCAGAAAACGCATCAGGAGATTTACAGGAACAAAAGAGAAAAAGGAAGCCGAATTCCAACTTTCTTTGCGTTCGAACTTCCGTTGATTCTTAATTATGCCCGGCCATATTTTTTTCTTTCATTAGTTGTATTTATAGCTGCCTGGGCTCTGGGAGCAATATCGGCTTATGTTGATCATGATTTTTTGAGAGTGATTGCAGGCGATCAATATGTGAATATGACACTGGATAACATTGAAAAAGGTGATCCGATGGCAGTTTATTCTCAGGTTGGCGAAATGCCTATGTTTATTGGTATTACATTTAATAATGTATTTGTATCGTTTTATGTTTTCGTCATGGGATTACTAACTCCCATCGGTACAATCATCCAGATATTCAGGAATGGCATTATGGTAGGTGCTTTTCAGGCATTTTTTTATCATAAGAATCTGTTAGGCGTTTCAACCTATGCAATAATGATTCATGGAACACTGGAATTATCAGCCATTGTGCTGGCAGGAGGTGCAGGCATAATAATGGGCAAATATTTGTTATTTCCGGGAACATATCCCCGTAAAGATTCCTTCGTTTATGGGGTGAAGAAGAGTATAAAAATAATGATAGGTTTGGTACCTGTTTTTATTGTGGCAGGTTTTCTGGAGGGTTTTGTAACCCGTTATTACAATAGTATGGAAACCTGGATGAATATTTTAATTATTGCCATTTCATTAACTTTTATTGTTTGGTATTTTTTCCTTTATCCGGTAAAAGTGCATAAACGATATTTACAACAAACAGATAGAAATGAATAATACCGATGTTGATTTTAATCTGAAGAGGGATTTCAGTGATGTGATTAACGTTACATTCAGTTTTATAAAACAGGAGTTTAAAACATTAATAAGCACCGTGGCCTTGTATACTATTATTCCCTTATTAGGCTCAGCTGTCTTAAGTGTTTTTTACACCAAGGATACCTGGACAGCCTATTTTCAAGGTATTTTTACGAATGCTCCTGTTGTAGAAACTCCCAATTTTACCGTTCTGATTTTAATGATTGTCATTAATTTTATCTCAACTCTGATGATAATGGGATTAACCTACGAATACATTAATCTTTATAATACGCGTGGTAAAGGGAATTTTACAAGAGCAGACGTGGCTAATGCTTTCGTTAAGGATTTTCTTAAGATATTAGGATATAATATTATTGTATTTATTGTAGTAACACTTGCTTCTCTTTTAATAATACCCGGAATATATTTAGCTGTTCCTCTGACATTTATTACCATTGTTTTAATTGTAGAGAATAGAGGCTTTTCCGGTTCCTGGAGACGTTGTTTTGAGATTATTAAGAATAATTGGTGGCTTACTTTAGCATTGATAATAGTTACCTATATTATTATTTACATGCTCGGAATGGTATTTAATCTACCCTTAGGAATTTATTCAGGTATAAAAGGTTTTACTGCAGCCACAGGAGGTAATTTTGAAATGGATTATGTGGTATTGACATTATTTACAATCCTATCAACTGTTGGATCCTCGTTGCTGATGGTTCTTTTTTACACAATGTTGGCAGCACAGTATTACAGTTTGAACTCAGATAAAACAAAAGCCAGTTCCATTCTGGATCGAATTAATGAAATAGAAGATCGCCCTGTTGAAGATTCATTTTAAATATATATTAGTTTTTGTATTGTTACTTAGTGGGTTTCAGTTAAAGGCTGAGACCGACTCTTTGGCTCTTAATGATAGCATTGAGGCATGGGATAATACTGCTGTTGATTACAGATACCCGTCTCAGGATACAATTGCATACTATAAACAGCACCCAGATTATAATTATATTGAAAAGGAAACTACTGAAAGTCTGCTGGATCGATTTTGGAGGTGGCTGTTATCACTTTTTGTAAATAAAGGAACAACAACTGTATTAGGTTGGGCAATATTGATCTTGTCTATCTTTGCTTTACTGGCAATAGTAATCCGTTTATTTGGTATTCCTATTAAAGGATTATTTGTTTTTGCCCGTTCTACCAAGGTAACTGATTTAACATTCACATCGGTGAATGGAGATCTTGAAAGTGATAACCTTGAAAAGATACTTGAAAGTTACATTAGTAGTGGTGCCTACAGAGAAGCCACACGGATCCTTTTTATGATGACTTTGCGACAGCTTAATCGTAATAAACTGATTAAATGGAGTATTTGGAAAACAGACCGTGAATATTATTACGAATTAAAGGATCAGGATCTTAAAGCTGAATTTTTGGATATTATGCGTCAGTACGAATATGTCTGGTATGGCAAATTTATGCCCGAAGTAGAATATTTCCGAAAGCTTGAAAATCAGTTTAATCAACTAATACATAATATTCAATCACATAAAAACTAAAATGAATAAACAGAAGCCAAATAACATTTTACTTTTTGGGATACCGTCATTGGTTATTATCCTGGCTTTTGTTATTGCCTATGCCCCTAAACCTGTTGATTGGACTCTTAGCTACTCAAATAGAGATGTTAAGCCATTCGGAAGTAAAATGCTTTTCGAACTATTACCGGTATTGATGGGGGATAGTTCCATCATAGCATCGCATAGTAACTTATCAGTTTTTATTGGTGATGATAATCCAATTGGTGAAAACTTTATCTTTTTAAACAACAATGTTGATTTTAATGCAGAGGACCAGTTTAAAATAGAAGAGCTCTTACTAAATGGGAATAATGTATTTATTGCTGCCGAAAACTATGAAGAAGGATTTCTGGATTCGTTAAAAGTTGGAGTAGAAATTACTACGATACCACAATTTGCAAAAGTTGATTCAATCAGTCTTAATCTGGCCAACAGAAGTCTTAAAAAAGGATTGGGTTATTGGTATGAAAAAGGTATTAACGACAATTATTTTACTTCTTATGATACCCTTCATACTTCTGTTTTGGGTATTAACAGTAAAGGGAAGACTAATTTTATAAGGATTAAAAAAGGTGCAGGTTGGTTGTATCTTCATTTAAACCCTATTGTATTCACCAATTATAATTTGTTGGATAAAGATAATGCTGATTATGCATTTAAATGTCTGTCATACCTGCCTCAAGCCAGAACCCTTTGGGATGAGCATTATAAAGTAGGAATGAATCGTCAGAAAACACCGTTAAGTTATATATTCGATAATCCTCCGTTACGACTGGCATATTATCTAACCTGGATTGGAGCGATTTTATTTTTGATTTTCGAATCTGCCCGTCGACAAAGGATGATACCAATAGTGAGACCGCCGGAAAACAGTACTGTTAATTTTGTCGAAACCATTGGCAGGTTGTATTTTAGTAAGAAAAACCATTTGGATATAGCCATTAAAAAATATACCTATTTCAAAGAGTTTGTGCGTTCGCGCTATTATGTCAGTACCTCACCAATCAACGAAGAGTTGTATCAACAAATTGCTGAAAAATCCAATATCCCTATTCGAAGTATAAAACAGCTGTTTGAAATGGGTGAAAGCCTGAAGAAAATTCAACGACTCTCAGAAGCTGATTTGGAACAATTCAACCGTAAGATTGAATTCTTTTATGAACATTGCCAATAAAAAACAACGATATGAATGAAAATGCTCCTTTTGAAAACAGATTGCCGCTTGATGAATTAAATCATGCGGCTTATCGTATCCGGAATGAGATAAACAAAGTAATTGTCGGTCAGGAAAAAGTGCTCGATCTTCTCTTAACGGCAGTAATTGCTAACGGACATGTGTTGCTTGAGGGGGTTCCCGGAATAGCCAAAACCATGATGGCAAAACTTATTTCTAAATCTGTGGCAGCTGACTTTTCACGTATTCAGTTTACTCCCGATCTAATGCCAACAGATGTATTAGGAACCATGGTTTTTAATGCAGGTAATTCGACGTTTGAGTTTAATAAAGGACCGGTTTTCTCAAATCTGGTATTAATTGACGAGATAAACCGTGCTCCAGCCAAAACGCAATCGGCATTGTTTGAAGTAATGGAGGAGCGCCAGGTTACCATTGATGGAGTAACACGGGCAATGGAAAGTCCGTTTCTTGTGTTTGCTACACAAAATCCGGTGGAACATGAAGGAACCTATCGTTTGCCGGAGGCTCAGCTGGATCGCTTTCTGTTTAAAATACAGATAGATTATCCATCACTGGAGCAAGAAGTGAATATCTTATCAAATGCTCAAAAGAGGGAGTCTCTGGATCCTTTGTCGTTGATTTCGGCAGTAATAAGTAAGGAAGAACTGGTAAAATATCAGCAATTAGCAACAAGAGTTGTGGTGGAAGATGATCTGTTGAGATACATTGCTCAGATAGTTGATAAAACCAGAAACAGCAATTCTTTTTATCTGGGTGGAAGTCCGCGTGCTTCATTAGCTATACTGAATGCTTCAAAAGCTTTTGCTGCTTTGGAAGGTAGGGATTTTGTTACACCTGATGATATTAAAACAGTACTGATACCTGTTCTTTGTCACAGAGTTATTTTAACTCCCGAAAAAGAAATGGAAGGAGTAAAACCTGAAGTGATAATTCAACAAATCATCGATACAGTAGAAGTTCCACGTTAACAAAAAAAGTAAATGGCAAAACTCAGGGTCAGAGGTCGCATTTTCTTTTCCAGGCTTTTTTATTATTGTTTGGCAGCAATTATACTAACCATTGCTTTCGGACAGTTTAATGAGTTGTTTTTTATATTGGGTACATTAGGGCTTGGATTATTAGGTGCTGTCATCATTCTGGATATCATTTTACTTTTTTATGTGCAAAGAGATGCCATTGAAGCAAACCGCGAGATTGATGAGAAGTTTTCAAACGGAGATTTAAATAAGATACAGCTGTTTTTTGCCAATAACTATCGCTTTCCGGTTAGATTAAGCATTATTGATGAAATTCCGGTTCAGTTTCAACAGCGTAATTTTAATCTTAAGTTGATGCTGACTCCTGGTCAATCGGAAAGAATCAGTTATGACCTTCGTCCGGTTGAAAGAGGAGAATATCATTTTGGGGCATTAAATATTCTGGTACAGTCACCCCTTCGCATAATTGTTCGTCGCTGGACAAAGGCAGAGAATCAAATGGCAAAAGTATATCCGTCATTCAAAGAAATGAAACAATTTGAAATGATGGCTATTTCTAATCGTTTAACCGAATTTGGAATTAAAAAGGTGCGTAAACTTGGCCATCAGATGGAGTTTGATCAAATCAGAGATTATATCAAAGGCGATGATATAAGAACCATTAACTGGAAAGCTACAGCTCGCAGAAATCATCTAATGGTCAATCAGTACCGGGAGGAGAAATCGCAACAGGTGATCTCAATAATTGATCTGGGACGTGCCATGAAGATGCCTTTTGAAGGGATGACCTTACTTGATTATGCGATCAATACCTCATTGGTAATGTCAAAAATTGCGATGTTAAAAGAAGATAAAGCGGGTCTTATTACTTTTAATAACGAAATACGAACTGTTGTACCACCGCAACGAAGTGGCAAGCAGATGCAAATAATAATGGAGGCTCTTTATAATCAATTAACAGGTTTTCAGGAGCCAAATTTAAGGGCTTTGTATACTACTATTCGCCGACAGGTTCACCACCGGAGTTTACTGATCATTTATACCAACTTCGAAAGTTTAAGTTCTGCTAAACGCCAGATTCCAATGCTTCAGAAAATGGCAAAAGATCATTTGGTGATGGTAGTGTTTTTCGAAAATACTGAACTACGTAAACTAACTGAGGATAAAGCAACAGACATGGAAGGTATCTATGTTAAGACGATCGCAGAAAAGTTTGCTTATGATAAAAAGTTGGTTGTTCATGAGCTTGAAAGGCATGGAGTGCATACTATCCTTACTGAGCCTGGAAAGCTTACTGTTGAAACAATTAACAAATATCTGGAACTTAAAGCAAGGGGTTTGATATAAACTGGTCAAAATCCACTTTTTTAAAATTGACCCCTGAAAATTCAACTTTGTTTACTCCTATTTTTCAAAATCGATCAAAATTACCCTGTTAAATGGATCGTTTTTGGTTAATATTTTAAAAATAGTGACGATCTTACCTCTTTTAACGATCTAAAAATCACCATTATCGACTTTTTTACAAAAAAATTCTGTTTCTTGTATACGTGAACCCGTGCGGCTGTTTGTCTTAGTAATGAAAGATTAACAATAGCCTAAACTGAAATTAATTTAAATGAAATCCCATTAATTTAGTTTTGTAATGATCTAGTATTAACTGTTTAAAGTGTTGTAGCCATGATGACCTTAACCAATTTATCTGAAAAGATAGAGTTAGATGATGTTTTTGATAGTGGTATAATTTCAATAATGACCAAGTCATCAGTTTCTCCTGAAAATTTTTATTTGACAGGATATGAAACCATCAGCTTTAAACGAACACGTGAATTTGCACTTGAAACAGTTTTAGCATCTGTCGTTCCCTTTGAAAAGGATCTTTTAATCATCAGTAATAACATTGATGATCTTCGACTTAAACGACTTTGTTCTTATCATGGTATAAGCAGCCTGATCATTAAAAAGCCAGAAACTCTTGCTGATTGGGAAGAATTCGGTTTAACCGTAGCAAATTACCGTCGTTACTCACATATTCTGGTATCATGTGATGTAAACGATGAATCTGACATGAATCAGTTGAAGAAAATCTCAACTCTTATAGACAATATGAAGATTGGTTTGATTGTTCATTGTCGAAGAAAGCCTATGGAATTAATTGAGGTGAGCAACTTGAATGTGGATTATATGATCTGCAACGGAACCAATTCAGATATCAGTTCAGTTGTGCTTGCACGCCGAAGCCGATTAGTGCAAACTGAAGGTACAAGCCGCGACTCAAAGATGGACTTGTATAACTACTGGCAAAGTACCTTGTACGGAAGAAATTCCTACATTGAACCAATGGCAATTTAACCAAGCTATTAGTATATTACTTACAACCCAATAATCGTTGAAATATAATTGTTCGGCGAATGTTGGGTTAACTTTTTCTTAACCTTCCGAACTAATTATAAATTACTTAGCAGCATTTTAACGATAAGTTTTCTTTGCGCATCTATAATTGCAGTGTATTATTAAACAACTAGATGAGTAAAGAAAAAACACTTTTAAAAAAGGATCTTGATGCCTTGGTTATATCCGATACACACCTGGGAACATTCGGCTGTAAGGCAAAAGAACTCGTAAGTTATCTTAAAACAGTCAATCCAAAGACGATTGTCTTAAACGGCGACATTATTGATGTGTGGCAGTTTTCAACCAATTATTTTCCAAAATCTCATACCAAGGTAATCCGTCAATTGATGAAGATGATGGAGAGTGGTAGCGAGATTGTATACCTGGCCGGAAATCATGATGAAAACCTTAGGCGTTTTGTGGGATTGTCGGTTGGCAATTTCAAGATTGCCAATAAGCTTGTATTGGAACTCAACGGTAAGAAATCATGGATATTTCATGGTGATGTTTTTGATGTGGTGATGCATCACTCTAAATGGCTAGCTAAATTAGGTGCAAAGGCATATGGTATCCTTACCATCACCAATAAAATGGTGAATGGATTGCTATCGGTTTTTGGTAAACGTCGAATCTCATTATCGCGCGACGTTAAAAAGGCTTTTAAAGGAAAAAATAAGAACGAACTGACCACCCGTTTTGAGACTACCGTTGCTGAATTAGCCATTAACAAGGGTTACGACTACGTAATATGTGGGCATATTCACTGGCCTGAAAAAAAGATGATTTCCAATCATGAAGGCGAGGTCGTTTACCTGAATAGTGGTGACTGGGTAGAAAATATGACTGCACTTGAATTCTACAATGGCGATTGGCATCTGGTTTATTTTGCAGAGCAGCAACCATTACAAAATCAAGAGAATGTTTTTATAGCTGATGATATAATTCTTCCTGATGAAAAAGTGCTGTTCAGAGCCATGTTAAATGATGTATTAAGCAGCTAGTCTCGCAACCATCCAAACTTCTTTGACTTATGAAAATACTATATGCTATACAAGGAACTGGAAATGGGCATATGGCCCGTGCCTTTGAAGTGATTCCGGAACTGAAAAAATATGGTAAGGTAGATATTCTTGTCAGTGGTATTCAAACAGAAATAAATTTGCCTTGGTCAGTCAAATACAGGTATTATGGACTTGGGTTTATTTTTGGCAAAAATGGAGGTGTGGATTTTAAATCAACCCTCTTAAAAAGTCGTTTATTTAAATTCTTGAAAGAAATAATGACGGTGCCGGTTTATAAGTACGATTTGGTGATAAACGATTTTGAGCCGGTTGTAGCATGGGCTTGTAAGTTGCGTGGTAAAAGATGTATTGGAATCAGTCATCAAAGTGCTGTTTTGCATCCGGAAGCTCCAAAACCAATTGAAAAAAATACTATCGGAAGATTAATATTAAAGTATTACGCACCGGTAAATCATTTTCACGGATTTCATTTTAAGAATTTGGGTAACCACATTACAACTCCTGTGATCAGGGGTGACATAAGAAATGCAAAAACATCGAATGAAGGGCATTATACAGTTTATCTGCCATCCTATTCAGATGATAAAATAATTGCTGTATTATCTCAAATTCCCTTTATCAAATGGGAAGTTTTTTCAAAGCATAACAGTACTCCGGTTGTAATAGGAAATGTTAGTATTCAGCCGGTTAACAAAGAACAATTCACAGAAAGTTTTTTATCTTGTACGGGTATATTGTGTAATGCAGGATTTGAATCTCCTGCTGAGGCTTTGTACATGGGAAAGAAGCTTTGTGTTATTCCGATGAAAGGGCAATTTGAACAACAATGCAACGCGGCTTTTCTGAGTAGCATGGGTGTAAGAACCATAAATGATTTTGAAACCGGTTTGGAATCGATAAATGAATGGGTGTTTTTTGACAGTGCAATAGCAGTTGATTACCCCAATAATCTGGCGGAAGTGATAGATGATATTTTATTCAGATATACACCTCAATATGATTCTTTACCTCAGTTGGCATTAAGTAGTCAGTTCAAAATTTAAGATATGCTGATTTCAGATCAAAGTTTAAAGGATGTAGGTGTGCCTGTACCAACCAATCCTTTGTTTAAGAAGGCCATTTTTTCTTATCTGCGGGTTAATCGCATCAATCATATTTTAGATGCAGCCGGAGAGAATCAGCAGGGACTTGATTTTATTCAGTCATTGTTGAAAGAGTTAAATATTCATTTTCATATTTCAGAGAGAGAGCTAAGGCACATTCCTGTCTCTGGTCCATTTATATTAATGTCGAATCATCCTTTTGGCTTTCTGGATGGATTAATTATGATGTTGATTGCTGGTCAAAGAAGACCAGATTTCAAAGTTTTAGCCAATTTCTTTTTAAAGCAGTTCAAACCCTTAAGTAACTTTTTTATTGATCTGAATCCTTTTGAATCGAAAAATTCGATGAATATGAAGGGTATCAGAAGTGCATATCATAATATCGCAGAAGGAAGACCAATCGGATTATTTCCTGCAGGAGAAGTTGCAACCATGCAAAAGGGCTTCAGACGGATAGAGGACAAGGTGTGGGATGCCGGGATTATTCGGTTTATGGTCAACTGCAATGTTCCTGTTATTCCAATGTACTTCGAGGGAACCAATAGTCTTAAATTTCATTTATTGGGAAAAATTCACCCTTATTTACGCACTCTAACTATCCCTTCTGAGTTTTTTAAATACGAGAATAAAACAGTTAATGTAAGGATTGGAGCCCCGATTCATCCATCGGAATTAAAAGAATTTGATAATCTTCAAAAAGCTGGCAGATATTTGCGTGCTTCTTTGTTTGGATTAGGTTCGAAAGTGGATGTGAAGCACCATTTCAGGCTAACTAAAAGGCAAAAAGTTCAGGAGCCTGTTATTAATCCTGTTTCAACTGATTTAATAAAAGACGAATTAGAAGGTTTAAGAGCTAATAATGATCTTCTTTTTACAAAATCAAATTACGAGATGTTTTTAGCTGATGCTCATTCCATACCTAATATTATTAAGGAATTAGGGCGACTGCGTGAACATACTTTTCGGGCAGTGGGAGAGGGAACTGGTCATAAGATTGACATAGATGAGTATGACCTTTATTATCTGCATTTGTTTATATGGGACACAAAAGCTGAAGTGATAGCCGGCGCGTATCGTTTAGGCCCAGGTGATAGGATAGTGGATGCTTATGGATCAAAAGGTTTTTATGTTACCAGCTTATTTGATTTGGATAAGGAGCTTAATCCTGTTTTGTCGCAAACATTGGAAATGGGTCGTTCTTTTGTAGTTAAGGAATATCAGCAAAAGCCATTACCACTGTTTCTTCTTTGGCAAGGAATATTGCATTTTCTTAAGCAGAATCATCAGTATAAGTATTTGTTAGGTCCGGTTAGTATCAGTAATGATTTTACACAGTTTTCGAAAGATCTGTTGATTGCTTTTATCAAAAAGCATCACTACGATTATGAGCTGGCTAAATGGGTGCATTCGCGAATGGAATTTGTTGTTAAAACAAATCAGGAAGATATTGAAGTAGTGTTGGAACGGAACTCTGATGATTTGCAGAAACTGGATAAATACATTTCAGCCATTGAGCCGGGGTATATGAAAATTCCCGTGTTATTAAAGCAGTATATGCGTCAGAATGCCAGGATAATTGGCTTTAATGTGGATCCCAAATTTAACAACAGTCTGGATGGTTTAATGATTCTTGAAATCAAAAATCTCCCACAGAGCACTTTTGATTTTTTAAAACCCAAAGAAGAATAAAAAAGAGAAGTTTAGGTGAGGATCTTAAAATTCAATTCTCACCTTAATTATTTCTTATACACAATCGAACCTGCCAAAACTTTTCAGGTTGATGTATGAATAAGTTAATCCTGTTTTTTCGTCAATCATATTATCCTGACGGAATGTCTCTTTCCAACCCAGACTTTTATATTCCGGAAAAAATACATCTACCCCATCAAAAGAATGATGTATTTCAGTTAGATATAATTCATCAGCTTCGTGCAAGAATGCTTTATACACTTCACCTCCACCAATCACAAATACTTTCTGATCATCGCTGCAAAGTGAAATGGCTTCAACCATTGATTTAACAACTTCAGCTCCGGTTGCTTTATAATCTTTCTGACGAGTGATTACAACATTTCTACGATTTGGCAAAGCACCTTTAGGAAGAGCCTCAAAGGTTTTTCTTCCCATAATAATTGTATGTCCGGTAGTTAGTTCTTTAAATCTTTTTAAGTCGGCAGAAATATATGCTAATTGATCTCCGTTCTTTCCAATGCCATTGTTTTGGTCAATGGCAACAATCATTGCTAAAATCATACAGAAATGGCTCCTTTAATATGTGGATGAGCATCGTAGTTCACCAGCTCAAAATCATCAAAAACAAAATCGTCAATATTTTTACGGTCGGGATTGATAATCAATTGAGGAAGTGATTTAGGTTCACGCTCTAATTGTGTTTTAACCTGCTCAATATGATTTAAGTAAATATGAGCATCTCCTAAAGTATGCACAAAAGTGCCTGGTTTTAAACCGCAAACTTGGGCAACCATCATGGTTAATATAGCATACGATGCAATGTTAAATGGCACACCTAAAAAGATGTCGGCACTTCGCTGGTATAACTGACAGCTTAATTTACCATCGGCAACATAAAACTGAAACAGAATATGGCAAGGCGGAAGTTGCATGTCATCAATGGCACCCACATTCCATGCGCTAACAATATGACGACGTGAATCCGGGTTGTTTTTTATACTATTAATCACCTGCTTAATCTGATCGATGTTGCCTCCTTTATAATCGGGCCACGATCTCCACTGATAACCATAGATAGGTCCTAACTCCCCATCTTCCTTGGCCCACTCGTTCCAGATTCGTACACCGTTTTCCTGAAGATATTTAACGTTGGTACTTCCTTTCAAGAACCATAGAAGCTCATGAATAATGGATTTTAAATGCAGTTTTTTTGTTGTCAACAAAGGGAAGCCTTCTGCTAAATCGAATCGCATCTGATGCCCAAATACACTGATGGTTCCGGTTCCTGTCCGATCTTCTTTCGTTGCTCCTTCATCAAGCACCCTCTGCAGTAAATCCAAATATTGCTTCATTATGAGAAATTTTAGCCCAAAAATAGTCTTTTTTTTATTGCTGCCTAAATCCTTTGAAGTAGTCCTCGATGGCATCTACATATTTTGTGTAAGCATCAATCCCAATCTGGGTAATTCTGCAAATAGTTAATGGATAATTACCCCTGTTGGCTTTTATTATATCAACATACCCGGCTTCTTTTAGTTTTGTTAACTGGAAGCTTAAATTACCTTTGGTTGCGTTTGTGTTATCGAGTAAATAGGCAAATTCGGCTGATTCAATTCCAATTAATACCGACATGATGGCCAGTCGTATCTGGGAATGTAAAACCGGATCTAAATCTTTAAACATACTATTTCTGACGTTGCGAATACATTATGTGTCCCGGAATAACAAATGCAATTAACCATCCGAGGGCTTCAATCATTAATTGTTTATCTAAAGGATATAATGAAGCAACATAAGCCATGGCAGCAAAAAATATTCCTCCAAAAATAACAACATTGTATCGTAATATACCTCCTGTAATTACGATGGCAAAAGCTATTAAAACCATAAAGATAGGATGTTGCAATTCAAACGATATACTATGTAAAACATTGAACTGAATCAAATTTATCAAGACCATGCTAACCAGCAAGCCAAACCAAACATACCTTAATGAAGTACTGATGTAAGTTTTAACCTTTTTTCGTGACTGATACATGTAATAGGTTGTATAAAAGAGACCAGCGAACGGTAAAACTATTCTAAGAAGACGGACTACCTGCATTAATGTGTAACCAGGATTGTAAATTCCAACTAAATAGTTTAATGCAAAGTAGTTAAATACTGCTATCCACCCCCATACGATGAATAAAATTCCATCACTTTTAAGTTTCTTTTGCGAAACTTCAATCATTTGTCGGATTACTTGTAATGATTGTTCTTCATTCAAATCATTACTATTTTCTTCATTGGGATTCATAACTTAAAATTTAGTTTGCAATACAAACTTAATTAGGTTTGTAAAACAAACCAAATAAATTCGTCAATTTAACATTCTGAAATTTCAGAATTTAAACTATGAATCAGTAGGTACCTCTTCCTGAAGGTTTATGGTGGTCATAATAGGGTAGTGATCGGAATAATTCACATCTATCTTTTTAAAACCATATGAATTAAATCGTTTGTCATGAAAAATGAAATCAATGCGGAATGAGGGTAGAATGCCGTTATAGGTTCCGCCAAAACCCTTGCCCGATTCAACAAAGGCGTCCTTAAGATCGCCACGCATTTGACGATAAACATACGAAACCGGTGTGTCATTAAAGTCGCCACAAACAATAGCGGGGAATGGTGAATTACTGATGTGTTTACCTAAGCGTTCAGCCTGATCGGCACGATGCTGAAAAGCAGATCTGAGCTTATCGGTTATTTCTTTGACCCCTTCGCGACGTTCTTTATCATTTTTATAATTCAGGCTATCAATAAAATTCAGATGCTTGGGAGTTAAACGAATTGATTCCAGGTGATTATTAAAGACTCTGATTCTTTGGCCGTGCGCTTCAATGTCAGTTTGGATGCTGAAATTTGTAGTGTGCTTAAATTTAACACTTCCTTTTTCTGCAATAGGATACTTGCTTACGGTAATCAATCCAAAATTGCGTCTTCCTCTTTTCCCTGAATGATACTCTATGTGTTTATATTTATATTGATTGAGGCGAGATAAGATGTAGTTTTCGTTAAAGACTCCTTTTGCAGTTGTGCTGTAAAATTCCTGTAAGCATAACACGTCAGGATTTTCTTTTCGTATCAGTTCAAAAATTTTCTCCTGAACATCTTTTTCCCCCGACCAATTATACATATCAAACATCCGAACATTAAAACTCATTATGGATAAAGAGTTTTCCAATTTTTCTTCTTTATCTAATGGAACTGCTTTCCATTGAAAAGTATTGGTCCAGTGACTAAACGTAATAAGTAAAGCAATTGTCGGAAATAAAAACTGCCATCTTTTTCTTACCATCCAGAATATGGCTAAAACTAAATTTAACAACCATAATACAGGGAAACCAAACCCTAAGAATGGTAAAATCCAGGTGTGAGAAGGACTAATATATGCCGTAAGCACTGAAAGCAACAGAAAAAATGCTGCTAAAAAGGAGATGAGGGTTATTATGGATTTAAAGAAACGTTTCAAGCAAATTACTTTTTACTGGCGTCAAATAATGTTTTTTTCTCATCCGAAGTTAAACTATCGTATCCACTGGATTTAATCTTCTCAAGTATACGATCTACTTCATGCTGTTTATTTACTTTCTTTCGGTTATATTCCATATCGGTCATAGGACGTCGATGCGTAACAGTCATTTTTGATTTTTTGGAAAAAATGGTTGCCAATTTATCCATAAAACGGTTAAATCGTATGGTAACATCTTTTCCCTGCACAAGGGATCCTGCATATAAATATCCAAACAAGGCACCACCTATATGAGCCAAATGACCTCCTGTATTCGATAAGGCAGATATATTGATTAGGTCAAGAACTAATGATCCGATTGCCAGATATTTTAATTTAACACCACCAATGAACATGAGGTAGATTTTATGATCTCCTCTTAATTTAGCCATTGTAAAAAGTATGGCCATAACCGATGCCGAAGCACCTAATAGAATGGAGTTGGACTGAAACTGATATAAACCGGGAACTAAATTATATGCTAATAAATAAATTATTGCTCCTGTAATACCTCCAAGGAAATATACACCTAAAAGCTGACGGGGATTTAGAAATTCGAGAAAGATTTTACCAAACCAATACAACCATAACATGTTGAACAGGATGTGGAAAAAATCGTAATGCACAAACATATAGGTGATAATAGTCCATGGTTTGAATAATAATTCCATTGGATCGGACGGTACTGAAACCCACTGAAGTAAGGGGTAATCAAGTGAGCCTGTTGAAAGGCTAAATAATGCCTGTAACAATCTGATGATAACAAATACTCCAATGTTAATGTAGATCAGCTTTATTAAGGCTCCTCCTTGCTTGTACGATTGTTTTATTTCGTCAACTATTCCCATGGCTCAGATTCCTTTTTTTTGCCAAAATTTTATTAAGATAAATCCAAATACCATTCCGCCTAAATGTGCCCAATGTGCTACATTATCAAATGAGAAATTAGCCACACCCTGAAGAAGTTCTATAACACCATACCCTATCACAAAATATTTTGCTTTTATCGGAATGGGAGGAAAAATCAACATTAACTCTGTGTTAGGAAATAACATTCCAAATGCCAACAGGATACCAAATACAGCACCGGAAGCCCCAATCGTGGTTCCATTTAAAATGCCGTTAAATTTACCCATCAATGGGTCTTTAAAATTCTGCCAGTTCTTAAGTGCTTCTGCTCCTTTCTCTAAGACAATCTGATGTTGTTGATCAGTCAATTGTGGAAGTATAGAGTAATACTCGATATAATTAACTCCAATCTGAACTAAAGCAGCTCCAATGCCAGTAGCAACATAATAAATAAAGAATTTTTTTGAGCCCCAATAGACCTCTAAAATACGTCCGAACATAAAAACTGCAAACATATTAAAAAACAGATGCATAATGTCGGCATGCATAAACATATAAGTTCCAAACTGAGCTGGATTAAAAAGTGGTGAACTAGGTATATGCAATCCAAGGTAGGCGCTCAAGTTTATTCCAAAAGATTTTTCAGCTACCCAAGTAGCGAATAAAAAAAGGACATTTATTATTAATAAGTTCTTTGTAACCGGCGGTAATCCCGCAAACGGTGACTGTCGATACATCATACTCGAAATTTAAATTGATAGTAGGCTTTGGATGCACAACATCAATGCCATACTGAAAAAATAACTAAAAAATACTTTATATGCTCAGCTTTTATAACAAAAAGATATCATTGACAGTTCAGATATCATAATCATTCTGCCAATGTGTCACATTAACTAAAGCGTTTGCCTAATTCGTCATTATCCAGGATAGAGATGATGGTTTTACCTGACGGTGAAAAATTTGGCACGCTACAGGCAAATAACTGATCAAATAATTCACTCATCTCAATCTGACTCATAGCCTTGCTATAAGGTATTGCAGCTCGTTTAGCCATTGAAGTGGCTATCTGCTCCCATACTTCTTTATCCAAATCAACTTCTCCGTCTTTAAAATCAGTTAATATCCCGTCAATAAGCTGAGCAGCGGATACATTTTCAAGTCCGGCAGGAATGGAAAGAACCAGAAAAGTCTCCTCATCTTTTTGCTCAATTTCAAGGCCCATGGCTAATAACTCCCGTTTAAGTTCATTTATCATTCCAATTTCATGAGGGCCGAAAGACAACTCTTCGGGGAATAGCATTTTTTGAGATAATGAAGTACCTCTGCTTAAAGCCTGCATAAATCCTTCGAAGATAATGCGCTCATGAGCTCTTCGTTGGTCGATCATCATCAGGCCGGATTTTACCGAGGTAAGGATATACCTATTCTTCAGTTGAAAAAACTGATTATTGGATATCTTATTTTCCTCCCCTCCTGAAGACAGAATGGTTTGCTGAACCGGTTCCTGTTCTTGTTGTGATTCGAAATAAGATTGATTCTCAGAGGGTGAATAATCAAACGATGGTTCAGTTTTAAATCCATCATATAAATTCTCCCATCCATCTGTTTTTTGGGATGATGAAAAAGAACCACCGGAAGATCCTCCAAAAGATCGGGAAGCATTTTTTTGTTCCTCCTCAAAAGGATTGTAAAAAGGATTCACATTAACATTTGGAGCTTCTGGTACATAATCTTTCTGCATCACCGGTATATCAATCTGATCGGCTGTGTCGAAATCAATTGATGGCATCATATTAAATTTACCCAAACTTTCGCGAATGGAAGCATTCAGTATTTGCCAGATAGCTCTCTCATCTTCAAACTTAATTTCAGTTTTTGTAGGGTGAATATTGACATCCACAATTTGTGGATCTACTTCCAGAAAAACAAAATATGCCGGAATGGTTTCGGGTAAAAGTATATTGTCGTATGCGTCCATTAATGCTCTGTGCAAATATGGATGTTTCATAAAACGATTATTCACAAAAAAGAACTGATCACCCAATGTTTTTCTGGCTGATTCTGGTTTGCCTATGTATCCAGAAATTTTCACCATTGCAGTATCTGTTTCGATAGGAATCAATTGAGTACCCATTTGCTTTCCCATCATACTTACAATGCGTTGCTTAATATTACCTGTAGGTAAATTAAAAAGTGGCACACTGTTATGAATAAGACTCATTGCCACACCGGGGTTGGCCAATGCAACTCTTTGAAATTCATTAATGATATGACGGAGTTCTGTTGAATTCTTTTTTAAAAACCTGCGACGGGCAGGCACATTGAAAAACAGGTTTTTAATAATAAACTGACTTCCTTTGGCGCATTGAACAGGTTCCTGTGATTCAACCTGTGAACCCGATATACAAATATGAACACCCAGTTCATCTTCTTCCCTGCGTGTTTTTAATTCAACCTGTGCAACAGCTGCAATGGATGCCAATGCTTCACCACGAAAACCCATGGTGGTAAGTTCAAACAAATCTTTGGCTTCGCGTATCTTAGATGTCGCATGACGTTCAAATGACATACGTGCATCTGTTTCGGCCATACCCGAACCGTTATCAATAACCTGAATAAGATTCTTACCAGCTTCTGTAGTTACAACTTGTATTTCGGTTGCACCTGCATCCACAGCATTTTCAATCAACTCTTTAATTACTGATGCAGGACGTTGTATTACTTCTCCGGCAGCAATCTGATTAGCTACCGAATCGGGTAATAACTGAATGATATTTGACATTTGTTCTTTTTTCCTTCAGAATTTCAACAAATTACTCTCCTAAAAATAGCTTCAGCCAATCCATGTCTGATTCCACAATATAATAACCTATAACCATTAAAATGATTAGGATTATAACGAGGCGTATGTTGGATTTTCGTTTGGCACTGCGCGATACTTCGTAGTGAGACTTCATTCTGCGACGCATGCCACCTTTTATTCGTTGAGCATACCCACTATCTTTCTCCTCTTCGGTTAACATACCCAATTCTTCACGTATACGACGCTCCCTTTCTTCCCTTCTTTCCTTTTGCTCATCATAATAGATTGGATCGTGCTGAAAAACACGATGCCTGGCAACTCTTGTAAAAGTAAACTTCATAACTGTATTTTTTTGCGTTTCTCCGCGCCTAATGCAAAGATAAGAAGTAATCTGAAACAGTTGGTTTTTTACTCCAATAAGAAGTTATAAACAGGTTAGATCTTATTCATCTTTAAGCTTTCCCCCACAATACTTACAATGCAGAGCATCATCATCATGATTGTCTTTAAAACATTCTGAGCAAACCTGTGTATTTGTGGGTATTTTCTTTATTACTTCTTTAGCCAATTCGCTGGTTACTATGCCAGTTGGTACTGCAATTATGGCATATCCGGTAATCATGATCACACCGGCAACAAATTTACCCAGAGTTGTTATGGGGGCAATGTCGCCGTAACCAACCGTGGTTAAGGTTACAACAGCCCAGTAGATACTTTCGGGTATGCTTCTGAATCCTTCATTTACAGGTTTTTCAATCATGTACATAACAGTACCCAATATGGTGATTAAGATTAAAACAGTAAACAGAAAAACACCAATTTTATTTCTGCCCGAAGCTAATGCCTGCCATAGAATAGATGCTTCTTTTACATACCTTGTCAATTTTAGCACACGAAAGATTCGTAATAATCTTAGAGATCTCAACACCAGTAACATTTGTGTTCCGGCAAGAAATAATCCAATGAAGGAAGGTAGAATGGCTAAAAGGTCAATAACACCGTAAAATGAAAAAATATATTTGCGGGGTTTGTCAAGCACCCAGATTCGAAGCAAATATTCAATCGTAAATAAAATGGTTAGAATCCATTCGGTTAAGTATACCCATTTTTCGAAGTGCTGAATTACACGACTATCACTTTCAATCATCACAATGATAACGCTAAAAAGAATCAGAACAATCAGAATGATATCGAACCACTTACCAGCTTTGGTGTCTGCTTCAAATATAACCTCGTAAAGTCTTTTTTTTACGCCTTTCATACACAGTGATGTTGAATGCCATTAATTATATGTGCTTAAAATTAACAAAAGAGGTAAGGATTGAAAACTATTACTAAATTTAATGTTCGATTATAAACTATAAGGAGTTTGATTTTAATATGAAGAAACTGGTTGTGTTAAGTGGAGCCGGAATGAGTGCTGAAAGTGGTATAAAGACTTTTCGTGATCACGATGGGTTATGGGAGAATCATGATGTTACACAGGTAGCCAGTCCGGAGGGATGGGCAGCAGATCCGCATTTGGTTCTTGAATTTTACAACCAGCGTCGTAAACAATTATATGAGACCAGGCCAAATGAAGGTCATGTAGGATTGGCTGAACTGGAAAATTTTTTTGATGTACATGTAATCACTCAAAATATTGATGATTTGCATGAGCAAGCCGGGAGTTCTAAGGTTCTGCATCTTCATGGCGAGTTAAAAAAAGTAAGAAGTACCGTTGATGAATCATTGGTGTATGAACTTGAAGGATGGCAACTGAACTGGGGTGACAAATGTGAGAAAGGTTCACAGCTGAGACCGCACATTGTATGGTTTGGTGAAGCAGTTCCTGCAATTGAACCTGCCATTGAATTGACTCAACAAGCTGATATTTTTGTGGTGGTTGGAACTTCGTTAAATGTTTATCCGGCTGCAGGATTATTAAATTATGTGTCTCGCGGAGTGCCGATCTATTTAATTGATCCGGCACAACCGATGTTTACTCCTTCATCCAACATTACTTTTATTCAGGAGAAGGCTACAACGGGGGTTAAAAAATTAATTAACATGCTTAAACCTCAACAATGAAAAATCTGATTGCAACCATCATTTTTATTCTTTTCATACTTCCCTGCACTAATGCACAGAGCTTTCGGGCCGGGTTTACCGGAGGGGCCACTGTTTCACAGGTGGATGGGGATACCTATGCAGGTTATAACAAATTGGGTCTTAATATCGGAGGTTTTGTGAGCAGGCAAATTACTCCAATGCTCGACCTGCAATTCGATATCAGTTATATTCAGAAAGGTGCGCGCAGAGCTCCCGATATTGAAAAGGGTGTTTATGATGATTACAAAATTGATTTGGGGTATGTTCAGTTTCCTGTAGTTGCCCGTTATTACATTAATGATTTCTCGATTGAGGCTGGCATTTCAATAGCCACATTACTTCATGATGATGAGTTCTGGGACGAACAATCAATTAAAGATAATGAAGGTGTTCCGCCTTTTAAAACCATGGAATTGGCCACCATTTTTGGGATTAATTATCATTTTAACGAACGACTTTGGTTTAATACGCGATTGTTGTATTCATTAAATCCAATTAGATTACCTTATGGTGGAGAAATTCCAATCTATGATCCTAAAAAGCATTGGTTAAGTAGAAATCCCGGGCAGTATAACAACAATATTGTTTTCTCTTTGTATTATGCCATCAATAAATTATAGGTAGGCGCATGCAATCGTAGCCAGACTTATCTTAACTCCGTCAATTTTTGACAAGGTGTTAATACATGCTTCCATGGTTGATCCGGTTGTAATAACATCATCTATTACCAATATGTGTTTGTTTCTGAGTTCTTCAGCTTTGTTCATGTTAAAAATACTTTCTACATTTTGCCATCTTTCAAATCGGCTTTTTTTAGTTTGGGTTGATGTATGTACAGCACGTTTTAAAACAGAAGTATTAACTGGTATATTCAAAATCTCATTTATACCGGTTGCGATTACTTCACTTTGGTTATAGCCTCTCTGTCTTTGTTTCAATTGGTGAAGTGGTACAGGAATAATTACATCAAAAATTTGTTCGCTTGATAAGATGGATTTACCCAATTCATTACCCAATAGCACACCTAATTTCTTGTTGCCTTTGTATTTGACCGAATGTAAAAGCTTTTGAACTCTTTCGCCCTTACGATAGTAATACAAAGCATACGAATATTCAACTTTGCATCTTCCCCAAAGTAGCGCTGAAATCACATTATCGTGAGGTCTTTTTTCAAAATGTGTTCGGGGAAGTCGTTTTAGGCATAGTCGACACACTTCGATTTCGTTTTTAAATAAATGCGTTCCACAACTCACACAGTTTTGAGGATAAAACAGATCAAACAAACTCTCTGAAGCTGATTTTATGGTGGTGGAAATGCTCATATCAAATTTTAAATTAATATAAACCAATAATTTAAAAGCTTCAACCCCTGTTTAAATAATTAAAAGTTAACAATCAATTAACTATCTCATAAATTGATTTTAATAATCTGGTAACATTACTACTATACATTTGCTTTCATAACATAACACAGAAAAAAATGAAAACACAGATAATATTGTTGGTTGGTTTATTGTTTATCGGAGTTAACTCTTTTGCTAATAATAAAGACAACAAAAAAGATGCAGATGCATCAACAAGTGCCATCACATCTCTATCGGGTATAATTACTGATGAGGCAACAGGTGAAAATCTTGCAGGCGTAAAAGTTATTCTTGAAGGAACGGATCAGGTTGCTTACACAGATTTTGATGGCATATTTACTTTTGATAATGTTAAGAAAGGAACATATACTTTAAAGTCAGATTATATCTCATATGCTGACAAAAAGACAACCATCGACACAAAAAAAGATACGAAAGTGGCGATAAAGCTGGAAGCTGAAAAATAAACAGAAAAACATATCTGTACTGAATAGCGACTCAATTTTGGGTCGCTATTTTTTTATCCAAAAAATTAACATTGCAAAACTATCAGGATATGAGTGTTTTAATTGTGTGCAAAAATATTTTTTCGACGCTATCTGATGTTAATGTAAATTAAATGTTAACTTTGTGTTAACCGTTTGGGTTTTCATTCGGATATTAATTTCTGAAAGCATCACACACAGGGCTTGGTTGGGAGATTAGTATAAACAATGAAAATTTAAACCATATGAACAAGTCGGTAATTTTATTCGCAATTTTAGCTACGTTAACTTCATTAGTTAATGCACAGCTTACGTATAAGGATGGTAAGTACTACGATCAGGAAGATAACTTATACACAGGTGTTTACACAGAATATTATGAGTCAGGCAGCAAAAAAGTAGAAATGAATGTTGTCAATGGCGAAAAACACGGAATCTCTACTCTTTATTTTGAAAATCAGAAAACAAACGAAATTCGTTCATACAAGAACAATGAAATGGACGGAAAATGGCTAACTTTTGATGAAAAGGGAACCAAAACTGCTGAAGCCAATTATAAAAATGGAGTGAAAGACGGTAATTGGTATATCTGGGATGAGAATGGCATATTACGATATGAAATGCTCTATTCTGAAGGAAAGAAGATTGGATCCTGGAAGATCTGGGACGAATCTGGTAAGCTGGTAGCTCAAAAAGATTATTAAACTCTCGTAACAATAAATTGAAAGGGCGAATCGTTGGGGTTCGCCCTTTTTATTTATACCCATTTCAAATTATTGCATACCAATACTTAATAGCTCATTTTTTAGTATTTTCAACGAAAATATTCAATCTATGAAACGACGGGATTTTATAAGAACAGGTATTGGTGCAGGGTTGTTAAGTGGGGCATTTCCCTTATTTGGAGGTTTGGATTCAGTGTATGGTCAACCTGCAAATGCTGAATATGACCTGGCAGCTGTGCGAGGAGGAACTGGCCCGGAAATGTTTGACAGGGCTATTGAAGCAATTGGCGGACTTGGAAGATTTGTTAAGTCTGGTCAGAAAGTGGTTCTCAAACCAAATATTGGTTGGGATGCACCACCGGAACGTGCTGCAAATACTAACCCTGAATTGGTAGGCCATATTGTTCAGTGTTGCAAAGATCAGGGTGCTTCAGAAGTATATGTCTTTGATAACACATGTAATAAATGGGACCGATGCTATACTAATAGTGGTATTGAAGCTGCTGTAAAAAAAGCAGGTGGTAAAATGGTGCCTGGTAACACTGAATCAATGTATCGTGAAGTGGAGATTCCTAATGGTGTTAAGTTAAAGTCGGCAAAGGTTCATAAGCAGATTCTCGAATCAGATGTTTTCATAAATGTTCCCATTATGAAGCATCATAGTAGTACTCAAATTTCCTTGGCTATGAAGAACCTGATGGGTGTTGTTTGGGATCGACGTTTTTATCATGCCAATGACCTGAATCAATGTATTGCTGATTTTTGTACTTTCCGCATGCCCGATCTAAATATCATTGATGGTTACAATATGATGACTAAGAATGGACCCAGAGGTGTATCATTAGCTGATGTTACTAATTTAAAAGCTCTTATTGCCTCTACTGATATTGTAGCAGCTGATGCGGCAGCCACCAAAATGTTTGGCCTGGAGCCTCAATCAATTGGTCACATTGAAATTGCTCATAAAATGAAACTGGGCAATATGAATCTTGAAGAACTAAGTATTAGCAAACAGAAAATAGCATAGCGAATTCATATAAATCCAATCGTATATGACTTTTAAAACATTAAAAAAAACAAGAGTGGTATTTGCCCTCTTGTTTTTTGTTTTCACTTTATCAATATTCCTTGATATTTATGAGAATTATGATTACGAATCAGTTAATCAAATTCTATTCTTACAATTTGTTCCATCGTTATTAATCTTTATAAAAGCATTAACGTGGAGTTCGGTTGGATTTATCATTATAATAGCACTTTCATTTTTTGTCGGAAGGATTTACTGTAGTACTATCTGTCCTTTGGGTATCTTACAGGATATTTTTTCTTTTATTGCTAAGAAAAGATCTACTCGTAAATTATTCTATAAGAAGAAAAAAGGGTATCCGATTCTACGATATAGCCTCCTCGCTGTTACCATTGTTACGATGTTATTTGGTTTCAACCTGGTAATTACTTTATTGGATCCTTATAGCAATTTCGGAAGGATTATCACTTATTTAATTAAGCCTTTGGTTGTTGGTGTAAACAATTTAGGGGCAATGGCTTTACATCATTTCGAAGTTTATAGTTTAAATCCGATGAAATTGATTTTAGCTCCCTGGTTCATTGCTCTTCTTACTCTTGCATTGTTGGTTACCATTGCTTATATGTCATATAAACGTGGACGTTTATTTTGTAATACCATTTGTCCGGTAGGAACTTTACTGGGTTTGATTTCAAAAGTATCCTTTCTGAAAATTCAATTTGATGAAAGTAAATGTACTAAATGTGGAAGCTGCATAGGTGTTTGCAAGAGTGAGTGTATTGATGTGAAAAATCTCTCAGTAGACCATTCGAGGTGTGTTGATTGTTTTAATTGTCTTTCCGTTTGTCCTGAATCAGCGTTAAATCTTACTTCAAAGAAATTTTACCCTACAATAGAGAGTGCTGAAGGTGAATCAAATAATTCCAGAAGAACAGCCATTGTTACAGGTTTATCTTTATTGGTTGGACAAAAAATATTATCAGAAGTGCAAAAAACGAAAGATACCTCAAATCTGAAGATTAACCAGAAAGATCATCCGGTAGCTCCTCCGGGAAGTATCTCAATTAGACGCTTTAACGAAATATGTACAGGTTGTGGCCTATGTGTAGCTGCTTGTCCAACACAGGTATTGCAACCTGCAACGACAGAATATGGATTAAAAGGTTTTATGCAGCCTCACATGGATTATATTTCGGGCTTTTGTAATTTCGATTGTAATGAATGTAGTCATGTTTGCCCAACGGGAGCTATTTTTCCTATTTCCATTGAAGAAAAACAATTAACACAATTAGGAAAGGCCGTTTTTGTAAAAGAAAATTGTGTTGTACATACCGATGGTACTGATTGTGGAGCATGCTCGGAACATTGCCCGACGAAAGCTGTTGATATGATTCCATATAAAGGAAATCTTCGAATACCGGAAGTTAATCAGGAAATTTGTATTGGTTGTGGAGCATGCGAACATCCTTGTCCGGTTAATGCACCTTACAAAGCCATTTATGTAAATGGTAATGCTGTGCATCAGGCTGCCAAAAAGCCGGTTGAAGAAGAAACTAATGTGGCCCCTGTTGAAGAGGACTTTCCGTTTTAAAGCATTTAGTATTTATCGGGATGATCAGTATCTTTGTAGTCTGATAAATTTTGATTAGACATTCATGCTTACATACTTGATCTTACAAAACCCTGGTCATAACCGGGTGTATTATAATCTGGCTGATAAACTGGCCCTGGCAGAATTACAACTTGCTTCACTGCGAATGGAGGTATCGTCTACCAATATTCGTATTGTTGATATTGCAGCTGTAAGATACCTGGCAATGGATTGTGATCGTGAACTTAGTGAGGCTGATCTGCAAATTATTTCACGTCTTTCATTTGTTTTTGCCTTATTTCAATTAGATGAATCTGCAGGCAAACAGAGACTCATGCCAATTGCGGCCTCGGCTTATCAATATGTAGATGATAAAATCAGTTCGCTTCTGAAATATCAGGGTAAAACAAATGAATTGTTTACCAAGATGATGGTTAATGTTGCTTTGCTGTCGAGTAATTTTAAGTATGATGAAACCATCAACCTGTTGGATCCGGTTGCCGGAAAAGGTACAACACTTTTTGAAAGTTCAGTTTACGGGTTTAACAGCTATGGAATTGAGATAGAACCCAAGTCTGTTCAGGAAGCAACCCTATTCTTTAAAAAATACATCGAAACAGAACGATATAAGCACAAGGCTGATAAAAGAATGATCTCAGGTAAAAGTAAGGCAGATGCTATATATATACAGGAGTTTGAATATGCAAGGGACAAAGAAGAATTCAAGTCTGAGTCACTTCGGAAGAAGCTTGCTTTTGTAAATGGCAATACCAATGATGCAGCCAATTATTTCAAATCTAATTTTTTTAACCTGATTGTTGGTGATTTGCCTTATGGTATAGCCCATGGTAATACAGGGGTAAAAAAAACCGGGTCTATTACCCGTAATCCTTCAGAATTACTTGAGCTGTGCTTACCCGGCTGGAATACGGTACTTAAAAAAGGTGGATGTATTGTTTTAGCCTGGAATTCTTTTGTTGTATCAAAACATAGACTTACCGGACATTTCAATGATAATGGTTTTGAAGTTTTGTCTGAGGCACCTTATGATCAATTTGAACATATGGTAGATAAATCAATTAAAAGAGACATTGTTGTTGCCCGTAAAATTTAAATTGCCAATCTTTTTTAAGACTAAAAGCCAAACTTATTGCAGAAATTAATTAGTTATGATTGTAGCCTCTGCTCAGACCAAACCCTCACAGGGTGTTATTCACGAAAACCTTGAAAATCATATAGAGTTAATTAAGTTAGCAGCACAAAATAATGCTCAGCTTATACTTTTCCCCGAGCTCTCGTTAACAAGTTATGTGCGCGAAGAGGCCAAATCATTATCTATTAGTATTTATGATGAGGTTATTAATCAGCTCCGACAATATGCTATGGATTATAATATTTCCATAGTAGCTGGTGCTCCGGTTTATTCAGAGAACGGACTTCATATTGGATCCTTCATCATAACGCCTGAAGGGGGCGTTGATATTTATACCAAACAGTATCTTCATGAGGGAGAAGATTTGTTTTACAAACCTTCATTCAGTCATAATCCGGTCTTATACATTGGCGATTATAAATCGCAGTTTGCCATATGTGCCGATCTTGAAAATCCAGATCATATATTAGCTGCAAAAACAAACAAAGCAAAGCTTTATCTGGCCGGCATTTTTTATACACCTCAAAGTATGGATGGTCTGCATAAAAAGATGGCGCAATATTCAAAGAAGCATCAGATAAACATTTTGATTTCGAATTTTGTCGGAGAGTCATACGGATTCCCTGCCGGAGGCCGGAGTGCTTTCTGGAATGATAGAGGAGAAAAGGTTGCTGAACTGGACAGTGAAAGGAGTGGCATTTTATTAATGGATATTGAAGAAGGCATTCAGAGTAAAGAGTTATATCTGTAGATCAGATTTTATATTTCAAAAAAGCACTGTACTTTTACACCACATTTTTGAAGAATGAAGAAAGAAGACATCGCAAATAGCTTTATAGAAGCACAGGAAGTATTGAATCGTTTTATAAATGATTCAGAGAATTGGGACAGAATTCAGTTAGCCGGAGATTTAATGGTAAATGCCATTAACAAAGGTAACAAAATTCTTTCGTGTGGTAACGGTGGTTCTATGAGCGATGCCATGCATTTTGCTGAAGAGTTGACAGGGCAATTCAGAGATAGAAGAAGAGGAATGCCTGCCATTGCAATAGCTGATCCAACCCATATTACCTGTGTTGCCAATGATTATGGCTTTGATTATATCTTTTCGAGGTATGTTGAGGCTGTTGGCTGCAGTGGAGATGTGCTTCTGGCAATTAGTACAAGTGGAAATTCACCAAATGTTTTAAATGCAGCTAAGGCAGCTATTGAAAAAGGAATGAAAGTAGTTGCTCTAACAGGTAAGCAGGGCGGTGAATTAGCCGAAATTTGTGATGTTGAAATTCGTGCACCCCATAATGGATATTCCGACCGTATACAGGAAATTCATATTAAAGTCATACATATTCTGATTCAATACATTGAGGCGTATTGTAAATAATACAGATTATTGAAATAAGTTTCTGCGATTTTTTTTAACTTGAGTAAAAATCGCATAGTATGCTTGTAAAAACCTTCGGATCAGCAGTTAGTGGCGTTGATGCCTACACAATAACCATTGAAGTCAATGTTTCTCAAGGTATACGATTTCATTTGGTAGGTTTACCCGATAATGCAGTTAAAGAGAGTCAGCAACGAATAGAATCGGCACTTAAGATTAGTAATTACAAATGGCCGGGTCATAAAATTGTAATTAATATGGCGCCGGCTGATATTCGTAAAGAAGGTTCTGCCTATGATCTTCCTCTTGCCATAGGTGTACTTGCTGCATCTTCACAAATTGATAATTCATTGTTGGCTGATTATATCATCATGGGAGAATTGTCTCTCGATGGCAGTTTACAACCTGTAAAGGGAGTTCTTCCCATGGCAGTGAAAGCTAAAGAAGAAGGTTTTAAAGGATGTATTCTACCAATACAAAATGCAAAAGAAGCAGCTGTTGTTAGCGATTTACAAGTATATGGTTTTGATAATATTGCGGAGGTTATCAAGTTCTTGAATTCAGAATCAGATGTTGAAGCAGTTAAACTGAATACCGAAGAAGAATTTGCCAAAGGAATACAAACGGTTGATTTTGACTTTTCCGATGTTAAAGGTCAGGAAAGCGTAAAAAGGGCGCTGGAAGTTGCAGCGGCTGGAGGGCATAACATTATAATGATCGGACCTCCAGGAGCTGGTAAGTCAATGTTAGCGAAACGCCTGGCAAGTATTTTACCTCCTTTATCATTGGATGAAGCCTTGGAAACAACAAAAATCCATTCAGTAGCTGGTAAAACCAATTCAAAGAATTCACTAATCACACAACGTCCGTTTCGTAGCCCACATCATACAATATCGGATGCCGGTTTAATAGGTGGTGGCTCTTTTCCACAACCTGGTGAAATCTCACTGGCTCATAACGGAGTGCTTTTTCTGGATGAATTACCCGAATTCAAACGAACTGTTCTGGAGGTAATGCGTCAACCTTTGGAAGATAGAAACATTAATATAGCCAGAGCCCGTTTTTCAATCGATTATCCAGCGAGCTTTATGTTGGTTGCCAGTATGAATCCATGTCCGTGTGGGTATTTTAATCATCCTGAGAAAAAATGTGTTTGCAGTCCCGGAGTTGTTCAAAAATATTTGAGCCGTATATCAGGACCATTACTCGACAGGATTGATCTGCATATCGAAGTTGTTCCGGTTCCTTTTAATAAACTGGCTGAGACACCTTTGTCAGAAAAAAGTATTGTGGTGAGAGAAAGAGTGGTTGAAGCCAGAAAGATTCAGAATGAACGTTTTAAAAGTAATGATAAGGTTCATTGTAATGCGCAAATGACCGGGAAGATGCTTGCAAAATATGCTACTCCTGATGAAAGTGGGATGAGTATTCTCAAAACAGCTATGGAAAGATTGGATTTATCAGCACGTGCATACGATAGAATATTAAAAGTTTCACGAACGATTGCAGACCTAGAAGGTTCATCTTCAATACAATCACATCATGTGGCTGAAGCCGTTCAATACCGAAGTCTTGATCGTTCGGGTTGGGGTGCTTAAATTTGCATTTCGTCTAATAAATATGCCTGATGACCAAAATTGATAAACAATCAATGAACAAAGGTGTTACAAATGAAACCAAAATCAAATGACGAAAAAAAGCAAAGATATGAGCGCTAACAGTTTAATGGATCCAATAGGTCGTTTAATGGGCCTTCGCTATAAATCGCACCCATGGCATGGTATCGATATCGGAGAAAACAGCCCAGATATTATCACCTCGTTTATCGAAGTAGTACCAACCGATACTATCAAATATGAGATTGATAAGGTGAGTGGTTACTTACGAATTGATCGTCCACAAAAATATTCAAATGTTGTACCTGCCCCGTATGGTTTTATTCCTCAAACCTATTGTGGTAAAAAAGTGGGAGCATACTGTTCAGAGAAAACCGGTAAGAAAGACATTATTGGAGATGGTGATCCATTGGATATACTGTTACTGACAGAAAAGGACATTCCACATGGTGATGTATTGGCCCAGGCTATTCCAATTGGTGGGTTCAGAATGTTGGATGGTAACCAGGCTGATGATAAAATCATATCTGTATTGAAGAATGATGTGATGTATGGTGAGTATAAGGATATTACAGAGATGCCTGAAATGGTAATCAAACGTTTGAAGCATTATTTTCTGACTTATAAAGACATGCCAGGATTAAGCAATGATTCAGAAATCACACATATTTATAATGCAGAAGAAGCTAAAAAAGTAATCAAACTATCCATGGAGGATTATGAGAACCGATTTGAAGGATTGCGCAGAGCATTATCGACATACTAAATATATTAATCCCTGTTAAAAGCAGGGATTTTTAGTTTTTAATTGGATGGTTTTCCCTTTTTAAAGTGAATTGGTGTTCACTACCTTCACAGTCATATTGAATATCTATTCCAGATAT
>JAFMVE010000031.1 GCA_025499705.1 Carboxylicivirga caseinilyticus
TCCCTTTTAGGGGAGGTTTGGTGGGGTATAATGAAAGTAAAGTTACAATTTGAAAGATTCCTTATTTGCAGAATCACTTTTTGGACACCCTCTTCTTATTAATGCTTATTCTTCTTTGTGAAGCCATAAAACGGCTGCATCTTCGGTAGAAAAATGTTCACGTTTAAGCCGGTTTGTTTTGGGCATCCATGAGTAAAGCATTGTGTATGCAGTAGCTTTAGGATCTTCAACAACAAATGCTGTACGAATGGTTTTTACATTCAAGGTCATCTTTTCAGCCAGATTTGATAATTTACTTATTTCTTCCAAATGCAGGAAAACATTGGCATCACGTAAGTCATATAATATCTTAACGTTAGCCGGTAAATTATCCAACTGAGAAAAGTCTTCCAAAAAACTCACCAGATCTTTAAAATAAATATCTTTCGTTGGTGTAACATGAAGTATGCCATCAATATATGCGTATGTAATCATTGCCCAATTTATCCTTTTTTATTAAGCCAGATCTTAAATTCTGATGATGTTAAGATAGCATTTAGTATGTCAATAGTAGTTTGTCCGGGCAAATCTTTTAAAAATTTTTCAATATCCTGCTTCGAAGTCTTTGAATCCGTAATTAAAGCTTTCAGTTTCTTCGATGCTGCTCCTGTCAGTTCATCTTCAAAAGGTAACCATACAAAACTTAAATTTTTATCATTGTCTGTTTGATCGGTACTTAAATCACTAATTTCAAGTTCTTTTATGATGATGTTAAGAATGCTTTTACATTCGGTTTTAACGGGATCGGTTACACCTGATTCATCTCTAAGAACCCAACTATTGTATTCGTAATTGATTTTCTCAATAGTTTTAAGATGCGGTGAATTTATACCAAAACACGCTTCTATGACTAATGCTGTGGCTTTTTTCCATGAATTAAGATCAAAGCTTTTTTGATCTATCAAAAGCAATTGTTCTTTAAGTAGTGATAGGTATGTTTCTTTACTCGCCATATTAGCAAATTTAATTTTTTTAGGTCTAGCTTACCTAAATTTAGTATTTATATATATGATGAGGAAATAAAATGGTTGATTGTTTTTGATAATATAAGCTATATTAGAGGTAATCATAAAGTTTAATAAGGTGAAAAGCTGGGTGAGTTAATGGTAAACTTGAGTGGTCTCGATCCTGAAATTACTATAAAATTGTTTATTTAGGAGACTCATGCAACCGAAAAGAATATATAGTTCGACATAGTAAATCTGATTGTCTGGGTTCATCTGCTAAGTTGCTTTTGGAAGATGAAACAGTAAATGAAAAGGTTCTACCAATAAATATTGATGGAATTAAAATTGAAACTTGTTTTAATAGTGCAGATATTTATGGCGTAGCAGATGAACTAAGAAGTTTGGGTTTTGAAGTTAAACCGATGGGTTTACCTGTTACTCAGCGTCTGAAAGAGGGATGTGAACAACTGAATTTCTAAGAAAAATGGCACTGAATGTCAGCACCATTTTAAGAAAATTGTAACACGGAATTATTTACTCAAATTGAGCAATTGTATTTTTAATGATAGCAATAGCTTCGCGCAGTTGCTCTTCATTAATAACTAATGGAGGTGCAAACCGAATAATATGTTCATGTGTTGGTTTTGCAATCAAACCATTTTCTTTCATAGCAACACACACATCCCAAGCTGTTTTACCATTTTTAGGTTTGATTACAACAGCATTTAATAATCCTTTACCTCTAACCAACTCGATCATGTCGGATTGAATACTGCTCATTTCTTCACGGAAGATTTTGCCCAGTCGCTCTGCATTTTCAGCCAATTTTTCATCTTTAATAACTTGTAAGGCTGCAATAGCTACTTTACATCCCAAGGGGTTTCCTCCGTAGGTTGAACCATGTTCACCAGGTTTAATTACCAACATAATATCATCGTCGGCAAGAACTGCTGAAACAGGAAATACTCCACCTGAAATGGCTTTACCAAGAATTAGAATGTCCGGACGTACATCTTCATGGTCACATGCCAGTAGTTTACCGGTTCTTGCTATTCCTGTTTGTACTTCATCAGCCATGAAAAGTACATTTTTTGCCTTACACATTTCGTAGGCTTTCTTCAGGTATCCACTATCTGGGACAAATACACCTGCTTCACCCTGAATAGGTTCAACCAAAAAACCTGCTACATTAGGATCTTCCAGTTCTTTAGCCAGAGCATCCAGATCATTGTATGGAACTGTAACAAAACCTGGAGTGTACGGACCAAATCCCTTGTAAGAATCTGGATCAGTTGACATGGATATAATAGTAATGGTGCGTCCGTGGAAATTGTTGGCACATACTATTATTTTAGCCTGATTTTCAGGAATACCTTTTTTGTCGTAAGCCCATTTTCTGCAGAGTTTCAGTGCTGTCTCATCTGCTTCGGCACCTGTATTCATGGGTAATACCTTGTCATATCCAAAATAGTTGGTGATATACTCTTCAAACTCGCCTAAAACACTACTGTAGAAGGCTCGTGATGTTAGAGTTAAAGACTGTGCCTGATCAGTAAGTGCTTTAATGATTTTTGGGTGACAGTGTCCCTGGTTTACTGCAGAATACGCTGACAGAAAATCGAAATATCTTTTCCCTTCTACATCCCAAACAAATACACCTTCACCTTTTTCAAGCACAACGGGAAGTGGATGATAGTTATGTGCGCCATATTTGTCCTCCCTTTTGATATAGTCTGCAGGAGTCATGTTATTGGTCATAATCTTAGATTTTAATTCAGTTTAACTTCTTCTTAGGTAGGTAACAAATATAAATTATTAGCCGAATATTCAATGCTTTAAAAAACTGAGTTTTATCACTTATAGCTGTCTGTTTGCTAACTTTATTTTTTATTGAATGTTATAAAGGTGAGATATAAGATTTTGATGTAACATAGTTTTGATAAGCCACACATTTATTTTTGAAAATAAAATTGAATCATAAAGATTGTTGCAATTATCCTCTACCTTCAAACTATTAATTACATTTATGCGATAAAAATTTATTATTCAAGATGATTCTTCAGGGAACACTGGTAAATATAGTAGCGGTACTCATTGGAAGTACGATTGGGATGGTCGTAGGATCAAGATTACCACAACGAGTTGTGAAAAGTGTTTTTCAGGCAATAGGTCTTTTTACCATCGTAATTGGTATTGTCATGGCATTAAAAGGATCTGAAATGCTGGTGATCGTTTTTAGTCTGATAATCGGAACAATAATTGGTGAACTGTTGCGAATAGATGAAAGCACAGAACGTATGTCGGCCAAAATAAAAAGAATTCTTAAGGTAGGGAATCCTCATTTTTCTGAAGGGCTGATTACCTCATTTCTACTTTTCTGTATGGGGGCAATGACAATACTTGGAGCTATAGATGAAGGTTTGGGTAACGGCTCAGAAATTCTGTTTACAAAATCAATGATGGATGGATTTTCATCTATGGCCCTGGCTTCTGTAATGGGAGTAGGAGTGACATTTTCAATTGTTCCCATGCTCATCTATCAGGGGGGAATTACATTATTGGCCTATTGGCTTGGAGATTTTATGGCTCAGCAAATAATTTCTGAACTAACTGCTGTTGGAGGTATTTTGCTAATTGGATTAGGAATTAATATATTAGAAATAAAACAACTGAAGATAATGAATATGTTACCTGCATTATTGCTGGTAATTTTATTTACATGGATAAAAATTTCTTACTTTCCGAATTAAAGAAAAAAGCAACGTGGAGAAAAATACAAAGCTCTTATTAATTGATATGTTTGAGAAATGGGCCGGAGAAGAGGCCCGTTCGTTTATTATGTTGCCACCATCCGGCTCTTATCGCGAGTATTACAGAATTTCAGGCAGGGAAAAATCTGCTATGGGCGTATATAATTCTGATCAAAAAGAAAATATAGCGTTTATAGAGTTTTCTAATCATTTCCGTCAGCAAGGGCTTTCGGTACCTATGATTTATGGTCAGGATTTAAATCATAATGTTTACCTGCAGGAGGATCTGGGTGATATTACACTTTATGCTTTTTTGCAGGGTATAAGAAAAGGTAATGATTTTCCGGAGGATTTAACGGCTTTTTATAAAAAGACTTTGAAGAGTTTAATTCGTTTTCAGATAGATGGAAATGATGGATTGGATTATGACAACTGTTACCCGCGCAAAGCATTTGATAAGCAGTCGATGCTTTGGGATTTACATTATTTCAAATATTACTTTTTAAAACTGGCCCGTATTCCTTTTGATGAACAATTGTTAGAGGATGATTATCATCACCTGATAAAATTCCTGATGGAAGCAGATCAGGATTACTTTTTATATCGCGATTTTCAGTCGCGTAATGTTATGGTAGTGGATGATGAACCCTGGTTTATTGATTATCAAGGGGGGCGAAAAGGAGCCCTTCAATACGATGTAGCTTCACTACTTTTTGATGCTAAGGCAGATATTCCAAATGAAGTCAGAAAAGAATTGTTCGACTTTTACATTGATGAATTAAGCAAGGTTAAAACTATTGATAAGGATTTATTCAAAAAGCATTATTACGGATATGTATTGATTCGTATCATGCAAGCAATGGGTGCTTATGGTTTCAGGGGATTTTACGAAAAGAAGGAGCATTTTCTGAAAAGTATTCCTTATGCTATTGAAAATCTAAAATATTTGCTATCAATTATTGATTTTAAAGAAAAGATGCCGACGCTATTTGCGGCATTAACCAATGTGACCGAGTCGGAGGAATTAATTAATATCTCTCAGGATAAAGAAATGCTTACAGTCAGGGTTACCAGCTTTTCGTATAAAAGGGGAATTCCTGTTGATATTTCGGGTAATGGTGGTGGTTTTGTGTTTGATTGCAGAGCTATACATAATCCGGGCAGGTATCCTGAATATGCCGATAAGACAGGTAAAGATGAAGAAGTGATTGCCTTTTTCGGTAAAGAGCCAGAGATGGCAGCTTTTTTAAACGATGTTTATTCAATAGTTGATAAATCTGTAGAGAAATATATCGCTCGTGGATTTAAACATTTAATGGTAAATTTTGGTTGTACAGGTGGACAACATCGATCAGTTTTTAGTGCTGAACAATTAAGTGCACATTTACTTAACAAATACAAGGTGAAAGTTGAGTTAAAGCACGTTGAACAGGATATGAAGCGTAAATAACCAAAAAAATGTCTAAAACAAAGTGTAAGGATAAGAATGAACCTAATAAGGTCAAAGATTCTCACAAGTATCAATGTAAAAAATGTGGGGCCAGTTCAAAAAAAGAAGATAAACTGTGTAAGCCCCGCAAAATAAAAGCAGATGCTTAATTTGTGTACCTTTGATCAGTAAATTATTTTTATTGACATAGGTATTCAAAAAACAGATACTGCATGAATGCGATGATTTTTGCTGCAGGTTTAGGAACACGCCTGCAGCCTTTAACAAATAATACGCCAAAGGCATTGGTTGATTTTAGAGGTAAGCCATTGTTGTGGCACGCTATAAGTAATGTAATTGATGCTGGTGCTGAGCGAATTATAGTAAATGTGCATCATTTTGGACAGCAGGTAATAGATTATCTAAATAGTAACCAATGGGAGGCGGAAATTATTATATCAGATGAATCAGAATTATTACTTGATACCGGTGGCGGTTTGGTAAAAGCTAAGTCGTTGTTTATACCTGAAAAGCCCGTTTTGATTCAAAATGCTGATATTTTACTTTCAACTAATATTAAAAAGTTTATACATTCGCATAATAAAGCAGGAAACAGCGCAAGCTTAATGGTGAAAAAGCGGGAGACATCACGTTATTTATTATTTGACGAAGGATTTAATTTATCTGGATGGGAGAATACAGTATCCGGAGAGGTTATTAAAGTAAATGATGTAAAGGTTAAACATAAATTAGGTTTTTGTGGTGTTCATCTGATAGAACCTGACCTTATTAAAGCTATGGGAGAGGAAAGACCATTCTCTATTGTGAAAGCATACCTGAGTTTGGCTGATAAATATAAAATTGGTGGTTATCAAATAAGCGAGGGTGATAAATGGTTTGATGTAGGCACCGTTAATAAATTACATGAAGCAAATTTAAAATTCTAATCATGACGAATCAAGACTCGAAAACTAAGGCCAGTAATCCGTTTGAAGAATTTATTAGTTTTTTAACCAGTGGTAGTGCATTATTAATGTTGGCTACATTTGCTGCAATTATTTGGGCTAACATAAGTCATGAGAGTTATGACCATTTTTGGCATAGTTTGTTTACTATCGAGTCAGAAATTTTTGATATACGTTTAGGACTTCAACATTGGGTTAATGATGGTCTTATGGCTATTTTCTTTTTTGTTGTTGGTCTTGAAATTAAACGCGAATTTCTTGCCGGAGAGCTAAGTTCATTAAAGCAGGCATCATTGCCGATATTTGCCGCTATAGGTGGAATGATTATACCCATTATTTTTTATTTTTCTTTTGGTTTTGAAGGTGGAGCTGCCGATGGCTGGGGTATTCCAATGGCTACTGATATAGCTTTCTCGCTCGGTGTTTTAGCTTTATTAGGTAAACGGGTTCCTTTAGCTCTAAAGGTTTTTTTAACTGCGTTAGCTATTGTAGATGATTTAGGTGCTGTGTTGGTTATTGCTATATTTTATGGTGGAGATCTTAACTGGACTTATTTGATGATTGCCGCCGGTCTTTTAATTATTTTGGTAATTGCAAATCTCAGAAATATACAGAATTTAAAGTTATACACTTTTGTAGGATTCATCATTTGGTACTTTTTCCTAATGTCAGGAGTTGATGGCCCAGGTTCAGGAATTCACTGTACGATTGCAGGTGTGTTAATTGCCTTTACTATTCCGGCACGTCCAAAGGTAAAGGTGGATGAATTTGTTTCTAGAATTAGTTCTGGTTTGCAACGTTTTTCCAATACTGAAAGGAGTTCTAATTATCGGGTGTTGACTGATGAACAGTTATATGCTATTAATGATGTTGATTATAGTGTAAATAAGGTACAAAGCCCATTGCAACGTTTAGAGCATCAGTTTCATGGATTTATAGGAGTTTTTGTTTTGCCAGTTTTTGCCTTATCTAATGCGGGTGTGAGTTTGTTTACTCATGAGGGTGGAGAAGAGGTTTTTACTTCCTTATCGTTAGCGATTGCCTTTAGCCTGGTTTTTGGTAAAGCCATTGGTATAACACTTTTTTCATGGCTTGCTGTACGTTTAGGCTTTGCTGTAAAACCTAAGAGTTCATCTTGGTTGTCTTTTCTTGGATTAGCACTTTTAGGTGGTATTGGTTTTACCATGTCTATCTTTATAGCATCATTAGGGTTTAGTGATGCCCCGGGATTACTTAATCAGGCAAAAATTGGTATTTTTGTTGGTTCTATAATTGCTGGGTTTGCCGGGTATTTTATTCTGAAAGTTTCGCTAAAGAAGGATGAAGAAAGAGTATAAAACTTAAGAAATTATTTAAATACTGTTTAAGGGTGCTTTCATAAGTACCCTTTTTTTATCTTTATAATCTAATGGTAAATCTTAACCCTAATGAATGAATCTGTTATTGTACTAAAAGGATTACGAAAATCCTATGGTAAAGGCTCCGAACGAAAAGAAGTTTTAAAAGGGATTGATCTCGAGATTAAAGGTGGTCAGATTATTGGATATATTGGTCCAAACGGTGCCGGTAAAAGCACAACTGTCAAAATTCTTTGTGGATTATTGAAGGATTTTGAAGGTGAAATTTTAGTTAATGGTCTTGATCTCAAGCAAAATGAGATGGAGATTAAGCGAAAAATAGGCTATGTTCCCGAGACTTCTGCTCTTTATGAAACACTTACGCCCAATGAATATCTTGGTTTACTGTCTACTCTATTTGAAATTCCTGAAGATAAAACAAAAGAAAGGATAGAAAGTCTTCTTAAGTTTTTTGGTATGTCGGAGCATGCCAATCAACGAATGGATTCCTTTTCAAAAGGAATGCGTCAGAAAATCTTAATTATAGCTGGTGTTATTAATAATCCTGAAATTCTTTTTCTGGATGAGCCACTGTCTGGACTGGATGCCAATTCTGTTATCCTGGTGAAAGAGATGCTGACAAAGCTGGCTGCTCAGGGAAAAACCATTTTCTACAGTTCGCATTTAATGGATGTTGTAGAGAAAATTTCAGACCGCATTGTACTGATTAATGAAGGTGTAGTAATAGCCGACGGTACTTTTGAAGAGTTGAAGCTTGATAATTCTTCGTTGGAACAGGTTTTTGCCCGACTTACTGGTAGTACCGAAAATGTAGAAGAGACTAATGCATTATTCGAATCTCTTAATTAAACAGCAATGATTAAGAAGTTTATATTAGTACCACTCTTGAAGGTTTTAGGTGTGAATGCAGATCACTTTTTTGCTTTGTATTCAATAAAGATGAAAATGGATTTTCGTCGTACGCCTAATAGTCTGCAAACATCAGGTAAGAAGCAAACCTTTGGAAAACAGATTTTTCTTTATGGATTAATCGGTTTAATGATGCTGCCAATGATGTTTACATTAAACGACCCTATAGTTGCATATTCATTGTTTTTTGCTGTTATTATGGTTATGACCGGATCAACCATGTTGGTGGAGTTTACCAGTGTTCTCTTTGACGAAAATGAGAATTACATATTACTGTCACGTCCGGTTTCATCACGAACCTTATTAGTGACAAGGTTAGCTCATATCATGACTTATATTTCAATCATAACCTTTTCGTTAAGTATACCTGTTTCAGGTTTTGTTGTGATAAAACATGGAATTAGTGCGATACCTTTTTTAGTAAGTGTTTTTCTGGCATCTTGGTTTACCTTGATGATAGTGGTTGGTTTTTATATGTCAATGGCTAAACTCGTTAATGGTGAAAGGTTTAAGGATATTATTAATTACATTCAGATAGGGCTGACAATTGTAATAATTGGAGGTTACCAAATTTTACCAAGAATCTTTGATATTGAAGGAATAGGCGAAATTACTCTCTCTATGACCTGGTGGACATATTTAATACCACCAGTTTGGTTTGCCGGCCTGGCTGATTTATTTCGTTCTGGGTTGGATATAAATAATGTTATCCTGTCAATATTGGCATTATTGGTTTCAATTGTTGGGGCTGTTGTATTAATACGATTACTTTCTAATGATTTTGATACTGTATTAAGCCAAAATAGTGTTTTCAGTGGTAAGAAGGAGAAAATAAAAAATGTTGAAGGAAAAAGAAGTGGCTATTTGAAATGGTGGAGTAATATTGTTTGTGTTTCTCATATGGAAAAGAAAGGATGGGAATTTGCCAATAATGTTACTAAACGCGATCGTAAGTTTAAACAACAAGCCTACCCTTCTATAGCTTATGCAATTATAATAGCAGTTGTAATGTTGATACCATCAATGAAAAATATGGATAATTTCTGGGTTGAATTAGCTTCTTCTCAAAAATATCTGGGTTTAATATTTGTTGGAGTAGTGAGCATTGTAACAGTGAGCCTTCTTTCTTTTTCAAATACTCCACAGGCATCATGGATTTATAATATTCCTGAAATTAAAAATGTAAATCATCTGCATTCGGGTGCTTTGAAGTTGTTGATATTTAAGTTTTTTGTACCTGTGTATTTTTTTCTAAGTATGCTGGTGTTTTATATATGGGGTGTTAAAGAAGTTGTGTATATATTAATTGGTGCTTCCGCTAATCTATTATGGGCGGTAGCCGGGATTACCATTCAAAAACAACCTTTACCATTTTCAGTTCATTATGACTCCATGAAAAAAGGTGGTTATACTGCAAGGATGATCTTTACAATGATTATTACTGGCGCTATTATAGGTATAGTTTTTGGATTGACTTATCTACCATTTTTTGTTTCGCTGGTTGCGTTATTTATTATAATGAGTTTAATTCCTTTTTCTTACAGTAAAATCAGAAACAGGAAAAAATTACCAAGTGTTGTCACTTAGTTAATAGACAAAGTCATCACAATGGCCAAATGATTAATAATACAGGTCAATTATTGCTTTGATCTTTTTTATATTTGTTGTTAATTTGGTGGATTATGGATATTGCGTTAGAAAAGAGAATTGCCCAAAATATAGGAGCTCAAAGAATTATCCGACAAGAAGTGATCCAGAATTTATGGAGTGGTTATGGTGAAATTGTTCGCTATAAAGTTGAAGGAGCAGATAAGGAAAGTATTATAGTGAAGCATGTTAAGTTGCCTGACTCAACAAAGCATCCTAGAGGCTGGAATACTGATTTCTCACATCAACGCAAAGTGAAATCATATGAAGTTGAAACGCATTGGTACAAGTACTATAGTGTGGGATGCCGTATAGATTGCAAGGTGCCGGAGTGTTATTATAACGAAGAGTTGGAGAATGAAGTGCTGATTGTATTGGAGGATTTGGATTTCTCAGGATTTCCATTGCGAAAGCACTCAGTTAATATAAATGAAATGGAAGCATGTTTAAGCTGGCTCGCTTATTTTCATGCAACCTTTTTAAATAAGAAGCCTGAAGGATTATGGGAGGTTGGTACGTATTGGCATTTGGCAACACGTCCCGATGAACTGGAAGTGATGGATGATCCTTTGTTAAGAGAAGCAGCCCCTTTGGTGGATCAGAAATTAAATGATTGTCGCTATAGAACTTTTGTACACGGAGATGCTAAGTTGGCGAACTTTTGTTTTTCTGATACAAATGAAGTGGCGGCAGTGGATTTTCAATATGTTGGTGGTGGTTGTGGAATGAAAGATGTAGCTTACTTTATTGGAAGTTGTATTTATGAAGAAGAGTGTAAAAGATACGAACAACCTTTGCTGAATTATTATTTTAATCAATTAAAGAAAGCGTTGATCGATATAGGAAGCGAAGAAGATGTGGAGGAGCTGGAAAAGGAATGGAGAGATTTATACCCATATGCCTGGACAGACTTTCATCGTTTTTTGAAGGGCTGGAGTCCGGATCACTGGAAACTTAATAGTTATAGTGAAAAAATGGCCCGGAAAGTAATTAAAGAATTAAGAGTGACAATATAATGCAGTTAGACAAGAATCAACTTGAATATTTAAATAATATTGCTAAAGAAGCAGTTGTTGAAGCCGGTAAGATCATTCAAAGTATGGTTCACACCCATAAACGTTTGAATGATAAAAAAGGTGGGCATAGTGTGGCTTCTCAAGTATTAACTGAGGCAGATTTAAAAGCTCAGGATGTTATATTGAAGAAGCTTCAGCCAACGATTGTTGAATTTGATTTGGGATGGTTGGGTGAAGAGTCTGAGGATGATAAAAGTCGATTCAGAAAAGACTACTTCTGGTGTGTTGATCCACTGGATGGAACCTTGGCTTTCACCGAAGGATATCCTGGTTATGCTGTATCTGTTGCACTTATTTCAAAGCAAGGAGATCCGGTTTTAGGAGTTATATATATGCCCTTTACCGATACCTTGGTTTCATCATTGGAACCGTCCTTAACGGTTGCTGAAAATGCTGATAAGAAACTTTGTCTATATTGTGATAAGAGTTTTTTACGACATCCTAAATATTACTTAATCTTCCGTCAGATGGATAACTATGCAAAAAGCATCGGTTTAAGAGGATTTAAAGTGATTAGTGGAGCAGGAGCAGTTGTAAATGCCATTAGTGTATTTCAACATTCTGATGCCTGTTATTTTAAATATCCAAAACCCGGTAATGGAGGAGGAAGTATATGGGACTTTGCTGCTACTGTTGCAATTGGAAATAGTATCTCGGCATGGGTGAGTGACAGTAAAGGTCAAAAGATGGATCTTAACCGCAAGGAATCTGCCTATATGAATCATACCGGTATTTTATATGCTAGTAATAAAGAACTGGCTGAGTTCATTATCAGATTGGGCGAAGAATTATAGGTAGTTAAAAGCAGTAATTTATTTGCTTTGTATTCTAATCTGGTCTTTAATATTGGTTAATATTCATCAATTAGCATATAGATAAATTCGCTGTGGTGTTTATAAACTAACAGACTTATTTCATAAGTTAATAGCTCCTTTTTGTATTCAAACTAACTTCTTGAGCATATAGAACTGCTTTTTATCATACAATGATAAAAAGTAGTATTGTATAGTATAAATAATTGCTTTCATAGAATAAGCATGATGTTTAGCCACTAATGTTCTAAACTTCGGCTTTAAACATCATATTAATCATGATGAAATATAATTATCAACTATGAAACAATTATTAGAAATGAATTTGCTTAAAAAAAGGAATATTTGGATGATTTTGATAATCGCTTTACCAATCATCTCATCCGGACAAGAGACCGAAAAGGGCAAACTGTCTGTTAGTTTGCATGCAGGAACCGGTAATACAATTAATGGTTTCAGATCATCTGATTATAATGGTTTTTCATTTTATGGTATTACAAATCAATTTACGTATGGGTTAGATGTAAGTTATTTTTTGAGTGATAAACATCGTATAAGAATTGGCGCTGGTTACTTGCAGAAATATTACGGATCACAATGGCCCGCAAATTATGATATGAATTATACCAAAGTAACTCTTTATGGTTATGAGTTGAGTTTAAACTATGATTACAAGATTTACCAGAAAGGTAAATTTCAGTTATTCGCATCTCCCGGTTTGATTGGAGAATTTGTTGTAGAGGCAGATTATCAAAACTTTTTAGATAATGGAGATTCAAACTATAAACTGTATAATATTTATCCTCAGGATGAATATCCAACCGAAAATGTTGGTCTTAATCTATCAATGATTTCAAAATATAAACTGACAAATTGGTGTGGCTTAACGCTAACTCCTTATTATAATGTTTTCCTAAAAAGCTATACTGATTCGAATCCTTATCAACGATTTGGAGTTTCATTAGGCGCTGAATTCACATTTTGAAAATTCCTGATCAAATAAGAATACTCTTCTTAAAATCATATTTAAATACGAAAATTAAGGCTTAAGAGTAGATTTCTTCAGAATTTAAAATTGTCTGATGTACTATTGTTGTTTTACGCGGAAGTACCATGTCGAGATAAGCACCCTTGTTGTTGAAAACTCCAAGGGTGACAAATCCTATTTTTTCATAAAGCTTAATGGCTCTTTTATTACTCTTCTGAACACCACCCCATAGATATATATTCCCTTTATTCATCAAGCTATCGATATCGTTCAGAATATATTGTAAAAATTGACAACCAATACCTTTACCCTGATACTCATCAGCAATTGAAGGAGCCAAAGTGATATCATGATAATTTTCAGTAATACCGTATTTCATCAACCTGGATTTTTCATGATCGAGCCAGCCAATTTTAATGATTGAATAGCCAATCAATTTGTTTTTATATCGGGCAGTATATAATCGGTATCCTTTGTTGTTGGCCAAATTATTAATTGCTTCCAAGGTGAAAGGGTGCGGACCAAATTTCTTTTTAGTTAAGAGGCTTAATCCGCATAGATAGGCCAATAATTGTTCGTTATTTTGTTGCTGATGTATTTCAAATAATACGCCTTTCATTTGTATTGGAGATAGTTAAGAGTGTTAAATCTAAAACTATTCTCCAAATTCTGCAATAATACCTCCTGTAATTCTGATTATGTTTGTGTTAGTTTCAATAAGATTATAAACCGATTGAACTTGTCGTAAGGCTGTTTCAAGGTAGGTTCTTTGAGCATTACGATAATCAAATGATGAAATAGCACCATTACGATATTTTTCTGTTGAAATATCCATGTTAATCTGGGCCGTTTCAAGGTTTTCGGTTTGTAACTCATATAATTCTTTACGAACACTATATAAATCATAGTAATCGTATAATTGATTGGTTAAACGAGACTTCATTTCCTCAATCTGTACTTCACCTATCTGTTCCTGAATTTGAGCAATTTCAATGCTACGATTGACCTGGTTTCCGTTAAATAAATTATAGCTGAGCGAAAGATTTAAAATGGCAGAATAAGATCCACTAAATGCGGCAGCTGTTTCACTGGTATTTAGAGCGTCAGGGTAATAGTTACTTGATATTCCGGTGCTTAATGAAAGAGATGGATATCTTGCCGATTTCTCCAAAGCTAAAGCCCTGTCGAGAACCTCTAAGTTAATATATTGATTCTTAAGGGTCTGATTTTCAGTTTCCATCTTATCTTTTAGAGCAGCAAGCTCATATTCCATGGCAACAGGCTCCAGAATGCCGGTATATTCAATATCTGATTCAGGAGGAAGAGCCATTAAATAGGATAATTGTCTTTTGACAGATTTTACTGTCATTTCCTGATTCAGATAATTAGCTCTGTCGGTAAGCCAGTCTCCTTTTGCTTGTGAAACTTCATAGGTCGACCCAACTCCAAATTCAGCTTTATGCTGAATGTAATCATAACGGTCTTTTGAAAGGTTCATAACCGATTCCAGAACTTTTAACCGTTCCATTTCCAACAGAATGGTATTATAACCTAAAATGATTGCCTGTATTGTATTTTCGACTATGACAGCTGCATTGCCACCACTAATTTGTTCTAAATACTGTAATCGGCTTTTTCTGATATTAACAGCAAAACCATCAAATAATAACCAGTTAGCCATTATTGAGCCAGAAAAATATCCTGTTTCATTGGTCTCATTAAAACGGTCATTGAGTGAGTTATTCATGCCTAGGGAAAGGGTGATTGAAGGCCATCTTCCAGCATTTCCCCATGAATTCTGAATCTTCGATACTTCGTAATTCATTTCACCAACCTTAATATCAAAATTGTTGGCAAGTCCAGTTAAGATGGCATCGTTCAATGTCATCTTTTGCTGTGCAACCATCCAATTTGGAGAGAAGGTTAGAATTGCCGTTACGAAAATATATTGGATATAATTTTTCATTGTAAAAATATCGTTTATCTAATCTTGGTTGTCAGGATGTAATTCTAAATCGCGTTTGTGGTATATAATAGCAGGTTCCACTTCTTCGCGGGTAGGCCATACTCCTGTCTTGACCCATTTAATAAAACGCAGCACATCGTTTAGGGCAAAGATTGTAATAGGAAAAACAGTCAGGATAAAAAAGGTTCCGAAGAAAACCCCATAAGCCAATGCTATAGCCATTGGTATTAAAAACTGTGCCTGACGGCTTGTTTCCAGGATAATGGGATATAAACCGATTGTTGTCGTTAATGTTGTTAGAACAATAGGTCTGAAACGTGATATTCCAGCTTCATAAATTGCATTCTGAACCTTATAACCTTCCTTAATAAGAATATTGTATTTCGAGAGAAATACAACTGCATCATTAACAATTACACCTGATAGAGCAACCATACCCCAAACACTTAACATCGAAACTGGTAATCCATGAATAAAGTGTCCCCAGGCAGCACCAATAAAACCCATTGGTACCATCGAAACAATTATCAAGCCCTGACCAGCAGATCTAAAGTGAATCATGATAACAATAATGATTAAAGCAAATGCTGGCAGGAAGAATGATCTCATAGAGGACATGTTTTCCTGAGCGTTTTTTTGTTGTCCCTGATACATGAAAGTAACACCCGGACTATGAGCTAATATGCCAGGCATTATACTGTCGGTTATATAAGTCTGAATTGGGGGTACAGGAGTTGTTGGGATTACTAAATCAGCTGATACACGAATATCTTTCTTTCCGTTGAATCGATTGATGCTTACCGGTCCACGAGTAATTTCATAATCAACCAGTTCTCTTAATGGAAATTCACCCTGAGTAGTTACGATTTTTAGCTTTTCTAACTGGTTAAATTGTTCCCTATCTTGAGGTGGGTAGCGTACCCATACTCTGATTTCATCTTTCCCTTGCTGCAAACGCTGAGCTTGCGCTCCAAAAAAACTGTTTCGTACCTGGTTAAGAATCATAAAGTCAGTCAATCCCAGAAAATATGCTTTAGGTTTAAGTTTGATTTTTATTTCCTGTGCACCTAATGCATTATCATCAACAACTTCGGTTAATTCTGATATCTTTTTTAGTTCTGTTTTTAAGTTTTCCGAAGCTTTCTCCAGAGCTTGTTGATTATTGCCTAAAAGACTGATTTCAATAGGGCTTCCCCAACGATTTCGCCCTGCAACTGTAAATTTATCAGCACCCGGAACTGTTCCGATCTTCTGACGAACACGACTAGCTATATCAAAGCTGGAGATTGGGCTCTTTTCTAAATTACGCAGGTTCACTGAAACATGACCAGCATGTGTTCCTCTTTCCTGACCGCTAAATGATGATCCGGTATTCAGATATGTGTAAATAATAAAATCAGAAGTGTCTTTATATTCTTCCTTAAGTTCTTCGTTTACTTCCCATGCAACCTGCTCAAAATATACCAAAGCATCATAAGTCTGCTTTTCGCCTTCACCCGGAGTAAAGGCAACATTTATATCAAAATCGTCTGGTGGGATACTTGGGAAAAAGGTTGATTTAATTAATTCACCTGCAAATAATCCTGCCGTAATCATTACTGCAAACACTGGGAAAGCCAGAGCTGGAATTCTCCACTTTAAAATAAATGATAACAATCGGCCATACAATCTGTCGCGAAGAAATGAAACCATTTTTTCCAACTGATTACGTACCTTATTACCAAAGCTTACATGATTAGTAGTTCTTTTTAGAATATGAGGCGTACCAATATGTGCGGGTAGAACAAAGAAAGCTTCTATCAAAGAGAATCCTAGACTAAATACCACAACAAATGCCATCTCGAAGAGAAACTCCATATTTCCTTCAATCAGAAATAACGGAATAAAAGCAAGAATTGTTGTTATTACAGAAGTTGTAACCGCCGGTAGTACTTCCATTGTACCTTCAATGGCTGCCTGCATTGGGGTTTTGCCTTTTTCGAAATGACTGAAAATGTTTTCGGCAATCACAATACCATCATCAACAATAATACCGATAACGAGTATCATACCAAACAATGATATCATGTTGATTGTGATGCCATAAAGGTTTGCCATGATAAACATCGCAAGAAAGGCTGCAGGTATACCCCAGGCAACCCAAAGCGAAAGTCGAAAGCTAAGGAACAGAGCCAATACAACAACAACCAGAATTAATCCCATCATTCCGTTTTTATACAAAAGAGATATGCGGGAATTAAGCATTTCCATAAAATCGAAGGAGATGGTTAATTTGGCGTTAGGATATAACTTATTAAACTGATTTGTATATTCATTCAGGTATTCCGATATATCCGCAAGGTCTTCGGTAATTAGTTTGCTAACCATTATACTTATGGCTGGCTTACCATTAAGGTATGACTTGTTTGGAATATCCTCAAATTGTGTTTTAACTTCACCAACATCTTTGATTCGAACCAGACTACCATCTTGTTGAGCTTTAATGACAGTATTTCCGATTATTTCTGTGTTGATAGTACGATTGCGGGATCGAATATAAATCATTCGATCCTCATTCTTTAACATTCCACTCGAAACATCACGATTTGTTCTTGCAATTGTAGTGCTTATTTCATCCAATGTAATGCCATATCTAATAAGGTTTTCTTCCGATATCTCTACTGCAATTTCAGTGGCTGGTATTCCTGATAAGGTAACCTGACTCATCAATCCTGATGCCAGAAAGTCATCTTCAATCTGATAAGCCAGCTTTTTTAACTTCATCAGTTCCATGTTCCCCGACAATCCCAATCGCATTGCAGGTGTCGTGGTTCTTTGTTTGTAAACGATAGGTCGTTCTGCATCAACAGGCATGCTGGTGATACCATCAACAGCATTTTTAACTTCAGTAAGAGTTTCGTCTATGTCGAACTTACCGGTAGTCTCAATGGTTACCCTGGCGCTGTTTTCTGATGAAGTGGATGTTATTTCTTTAATACCGGCAATGCCCCGAATGGCCTCTTCTATTCTTGATGTGATACCTTCTTCCATCTCAATGGGTGAAGCACCCGGATAGGCAACAGTAACAAATATCATTTTAGATTCCCGTTCTGGAAAGAAGGCCTTACTCATTGATAAAAAACTGATTCCACCAGCCAAAATCAGAATTACTACCACGAGGTTAGCGTAGAAAGGATATTTTACAAATGATTCAACTATTTTTCTCATTTCTTGAATAAGCTTTATTTGATGGATTCAAAATCAATGTAATCTGTAATGCCCATAATGGATTCTGTAACTAATTCAGAATCTTCAGGTACACCTTTGATATACACTGTTTCATTATTGTAAAATACCTTTTCGATTTCTTGATCTACTAATTTTTTATCCTTAAGTATGTGTACATAATTACCATTATAAATAGCATCTCTAGGAATACCAAATACATTTTCGATGGGCTTGCCTTCAATTTCGGCTGATAAATACATTCCATCATACAGAGGGTGTTCAAAGCTACTTGGAATAGAAATGTAAACACTTACTGATTGTGTGGCAGAATTCATTACTTCTGCAACCCGATCAACGGTACCCGTCCAGAATAATTCACCTTCTTTATTCTTGATGTTAACCTTCATGCCTGGTTTAATTATATCAATATTTTCAGAAGCAACCGGTACTTCCAGTTCGAATAAATCAGTACGGGTAAAAGTGCCGAGTTTAGTGCCAGTATTTATAACGGATCCAACTTCAAGAGTTACTTCTTTAAGTGTTCCGTTAAATGGGGCCCGTATCGAATGTTTTTCTAGCCTTACTTCATTACTCTGAATTGAATAATAATCATTCAGGATACTTTTTGCAGCCATGAAAACCCTTTCTTTTGGGTTGGTTATTTCAGGAAGGTCTGGCAGGTTCTTATCAGATCTGATTTTTTCGAAAAAGGCTAGCCATTTGTCGTACGATTCAGGAAAATCAATTTTAATATCAGCCAAACTTGTTGCTAATTTCTGCATAAACTGACTGCGTGTTGCCTGAAGCTGAAAAATAAATTCTTCATTTTCAACTTTAGCAATCAACTCTCCTTTATTAAATGAAGTACCATCCTTGAATAACTTAGATCCGGCTACCAGTCTGCCACTGACCTCGCTGCTAATGGTTATTTCATCAAAAGCAGTGATTCTACCTGATGATTCAATGATGCCCGGAAGGTTAGAGTATTTAACTGTGAGGGTATGTATACCGCGGGTTGCTTTCTGAGGAAGTGCCACCTGAGGTGGTTTTTTTAGACTTTTAAAAAGAAAGAATAACATAACACCTAACGCAATAAAGGAAAGCGTTGATAACAAATTGATTATTTGTTTACGAGACATGGGTTTAAATTAAATGTTCTAGATTAGTGCATAAAAGTATACAAATTACATGTGTTTTTAATTTCAAATTAGTCAAAAACATGTTATTCGTCTGTTAAAAAACAGCTAAGTATAGATTTTGGTTTTAAGTAAAGTATTTACTTTGCGCCATGGAACAAATCTTTCTTTCGCATAAGGGCGAAGTGGCTGCATTATTAACAGCTGTTTGCTGGACTTTTACCTCACTGGCTTTTGAATCAGCAGGTAAAAAAGTTGGTTCGATGTCGGTGAACCTGATTAGGTTGGTTATGGCCATTTTTTTACTTGGAACCTTATCTTATATTCGATTTGATTATTTCTTTCCTTCAGGGGCAACAGCAGATCAATGGTTTTGGTTATCGATAAGTGGTTTGGTAGGATTTGTAATAGGAGATTTGCTTTTGTTTCAGGCTTTTGTTGTGATTGGAGCGCGGATTTCAATGTTAATAATGGCATTGGCACCTCCACTTGCGGCCTTGTTTGGATGGATCATTCTGGGAGAAAGATTAACAATCGGTAATATATTTGGAATGATTGTTACGATTGTTGGTATCTCATTAGTTATTTTAGGAAGACCTGTGAAAGGTAAAAAACTACAGATAAAATATTCTTTGAAAGGTATTTTACTTGCTTTTGGTGGTGCAACAGGACAAGGGTTGGGGTTGGTTCTTAGTAAATTAGGCATGGGTGATTATGATCCGGTATCAGCCACAATGATTCGGGTTATTACGGGTGTTATTGGATTTTCAATAATATTCATTTTTACAGGCCATTGGCCAAAAGTTATTAAGGCTGCTCAATATGGAGCAGCAATGGCACGCATTTCAATAGGTGCATTTTTTGGACCTTTTTTAGGAGTGTCTCTTTCGTTATGGGCAATAAAATATACAACAACAGGCGTTGCTTCGACTATAATGGCTATCGTTCCGGTTTTAATAATTCCTCCGGCCGTCTTGCTTTTTAAAGAGAAGGTTTCTTTTATGGAGATTTTTGGGTCAGTAATTGCTGTGGCTGGTGTAGTAATGTTATTTCTATGGTAAAGGTTTAATAAAAATCTGGTTTAATTTCTTTTCTCGATAATCGAAAATATTTTTTAATTGTCGTTTAATAAATAGAGTGTTAGCGATTCTTCCTAGTAATCCTAATGGTGGACAATAACTAACGATGTCTGTCATTAATATGCCACTTTCAGTCTGCTCAAGAATGTGTTGATGATGCCATAATTTATAGGGGCCAATTAGTTGTGTGTCTATAAAGTAATGCTGGTCTTCAATAGTTGTAATTTCTGTTACCCAGGTACTTTTAATAAAAGGTAAAAGGTTAACTTTATAGGATATAATCATCCCTTCGTACATTTTATCAATGCCCGCTGAAGTTATGGTGAAGTTCATACCTTCTGGTGTTATTTTACTCAAATTGGCAGGCGAAGAAATAAAATCCCAAAGTGTTTTTAAATCTGTATGAATAACTTGCTGTCTTTTAAATTGATAAAATGCCATTGTAATATGTTTAAAAAATAGATAATGAAATGGTAAAAAGGTTAACAATTGGGATTTGGTATTGTTTAATAATTAAATTAAAAAGTTAAACAAAAAATACTTTTAACTGCGATTGGCAATTGATGTGTTTTACTATCTTTATCCAAACATATTTATCATGCATACTAAACCATTAAACGACTTTTTGATACAAAAAGCTTCTGGAGATAAAGTTTATTTTGAGAGTGAAAAGTTGTTGTCCTCACTAAAGCGATCGGGAGCTTCAGATGATGTTGCTCAAGATATTCTAAATGCTGTAGGCATTATAATGCATGATGGCATATCTACTAAGGAAATTTATAATAAAGCATATGATATCCTTAGAAAGCAGGCTAAAAAAACAGCTGTTAATTATCGTTTAAAACAAGCTGTATCTGAATTAGGGCCTTCAGGTTATCCATTTGAACATTTTGTTGGTGAGTTATTCAGAGCACGTGGTTTTGAAGTTGAAGTTGGAAAACTGGTTAAGGGCTATAGTGTTACACATGAAATAGACGTATATGCTCGAAATAGTCACAAACATATTTTTGTGGAATGTAAGTTTCATAATTACCCGGGGACAAAATCTGATGTTAAAGTACCAATGTATATTCGTTCTCGTTTTGATGATATTAATAGAGCACGATCATTTGATGATCAATTACGTAATATTGAAACAGAAGGTTGGATTATAACAAATACACGTTTTACAGAAGATGCTGAAAAGTTTGGTGCCGATTATGGATTAAATTTGTTGGCATGGGATTATCCTGAAAAATCAAGTCTTAAAAAATGGATTGAAATTGAAAATCTTCATCCTGTTACTTGTTTGTCATCAATTACCCGTAAAGAAAAGATGGCTTTGTTAGGTAAAGGAATCGTGATGTGTAACGATCTATACCGAAAAGCTTCTGATAGAGAAACTTTACCTATCAAACCTCGTAATTTAAGAGCTTGTAAGCGGGAATTAAAAGATTATGTTGAAGATTAGTAAATCAAAATCAGTTTTGATTAATTGCTAAGCAACAAGTCTCATCATAACTTTGGCAGCCAAAAATAAAGTTCCGGTTGTAATTATGATTGCGAAAAAAACTAAACGTTCATCTTTTCCAAAACTTTCCGCTAAACCGGATTTTAATAACCTTTTATTGTGATGTGAAATAACAATAAATCGAGTTATTATACGTAAATAAACCTCATATACAAATAGGGCTAAAATAATCCCTAATAAAAATCCTCCTATAATATCACCAGGGAAATGAACACCCATATATATTCGTGAATATGCATTTATGCTGGCCCATGTAAAAATGAAAAAAGTATATGTTTTATTGCGGAATAAAAGAGAACTAAACATAGCCAATCCAAATGAGTTGGCTGAATGAGATGAAACAAATCCATATAATCCACCTCGTTTGCCGGCAATCAAATGAACCAGGTATTTAAGATCTTCATCGTGTGATGGTCTAAGACGTTGAAATCCTTCTTTGAAAATATTTGTTGAAATTTGATCGCATAAAATAATCAATAGTACAAAAGATAAGAGGGTGATAATACCTTTAAATCCATGGTTTTTAAATATTACATACCCAATAGTCAGGTATAACGGTACCCACACTTCTTTGCTAGTAAACATCCAGAAGAAATTATCCCAATATGCTGAAAAATGACTATTGAGAAACAATAATATGTCTTTGTCAAGCTCAAGAAGTGATTGTATCATTTTAATTAGCTGTTTAATATTTTAGCCGAAAATAGCTTTTTATTGTTAGACTATTGCAAAAATTAAGTTCATACTTAAAATTTACCGTTTTGACTTCATATCTGTCTCAATCAACCAATAGTTTCTGTAATATTGCATGCAGTTTTAATGGTTTGGACCTTAAAAAAACAAGTTAAGGTGATATTGTTAACCTAAAATACCCGAATGTTAAAAATTTATCGGATAGTCAGTCTTTTATGTCTGATTGTGTTATTCAGTTTGAACGGGTTCGGACAAGTTTCTGTTGATGGATTTGTGCTTGATTCAAAATCAGATGCTACTATACCTATGGTGAATGTATATTTTAAAGGAACCAACATTGGTACAATTTCTGATTCAACAGGATATTTTAAACTGGAACTTCTTTCATACAATGATACTATTGTTTTTTCTTCCGTAGGCTATCATAAAAAAGAAATTAAAGTCAGTAAAATTAAATCTCCTTTTGAGGTATATCTTAATCCCGACGAAATTAATTTAAATGAAATATCAGTTAAGCCTGATGATAGTTGGGTTCGTTTTCTTTTGGAAAGAATGAATGATGCCAAAACTGAAAATAATCCGGATAAGCATTTGAGCTATTCGTATGAAAAATATACCAAATGGGAATATCATATTGCTAATGTTGATAGTGCTTTGATGTATTCAGGGCCGTTTAAAAATTATAAATCTTATTTCAAAACGGCTTTTGATGGTTCAAAATACCTTCCTGTTTATCTTTCTGAACAGGTTGTACAGAATCAGTTTCAGAATAAACCGTTAAAGCAAAAATCAGTTATTGTAGCTGATAATACACAAGGGCTTGGTGTTTTGGGTGATTATGAAATAGGTGGGTATACAGCGGGATTGAATAATCAATACAATTTTTACAATAATTACATTAAGGTATTTGAAGAGAGCTTTGTTAGTCCGGCTGCATCAAATGGTTGGTTCTATTATAAGTATTACCTGGTGGACAGTGTTCAGCATGAGGGCTATAAGCATTATCAGATTTTATTCACTCCCCGTAGAAAACATGATAAAGTTTTTCGTGGCCATATGATCATTGATGATAAAGACTTCTCAATTGTGAGTGTTGATGCAGTATTGTCGTCAAAAACCAACATGAATTTTCTGAAGGAGATGAAGATTGATGTGACCTACGAAAAAATAACCGAACATCAATCCTTTTACAAAGAACAAACAGTTTATGCGTCCTTTGATTATCTCCCATTTGAAATTCCTGGACAGAATCGAAGAATGGAGCTTGAGTTTAATGAATACTCATCCTTTAAAGATGTTAAGATTAATCCGAAGGAAGAGGTAGTGTTAAGTGCCAGAAATCTCAGTTACGAATCTGTAAAACTATCGGGTTCTTATACACGTGATACAACTTATTGGAGCAAAGCAAGGCATATTCCTCTAAGTAATGCTGAAAAGGAAATTGCATTATCCATCGATTCTATTAATCAGATTCCACTAATTAAGATTCTGGATAATACAACCCGTATGATGATGACCGGTTATTATGATCTTGGTAAATTCGAACTGGGTCCATATATGAATTTTTTGCAGTTTAATAAAGTTGAAGGAGTTAGGTTTTTTGCAGGAGCACGTACCAGTAAAGAAATTAGTAAAAACTGGATGCTTTGGGGTGGATTAGGTTATGGTTTGCAAACAGAAAAGATCTCAGGATTGCTTGGTGGAGGATATAAATTTGAACATCCTAAAAGAAGGGTGATTGAAATGTATTATGACGATAGATATATCCGGATGGGAGAAAATAGGAAGATCTTGTATTTATACGAAAATATGCTCACTCCATCTGAAAATAATCTTGTTTCGGCATTTTTTGTGCGTGATCCATTTGATGAATTGTTGAGACAGAAAGAGATTGATTTCAGCTATGAACATGAATGGCGTACTGGTTTTTCATCGCAGTTTAATCTAACCTATAAATCACAGTATTCACCGGAATTTTATCCGTTTGTATACAATGGGATGCAGGTAAAGAATGTAAATGCATATGAGGCTACGATTGATTTTCGTTTTTCATTTAAGGAAAAAGTGATTGACGACGAGTTTATGCGTTTGTATTTGTCAACGGATTATCCGATTCTTCACCTTGCATTAACTACAGGACAAGCAGAATACGCTGGCCAAGTAAGCAGGTATCAAAAAATTCATACTACTATAAAGCATGGCATATATATGGGGCAAACATTATTAAATTATGCTTTTGAAGGAGGTGTTATTTTTGGAAAGGTACCTTATACAATGCTTGAATTACCAAGGGGGAATGAATCTTTTGGATATTATTTGTACGATTTCAATATGCTGAATTATCTTGAATTTGCTCATGATAAATATTTACATGCCTATTTTGAATATCACCTGAATGGTTTTCTGTTTAATCGCATGCCTTTGCTTCGAAGTTTAGGATTGAGAGAGGTTATTTCTGCTAAGACAATGATTGGAAGTTTGAGTGAGAAGCAATTTAGTGCTATAAAAATACCAGAAACGGTTTCAGGTCTTGATCAGCCATATCTGGAAGTTGGTGCTGGTTTGGAAAATATTATGCGTCTTATACGATTGGAAGCACTTTGGCGTGTTACTCCGCAATCTAAATTAAATGTTCCTCAATTCGGTCTTCGAGCTAAAATTTCGTTGAATTTATAACCTACATACTTCAGTCAAAATCGAATTGACAATAGATTAATTTCTTATATGTAATTGATTAAGGCCTGTTCTTTTGCTAGAACAGGCCTTTTTTTTAATATATATTTTTCGGAAATATGATCTAATTAATAAATACTTTAATCTGTTTTTAATATTTTATTTTCTTACTAATTTTTTACTGAATATTAATGAAAATAGATATTTCTAAAATTAGAATGAGCGTATATAATTAGTAAAGTTTTAATATATGTTATAATTGAATTTTTCTATTTATAAATATTTTAATCTAAAAATATATTTAACCTTTCTTTAGTTTAATATATTAATCTTAAATAAAAATTTAGTATCTTAACTATAAATGTAATATCACATAAAGATAATAGATTAAAATATAAAAAAATAAATTGTCTAATATTTTGAATATTAAAAATAAATTATAAATATTTGTTTCAAACTTAACTGTAGACTATTAATTTTAATAAATAGATTAAATATTATTAAAATATATGCATTATACTAAGCAAACGATAACATCATTTATTCATCAGGCAGGAATACTAGTGCATAACAGTAAAAATGTTGATGATATTAAGAATGCTGTAATGCAGTATGGTTATGATGAAAGGCGGTTGGACGATGGGGAAAAAGTTTTTTCAATGCTCAAGGAGATTTCATTTAAGCAGCATTTAGCAAAATCAGTAAAAATTGAAAAGTTTAGACAAAAGCAGAATTTGCAATCTAAAATTCATAGAGATTATATGAAGTATTTGAAGATTGCGCGTATTGTTTTTGCTGAGGATTTTAAGGCTCGTAATGTTTTGATTCTTGATGGAACCAGGGAGCGTACTTATAAAGAGTGGTATTTCCAGGTAAGTGTATTTTGTTCAATTATGCTTAAAAATGATGATGATTATTTAGGCCGTATGGCAAAATATGGAATTGAAGCATCGAAAATAGAGGAGTTACGTCAACAGTTGGTTGATTTAAATGATTTGAACGATGAGTGTTTGAAAAGCGCTGCAGAATTAAGGCAGTTAACAGCTCAGAGAAAGAAAATGGTAGTTAAGATGCAGAATTATGTGAGCGATTTTATTAAAATTGCACGTATTGCATTGGAGCACTCCCCCAAAGCTTTGCAGAGTTTAGGAGTTAATGTTAAAAACTAATATTAAAAAATAATGTGTGAGAAGCAGAATTAGTGAAACAACTTGATTGGTGCTTCGTAGAAACGTTAATACTGTTGAACAGAACATTTATTGCGACTTTTAAATGGTTTTCGGATTATCATTGCTGAAAATCATTTCTAAAATAGAAAACAGAAGTCGGAAATGAACTTTAAGACAGTAATTTTAACTAACATAAAAAGATGTTAGTATTAAATAATTAACGGCAGGTTGGGTTGTGAAGTTGGGGATTAGATAAACAAATGTTTATGAAAAATTATTTACGCTTTCGTTTAGGATTGGTCTTATTTCTGGGTTTGCTTATACAAAATAGTTTTGTGTTGGCTCAAACCGATTTGTCAGCTGGAGAAATTAGGGAAATTAACCAATACTTTGCAAATAAGTATAGTGAACTTGGTATTCCGATCCTGAAAGGTAATGACGGAACCATTCCTAGTTTGGATAATTCATATTGTTCAGATGGTGGATATGTTGATTTGGTACCACCTAGTTGGGCGCCTCAGGCTGCATCAATTGAATGGACAATTACAACATTTGTTGGTTCTCCGGAAGAACATCCTACATGGGGTGAATACATAGGGACAGGTCAGAGCACTGTTTTTAGATTTTATTTAGATAGGGTTGAAACTCTTTATTATGGTCAAAGGATATACTTTGATTATATCCAACGCAATAGCGTTGGATTGCCTGTTGGTACTGTTAATAATGATTATACATTTGTCTATCAGACTCCATCGGTGTTTAATTTTGGCGCTGATCAACAAATCTGTTCAGGTGAATCAGCAACCTTAACTCTTAGTGGTTCTGAATCCGGAATGGAATATTTCCTTATTAATAGTGGTGGAGGCCAGGTTGGTTTCCCAATTTCTGGTACGGGTAGTTCTATTAGTTTTACTGTTTCTACGGCTGATACATATACGGTTGAAGCCTATAATATAAGTGACAACAATTGTGCAAGTACTATGAACGGTTCGGCAACAGTTGTTGTAAATCCTTTACCTTCAGCATCAGCAGCTAATACCGGACCGGTATGTTTAGGTGCTGATTTTACCTTGTTAGGTGATCCTGATTTAATGTCCGATTACGAATGGACATATGGAGTTGGTAATGTTGTTGGATCTATTCAAGATGTAACATTAAGCTCAAATGATTATGGTGTAGGAACTCATACTTTCACATTAACAATTGTAGATTCAAATACTTGTGAGAATACAACTCAAACAACCGTTACCGTTAATTCAATACCAACAGTTACATTATCATATAATGCTCCTGTTTGTGTTGATGGCAATCTTACAATAACAGCTTCACCTGCTGGTGGAAGTGGTGTGTATGGTAGTTATATATGGACTAAGGATGGTGTTGTTATTCCAGGAGAAACCAACTCCACGTTGGTTATAAATCCTGCATCGTTAAGTGATGCTGGTCAATACGGAGCTGTGGTAACGGATGGAGCAGGATGTTCAAGTTCTGAAGGTTTGGTTGATGTGTCTATTCAGGAATTACCGACTCCAACCATAAATGGAAGTAGTATTTCCGGAACAACTGAGTTGTGTCAGGGAGAAACATTGATTCTTACTGGGGGAGGTGGAGCAAGTGGCGCTGTTTATGAATGGACTCTTCCTGATATGAGTACTGTTCTGGGTAATGTTTTAACCATTAATAATATTAGTGCAACTATTCCTGCTGGTGAAACTTATACGTTAAAAATAATTGAAGGTACTTGTGAAGAAACATTGGATTGGACTGTAATTGCAAATCCAACTCCTGTTGTTACTTTAAGTAGTGATCAAACAAGTGATGAATTTTGTCCGGGAACAAATGTGACTTTTACTGCCGGTGGTGCAGATGAATATATTTTCTATAAAAATGGGACAGCTGTTGGTAACATTGTTCAAGGTCGTAGTGCTACCAATACCTATTCAGATAATACATTGGTTGATGGTGATATTATTTATGTAGAAGGTTTCGATACTAATTATGCAACAGATTGTAGTGCCATAGAAAGTATTACAGTAACCGTATTTGATCCTCCAATAGTTTCGCCATCTTATGATCCTACCTGTGATGGTAGTGATTTGCAATTATATGCAAACAGAACCAATGGTACATCTTCATATTCTTTTGCCTGGTCTCACGAATCAAATGGTTTTACAAGTATAGATGAGAATCCATTAATTTTTTCTGTGGATAAGGCTACTTATGATGGTGTTTATACTGTTGTTGTTACAGATGGAAATTCTTGTACAGCCTCAGGCACAGTAAACGTGGTAATTAGCACTTTGCCTGTTCCAACAATCAATGGTGATATTGCGATAACAACTTCTGAACTTTGTGAAGGTGATGCATTAAGTCTTACCGGAGGTGGTGGCGTAACCTATTCATGGCTATTGCCAGATGCAAGTGTTAGTGCAGGTTCCGTATTAACAATACCAACAACTGTAAAATTAACGCATGAAGGTGTTTATACATTAACTGTTGATGATGGTACTTGTACCAATACATTAGATCATAATGTTGTAATTAATGAAAATCCAATTGTAACATTATCTTCAGATCAACCGGGAGATGCCTTCTGTGTTGGTACGAATGTTACATTCACAGCAGCTGGTGCCAATGAATATATATTCTATAAAAATGCAATTGGTGCGGGTAATATTGTTCAGGCTAGGAGTACAGTTAATACTTATTCAGATAATACACTGGTAAATGGTGATGTTATAATTGTTGAAGGTTTTGATACTAATTTTGCAACAGATTGTAGTGCAACAGCAAATGTAACAGTAACGGTTCATGAAGTAATTGCATCAATAAGTATATCTTCGCCGGGCTCTGTGATTTGTGCAGGTACCCCTGTTACTTTTAATGCCAGTGCAGTTAAGACACCAAATGATCCAGGAGCGGTATTTAATTATGATTTTCATAGAGTGCGGGGAGCATCAGATGTTTCCATGCAAAATGGTTCTTCAAGTACTTATACAGATAATGCATTACAGAATGGAGATGAAATATATGTAGTCATTACAGAAACAAATTCAGGTTGTAGTGATTCTTCTAATTCTGTATCGATGACGGTTAATGCAAACCCCGTTGTTAACCTAACAGTGGATGCAAATCCTGTTTGTGATGGAACTACTGTTACTTTTACAGCTACCGTAGCAAATGCATCTGCAACAGTTGTTGCAGCTAATTACGAGTTTTTTGTAAATAATGTAAGTCAACAAAGTGGAGCTAGTAATTTGTTTTCTACCAATTCGCTTGCTGACGGGGATGAAGTTTTTGTGTCGGTTACAACAACGGCTTCATGTCAGGCTAGTTCAGCTCCTGAATTAGTCATGACTATTAATCCTCTTCCAACACCTGCATTATCAGGTAATTTTACACCTTGTGTAAATAGTACTGAAACATATACAACAGATGCCGGATTTTCAAATTATGTTTGGATTGTTAGTGGTGGTTCTGTTACAGGTGGAGGAAATGGTAACGATTATGTGGATGTTCTATGGACTAATACAGGGGCTCAAAGTGTTACTGTGAGTTATGAAACAGCTGAAAGTTGTTCGCCAGCTACACCGACTGTTCAATCCATAACTGTTAATTCTCTTCCTACTATTACGGTTACAGGTGATACAGATGTTTGTATAAATGGAACTGGAACGTATACTACTCAAACAGGAATGTCAAATTATGTTTGGAATATAGTAGGTGGTACCATTCAGTCGAATGATAATAATGGAACAATAACTGTTTTATGGAATACGTTGGGTAATGGTTCAGTAAGTGTTAATTATGATAATGCAAATGGATGCTCTGCTGCTGCACCAGCATCACTTGCAACTGTTGTTCATGATTTACCTACACCTTCTATTATAGGAAGTAATGATGTTTGTTTAAATTCTATTGAACAATATTCAACGCAAGGAGGCTACGTTAATTACGATTGGAATGTAGTTGGGGGAACAATAATTCCAACAGCAAATCCTCATATCATAGATATCCAATGGACTTCTGTTGGTTTACAGAGTGTTAGTGTTAATTATGAGACTATCAATGGAAACTGTTCAGCAGTTAGTCCATATGTACTCGATGTTCAGGTAAATGATTTACCGGTGCCTGTTATTTCTGGTCCTGCTGATGTTTGTCAGAACTCGAGTGGAAATATTTATTCAACAGATTTGGGTATGACCGGCTATGTATGGTCAATATCCGGAGGAAGTATTGATTCTGGTAATGGAACTGAATCTGTATCGGTTACCTGGAATACATCTGGTGCTAATTCTATTTCAGTTACATATATAGATGGTAACGGTTGTGAACCTGTGAGTCCGACGGCTTACCCTGTAAATGTAAACGCTTTACCTGTACCAACTATTTCTGGTTCAGCTACTGTTTGTAATGGAGTAAGTGAATCTTATTCTACTGAGTCTGGAATGAGTAATTATGTATGGACAGTTGGATCAGGTGGAACAATTGCCAGTGGACAAAATACTGAAAGTATTGTGGTTGACTGGAGTGTAAACGGAACTCATACTATTTCTGTGACTTATACAGATACAAATGCCTGTGATCCGCTAGCTGCAACATCTACAACTATCAACGTTGTTGATTTGCCAACTCCGACAATAGCAGGAGATGATGTGGTTTGTGAAGATCATACAGTTATTTACACAACAGAGGGTGGAGCTTCTAATTACGATTGGCAAATAGTAGGGGGTACTATTCTTACTACCAATCCTGAAAATTCAAATTTGGTAGAAGTAATTTGGACTACTGGTGTTGGAAGACAAATAAGTGTAAATTATGAACTGGCCTCTTGTCCGGCTGCAACTCCATTTGTGTTGCCGGTAACTGTAAATGCTATACCAACCGTTTCATTAAATGGTCCAACAGAAGCATGTTTAAACACAACAGGTCATGTATATTCCACAGAATCAGGACAAAATAATTATCAATGGAATGTGTCAGGTGGTACTATTACTGCTGGTTTTGGCACTGATCAAATAACTGTTACATGGGATGTGGTTGGACAAGGTTCTGTTGAAGTTAATTATGATAACACAAGTGGATGTAATGCAGTTGCTCCAACCCAGGTTGATGTAACAGTTCACCCATTACCAGTTCCAACTATTTCAGGAAGTAATACTGTATGTAATAAATATTCAGAAGTTTATTCAACAGAATTAAGTATGACCAATTATACCTGGATAGTAACAGGTGGTACAATTATTTCTGGTGATGGTACGAATGAAATTACTGTTGAATGGAATACTGTTGGAACACAATCCATCTCAGTTAGTTACACAGATCCAAATTTATGTGATGTTGCTTCTCCAACAATTCTGGATGTAACAGTTCAAGATACACCGGTACCAACTATAACTGGTTCAGCCGATGCATGTAATAATAACACAGAGGTATATTCTACAGAAAGTGGAAATCTAAACTATGTATGGACTGTTACCGGAGGATCAATAATATCCGGTTCAGGAACAGATGCAATTACTGTTAATTGGGAGAATGATGGTTTACAGCAAATTACAGTTAACTACGAATTTGCTAATGGTTGTTCAGCCCCATCATCAACAGTTCTTGATGTTACTGTAAATCCATTATCTGGTGTGTCGTTGGTTGCATCACCTGGTTTAAGTGTTCTTGCAGGTACTCAAATAACATTTACTGCAAGCGGTACAGATGTTGTTAATTATGTTTATAAAGTAAATGGTCTTGAGGATACATCACATGATGGTTCAGATACATATTTGTGGACTCCGACCGATGTAAACGATGACCAAACTATTATAAGAGTAGTTGCTGAAACCAGCACTGGATGTAAAGATAGCACTGAGTTGATAGTGAGTGTTTTTGAAGGACTTATATCATATGATCTTATAGCGACAGCCTCTGAATATTGTGGTGATGGTAGTGAGGTAGCAACAGGTATAAGTATCTATTTGTCAGGTGCTCAAATAGGAATAACCTATGACTTAATGCAAGTTTCTGATAACTCTGTTGTTTCGAGTATCACTTACGATGGAACTAATACCATTATATGGAATGACATTATCGGAACTGAAACATATAAAGTGGAAGCATACAATGCAAGTGTGCCTGCTGATCGTCTGGAAATGAATAACCAGGTGACAATAACCAGAAACGATTTACCGACAGTATTCAATTTAAGTCCTGCTATTGTAGAAACAACTTGTACCAGTGGTTCGGATATTATCCTGGATGGATCTGAAGTAGGAGTAGAGTACTATTTATTAATTAATGGTGCAGTGCTTTCATCTTTAAGTGGAGATGGTAATCAATTGAACTTTGGACCCCAAACGGTTGTGGGAATCTATACAATTCAGGCTGTAAATACGATAACAGGTTGTATTTCAATCATGAATAATCAATATCAAATAGATGTGACTTATTCAGGAAACAACTATGAAGTTTATACAGATGCCAATACTGATCCGAGAGATGGTACATATTGCGAAGATGGATCAGGTGTTAATATCTATTTGTCAGGTGCTGATGATGGTATTGTTTATCGACTATATCTGGATGGTGTTGAAGTGAAAACAGCTGTTGGTGTAGCCGGATCTATTGTTGATTTTGGTCCACAAACTGCAGAAGGAACTTACACAGTTGCGGTTGAAGAAGGGGGGTGTTATTTCCCAATGGATGAATATGTAATTGTTACAATTCAACCTATGCCAACAGCTTTTAATCTTATCGCTCTGAATAATATACCTAGCTACTGTCCTGAAGATACGGGTGTTAAATTATTACTTGACAATCAGGAAGCTGGTGTAAGATATACCTTATTTAAGGATGGTGTTTATGCTGAAGATATTTTATCTTCAACAAGTGGTTTGCCATTAGAGTTTACTGGCGATTATACAGTAGGTACATACTCTGTAACAGCCAATGTTGAAGGTTTGACTTGTGGTGCTTCAATGGCTAATACTTTGGATATTACATTAAATGTTCTTCCGGTTGTTCTTGACTTACAAGGAGAAGATTCTTTCTGTGAAGGAGGAGGAACAGCAGAATTATATATTAATAATCCTGAAACAGATGTTGATTATGAATTAATGCTTGATAGTAATCCAACAGGTGATTTCGGAACTATTTCAGGAGCTCAGATTATATGGACTGTGAGTAGTGAAGGTTTGTATACAGTTAGAGCAGTTAAGCAAGATCCAACAACTTCTTGTTCACCAACAGTGATGAATGGATCTGTAACAGTTACAATGACAAACTTACCGGAAGATCGTACACTTACAGTCGTTGATGGTACCGACTGTACAAATGGAACTATTATAACAGTTCCGAACAGTGAAGCTGGAATTACATATGTTGTTATTAATATGGCAACAGATATGCTGGTTCCTGGATACGAAATAATTGGAGATGGTGGAAATATATCATTTGATCCAATTTTTGATGCAGACGGTTACTATAGAGTAGAGGCATACAATGGATCTTGTATGACTGTCATTGATGATACATTTAATTCACCTGTCCATGTGGCCATTGCTGGTGTTGTGGGTAAACGAGTTGTTGACTACATTCCATCAGGTCCGATATGTGTTGGTTCAGGTGGCATAACAATCAGAGTTAATTCACCAGAAGCTGATGTTGATTATGTTCTTTATCGAATTGATGGTAGTGGAAATGATGTTCTAGTAGATGTAATCAATCAGCCAAATGTGTCTGATCCAATTGAATTTAGCCAACTGTTTGCTGAAGGAACCTATAAAGTAATTGGTTTTGATGACTATCAAAATGATCCTTTGGGCTGTAGTAATGAAATGCTTAATCGTGTAACAATTTCTTACAATCCATTACCAAAAGCCTTCAGATTATATGGAGCCGAGAAATATTGTAGTGCAGATCCTGCAGTATTAACATTGGATGGTTCTGAATTTAATTACGAATACATTTTATTACGTAATGATGGTACAGGTAATGTTCCGGTTGAAACAAAATATGGTACAGGTGCTGAATTAGAGTTTGTTCCAGTAACTGTTGATGGATCATATACTGTTTATAGTATTTCACCTGATGGTTGTACGTCAAGTATGAGAGATACAGTAAGTATTTCAGCAGGTGATGATATAATTGAACAGTTAGTTTCAGGAGGTAACGTATACGAATACTGCTCATCAGAAGGCGGTGTTACGATTACTTTAGCCGATCAACAAACTGATGTACTTTATCAGGCAGTGAATGCTGATGGTGAAGTAGCTGCCGAAGTAATCGGATTAACTGCAGGTTCTCCAGTCGATCTAGGGCCTTTAACAACAGGTAAATATGCTATCTGGGGTAGTTATGGAGAATTAGGTTGTAGAACATTGATGAATAATACTGATTCTGTTGAAGTAATTGGTATTGAAGAGCCTGAGAAGAAAATAGTAACATCAGATGCCTATAGCGTTTGTGGTTCAGTTGGAACAACAATACGACTTGCTGATAGTCAGATTGGAATAGAATATTATATTGATAATGGTACTATTCAAAGTGACACGTTAATAGGTGATGGTAACGAGCTAACCTGGTTGGTTACTGAATCAGGATTAGGACAGATTACCTATCAGATAATTGCAATAGCGAATACAACGTGTAATGCGGTAATGGGTACTATAGATATCACATATAAAGACGGACCATCTGATTATACAATGTTTGCCATATCTAATGGAATAGAATCTTCTGATACTGTTCGATATTGTGCAGATGGTATTGGTGTTGAGTTGGGAGTAAATGCAACAGAAAGTGGTATTGCTTATATTCTATATCGCGATTTTACGGAAGATATCGGTTATATAAGTGGTGACGGAAGTAACAGGATTTTCTCAGGTTATTTCATGGGCGCTGAGGCTGATACAGTTGAATATTCGGTACGTGCTGTTAATATTGATACAGGATGTGAGGTGTGGTGGTCTGATACAATTCAGGTTATTGAGGATGCTTTACCAACAATATTTGACCTTGAATTACGCATGAGTAACGGTACAAATTATTTTGACTGTGCAGATATGTGTCAGGGACAGGTAAGTGTTGATACATTAATATTAAATGGATCTGAATTGGGTACGAGCTATGAATTATTAATTAATGATACTTCATTTATTCCTGCGGTGGATAGTATAGGTACAGCAAATGTAATTAAATACGGACCAAGAGATTTACCTGGATATTATACAGTACAGGCTGTGTCGGAACATGGTTGTGTATCAATGATGAACGGTATGATTCAACTTTATCAGGAACCTCTTATTGCAATCAATGATACCTTAATGCTTAAAAATGGATTACTTACCGACAGTATTGATGTTTGGGCTAATGATATTAAAGATGAAGTTTTATTGGATAAGTTAGGTACAAATATTGCCTTTGAATTAATGTATTTATCAGCAGATGGTAATTACACCCAGGATATGGCTGTAACAACTGACTATGGTAATAAGATAACCATTAATAATAGAGGTAAGCTTGAATTTAAGAAATCACCAACGTTTTATGGACGTGATACCGTTAGATACATTGTGAGAAATACTGATTATGCCGAGAGAATCGATACAGCATATGTTTATTTCTTTGTAGGTAACATAGATGTTGATGATGATAATAGTATTCTGATACCAAATGCATTCTCACCTAATAATGATGGTTTTAATGATGTATTTGAGATTGATGGAGAATTTAAGGCTGAAGTAGCAGAGTCTAAATTAGAGGTATTCAATCGTTGGGGTACTGTGGTTTACAGATCAAAAGGTAAGCAATATGATAATACTTGGGATGGCAAATCAAATGCCGGAGCAATGGTTTCGCTGGGTAATAACTTGCCGGATGGTACTTATTTCTATGTGTTTACAATCAAAATAAATAATGCTGAAGCGGGCTCAACAAAGGTTGAAACCAGAGAATATAATGGTTCAATTGAAATACGACGCTAGATTAAATGATGACCATGATGAAATACATATTTCCCATATTATTGATTTTGTGCTTTGCTGTTGGAGCAAATGGACAGGATCAGGCTCAATATAACCACTATATTGGTAATCAAGGTATATTGAACCCTGCTTATAACGGTACGCGTGATATCATAAGTGGTTTAATTGTCCATCGAAACCAATGGTTAGGAATGAAGAATGCTCCAATGAATGAAGCAATAAATATTCATGGACCCATTGAAGATACCAATTTGGGAGTTGGTGCTATCATTACTAACGATAGGATAGGTTTTACCAATACTTTCGAGTTTATGGGAGCTGCATCTTATAAAATTCAGTTGGATCGTCGTGATAAGTTTTTATCATTTGGATTACAAATGGGTGTAACATCTAATGTTTATGATGGTACAAAGGCCATTACAATAGATCCTAATGATCCGGTTTATCAGGGCAAGGAAACTAATTTTGGATTTAATGCAGGGGTAGGTGCTTATTTCTTTGCTAAAGATTATTTTGCAGGATTTTCAATACCTCGTCTTTTTAATCCTCAATTTGATCAGGATAAGTTACATTTTAAAAACACCTTTAATTATAAAAATATGCATGCCTACTGGTATGGAGGTTATATTTTTGATTGGGGTGAAGTAAAGGTAAAACCAACTGCCTTAATCAGAACGGTGATTGGTGCCCCACTTACTTTTGATGTGTCAGCCAATGTTCTGTTTGCAGAACAGGTTTGGGTAGGTTTATCCTATAGAAGTATTTCTGAAGTTGTATTCTTAACTGAATATATAATCAATCGACAATTTACAGTACGATATTCATTCGATTATTCCATATCACCATTAAATACATATGGAAAATACGGTACGCATGAAATAGGTATCCAGTTTGATTTCTCTTTCAATAAGCGTCCTGGAATGCGTTCAATCAGGTATTTCTAAATAATTACGGAATTATGAAACATACACCTGACGATAGAATAAAATTAATGTTGCCTAATTATTTTTTAGCTATGATACCTAACATTAAAACATCAGTGCTTTTGGGTTTGATGCTACTGGCACAGATGGTAAGCGCTCAACGTACCGAGCTCAAGCGTGCTGACAATTTGTATGAAAATCAGGATTATTATCAAGCCCTGGAATATTTTAATGCAGCCGTTGAGAAAGGTGATAATAGTACGGAAACGAAGCTAAAAATTGCACGATGCTACTTTAATCTGAAGGATATCCAGACTGCATTTGATATGTATTTAGGTATGGAGTCAGATATAACTAATGAGGTAGATATGGTGAATTACGCTTCTTGTTATCAGCAACAGGGTGGTTACGAAGTTGCAATTGAATGGTATAATAAAGCTAAAAAGGCTGGAGCTAATCCACTAGGTATGGATGAGTTGATCAAAGCTTGTAACTGGGCGAATGAGAATATGGTTTTTAATCAGGATGTTAGGGTAAATCCCGCTGACTTATTAATTGGTGGTCAATCGTTTGGAATTCAGTTTTACAAAGATGAAGTAGTATATTCAGGAGAGAAAGAAGAAGAATCAAAAAAGATTGATAATACAGGTAAAGGTTTTCTTAATTTATTCTCATCGAAATATATTGACGGTGAAATTCAGGAAGGTAGCAAATCTTTTTCAAGTAATCTTGAGTATGATTTTCATGTGGGTGCAACTTCCTTTACAAGTGATTTCAAGAGAATTTATTATACTAAGGTAGTTAAGATAAAAGGGGGAAGCCGAATTAAAATATTTACTTCGGAATACAATGGTAGTGATTGGGTAAACGAAAAAGAGTTAAGTGTCAATTCAAATGATTTTGACATAGGTTATCCTGCAGTATCAAATGATGATAAATATTTATTCTTTACATCAAGCCAACGTGGTGGTTTTGGTGGTCAGGATATTTATAAGGCCAAAATTAAAGCTAATGGCGATGTTGATCGTCCAGAAAATGCTGGTAGAGAGGTGAATACTTATGGTAATGAAAAATGGCCGTTTATCAGTAATGAAGGAGATTTGTATTTTGCTTCGGATGGTCATATGGGCTTTGGTGGATTAGATATCTTTAAAGCTGAATATGTTGATGGCAAGTATACCAATGTAACTAATTTAGGACAACCTATAAACAGTGGTAAGGACGATTTTGGTTTTGTATTGGATCCAACCGACAGTAAGAGAGGTTTCTTATCAAGTAACAGAATTGGTTCAGGTAGTTCTGATGGTATATTCGTAATGTTACCTATTGATTCATCTCAGGAAGAGGAAAAAGAAACTATTCCTGTCTTTGATGAAATGGCTGTAGAAGAAGAGCCCGTGGTTGAAACAACCGTTGTGGAAACTGTTACTCAACCAGAAACAGAAAATACCGAAACAGGAACTGATTTATCTGCTTATCCAAAAGCATTTGCAAGTATTTTAACATCAACTTTTAAAGGTGATCCTATTGAGGGTGCACAGGTTGTTATTAAAGATGCCAATACTGGTGAGATGGTAGCATCGGCATATACAGATGCTAACGGTAAAGTGAATATTATTATTCCGGATCAATTTAAGAATGATAACCAGGAATTTGAAATAGAATTATCAAAAGGAGAAGAGTTTAATGCCAAGAGAATGATAGTTCATATCATGGAAATTAATGACATTAATAATAATGGTTTATCTTTAACTCCTATATTTGATGATGCATCATTAAATGAGATTGGAAAATTTGTTATTCCTTACAAAGGAGACCAGATTACAGAAGAAGGGCAGCAGGTATTAGATAAGTTGGCAGCTTATTTATTAATGAATCCAAATGTTGTTGTTAAATTAAATGGTCATACAGAAGCCAGAGGTAACAAGTATAAGAATCTTGACATATCGCAAACTGCTGCAGAGGCAGCTGAAAAATACCTGATGATGAAAGGTGTTAATGATGAAAACATGATTCCACGCGGATATGGTGAAAGATATTTACTAAATAAATGTAAGCGTGGTGTATATTGCGATGAAAGTGAACATCTGAGCAACCGTCGTATTGAGGTTGTTGTATGGAAATATCTTAACTAAACTATGAACTAAATAGTCGTATAACGGCAAAATATTGTAAGAATGAAACTCAAATTATTACTAATAATAGCTGCAATAATGGTTAGCACTTCATATGGTGCTGCCGAAGATATTGCTTATTTGAGGACGAATAAAAAGATAATCAGAATGGAAAAGGCTGAATCACCTTATTGGGCCATTCAGATTATTGCATTGAAAAATCCTCCAGGAGTAGCTTCTTTCTTTCAGGCAGTTGATGTAGCTCGTGAATATGTATGCTTAGACGGTTTTGTTCGATATACTGTTGGTGAGTTTAATAACTATGAAGAGGCAAAAAGTAATCTTGCTGCAATCAAAGCAATGGGTTACGATCAGGCTTTTGTTGTTAATACTGCTCAATATAAAATGTCAGAAGATCAGCCACAGAATGATAGGTCTGGAAATACAAAAATTGATCCTAATAAAACATATACAGTTCAATTAAGTGCCTTTAGGTTTCCGGTTTATCTGAGCCATTTTGAGAACTTGGATAATGTAATGGAATTCAGAATGAAAGACAAGATCTTTAGATATTGTGTGGGTGAATTCCCGGGAACTGAAGCAAGAGAAGAATTACAGAAAATTAAAGATATGGGTTATAAAGGGGCCTTTCTGGTTGAACTGGATAAATATTTACCCTTTAAAATCGAATAATAAGTATTAATTTTGCAGCATAGCAAGCCGGTCTATCGCTGTCACGAAGGTGAAAGAGGAAAGTCTGGGCAATGCAGGGCACCGCGCTTCTGAATAGGAAGATACCTGTGAGGGTATAGTAATGTAACAGAGAATAACCGCCCCGATTCTATTGGGGTAAGGGTGAAAAGGTGAGGTAAGAGCTCACCAGTATTGATGGTGACATCAGTAGCTGTACGTCTGGCGGATTGCAAGACCATGTATATCATAACTCCTTTGGAGCAAAACGGCCCGTTTTGTTTTTCTTTTGAAATGTTATGAGGGGTAGGTCGCTAAAGTTTATTGGTGACAATAAGCATAGATAAATGATAGACGCCTTATTTATTAAGGAAACAGGACCCGGCTTACAGGCTTGCTATTTTTCTTTCAAACTACATCTCTAATGAAAAATTTACTGTCGAAAATAATTCATTATCTCAGTGAGGAAATTTGGCGTGTAAGAGCCGATGATACAACCAAAAGACAGTTTTTTCTTATTCGTACTGCCAGAATTTTATATTTAGCCATTAAAGGCTTTATCAACGATAATTGTCAGCAAAAAGCTTCTGCATTAACGTTCTATTCTTTATTATCAGTTGTTCCTGTAGCCGCAATGGTATTTGGAATTGCAAAAGGTTTTGGCTTTGATGAAAGAGTCAGGGATTTATTAGCTAATAAACTGGAAGGACAGGAAGAGGTGTTGAAATTTGTTACAGATTTCGCCCTTAATTATCTTGAAAAGACACCTGGTGGTGAGATTGCCGGAATTGGACTGGTAGTGTTATTTTGGTCAATTATGAAGGTTTTTGGCAATATCGAAAACTCCTTTAATGATATATGGGAAGTGAAACATGCCAGAAGTTTTATCCGAAAATTCAGTGATTATATTTCATTAATGCTGGTAGGTATCTTATTAATGATATCGAGTAGTGGTATGATTGTTTTTGTAACCAAACAGCTCAAAAGTTATGGTTATGAAAGCATGGTAGGTCCTAAAATGATGCTATTGTTATCTTATGTGTTAATCTGGATTGTTTTCACCTTTTTGCATCATATAATGCCCAATACAAGAGTGAAGTTTCGTTCTGCCTTATTTGGGGGGATCATATCAGGAACCTTGTTTCAACTTCTGCAGTTTGGATATATTCATTTTCAGAGTATAGTAACCAGTTATAATGCCATTTATGGTAGTTTTGCTGCGTTACCTTTATTTTTATTTTGGTTGCAGGCCAGTTGGTTAATCGTTTTATTGGGAGCCGAAATGTCTTTTGCCTATCAGAATGCCAATACATTTGAATTCGATGCTGATACAAGAAGAGTTAGTTACGAATACAAAAGATTAATAACACTTATGGTGGTGGCTGATGTTGTAAAACGGTTCGAAAAAGGAGAGAGTGCCCCATCTAACGTGCTTTTATCTGTTGAGCTTCGTTTACCTATCAGACTTATCAATGAAGTACTTTTTGAATTGGTTGATAGCAGGGTTTTTTCTGAAATTGCGGTTGATGATACCAAAGAAACTGTATATCAACCTGCTTTTGATATCAATAAATTAACAGTAATGAGAATACTGCATATGATCGAAGCCAGAGGAAGCAGGGATCTTCATTTTGAAGAAACAAAAAGTCTAAGCAGATTACAAAATATACTGGATGACTTTAATAGGAAACTGGTAGACAGTCCTGAAAATATTCTAATCAAGGATTTATAAAAAGAAAAAGCGACAATTCATCGAACTGTCGCTTTTTTATTGGGAACCACATCAACCGGGATTAATTTAAACTCCTGTAAACAGGATTTGAGTGCATACAATCATCGGTAATCCTCCGTGCCCCGAAGAGCATCCCGTAGGCGAGGCCCGCCCTTTGAAAGCATAGCGTCACTCGGTGTTCTGATAGCGTTGAGTTTAACAATCAAAACGACTGATGCGGTAAATTTTGTATCAAAGATCGTATTACAAATATAGCTATCAAAAGTGTCAAAACCAAGAAAAATAAAGGGTTTTAGTAGAATTTAGACCTTAGTGATTGAAGCTTAATTTATTAATTTTACCTTTATATTTCGATAGTAAAAAATAGAAGGAAAAACGAATGTACGTCATCGTAGATATTGAAACAACCGGTGGAAATATGAATAACGGTAAAATTACCGAAATAGCAATTTACCGGCATGATGGAGAAAAGATTGTTGATGAGTTTATTAGCCTGGTTAATCCGGAATGTTTAATTCCTCCTTTTATTTCATCTTTAACTGGTATTACCAATGAAATGGTTGAGTCGGCTCCTCCGTTTTATGCTCTGGCCAAGGATATCGTTAATATTTGCAAGGATGCTGTTTTTATAGCTCATAATGTGGGATTCGACTATAACTTTATTAAACACGAGTTTAAAAGTCTGGGTTACAATTTCGATATGCCATCCATGTGTACCGTTAAGTTATCAAGAAAATTCCTGCCTGGCCATAATTCGTATAGTTTAGGTAATTTATGTGATGATTTAGGTATTTCTATTGCTGCACGGCATAGGGCAGCTGGTGATGCATTGGCAACCGTTAAGTTATTTGAATTATTACTGGAGAAAAACAATGGATTAATTAATGCTGATGATCCTTATACTGCATTTTCTGCAGATGGTTTACATCCAAATTTAACCATTGATATTATAAAATCGCTACCTAACGAAACGGGTGTTTATTATTTACATGACGAGTTGGGAGACTTGATATATATTGGAAAAAGTACCAAGATTCGTAATCGAATTATCACTCATATGGGCAATCCCAAGACAAAGAAAGGGATTGAGATGAAAATGAAAACGGCTGATATTAGTTTTCATTTAACAGGTAGTGAATTGATTGCACTTTTGAAAGAATCGCAAGAGATAAAGGAAGAAAAGCCGAGATATAATAGAGCTCAGCGTCGAGCCCGAAACCAAATGGGCTTATATCATTATCAGGATAGAAAGGGTTACTTAAGATTTATATTAAAACCGAATACAGGTGTCGATATCCCTGATTGTACTTTTGAAAGCATGAAAGAAGGACGTGAGCAACTGTTTAAGTGGATTGATGAATACGAACTTTGCCAGCAACTTTGTGGGTTGTATGAAGGACAAAATGGTTGTTTTCAGTATCAGTTAAAAACATGTAAGGGAGCTTGTGTGGGAGAGGAATTGCCAGAACAATATAACTCCAGGGTATTGCAATTAATCTCCCGTTTATCTTATGGACATAATAATGTAGTTATTATAGATAAAGGTCGTACACCAGATGAAATTGGAGTAATTATCATTGAAAATGGAAAATATCTTGGTTATGGATATATTTATGAAGATACTGCGGTTTCGAATCCTGCAGAATTTAAAGAGCATATAATCCGGTATGACGACAACCGTGATACAAGAGTTATTATTGGCAATTATTTACGGCAAAAGAAGTATAAGAAATTAATAACTTATTAGAGTACCATGTCAAGATCTGATTCTTTATGTGGTAAAAAATTGCCTTTTTGTTAATAATAATCTATACAACTTTATTTTGCTTTTCTTAATGGAATTGGGTTGCGTTTTACAACTGATTTAATCGGAAATACACCTGAATTGGCAAATCGAATATCTTCGAGGGTGAAGAAGGCTTTAGGATTGTATTGTTTAATAATATCGGTAATTTTTACGATTTCTTTTCGTTTGGCAATGCAATAAATAACATGAACTGGACCACGACTACCTTCTGCGTCCATATAAGTAATACCATACCCTGCTGATGTTAATTTATCCATTAGTTCGCTACCCGACTTCTGAGTGATGATTCGAATATTGATATAACCCAGTGCCAGACGTTCTTCAATTTTCAAACCTACAAAATTACCCATGGCAAATCCACCGGCATAGGCAATAAAATAGAGCCAGTTATCAAGATTTTCGAAGATTTTACTCATTGCCATTAACCAGATCAGGATTTCAAAAAATCCAAGAACCGGAGCCCATAATTTCATTCCTTTTGAAACAAATACTATGCGAATGGTACCGATGGTAACATCAGCGACACGGGCCACAAAAATAAGTAATGGAATGGCTACATATGTGTAGAATGTACTGTCAGAAAATAGCATTAATAATTAGTTGATTGGGTATTGTTTTACTTAACTTCTCCTAGAAAACTCTTTCGGTCAACAATATATCTTTCATGCGCACCAATACCAATTGATATTTCTTTTGAATTAGTAACGACAATATCAAAAAAAAGCTTATTGGTATCTATAAATTTGAGGATGCTTCTGCAATAAATGGTTTCGCCTGTTTTAACCGGATGAAGATGTTTAAAGTTTACTTCGGCACTAACAGTTACCAAACCATCAAGAAGATACTCATCTGTCATTTCTGCACAGCATTGCTCTAAATAGGCAATAAGTGAAGATGTAGACACAAGCTCAATATGAGCGGTGCCCAACTTTGTGGCTAAATCTTTGTCTGAAACCTTAATCTCTTTTTCAAAAAAACTACCTTCATTAAGTTTCTTTGAGAATAGATTGTCTGTTATTTTTAGTGGCTTTGATTGCATAGTGTTGGGTTTTTGGCTACCTCAAATATAAACCATTCCTGTAAGGAAATAAAGGCCTAATTAAAATTCTGATGTAAAATGGAATTCTATGTCCTTAAAATTTTCTTGCGCCAGTTGAAGCATATAAGACGAATCAGCCATAAAAACATCTCTTCCATATTTATCTTTAGCCATGTATTGAAGCTTTCTTTTTTTGAAATCTTCCAACTGTTCTTTGTTATTACTTTTTAACCAACAGGCTTTATATAGGTTAATCGGTTCGTATCGACAGGCCGCACTATACTCGTGTAATAATCTGTATTGAATTACTTCAAATTGCAGAGCACCTACGGTTCCAATAACTTTACGACCATTAAACTGACTGGTAAACAACTGAGCTACACCTTCGTCCATTAGCTGATCGATACCTTTGGCTAACTGTTTTGACTTCATTGGGTCAGCATTTTCGATATATCTGAACAACTCTGGTGAGAAACTAGGCAGTCCTTTATAATGCAATTTTTCACCTTGCGTTACAGTATCTCCAATTTTGAAGTTACCTGTATCTGGAATACCGACAATATCGCCCGGATAAGCTTCATCAATAATTGATTTTTTATCCGCCATAAATGCAGTTGGACTCGAAAATTTCATATTCTTACCCAACCCTACATGATAATAGTTGGTGTTTCTTTCGAATTTACCCGAACATATTTTAAGGAAGGCTAAACGGTTACGGTGATTAGGATCCATATTGGCATGAATCTTAAAAACAAAACCTGAGAATTTATCTTCGTCAGCCTGAACCATTCTTTCTTCTGCTTGCGATGGCTGAGGACTGGGAGCAATTTTCAAAAAGCAATGCAATAATTCACGAACACCAAAATTATTCAAAGCACTACCAAAAAAAACAGGGGCAACGGAGGCATCGCGATATGATTCCAAATCAAATTCAGGATAGACACCTTCAACTAATTCAAGTTCTTCACGTAACATTTTCGAAGAGCTTTCTCCAATTGATTTATCTATTTGATTATCGTAGATATCCGAGATGGAAACACCTTCTTCAATAACTTGTTTTCCAGGATCAAAAAGATATAAACTTTTCTCAAAAAGATTGTATACACCTTTAAACTGAGGTCCGTTTCCAATTGGCCAGCTTAACGGACGCACATTAATCTTTAATTCTTCTTCAACTTCATCCAGCAAATCGAAAGGATCTTTACTTGGACGGTCCATTTTGTTGATGAAAACGATAACCGGAGTGTTACGCATCCTACAAACTTCCATCAGCTTACGGGTTTGTGCTTCAACTCCTTTAGCAGCATCAACCGCAATAATTACACTGTCAACAGCTGTAAGAGTTCGGAAGGTGTCTTCAGCAAAATCCTGGTGACCAGGGGTGTCAAGAATGTTTACTTTATAACCATCATATTCAAATCCCATAACAGAGGTAGCAACAGAGATACCTCTTTGCTTTTCAATTTCCATAAAATCGGAGGTTGCTGTTTTTTTAATCTTGTTCGATTTTACAGCACCGGCAACGTGAATAGCGCCTCCAAAAAGCAAAAGTTTTTCAGTTAATGTTGTTTTACCAGCATCAGGGTGACTTATGATCGCAAAGGTTCTCCTTCTTTTAATCTCTTCCTTAAATCCCATGGTCTTAATTTTTCGAGGTGCAAATTTACACAAACCATTCAAATGATCAGCTTTCTATACCTAATGTTTCAAAAAAACATTTCAATTAATATTTGTTGGAAAGAATGTTTGGAAGTTTCATTTAAAATCTGACAATAAAAGTGTTTGTTTTTCTACCATAATTGAATGATAATTTATATTTTTTCAACGTAAATTCTATTTGAAGAATGATAACCGATTAGATTGATTATATGAGATGGACGAATTACCACGGGCATAGTAAGTATTGTGATGGGCATGGGGAGATTGAGGAATATGTATTAAAAGCCATTGAGTTGAATATGGCTTGTATTGGTATTTCATCACATGCTCCGGTGCCTTTTCATTCGGTGTGGAATATGCCTGCGGATAAAATAGAGCAGTATTGTAGTGAGATTGATTATTTAAAAGTTAAATATAAGGATAAGATAAGTGTATATAAATCATTGGAGGTAGATTATATACCCGGATTATTATCTCCAACGCATGTAGGAATTAATAAACTGGATCTTGATTATACAATTGGTTCTGTGCATTATGTCAGTTGTTTTGATGATGGTACACATTGGGAAATAGATGGTCCGGCACCTGAATTTAAAGTTGGCTTTGAAGAGATATTTCATTCTGATTTTAAAAAGTTAGCTGTGGAATTTTATGCTCTTCAAAATGAAATGTTGCAGAATCATACTCCTGACATTCTTGGTCATATGGATAAGATTAAAATGCATAACGCTGATTTTAATTTGTTTGATGAAAACGAACAGTGGTATCTCGATCAGGTATATCAGACGTTAAAATTGGCTAAGGAAAAAAATGTTGTGGTTGAAATCAATACAAAAGCCTTTAAACGAAGTAACCATCTATTCCCTGGAGAGGAACATTTTCAATTTATTAAGGAAAATAATATACCCATAACCATCAATAGTGATGCGCATCTTACAAAATTTCTGACATTGGGTTTTGAAGATGTAGCAAAGATGTTACTTTCAAAAGGAATCAATACCGTTTACGAATTGATTAATGGAGAGTGGCAACCGGTGGAATTGGTTAGGGAAGGAATTTTAATATAAAAAAAGAGAGCAAGGCGAACCTTGCTCTTTATCTGTTATAATGGTATATTTCCATGTTTTTTAGGTGGATTCGACTCACTTTTATTGGCAGTCATTTCCAATGCCTGTATCAACTTAAATCGGGTTTCTTTCGGATAGATAATCTCATCGATGTAACCCAGTTCAGCAGCCCGGTATGGATTAGCAAAATTCTCACGATAATCATCCACACGTTTTGCTTTCGATTCTTCATCAGTGTCACCTCTGAAGATAATATTTACTGCACCTTCAGGACCCATTACAGCAATTTCTGCTGTTGGATAAGCCATGTTGATGTCAGCTGCCAAATGTTTTGAAGCCATCACATCGTATGCACCACCATATGCTTTACGGGTAATCACAGTTATTTTAGGTACAGTGGCCTCAGCATAAGCATAAAGTAATTTAGCACCGTGTTTGATAATTCCTCCATATTCCTGTACGGTGCCTGGTAAGAATCCTGGTACATCTACGAAAGTTACCAATGGGATGTTGAATGCATCACAAAAACGCACAAAGCGCGCACCTTTTGCTGATGAATCAATATCCAGAACACCGGCAAGGTAATTTGGTTGATTGGCTACGATACCAACTGTTTTACCATCCATTCGTCCGAAACCCGTGATGATGTTTTGAGCGTAATGAGGCATTACCTCAAAGAAATGTTGATTGTCCACCACCTTACTAAGCAAATCATGCATATCATATGGCTTATTCGGGTCTGCCGGAATAAGTGATTGCAGTTCTTCCGTTTCGCGATGTATATCGTCTGTTGATTTAACTATAGGTGGATCTTCCATATTATTGGAAGGCAAAAAGCTCAATAATTCACGAATCATCATTAATGTGTGTTCGTCATCATCTCCAACAAAATGCGCCACACCACTTTTTGAGTTGTGTGTCATTGCACCACCTAATTCTTCTTTGGTTACTTCTTCGTGTGTTACCGTTTTAATAACTTCTGGTCCGGTCACAAACATGTAACTCGAATCTTTGACCATAAAAATAAAGTCAGTAAGGGCAGGAGAGTATACGGCACCACCGGCACAAGGACCCATGATAGCAGAAATCTGAGGTATAACACCGGATGATTTTACATTCAAAAAGAAGATATCACCATAACCTGCTAAACTTTGAACTCCTTCTTGGATACGCGCTCCTCCTGAATCGTTTAACCCAATTAATGGAGCTCCCATTTTAAGAGCCAGTTTCGATATTTTTATGATTTTATCAGCATTTGTTCTACTCAAAGAACCGCCAAAAACGGTAAAGTCCTGGGCAAAAACATAAACCAAACGGCCATCTACCTTACCGTAACCAGTAATAAACCCATCACCCGGGAATTTTGTTTTTTCCATCCCAAAGTTGTTACAACGGTGTGTAACCAATTTATCCAACTCAACAAATGTACCCGGATCAAGAAAAAGATTGATGCGTTCACGTGCTGTTAGTTTACCTGCATCATGATGTTTGGCTATTCTGCTTTCGCCACCGCCAGCTTCTGCTTCACGGTTACGTTCTTCAAACTTCTTATATTTTTCGTCTAAATTTTGCATTGTTTCTAATTTACCTGGATTTACTGAGCTTCAATTTCGATTAGTGGCTGATGTCCTTCTACTGCATCACCTACTTTTACATGAATAGATTTTACTATACCATCAGAGGCACTCTTGTATTCACTTTCCATCTTCATTGCAGAAACAATAATAACGGTCTGACCTTTTTCTACAATATCACCCTCCTGAACTGGTATTTTAACAATCTTGCCAGGCATAGGAGTGGAGATGATATTACTGCCTGTTTCCATATGGCTTTTGGCTTTGGCACGATATCGGGCCACAGCATCAACAACTTCTATTTCGTAATAGTTGTTAAGGGTATTTACTTTATACTGACTGGGTTCATCACCTTCAATCATTTCCATGTTGATTGATTTGCCGTTTAGCAGAATTGAGTAGGTATCTGATTCTACTTTTTCGATGTCTAAATCATAAATACGACCGTCAATCTCAACTTTATAATTAGAGCCAACATGTTCTAATACATGAATCTTGGCAACTCTGGTATCTATTTTAAGTTCTAATGGCATCGTTGGTTGTTTTTAAAGTCTGATAACATTTTTTCTTCGACCAAATTCTTTCCATTGTGAAGTTTTATGTGTTGTATCCAGTGTATGTTCACCATCTAACTTCATTTTCTCTGTGTAGTCGAGATATGCAACTAAAAGGGCAATGTCTTCACAATAGTCTGAACAATCATCATCAGTCATCAGAAAGTCCATATTTTTTTCAATAAAATGAGTATCGTAGTTACCATCAACAAAATCTTTGGCCTCCATAATCTTCGATACAAATGGAATAGATGTTTTTACACCGGTTATTTTGTACTCATAAAGGGCCCGTTTCATGCGTTCGATTGCTTCACTCCGGGTAGGTGCCCACGAGATCAACTTAGAGATCATCGGATCATAATGAAATGGTATTTCATAACCTTCATATACATAACCATCCGTTCTAATACCCAATCCAAGAGGTTCAGAAATACTTTTTACCACACCCGGACTTGGCATAAAATTATTCTTATGATCCTCGGCATAAATACGGCACTCGATAGCATGCCCATTCTGTCTTAAATCTTCTTGTTTAAAAGGTAGTGGCAATCCATTGGCGACGTTAATCTGTGCTTTAACAAGGTCGATACCGGTAACACGTTCTGTAATGGGATGCTCAACCTGTAAACGGGTATTCATCTCAAGAAAATAAAAATTTAGATTGTTATCAACCAGAAATTCTACCGTTCCGGCACCAACGTAGTTAACCGATTTGGCTGCATCAATGGCTCTTTTACCCATTTCTTCACGAAGTTTTGGTGTCATTAATGGGGAAGGTGTTTCTTCCACTACCTTTTGGTGACGTCTTTGAACAGAACATTCGCGTTCGAATAAATGAACGTAGTTGCCATGTTGGTCAGCCATTATCTGAAATTCAATATGGTGAGGACCTTCTACATATTTTTCAATATAAACAGCGTCGTTACCAAATGCAGATCGGGCTTCTGATTTAGCCATCTCATAAGCCGAAATAACATCTTTCTCTTCTCTTACCAGCCTCATTCCTTTACCACCACCTCCGGCGCTTGCTTTTATCATTACCGGATATCCAATCTGATTGGCTATTTCCTTTAAACGCGTATTGTCAGTTATATTCTCTTCGGTGCCAGGAACAACAGGAACGCCTGATTTTATCATCAGTTCGCGGGCAGTGAGTTTATCACCCATTGTATTTATGGCATGGATTGACGGACCAATAAAAATTATCCCAGCCTTACTTACCTTGTCAGCAAACGTTGCATTTTCTGATAAAAATCCATATCCAGGATGAATGGCATCTGCTTTTGCTATTTTAGCTACTTCAATGATTTTATCTATATTAAGATAGCTTTCTGCCGAACTGGCCGGGCCAACGCAATATGCTTCATCTGCATACCTAACGTGCATTGCCTTACGATCTGCCTCGGAGAAGACAGCGACTGATAAGATTCCCATCTCACGACAGGACCTCATAACTCTAACCGCTATTTCTCCACGGTTGGCTACTAATACTTTTTTAATCATAATAGAAATAAGGGTTTCTTATCGAGCATAATTGCTCTGCTATATAAAAAATTAAACACGTTTTTGTTCTATAATGTAAATAAAGATTCAAAAGTCCTTAACTATGAAAGTCCGTTAAATGTTCAATTGAGAAGACTAAAAAATCATTTGTGTGGAATGAGTATAAATAACGAAACAGCACAACCACTCTGCAATTCAATGGTTATTAATTGTATATATTTGGATTATTAATCTGACAAAATTTTAACTGATATGCTGAATAAGAACGTTGAAGAAGCTCTGGTAAAACAAATTGAGAAAGAAGCATACTCTTCAAATTTTTACCTTGCCATGGCTGTATGGGCTGATACGAATGGATTTGAAGGAACCGCTAAATGGTTTTATGCTCAAGCTGATGAAGAACGCTTACACATGCTAAAATTCATCAAATATGTTAATGAAAGAGGAGGGAAATCTGTAATTCCTTCAATTGAACAACCTCCATATGATTATAAGGATATGAAGGAAGTTTTTGCTAAAACTCTTGAGCACGAGCAATATGTAACTCAATTAATAAACGATATCATTGCAGTATGTGTGGAAGAAAAAGATTATACAACACAAACATGGATGCAATGGTTTGTTAATGAGCAAATAGAAGAAGAAGCTTCTGTTGCTGCCATTAATGATAAATTAAGAATATTGGGCGATCATAGTTTGTATATGTTTGATAGAGATATTTTGGCTATGAGAGGCAATACTCCTGCAAGCGCAGAATAAAAAATAAGTTGTTTTAAAAAGAAAAGCCCCTTTCGGGGCTTTTTTAATGTTTGATAGTATACAGAATCTGTTCTTCTTTTGTTATTTGTTCTCCGGTTAAAATGATTGCTGTTTCAATAATTGCCAGATGGGAATATGCCTGAGGGAAATTCCCTAACATTCGGCGAGTATTAAAGTCAAGATCTTCACTAAATAAGCCAAGGTGGTTACCCGATTTTAAAAGTTCATCGAATTTACGTTTTGCCTCATCTTTTAATCCGATCTTGTACAAACTTTTAATCAACCAGAATGAACATATGGTGAATGCAGACTGAGGCTCACCAAAATCATCTTCGTTCTTATATCTAAACATCAATCCTTTATATTCAAGATCTTTTTGAATAGCTAATACGGTTTTTTGATACTTATCACTGCTGGCATGAATAAAATCATAACTTTCCATTAAAAGAACTGAAGCATCCAGGTCGTCACTACCATAGGCTTGCGTAAAGGCTTGTTTTTTCTCTGACCAAGCATTATTATGGATGTCAATTTGGATTTCCTCTTTCAGAATTTTCCATTCATTGGCATATCCGTCACATTTCAGTAAACGGGCTATTTTTTCTGCACGATCAATTGCTACCCAACAAAGAACCTTACTAAAAGTAAAGTGCTTACCTTCACTTCTTATTTCCCAGATTCCTTTGTCCGGTTCTTGCCAGTTATCTTTTACAATGGTTGCAATATTTCTTACTATGGTCCAAAGGTCCTCACTTCGTTCAAGAGTTATTGGGTACAATTTGAAATATTGTAAGATTACATCCATCAAAATACCATAAATATCATTTTGCTTCTGAACATATGCTGCATTTCCTATTCGAACTGGTTTACTTCCTTCATATCCATCCAAATGAGAAAGTTCCATTTCATGTAATTGTTTTTCACCATGAATTCCATACATGATCTGCATTTTTTCTCCTTTATCTGGCATCAGATTTACAATAAAATCAAGGTAACGCTCTACAATACGGGTATGTCCCAATTGTGTCATAATGTTTACAACCATGGAAGCATCCCTGATCCAGCAAAAGCGATAATCCCAATTACGCACCTCACCAATTGTTTCAGGAAGAGAGGTGGTTAATGCTGCAAGTATGGCACCTGATTTTTGATAGTTTAGAAGTTTAAGTGTTAATGCACTCCTCAGAATTTCATTTTCGTATTGCTTATAAGTTGTTGTTCTTTCCGACCAATTAAGCCAGTATACTTTGGTCCGTTGATGCTTTAAATATGAACGAGCTGTTGTTTGAACCAATAGTTTTTGATTGTAGCTCAAAAGAAAAAACTCATTTTGCTTAATCTTTATTTTACTGGAGTCTACAACGTTTTGTTTATCTAACGAAGTATATAAATAAATGGAATCGTATTCTCCTTCGACAGTATGTGCTTTGATGTAATCCTTGTGTATTTCTATGCTTGTTGGAAATTCGGCATACTCCAGCTGTGGATTAAAATTTACTGTAACTTCGACTTCACCTCTAATGTGTTTGATATATCTTACAACATCAGGTGGAGTATAATATTTGCCATTTTCGTTTCGATAACGAGGCATAAAATCATGTAATTCAAATTCACCGGTTGCACATACAAAACGGGTAACCAATATATTGGTTCGTGGCAGATAAAACTGTTCTGAAGAATATTCACCAACAGGTTTCAATCCAAATGATCCCCCTTTTTTCTCATCTAATATTTTTGCAAATGTAGATGGAGATGCAAAATGAGGTAAGCATAACCACTCAATCGAGCCCTTTTCCGATACCAATGCTGCACTTCTGCAATTACCAATTATTCCATAATTGAGATTTTTCATAGGCTAATAACTATTATCGAGTTTGTTTGTTGTTTAATGAAATGGTAAGCTTTATTTTGCTTCAGTACTGCGAAAAAAGGGTATTTTTATGTATTTTGCTACTTTTCGTAGTATTTGTTTATGAATAATTAGTAGATAAACTAAAAATATAATTAGAATTTATGTCCAAATTACACATTGTTGCCAATAGATTACCTTATAGTATTAAAAAAGAAAATGATGAATTTGAACTGATTGAAAGTGTTGGTGGACTTGCCACTGGAATGAAATCAGTTTATAAAGATTACGGAGGGAAATGGATTGGTTGGTCTGGCTTAAATTCAGATGACCTTAACGAAAGTGAAAGTAAGAAAATTGATAACCTACTTGGAGAAAAGAATTGTGTAACGGTTCCTCTTAGTGAAAATGAAATTATTGAATATTACGAAGGATTCAGTAATAAAACAATCTGGCCTCTTTTTCACTATTTCACTCAATATGTTGATTATTCTCCGGTAAACTGGGAAACATATAAAATAGTTAATCAACGTTTTGCTGATAAAGTTCTGGAAGTTTGTGAAGAAGGTGATACCGTTTGGGTTCATGATTACCAGTTATTGCTGGTTCCGGACATGATCAAATCAATTAAACCCGGTGTCACGGTAGGTTTCTTTTTACATATACCTTTCCCTTCATACGAGGTGTTCAGAATTTTACCTTGGCGTATGGAATTACTAAAAGGAATGCTGGGAGCTGATTTATTAGGTTTCCATATTTATGATTATGAGCGTCACTTTATTAGTTCTGTTCGTCGCTTATATGGTTGTGAAATAAATTTCAACCAAATTAATCTGGAAGACAGGGTGATTAAAGTTGATGCTTATCCAATGGGTATCGATTACGATAAATTTGTGAATGCAGCAACCGATGTAATGCATAAAAGTATTCATGAACGATCAGATCTACATAAAGAGTTAGAGAAGTATTTTCTAATGGCTCCGAACAGGAGATTAATATTATCCATTGATCGTTTAGATTACTCTAAAGGAATACCTCAAAGATTAAGAGCTTTTGGTGTTTTTTTAAGAAAATACCCTGAGTTTAGAGGTAAAGTCACTATGATTATGTTGGCTGTTCCAAGCAGAGGACATGTAGAAGAATATCAGATTCTGAAAAAGGAAGTTGATGAGTTAGTTGGAAATATAAATGGTGAGTTTGGTAAGGTTAACTATGTACCTGTTTGGTATTTCTATCGATCATTACCTTTCGAGAATTTAATTGAATTATACAGTTCTTGTGATGTTGCACTGATTACACCTTTAAGAGATGGAATGAATCTGGTTGCTAAAGAATATGTTGCATCCCGGATAACAGGTACCGGTAGTATTGTTTTAAGTGAAATGGCCGGAGTTAGTAAAGAAATGGGAGAAGCAATTACCATTAACCCAATCAACGAAGATGAAATAGCAGATGCCTTACATCGCGCATTAACAATGCCCGTGCCGGAACAAAAAGACCGAATGAAGTTGTTACAACAGCGAATTCAGAGGTATTCGGTGTTTAAATGGGCCAGTGATTTTGTTAATGACCTGAATAAGGTAAAGGAAGTTCAAAAAGAGTTTTTGGCAAAGAAAATTTCGAAAACAGTATATCAAGAACTTGATAAGAAATATGCTAAAGCAAAGAACAGAGCTATCTTTCTGGATTACGATGGAACGTTAACTGGATTTCATAAAAATCCACTGGAGGCTAAACCTAATGAAGAGTTATTCGAAATTCTGAACAGGCTGATAGCTGATGAAAAAAATACGGTTACAATTATAAGTGGTCGCGACAGATACACACTTGAAAAATGGTTCGCAAATGTGCCGATAAATTTAATTTGTGAACACGGTGTTTGGTTACGAAAATTGGGTGAAGAGTGGGAAACACTTACCAATGTAAATAATGATTGGATGCCTATGATTCGTCCTGTTCTGGAAAGGTTTGTGGATCGAACTCCGGGTTCTTTTATTGAAGAGAAAAACTATTCTTTAGTGTGGCACTATCGTAAAGCAGAACCTGAGCAAAGTGAAATTAGAGCGAATGAATTAAAAGATGAGTTGTTGGGTCTGATTGGTAACCTTAACCTAGAGATAATGGAAGGAAGTAAGGTTATTGAAGTGAAAAATGGCGGAATCAACAAAGGAATAGCAGCCCTGCAGTTTATTAAAAATAAACATTTTGATTTTATCACTGCTATCGGAGATGACTGGACAGACGAGTTTATGTTCCGCGAATTACCAAATGATACGATTAGTATTAAGGTGGGGCTAAAACGAACGGCCGCTAATTATAAATTAGAGTCGGTTGAAGCTGTAAGAGGGTTTTTAAAGAAATTAGGTCAACATAACTAATTAAAACGGATGGGTTAGCCCATCCGTTTTTGTTTATACAATAGGAGGCTCCAAAACAAATCTATTTTTTTAAGAGATTATAAACGTGTTGTATCAATAATAGGATTATCTAAAAAGATAGTCTAAGTTTGGTATTGGAAATCTAGCTGTAAATATTGTTTTAATGTTTAAAGAGTAAAGTGTAATGTCTGAAATAAGAAAACTATCTAATCCGTTTTTGAAGTCTAAAGGTGAAGATTACCAGTGTTTTGGTTGTTCTCCCAATAATACACAAGGTCTGTTAATGGAGTTTTATTCTGATGGAAAATATGTGTATGCAAATTGGAAACCTGAAAAAAGATTTGAAGGTTATAAAAATGTGGTTCATGGTGGAATACAGGCAACAATAATGGATGAAATAGCAAGCTGGACGATCTATTCTTTATTGGATACAGCTGGTGTTACTCAAAAAATGGAAGTTAATTACCACAGATCTTTATTTGCTAATAATTCAGAAGTTAAGATAAAAGCAGAAGTGAAGTCTTCTAATGAGAAGCAAGCTGTTATTTATGTAGAAATACTAAATCAGAATAATATAGTTTGTAGTAGTGCCGATGTGGTTTATTTTTTATTTCCAACTGATATTGCCAAAATCAAATATCATTATCCTGGTAAGGAAGCTTTCTGGAATTAAAAAAGCCCCGCTCTTAAGGAAAGAAATTGAACGGGGCAAGGGGAAAACAACCTGTCTGGAAAGATATTGCTAAGATATACAAAAAGAATGCATTCTTATGTTTAAGTATGCTTTCATTATGATGAAAGTCATATTTTGTTACATTAAATTGGGTGTTGCATACATTAAAGGTTCTAGAAATATACTTTGATTCTTCTAAAATTCATATTGCTGTTTCGTTTTTTAGATGTGTTAAGGCGTTGTTTATCAGAAGCTAATGATTGATATTATCGAAATTTAAAGAATGTAGTAGTCCAGATTTAATGATAAATAATGTTTCGTAAGTTTGATGGTTTAATTGAATGGCAGTTTGAGCTGTCAATATCATTTGTAAAAGGAATAAAATCTATAAGTGTATAATTATTCAATAAGTTATAAAGTGTGGTAGCTGAAATAGATTTTTAATAGTGAGAATATTAAATACATTAATGTAACGGCTAAAGGGGGAGATTGATTAACATTCTATTTTGTTGGTTTTATAAATAGAAAGGATTTATAATTTTCTAATTAATTATAGAGAATAAATCTTCTTTTTCAAGTTTAGCCTTAAGTCGTTGATGATTTTGCCAGAATTTATTCTCAATTTGGGCCATTGTCTCTTTAAATTCAGTGGTGTCTTTAATTGGTTCAAACATTGGATCTATAGGTGTAAATAGAGGAACCCATATTTGAATATTCTCTTCCTTAGCAAAAAGTTGAAGATGCTTAATGGCCTTATCAAAATTGTTCATGTAGGCATAATAAGCCGACCAATGAAGGTTTTTATAAGTTGATTGATCTTTTTCGGCGAATTCTTTAAAATCAATGATTAACTTTTCAGCATCAATGTATCGGCCTAATTTACGGTAAACATATGCTATTTCGGCATTTTTATGAATATACGATTGAGTTTGAAGGTAATTTCTAATGGTAATAAATTTATCAAAGTAAACAGCAGCATCCGACCATTTTTCATTGTAATAGCATATATTTCCCATTTCCTGAATAATATCAAATCGGGTTGTGTCTTTGATTAACGTATTAAAAAGTAGTTGTTGAGTTTTATTTAAATCTTTATTCTTAGCATAGAGAATATAAGCTTTAACATAGTCAGAGAACAGGTTGTTAGGGTTGTAACGAAGGGATTTATTAATCGATATAATGGCCTCATCCACAAAGCCTGTTTGAATGAGAGCGTTGCTAAGATGTAAATATATATAACTCGCAGTGGTTGAATCGTAGGATGCAATATCAAGTCTGATACCTTTTAAAGCATATTCAAGGTATTTTTCCGTATCCGGTAGATGGTTTGTATATAAATCGGATAAGGTATTAATTACAGTGGCTGAATTAGGATTGTATTGTAGTGCTTTTTCAAGATATTCAACAGCCTGTTTGTAATTGCCATTTCGAATATAATAAAGTGCCTTGGCATTGAGAGCTACTGCCAATTTAGGATTCAATAATAAAGCTTTATCGGCAAAATAAATCAGGGAGTCTACATACGTTTTACCTGGTTCAAACATGTCAAGATAGTAGTATGAAATTGCCATTACTGAGTATGCCAGTGCAAATTCCGTATCTTTCGTTACTGCTTGTTTCATCAGGCTAATACCTTTTTTTAATCCAGGTATATTTTCGTTATGCATAAAATGAAGCCCCTTTAAATAAAGATCATAGGCTTCCATGTTATTGGTAGGTTTTAGTTCAATCTGCTCTATTTCTTCCGGACTGATAATAACCTCTATTTCATCGGCTATTTTCTTGGCAATCTCCATTTGAATTGAGAAAATGTCAGCTGTCTGCCTTTTATATTGTTCCGACCAAAGATGTTTATCTCGGTTGGCTTCGATTAGCTGTACACTTAATAATATCTGATCGTTTATTTTTTGCCCACTTCCTTCAACTACATACTTTACACCCAGAACTTTGGCAATTTCAGGAATAGTCATATTTGAATTGCGAAACTTTTCTACTGAAGTGCGACTAACAACCTTTACATCCTTTATGGATTGAAGATTATTAAGAATGGCTTCCATCATACCATTGATGAGATACAGGTTTGTTGAATCGCTACTATCGTTTTTAAATGGTAAAACAGCTAAGGTTTTATCATTGTTATTATTGGATTCATTTGATTGCCTGATAATTAAGATGGAAAAAATTGTTATTACAATCAGTAATCCCGTAATGTATGGAATAAGTTTTTTTAATATGTTTTGCTTTACAGTTGTTTCTGTAGTAGTTAGAAGATTGGATTGGTGTTGCTCATATTCGCCTGGTGGATAACCAAACTCCTCACGAAAACATTTAATAAAATAGGATGTGCTGTTGAATCCTACCAGGTAGGAAATTTCAGATACTGTTTTTTCTTTAGATTTTAATAACTTAACAGCTTCCTGTAGCCTTATTCTTCTTATAAACTGACTTGCGGAACATCCTTCTTCTTTTTGAATTCGTCTAAGCAGATTAGAACGACTCATTCCAACTTTGTCAGCTAGTTCTGAAACGCCAAAATTTTCGTTTTCAATATTATTTTGAATTTCCTGCTCCAGTCTGCTTATAAATTCACTTGCCATTACCAGATTATGGTTCGATTAATACTATGACGAAGATACAAATTATTGTTATTTGCAACGGACAATTAAATGTATGAGTTCAAGTTCAAAATAAGCATTTAGATTACACTTCAAATTGACTGCAATAATTCGGTTTGCGTCATAATTTATATTGTTACATCATAATTTACACTCACTCTTCAAACTTTACATCAATCGCTGCATTACTGATTAATAGTGCATCATAGAATGAAGCAACTTTACATCAACAAATATTTAATAACTCAAACACCTGGAAACAGGATAAAAAATTATAGTAATGAAAACATCAAGAAATTTTAATCGAATGGTAATGTTGGTTGTGATGACAGCAACTTTAAGTGGAATGGTAGCATGTAAAAATACCCCTTCTGATACAGGTACTACAGCAAAAAAAATGGATAAACCTTCAATGGATATTTTTGCAGCAGCTTTTATGGGTGATATTAAAGCAATAAGCGCTCATATTAGTATTGGAACTGATTTAAATCAAAAAGATCAATTTGGATCAACACCATTAATTATTGCAACCACATTTAATAAAGTTGAAGTTGCCAAAGCATTAATTAATGCAGGAGCTGATTTAAGTGTTAAAAGTGCCGATGGATCTACTGCTTTACATACTGCGGCTTTCTTTTGTCGAGGTGAGATAGTTGAGTCATTAATAAGTCATGGAGCAGATAAATCATTAACTAATAATTACGGATCAACCCCATTAGAAAGTGTAAGTGGTGCTTTTCAAGACGTCAAAGGGATTTATGAGCAAATTAACAGGGATCTGGGTCCATTGGGATTACGTCTTGATTTGAATTATCTGGAGGAGAATAGACCAAAAATGGCAGATCTTTTAAAATAATTATTAATCCCAAATCAAAAAGTAATGAATGCAATTGAACGACGATATGATATTGATTGGTTAAGAGTAATAGCTATTGCCTTACTTTTAATTTATCACTCAGCCATAGTATTTCAACCCTGGGGTGCATTAATTGGCTTTATGCAGAGTAATGAATCATTAGAGTGGATATGGATTCCAATGTCGTTTCTGAATGTTTGGCGAATTCCATTACTATTTTTTGTGTCTGGAATGGGAGTATGTTTTGCAATGAGGAAACGAAGTTGGAAAGAATTATTGATTGAACGTAGCAAACGTATTTTGGTTCCTTTGGTCTTTGGTATGTTAGCAATTGTTCCAGTACATGTTTTGATATGGCAAAGTTATTACAGCCAACCTTTATCATACGAATGGGGAAGAGGTCATCTGTGGTTTTTGGCTAATATCTTTATCTATGTATTGGTTTTATTACCTGTGTTTTATTATTTGAAAAAAAGCACGCATAAACTTCAGGATACGATCTCAAAGTTTCTGAGCCATCCATTGTCGGCTATATTGGTTACTGTTTTATTTGTTTTGGAAGTTATTTTAGTAAAGCCAGATAGTTTTGAACTTTATGCTTTAACTACACATGGTTTTGTTATTGGTTTTATTTCTTTTTTGATGGGTTATTTATTTATATATAGTGGTGATCGATTTTGGGACGAAATAAAATCAAAAAGGTGGATTTATTTCATTATAGCTATCACTTTATATCTTATTCGTGTATTCATATTTGACTTAGCTTCCCCTAAATTTATTATAGCAGTTGAATCTGTATCGTGGATTTATACGATCTTTTCATTTGGATTTAAATATTTGAATCGTTCAGGTAAATCCCTAAGCTATCTAAGTAAAGCAGCTTATCCGGTGTATGTTTTGCATATGATATTTTTATACCTGGGAGCGACCTTAATCTTACCGTTCAATATTAATACAGAAATGAAATTTGCAGGGGTGACTGCAATTAGTTTGTTTGGAAGCCTAATAGTTTATGAATTATTAATCAGACGAATAAAATGGATCAGTGTTTTATTTGGTGTATTTCAGACTAAGAAATATGGAGGTGCTGAATTTATTACAAGTGCAGAAGTGTTGAGCTACAGAGCCTAAACAAAAAAGCCGGAGCTTTCGTTAAAGACCGGCTTTTCATTTAACTTAAATCACTAAATATCAGAGCATGGTTTGAATGAAAAACACCAATGCTCCGGCAAGGTAACCTGCAATACCGATAAGACTTACCTTTTTCAGGTACCACATGAAATCTATTTTTTCGAGGCCCATGGCAGCAACACCAGCTGCAGAACCAATAATTAATATACTACCTCCTGTTCCGGCACAATATGCCAGAAATGACCAAAAGTTACCATCCTGAACAAAATTAGCCATGTAACCAGTAGCACTTGCACCAGCTATATTATACATACCCATAGAAGCAGCTACCAAAGGCACGTTATCAACAATAGAAGAAATGGCTCCAATCAGTATGTTAATAATATATATGTTTTTAACATGTTTATCCAGGTAATTTGCCATTATATCAAGGTGTCCTGCAGATTGTAACGCGGCTACAGCACTTAATATACCTAAAAAGAATAATACTGTTGGCATGTCAATTGCCTTTAGTACAGCCGTAACAGTGTATTTTCTATGGTCCAGTCCTTCTCTGTTTTTCAAATAACGATCCGTCATTATCCATAATACAGCAAGGCCTAATAACATCCCTAAAAATGGAGGTAAGTGTGTGATAGTTTTAAATACAGGTACAGAAATTAATGCCAATATTCCAACAACTAACATAAACACTCTTTCCTGATGAGTTGTAAATTCTCTGGTTTCGTTTTCATCCAAAACAGGGCGTAAAGCTTGACCTTTAAGCATTAAAGAAAATAAAAGAGTAGATACAATCATATTAACCAGCGAGGGTAAAAGTACTGAAGAGATAATGCTAGCTGCAGTAATTTGATTACCAATCCAAAGCATAATGGTAGTGACATCACCAATGGGTGACCAGGCGCCACCAGCATTAGCTGAAATAACAACCATGCTGGCAAATATCCATCTGTTATGTTTATCTGTTAGTAATTTTCTTAAGACAGTAATGATAACAATGGTAGTGGTAAGGTTATCAAGTACGGCCGACATAAAAAAAGTAAGTGTACTGATGATCCAAAGTAACCTTACAGTATTAGTACTTTTGATTTTATTTGTAATTATTCTGAAGCCCTGGTATTTGTCAACCAATTCAACAATTGTCATTGCTCCAATTAGGAAGAATAGTATAGAAGCGATTTCAGACAAATGATGATATAATTCATGCTCAGTAATGAAATGATGTAAATCTTCAGTTCCATTTCCAAGTGCCTTGAAAGATTCCCAGGCTGAGCTATAACCCAACCCTAAAATACTTTCGCCGCCAAGAGCATAAATAGCCCATATGAGTGAGCCCATTAGAAGTGCCATTCCGGCTTTGTTAATGTGATTGATGTGCTCGAAAACGATAAAACCATAGCCCAGCACAAAGATGATTAGCATTAATAAAAACATCCTCTATAAAGTTTAGATAATATAAATTCAATGGAGTAGATTACTCCATAATAGTGTTCTTGAGTTTTTGTTGAAAAGAGTATTGTTTATTAAGCTTTAAATGGGGGTGATTTATCAGCTTCGTAACTAATTAAATAGCTGATAAATTGGTTGTAGTAGCAATATTTGTTTTGCTCAAAATTATAATGATGCAATTTGAAATTACACTTGTAGCAAAATGATGGTAAATCATCGAAATCTGTAACACTAATATAATCAGGGGTCTCAACAAAAGAAATTGTTAATTGGTTGGATATAATATTATCCTTATCCATCCTTATTTCATGATGGTTGGAGTAAATATTTGTAAATACAAATATTGTTAGGCTGGATAAGATGTTTATTATGATTGCCATATTTTAATGTCGCGCAAATGTAGGGATTTTGACGGGCCTTTAATGTAGAAAGTTGTGAAAAATAAATAAATGTTATTTAATGGTATGTTAATACTATTGTCTGTGCTTTAAAGAAGATACCATTGATATTCGTTTTTCTATAAAAGTATATACGTTGAGTTATAATGAATAGACTCACAAAAGGAAGAATCTGTTTAGAAATTTTTATGGATACAACATTCTAACATAAAACAATATAGTTAAGTTAATATTATCCAATAGCCCAAATTATTGCTATTTTGGGCTATTGGATTTCTTATTATATTTTATTGAGAAAAGTATTTTAGCTACAACCACCTTGAACCCTTGTAACCTTTTTTTCAACAGGTTTATCCATCTTTGAAAGGGCTTCTTTTATTTCATTTAGTTTAGTTGCTGCGCTTACTCTAAAATGATAAATATTTTTTTCTCTCTTTGATGCATTCTCAGAAAGGCTCTCTATATCAAAATAGTTTTTGTGGAATTCTTGAGCTGAAGTTGTTAAGGCAATATTTTCTGCTTTACCAAAATATTCAGCTATTAGATATGCCCTTTTACTATCATTATCATTTTCAGCATAGAAAATATTTGTCTTTTCCCTTTGTTTTAATATTGCTCTGTATTTAATATCAGACAGTTCAGTTAATGGAATATTAATGGCAGTTGGTATATGAAATTTGTCAAAATCTTCTTTCGATCTCACATCAATAAGATTGTATTTATAATATTGACTAATTAATTCATCAGCTAATTCATCACCATCCATATTGGTGATGTGAACAGAATGTTCTAATAACATTTTTTCAATGCGTTGATGAACAAGTTCAGAGCGTGTAGGTGTAACTAATGTTATCAATACTAATAAAATAGCAACCCCTCCGGATATTGAATATGTAATAATGCTTTTTTTTGTGATGGAAGCTTTACGCCTGTTTACTTTGTCCTCTATCTTCTGTACAATATAAAATGTACTTACCGCTATAATAATTGTAATCAATGCAAATACCTCTCTTGACATACCTAACATCTCAAACATCAAAACATTACCCATGTTGGCTGCATTATCTAGTACACTGATTAAAGGATAGGATTCTGTAAAAACAAAAATTCCTAAAAGCGCACCAATAATAAAAGTCATACCATCCATTTTACCAGTGGCTGCTGCACACACACTTGTGCCAGGACAAAAACCACCAATGATAAATCCTACTCCCATTATTGCACCTCCCAAAAGGGCTGCATATAGAAATGTTGGATTTATATAGATAATATCAATATTTAATAATCCTAAATGGTTTAATAAAATGACTCCAATCATTGCTGTAACACCAGCAGTAAAAAATACTTTTAATACAGTAAAGTCATAGCCGTAAAATAAACCAACTAATTTACGGGTTGAACCGAATCCAGCTTGTTCCAGAGCAAAACCAAATCCAAAACCTAAAATAATGGCAATTATTAAACTAAAATCGCTACTTATAATATGCGGTACTAATGGTCCCATCTTTATTTTAATTTATTAATCCATAATTTTCTGAAAAAGAAAGCAACTCCGTATGCCATTCCAAAGATAGAGAGCATCGTAATAATACCTCCAAATGACATTACGGCCATTCCACTAAGAGCTGCACCACTTGTACAGCCTCTAGCCAGTTGACTTCCAAAACCAAATAATGCACCACCTAATATGGCAGCTGCTACTCTTGTTGACTTAGTAACATTTGGACCACGTTCTAATTTTAAACCAACTCGATTTGAAACTAGTCCTGAAACAAAAGCACCTAGTATTACACCAATGACTTCAAATACTAACCAGCTTTTTAAAGGACCATCTGGGTGGCTTTCATTATAATGCTTAAAATAATCTGTGTTATCAGCATGCGTAGGTGCAATATCATTTACAGCTTCTATAACAACACTTTTTAATGCGCCGCTGGCACCTAATCCCCGTCCAGTGATATAAATAGTTGTTAATAAAACAAAACCGAGAATAAACCCTGCCAGATATGGATTCATGTATTTTTTAGGTTGTTCTTTCATCATGGTCATTTTTTTCTTGTTTGTCAACAGAAATATTTTCTTCTTCTAACAATTCCCAACCTGTAATCATCCCTTTTAAATTAGACGTTGGAGTGTGGCCTGTGGTGGTCATATATACATGTACAATTATAAAGGCTAAAAGTAAAAATGCACCAAGTGTATGCACAATTGCAATGATGTTTAAAGGTATACTGCTAATGATAATTGTATCGTTTACATCAAATGTTTTATAGTACATAAAAAGTAATCCCGAAAGAATTACAATAGGAGCCATTATAAGCTTGAAACCGATGTATACCATTGCCTGCAATGGATTTAGTTTTTTTCTTGGTGATTTTATAGTTGGATGGGGTGCTCCTTTAAACATGCCAACTGTATAATACTGTATTTGCATTTTAAGTTTTGAAATAGTTGGAATATATTGTTTCCATTCTCCGGTTGTAAAATGCCAAAAAATAGAAAAAGCAATTAGTCCTAAAAGCAAATATGAGGCAACTCGATGGTAAATAACTGCGTTCTCAAAACCAAAGAGACTGAACGAATCATGGACTTCAAATCCGGTTAAAGCCAGAAAAAAGATTAAAGCAGCCTGACTCCAGTGCCAGAATCGTTCAAATTTTCTATATATGTAAACTTTACGCATAATTCAAGTATTAGTGGTTATTTGTATTTTGATGAAACAACTCGTGCTATGGTATGAATTGCTACTCCCACAAAGGATCCAATAAGAATTAGATGACCAAATAATTCAATCCATTTATTTTTGTCACGACCTATTATGTATATGCCATTAACATTAGCCAATCTTCCATTGTTACTCGTATGACACTCGTTACATGATAATGCTTCATCTTTTGGTGAAACCATATGATTGATTGGCCAGTACATTTCTGTTTGAACAAAAGTATATTCACCACTATATGGTAATCCTATTTCTTTCATTCCAGCTTGAGCAGATAATTCCCAATCAAAATCCATCCAGTAAGCACTATCTCCTTTGTTTTCTGCGTATAAGCGTGGTTGGATGAGCATTTTAGTATTTGGGTCATATATTTGATCACCACGATGAACTTTTACTGGATAAATTTTTGAATGTGGGTCATCCGCATTTCCCAATAAAGAGTTGATTTGAACTGGGAATGTTGAGACAGTATCTCCTAAGGCATAATGTTTGGCTTTGCCATTGAACCATAGATATTCAGGTTGAACATTCTTTTGCCAAATAAAACTACCTTTGATTGACATGTATGAATGATTACCCATACTATCTTCCTCGAAAAAAGGTTGGCCATTTTGATCTAGCTTACCAGCCTCTGACCATAACCAATTCATTTTAGTTGCATTTTCTTTTGCATAAATAGGGATATGGCAGGTTTGACAAGAGACTTTTGAGAAATGACGATTTAATAACTCATTTAAGTGAGGTTTTGGGGTATGGCATTCTGTACATTCTAAACGGTTTGTATTTGTTGATGATACAGAGTATAATCTACCTTTAATATGATGTTTGTCAGAAGTATGGCAGTCAACACAGGCTAAATTAATTCCATTACCAGCCATATGCACATCGGTGCTGCGAGAGCATGATAATAAAGACTCCTCTAAATCCCCATGTTTTACATTATTGCCACCTCCACTATAAAAGTGGCATGATCCACAATTAATTTTATCCGGGCGTCCAACATGCTGAGCTACTTGAGTTAGATTGACATGTCTGTCTGGATATCCTGCCATGGATGCCCCTTTAATGTATTCTTCACTTTTATCATGACAGACCATGCAATCAACATTTCGCGCGTTATTAAAATCAAATGTGTTACCATCCATTCCGAATCCAATATGACATTTGGCACAAGCCTGTTCATTGCCGCTAGAACCAATACAGAAATTATTGATTACATTTTTTTTGCCTAATTTGGCAATCCCTTTTCCTTCAACATATTCTAAACGATCCCAATTCCAGTGATTGGAATGCATCACTTCAATATGACGTTCATTGTGACAACTGATGCAGGTTTCGGTAACTTCTTGCGGTGTTTTAAATTCTTTTTTTAAAACATCGAATTGACTATGGTCTACTTTGGCTGTTGGTTTAAATATGTATTTCTGTTTTAATTCATACTGTGCTTTATTGATTGGATCATCCTCATGCAAGAGGTTAACAGATAGAAGTATTAAAACAGTTGCCAAAACTATAAATGTTGTGACTTTAATCATTTGATCTAGGTATATAAAAGTATAGAGACAAATATATGTATATAAATAGATATAAAAACTGAAATTTATTGCAATAACCTAATTTATAATAAGTCTTATTAAGGATTAATTTCCTTAATAGAGGCTTTGGTTCGTTTGTAATTTCAAATCTTCAATATAAAAGTGTTAATAAGCGCTTTAAAAATGAATGGAATGATTAATGTCTAAATATTATTGATCAAATTTTTTGTGAATGCTTTGCTTTTCTTTTATTTCGGCATTATGAAAAGAAGAGTATCTATGATCAGGTGGAAGTTGTTATTGGTATTTATAATATTGGGACGTATGGCCAATGCTTCATCTCAGGCAGATTCTCTTTTAAATGACTATAAAGAGAAATTAGCCAGTATCTTTGTAGTTCCTTCCGCAACTCTTGATGATAAATATGAATATCAACCAGGTTATGTTTTAGTGAATAAATTATCAAAGCCACAGAAAAATCAACAAACTGTTTCAAAAATAATCATCGATTTACGTGATGGTAAGAAAGATTATCTGGCTTATAATTTTCCATCCAATGAAATTTTATCCAATGTGTCAGAAAGCGGTTTTATTCATAAAATAAACAATTCGGCTTTATTGTATGAAGCTAAAAATGGAGCTGATGGAATTTTTATGCATGATGAGGAAGGAAAAAGTATATTATCAGTATTTAAAGATTCGACACTTTCAATTAAAAAATACGAGGTAGTCAGATTTCCAAAGGAACTAAAGAGATTTTTGCCGAATAAAGGTTTTGATACAGCAAGGGAAGTTGGTATTGGAATGTCAAATTGGAATCGGTTTAGCTGGCGTAATTTGGGATTGTATTATTTTGATAATCAATTTACTCTTAATCCTTCTTTTGAAGAACTTTTGGATAAAGGTGTGCTTTTTTATTCTGAGAATATTGCTGAAGATCATGCTAAATTAGTAAGAGCTTACGAAAATCACTTATTATTAATAGAGTCAAAGATTGAACAATCATACCAATACGACACAGTCGGTGTTAAAAACGAGCTTGATGAAGTTTCATTAAATGAAGTCATAGTGGAGCAGACAGCACTAAGGTTAAGTGCTTACCGCAATTCATTAGCATTATATCAAAAAAGAAACATCCTACCCTTAATTAATGTTGATCAGATTAATGGTGTTGTGAGTGATCATCGAAAAGATAAAAGTGATGATTTTATCAATAGGGCCAGGTTTTATTTGCCCAATATTTTAAATGCGAATGATTCGATAAAAACACTAAACCTATATATATCACTTTGTGATAGGCAGGATAAGTTAATTGCAGTTAGTGAAGATTTAAGGCGTATTAAAGATTTTGAAGGTGTTTCAAAAATTCTTGTCACAAAAGGACTAGCTGAGCCCTTTTTCAATTCTTCATTATTGAATGATTTTGATGCTGTACTTGTGGCTGATGAAGTTGACGAAATAACATGGGATTTATTGGCTCAGGCATTATTTGGAGGCATTAGTGTAAGTGGAATCAATTTAAAGGCTAGTCATCTTACCGATTTGGGTTTCCACAATGCTGGTATCTCAAAAAGCAGATTGGCATTTTCGCTGCCGGAAGTAGTTGGCATGTCGACAGATACTCTAAAACGGGTTGATAAATTAATATCCAAGGCTATTATCGAAAAAGCAACACCGGGTGCCCAGCTATTAATAGCTCGTGGCGGTGAAATAGTTTGGCAAAAAACATATGGATATCACACCTATTCCAAAAGGATCAGGACCAGTAATGAAGATCTTTATGACGTAGCATCAGTTACAAAATTATGCACAACCTTACCAATTGTAATGGATATGTATGAAAAGGGAATAATTAACATAGATGACTCATTAATACATTATCTTCCGGGTATTGATACAATTGATAAAAAGGATATCATTATTAAAGATCTTCTTTTGCATCAGGCTGGTTTGGTAAGTTTTATTCCTTTTCATCGAAATGCGATAGATGAAGAGTCATTAAATGAGCATGCGTTGTATAGCAGACATTATTCTTCAACTTACAATATTAAATTAGATCAATGGTTTTATCAAAATAAGAATGCCAAATATCGAAAAGATGTTTTTCAGGGTATTCAAGATTCAGCATTTAGTGTGCAGGTAAGTAAGAATCTGTTTATGAATCATAATTATATAGATTCAATGAAGGCCATGGTATACAATTCTAAGCTTTACGAGCAAAAGAATTATCTTTATAGTGATGTGGGTTATCATTTTCTACATTTAATAATGGATGCTAAGTTGAAAATGCCTATTGATGAATATTATTATACTCATTTTACCAATCGACTGGGCATTAACAGGATTTTGTATAAACCACTAAGTAAATTTAGCACCAATGTTATTATACCTACCGAAAATGATAAATCCTTCAGAAAAGAGCTTTTGCATGGATATGTGCATGATCAGGGTGCAGCTATGATTGGAGGGGTAGCAGCAAACGCAGGAATTTTTGCCAATTCTGCAGATTTAGCCATCTTTTCTCAAATGCTTCTTAATAAAGGTGAATATGGAGGTGTAAAATACTTTAAACCAGAAACCATTGAATATTTTACCTCCAGGCAAGATTCCTTAAATCGAAGAGGTTTGGGAGTTGATAAGCCCGAATTGGACCCTGATAAACAAAGTCCCGCGTCATTGTTAGTTTCGTCATCATCTTATGGTCATACAGGTTTTACCGGTACGATGGTTTGGATAGATCCTGAATACCAGCTGATTTATATCTTTTTGTCCAATCGTATTCATCCTGATTCCTATAATAAAAAGTTAATTGAATTAAATGTACGAACAGATATTCAGGATGTTATATATAAGTCAATCATTAGTAATTGATTTTTATCTTCACCTATTAATTGAATTTCGTTTTATCTTGTTGTAATTTGTTAATACAATAATCATCTGATCTTGTATCTGGTTAATAAAAATTTTAAATAATAATTAAACGAAAGCTTTCGAAAGCTTATTAAAAATAGTTAAAAGGTTATTAAAACTTTGTTTATCGTTATTTTTAATCAATTTAAATTATAAATTTGCAATCTATCAAAAAGGACAATCACATTAACATTTAATGTTATGATAGTAAAATTTAATCAGAAGATTTCACCAGCCGGTAAGTTTAAAAATGAAGGCTACCACGATGATCCGTATCTGAGATCATTAATAACGAAACATGAGAAAATTGCCACTAAAATCTATGGATCTTCAACAGAGGGATCAAAAGCTTTGGCATCTGAAATAGCTTCTATTATTAAAATTAAGGAGCTTGAAGGAGCGAAGTGTGTGTTAGGTTTAGCAGTAGGTTCTGCACCCAGTGAGGTGTACGATGAGTTGGTGAGCATGCACAAGAAAGAAGGTTTAAGCTTTAAAAATGTGATTGTATTTAATGTGATGGAGTATTTTCCAATTGCTCCAAATGCATTACAAAGTTTCAGCAGAAACATTAAGGAGAAATTTTACGATCGTATTGATATACCAAAGGAAAATATTTTTGAACTTGATTCAACGATTCCTCAGGAAAGTATTTATAAATTTTGCCGTGGATTTGAAGAACAAATCGATAAAGTAGGCGGAATTGACATGCAGATTCTTGGAGTAGGAGGAACAGGTCATATTGGTTTAAATGAACCGGGCTCTTCTTATAATTCACTAACAAGAATTGTTTCGCTGGATGATATTACAAGAACAGTAGCAGCCTCCGATTTCTTTGGTAAGGATAATGTGCCTCGTAAGGCTATTACAATGGGAGTAGCTACCATTATGAAGGCAAAACGTGTTCGTATTTTGGCATGGGGTGAAGGTAAAGCTGATATTGTTCAAAAAACAGTTGAAGGCACTATTACAGAAGAAGTTCCTTCTTCATTTTTGCAGCGCCACAAGAATTGCCATGTTATTGTTGATGAGGCGGCTGGTAATGAGCTTACCCGAGTTAAAACACCTTGGTTAATAGATAGTGTAGTTTGGGACGATCGGTTGGTAAAAAAGGCGGTTGTTTGGCTATGTCAAAAGGTGAATAAGCCCATTCTTAAGTTGACTGATCGTGATTACAATGATAACGGCATGGGTGATATCATTGCAGAAAAAGGATCGGCATACCAAATTAATATTCGCATTTTTAATGAACTTCAGCATACCATTACAGGTTGGCCCGGTGGAAAGCCAAATGCTGATGATACCTATCGTCCGGAAAGAAAATCACCAGAGAAGAAAAGGGTAATAATCTTTAGCCCACACCCTGATGACGATGTTATTTCTATGGGAGGAACGATGTTGCGTTTGGTTGATCAGGGTCATGATGTTCATGTGGCATATCAGGTTTCTGGTAACCTTGCTGTATCAGATGATGATGTTCTTCGCTACATCGATTTTATTGGGGCTTATGCTCGTGGGTTAAAAGTTGATACAAAAGAAATAGAGGCTGAACACGAGAAAATACGAAAATTTATTGCCAATAAAAAGCATGACCAAATTGATTTACCTGAGATACGTCGAATTAAGAGTTTGATTCGTGTAGGTGAGGCTAAAGCAGGTTGTCGTTATGCAAACGTAAAAGCTGAAAATGTTCATTTCCTGAATCTTCCTTTCTATGAAACAGGAGGAGTAGAGAAGAAGCCAATTGGCAAAGAAGATGTAAAAATCATTGTAGAAATGATTAAGGAGGTAAAGCCACATCAGATTTATGCAGCGGGTGATTTATCTGATCCTCATGGAACACACCGCGTTTGTCTGGACGCTATATTTCAGGCAATTGACATTCTTAAGAAGGAAGAGTGGATGAAAGATTGTTGGGTTTGGTTGTATCGTGGAGCGTGGCACGAATGGGAAATTCATAATATTGAGATGGCTGTACCTATTAGTCCGGATGAATTGATGCGTAAGCGTAATGCAATATTTAAGCATCAATCACAAAAGGATGGAGCAATGTTCCTGGGAGGTGATAGTCGTGAGTTTTGGCAGAGAGCAGAAGATAGAAACAGAGGAACCGCTCAGTTGTATAACGACTTGGGAATGGCAGAATATGAAGCATTTGAAGCCTTTGTTCGTTACGAATTTTTATAGTGTTTAGATTAATGATAATATGAACAGGTGTTGGTTATCCTTCACCTGTTTTTTTATCTAAAATCGACATGATGTAGCTCCAATAAAGTATTTGTATATCTTTGGGGCAAATAAATAATAAACAAATGAATAAGAAATTGATTTCTAAACTGATGATGGCTGGTGCAATTGCATTTGGCGTTATCTCTTGTCAGCAGGGAGCTTCTGATGCGCCTGCAAAATTAAATGCATTTCAGGATAGTTTGAGTTACAGCTATGGTATCTTAATTGCAAATCAATTAACAAATATCGAAGGATTAGATGCTGATATGGTAGCTGCGGGTGTACGTGAACAATTGAATAATAATGGTCAGGTAACTCCACAACAGGCAAATGATGTGTTAACCTATGAGATGAGAAAAGAAGGAGAAGATTTTTTGGCTGAAAATGCTAAGAAAGAAGGAGTAATGGTAACTGAAAGTGGTTTGCAATATAAAATTCTGGAAGAAGGTTCTGGTAGAATACCTACTGCAACAAATACTGTGAAAGTTCATTATACAGGTACTTTGGTTGATGGAACTAAATTTGATAGTTCGGTTGATCGTGGTGAACCAGCTGAGTTTCCTCTTAATCGTGTTGTTGCAGGTTGGACAGAAGGATTTCAATTGTTAAAAGAAGGAACAAAAGCTATCTTGTACATTCCTTATGATTTAGGATACGGTCCACGTGGTTCTCAAGGTGTAATTCCTCCATATGCAACCTTGATTTTTGAAGTTGAATTGATTGAGATAGTAGATTAATTATCTTATCACACAAAATACAGGAGGGTGTCCAAAATTGAGGCACCCTCTTTTTATTATTCAAAAAAATGGAGTTCTTCCTTAAATTATTTCATCCAGCTGAGAGCTTATATGTGAG
>JAFMVE010000032.1 GCA_025499705.1 Carboxylicivirga caseinilyticus
CTTATCAATCCCCATAGTCAGCTATTTCTACCCGGTTGTCGGCAACACGCGCGCTCAGCCTTTGGTTTGCAACCAGGCAGAACGCTTAGTTGTTATGCCTAGTTGTTTATCATTTCATTCAGATTTATTATCTCATAATTTTTTATTTTCGATGGTGGAGTTTCTCCCATATAAACCGTTTGAAATCTAAAGGTTTTTCCTTTGTAGTAAAGGTCATTTATTGAGTTATTGAATACAAAGTATTTCTTAGTAAATAATATGACATAAATTGTTTTTTGAAGGGATTCAAGTCCGTTTAATCTGTTGATATAGATTTCTGTTTGAATGAAAGAAGATACAATTTTATTTATTTCATCTTTAACGCTATCGATATCTTTATTCCAGCCAATTTGCTTGTATTCAACCAGAAATGAATTACTACCATTTATGGCTAATGTATCTAATCTGCCATTTTTTAATTGCACTTCTGATAATGGGAAGTAACCTTTATGAAAAAGAAATGTTTCAAATTCTTTTTGGAGTTGTTTTTCTCCTTCTGGAAATTCATCTGCTTTTCTAAAATTTTCCATGAAAGTTATAAATTGGTCAATAGAAACATCGATGGAAAAGCCTTCAAGTATTTTTTGTTGAAGGTATTCCTTTATTTTCTTACAGTCTGTTAAATAGGTTTTATCATCTGTCAACTTATCCCCAGAAGCTACAATTTCATGAAAAAATCTTTCATTAAAACTGTTAGGAATTCCTATTGGATTTATGGCTTTATACAAATTAAATAATCGTAATGCACTATTAGCTTCAGTTTGTTCCTTTAAAAAACCAGTTAAATATTCAAGTTTTGATATTTGCTGACTGTAATTCTCCATTAAAGCAAATGTATTTCCCCAGTTTGTTTTAGGTTTTGTGTAGTCCCAACGGGTGAAAATCTCAACCAATATTGAATATATTGCCTTTAAAACAACGGTCTCCTGTGGTTTTGGTAGGGCATCATATTTTATCAATTTCAGAAATAAGTCTTTCGCTTGAATTGATAATTCAGTTTTAAAGGGATTTTTCCAGCCGTCATTAATTTCTTCCGGTAAGTTGTCAAGCCCAATTTCATTTATTATGACGTTTGATACTTCTCTAATTGAGGAGCAAATTTCAGAGATTATGTCCCGGTATGTTTTGTCGTTAAATAGATTTTTGTCATACGCTAATAACTCTCTAAAAGGTAGTTTAATAATATCGTTTGTATATATAAAATGAGTAAAGAATGCAACTTCTTTATGGTAGTTTAAATAAGCACCTTTCGCATTATTATTTGAACTATTTATTGCTTGTTGGAAAGCATCTTCAACGATTTCTATTCTAAAATCAAGCGCTTTTAGTATTTTTTCAATCATCGGCTATTTTTTTACAATTAGGCATAACGGATTGTGTATGAAACGTGGCAGTCTGCGGAGAGCGACATTGTCCACCGACAATGACGTTAGGAGCGGGCTGATACGTTTCATGCTTGTACAACCTCTGCCATGTTTTATACACTTTGTTAGCGGTTGTTTTTTTCGGTCCAATAATTGCTTTCTCTATTTCTAAATGGAAACTCCTCAAGGTCACTTATATGGTTAGTCCGTTTCAAAACACTTTTAATTAGAAAGCTTTGTAAAGAGTCTGCATATAGTGAAGCATATACAGAAGGTTTATTCAGGTCGTGGTTTTCAAATCCAGTTGAAATATAATAAATGGGATTTGTCAGATTGTCTATTACCATGTAATAGAACCTCTCAATTGGAAATATAAATGGAATATTGTTTTTAATCATTGTTGTAGGACTAAGTCCTGAAATTTCCAATTTTTCATTAATCAACTCTTTTATTATAGTTACGTGTACAGGATAGCTATAATAAATTGGTTCATAGTTATATTGCATTCCGCTTTCTCCAAATGTATTTACGCCAGGTACATTTGTTCCATTTACAGTTTTATAGAACTGTTTTAGTTCATACGGGAATTCAAAGCCTAATTCCTTTTGAAATTCACCTATTTCTCTATCTGATAAACCGATATTCCACTTGGTTCCTTTCTGAAAATCAAGACCATAAGCTTCTTTATCTAATTCAAATTCCTCAAAGTGTTTTTCACTAACATCTTTGAACCAAGTCATAAATTCGTCAAATCGCTCAGGATGTTTCATGTTGTTCTTTTAATAACCGCTAACTATTCTGTAACCGTCATTGTATGACGGTTATATTTCCTTTGTCCGTTGTTCCGCTTTCTAGTTTGCGGCCATTAGTATTGATAATATCCTTTAAGTGGCTTTTAATCATTATAGTGTGTTGATTGCTCATATAGTAATGCATATCAATATATTGTTATAAAATTAAAATTTTAAATCGTCACTTCCTCTTTTATCATAATCCGATACAAGTTGGTAAGTAATAATTCTATATTTCAGCCAAAGTAATCCTCCATGCATATGTATTCTTAATCTTTTATTGACTTGCGATGGAATTTTGCTAGCTCAGATCGTAGAATATTTTCATAAATTCTCCTTCTACCAAAAATCCAGTTAGTTTATACGCTTTTAATATTGTCTCAATTCCTTTAAAATAAGCACATTGTTAATAATTATATTGATTTTAAGATGAATACTACATGGTTGACCATCATAAGCATAATTTCTGTCTTAAAAGATTATTAATCGTCTAGTTACGATATTAAACGTTTAATAATACGGTTAAATCACTAGAGAAATTTTTATTGGAACCTATGGTTATATGATTGTAAAATTCAAATGTGTCAGTATAATTCAAATTTAATCCTGAATAGTCTATATAAGTTTGATTAATTGGCAAATAATAAACTTTAAGTAATGCTTCGCCGCCTCACTCACAATTGCGTGTTAAGAGTAAGTCGATGTTTTTAAGTCAATGACTATACTCTTGAAAGCCAAACATCACTCATCACGCTCCCACACAAACAGCTATTGTATAATTCCGACTTAGGTTTGATTGCTATCATAAAAAAACATATTTAATTTCAATAATCCAAATCAAGAAGATGATCAAACCTATACGAATAAAAGGAGATAATAATATCATATGGTATGAATATGCGCTGCAAAATGTATGTGCTAAATGTCTTTAAAAAGGTATGCTGAAGCATCAATAGGGGAGTGTAAAAACAAAAAAACCTGATAGTTAAACTATCAGGTTTTTGTTTGGTACCCAGAGCCGGGATCGAACCGGCACGATATTGCTATCACTGGTGTTTGAGACCAGCGCGTCTACCAATTCCGCCATCTGGGCAACATTCAAAAGATCGTTTTGCTTTTGCGGTTGCAAAGATAATTCAAGTTTCCATTTCTGCAAACTAAATCTTTAAAATGTTCTTAATTTTATTAGTTGATCTGAGGTGCTCCTTTTTTACTGTCGAGCCATGTTGTGACTTTGCCATAGATAATCAGTGAAATAGCTGAAATAGTTGCAATTCCCACAAACACAAACCATATATAATGGGCATGATCATAAGCCGTTAGTTTTTCAGTCTCCGATAACAAATCCGGATCAGGGCAATACTTTTCCAATAAGAAACCAGATAACCCAAAACCTAAGATTGAAGATAAGAAAGAGTGAAGATGACTAAATCCAAGGTAAAGACCTTCTTCTCCTTTGGGTGCCTGTAAGGAGAAATATTCCAAAAAGCGGGGTGAGATAAATGATTCAGCAAGACCTTGAAAAGCAATCCCTACAATCATCATAAAAGCTACCGGATGCATGGTTGTGAAGCCCAGGTCAATACTTTCACCGTTAAGCATATTTCCAGCTGCCATCGCAAATGCCGAGACTGGCATGATAAACATACCAATAGTCATAGAAAATAGTGCTGTTCTTTTTTTGAATAACGAGGTTATTAATCCAACAGTTGTAAATACAACCAATGGGTTAACGTTGGCATACCACGATGGAGATGCACTTTCACCTGCCATTCGAAGTACATATTTAGGCATAGTTGCATACAACTGATGTTGAACCATCCAGAAACCCGTAATAATTAATATCAGAATAATTAAACGGGCATTGGTTACTACTCTGATCAATGCATTCCAAATTTCACCAATTGATTTTCCTTCTCCTTTGGTTACCGATGGTCGGAAGAAGAAAATGACAGCTATCAGGGCCAATAAAGTCATTCCGGCAGAGAAGAAACTGATATCGATTAAGCCAACATTACCCATTGCTTCGCGCAAAGGTTTAACGATGGTTTTACCGGAGAAAGCTCCAATATTAACAATGGTATAAAAAATTGAGAAGCCGGTTGCTCTGCTTTTTTCATCTGTTTCTTTAGCAACAGTACCTGTAATAACAGATTTAATAAAACTACCCCCAATAATAATCAAAGCCATTATGGGTATAATGATGTACTTATCGTTTGATTCGCGCAGTCCGGTAAACTCGGTAGTAAAACCATATTTAGCCAGTCCAGCTGATTCAAGAAGTGTTGGGAAGATACCTAACCCAAAATATCCGACAGAAAGAAATCCGAAAGCGACAATTAATGATTTTTTAAATCCAATTTTATCGGCATAGGCACCAGTGAAAGTGGGTAAGAAATAGAGTAGCGCACTAAAAACTCCCGAGATCGACGCTGCTTCAAAATCAGTGAAGGCTAATATTCTTGATAAATAAAGCGTAATTACAATAAATACACCATAATATGCTGCTCTTTCGAGTAATTCGGCAAAGTTGGCTACCCAAAAAGCTTTGCCAAAACGTTTAAAAAAATTAACGATGTTCATATGTTTATAATTTGTTTTTCAAATTAATCTATTGATTATCAATAGTAAATATTGATGACTGATATTGTATTTTAAATGATTTGATATGTGTTTGAATCTATTGAACCTACAAACTAATGTTATTTAATCTATTTTTGCAATGATGATAGTCAGTACAAAAGGCATAGTATTAAATCATATTAAGTATAAAGAGAGTAGCATTATTGTAAATGTTTATACTCAACATTTTGGCCGGCAATCGTATGTTGTAAACCGGGTTCGTTCCACCAAAAACAAGGGAAACACAGTTTTATTACAACCTCTGAGTTTAATTGAAATGCAGGTTTATCATCGTCCTAAAGCTGATCTGCAACGAATCAAAGAGTTCAAATTGCTTCATCCACTCACAAGTATACCATTTGATCAGACTAAAAGAGCCATCGCTTTTTTTCTTACTGAAGTAATGTCTAAAGTACTTCGGGAAGAAGAGGCCAACGATGATCTGTTTCGTTTTATTTATCATGGAATTGAGGTGTTCGATACAGGTGTTGACGGAGTCTATAATTTTCATTTGTTCTTTCTTTTTCATTTAAGCCGTTTCTTAGGTTTTGGCCCTGGAGCTAACGACGAAAATGATAAAGTGTTTGATTTATTAAACGGACGTTTTGTTTCGTATGAACCCACGCATGGATATTTCATAAAAGATCAATTGCTTGATAGATGGAAAGATTTGTTTCAACTAAATATTAATGAGCTTAGCCGTTTAAAGATGAGTGCTGAAGTCAGAAGTCAGCTTTTGGAAATACTAATCAGGTATTACGAACTCCATTTGGATGGATTGGGAAGCATTAAATCATTTGAGGTTTTACAGGCTTTATTTCATGGCGAAGGCTAGTCTGCAGAGTAATGTTACATTTTTGGTCAAATATTTTCCTACGTTGGTAATTAAATCTGGATAGAAAAGCACAATATCAATGCATTTTATTGCCAGTTTATTTACATTTAATCATCAAATAAACACTGATAATACTCGTCACCCAAATTATGCACATTAGCACCAAATATCAAAACCTGAAATCTAATTTCTCGTCTACCATTGCACCGTTAATTAGCGAATACAATGCCATTAATCTGGCAGATGGTTACACTGGTTTTCATTGCAATTCAAAATTGATTAATTTAGTTGAAAAGCATCTGCGTGAAGGGTTGAATCAGATTGCTCCTTTTCAGGGCGAGATGGCTTTACGAAAAAAAGTAGCTCAAAAAACCGAAGAGTTATATAGCAGGGTGTACCAGCCACAAACCGAGGTAACAATAACTGCTGGTGTACAGCAGGCGATGTTTACCGCCATTTCAGCATTGGTAAAAGAAGGTGATGAAGTAATTGTTTTTGAGCCGGCTAATGAATATTGTGTTCCGGCCATACAGATGAATGGTGCTCAACCGGTTTTTGTTCCGATGAAAGAGCCCGATTTTCATATCGATTGGGAACAGGTACAGATGATGATCAATTCTAAAACCCGCATGATTATCATTAATACACCACATAATCCAACTGGCTGGGTAATGAAGGAGATTGATATGCTGCGCCTTCAGCGAATGGTTAACGGGACTAAGATTGTGATTCTGAGCGAAGAAACATTTGAACACATCGTGTTTGATGAAGAGTCGCATCAGAGTGCTGCTTTGTATCCAATTTTGGCAGAGCGAAGTATTATTATTGCATCGTTTGGCGAGAGTTATCATGTTACCGGCTGGCAAATAGGTTTCTGTCTGGCTCCTGAAGAAATTATGCGCGAATTCCGTAAAGTGCATCAGGTTATGGTACAGAGTGTTAATTCACCATTTCAATTGGCTTTGGCCGATTTTATGGAAGAAAAAGAAGAATATAGGGGATTACGTAGTTTCTACCAGGAAAGACGTAATTTCTTTCTCGATCTGATGGAAGAAAGTAAATTCAAACCCATCGTTTCGCAGGGAACCTTTTACCAACTTTTTGATTTTTCAGAAGCATCTGATGAAGCGGATAAGGATTTTGCCATTCGTCTGATAAAAGAGTTAGGAGTTGCTGTGATGCCTATTAGCGCCTTCCTGCATGAGAAATCGAAGCGTCAGGTGGTGCGTATCAATTATGCCCAGCCTGATGAAATATTAATCGAGGTGGCCAATCGACTTAAGCAATTGTAAAGGCTAAAACAGGTTGTTGTTTAAAGCAAAGGCCACCAGTTCAGCAGTATTGCACAAATGTGATTTGGTCAACATATGTCGGCGATGAGTATCAACGGTATGTTTGCTGATAAATAGCAGATCTCCAATTTCGGCACTGTTTTTACCGGAAGCCAGTAAGGTAAGTACTTCTCTTTCGCGGGGTGTAAATAAAAGAGCGATATTATTTAATTCTTCATCGGGGAAGATGAAATCAATAGGAGTGCCATAATTGATTAAATCAAAGTCAATTTTGTTGCTTGTTTTATAGTGTGTTATATCAGAATAAAGCGAAATGGTCTGACAATTAGAGTTGTCTAAGCTTTTGTCAATCATGCTGTTTTGATTTAAAACCCTTATATAATTGCCATCCTTATTTTTTATTCTGTAATCGAAAGTCACAATCATTTGATAGGGTTCTAACCTGTGCATATTTACAATCAGAAATTCTATCAGTTTTTTAGAAGCCAGTAAAATTAAGGGTAAGTCTTCAGGATGAATAAGGCTGTAAAGATGTTTCAAAGTTGTGTTTCGGGGATTCAATCCCAGTATATTCGCTATATTTTCTGAGATGTAATTGATTTTGAATTGCGGAAAACTGACAATGTGGTAAAATTGGTTGCTTAAAAGAGTTAGCTCAAAATCAAGTTGTTCATTCTTATTCGTTACTTTCTTTTTATTCTTTGTACTGGTTTGAGTATTCAACAAATCAATAACGGTAACCAGGTCTGTAAAAGAAAGGGGTTCCATACTAATAGGTTTAACTGGCTGCAAAGTTATTCATGGTGATCGCGATATGTCAATTTATTTCACGGTTTATTTTTTGTCTAAAGGATAACTTATGCAGACATAATCCTTGTTCTCAAATTCATCAGGAATTAAAACAGAGAGGTATTCATCCAGTTTATCTTTCATCATTGATAAATCGCCTAATCGCTCAAATGCTTTAGATTGCCAAAAGATAATAGCAGCTTCTTCGGCCTGGAGTTTTTTGGCTTCATTAAAATGATTTAATGCGTATCGATATTGGCGGTCTGCCTTTTTTAGTTTTTTGTCCTCAGCAAGGAAGTAATCAGTTCTGATTTCGTCTCCTTTAACAATGTATTGGATGCCATTTTTGTAATGTTCTGCAGATAGTTCACCAAGACTTTTGTTTCCTTCAATATCAAAGGTAACATACAGTTTATGAACCGATTCAATTGCCTGACCATGTTCAATGGCCGGAGCCCACAAACCACTTGTTTTTTTCAGACAGTAAACAACCTGATCATCAAGTAATTTAGAAACAGGATTGATTACTTTAAGGTCTCTTATTTCACCATCTGTTTCAATAATAAATTGAACAACTACCTGGCCTTCTTCGCCTATTACGGCACATTGTTCAGGATACTCAATCTCTTTTTGCATAAAGCAGCATAACGGACTTTGAGGGAGAACAGTTACTTCTTCCAATCTTTGAATTTCATTTGTTTTTAATCTGGCAGGAAGGTCTCCTTCATCGATGCTCTTAGTATTATTTTGAGCAATTAATCCCAGAGCCATGATTCCGAACGCCACAAGACTCAACACTTTTTTCATGACACATAGTTTAAAGTTTACAACAATTTTGAGCTAACACATAATCAAAACTACGATAATAGCACCTTGTTGTCGATACTCAATAATGAGTATAATGAGAAAGTGAAGTGTTGTAAGAGGAGTGAAGTGTTAGTTCAGCAATGGGTTATGTATTTTAATGGTTTATTCATCTTGATACAGTTTAATTGTAATGGATGAATTTGCTAATTTCATAATGTGGCCTGGTATTCTTTGAGCTTTTCTTCCATTCTCTGCATATCTCCCAATTTCTGATAAGCATACGATTGCCAGTAAAAGATGGATCCTTCCTCTGCCTGGTATTTTGCTGCTTCATCAAAATGAAATAATGCTTTTTTGTACTGTCTGTTTAGTTTTTTAACTTTTTTATTGTTGTTAATTGGGTTTTCTTTTTCATAAAGTTCGGCCTGGTATATCAGTTTCATCCCTTTGGTAAAATGATCGATAGATTGCTCATTTAGTGGAAGGTTATTCATAATATCAAAAGTGATATACAATTTATGTTCCGATTCAACTGGTTTGCCATTCTCATATGCAGGTAGCCATTTGCCACTTGTTTTTTCAACACCGTTTATCACTTGTTCATCAATTGCCTCCGAAACAGAGTTAATAACTTTTATATCTCTGATGGCACCATCGGGTTCAATAATAAATTTAACAACCACCTGTCCTTCTTCCATTTTGGCAACTGAATTTTCGGGATACTCAATGGTATTCATCAGAAAATAACTAATTGAACTTTGTGGTAAAATGGTTATCTCCGATATCTTCTGAATTTGATCGGTTTGTAACTTAGCAGGAACTCTTTCGTCTTGTTTTTTACTCCTTTCTGTGTTTTGGGCGTGAATTCCCATCGTCATGACTCCCAACCAAAATATAAAAAGTAAATATTTCATGACATTGGGTTTAAAATGATTAAGAAAGCTGAACTAACACTTAATTAAAGTTACAATGTTTTAATCCTTGTGTCGAGGGTTTTAATAAAGTAATATCACCCTTCTATATGTAATTCCAGTGCTTTGAAATTAAATTTTAAAATTCTGCTAATTTGCTTATTTTTGCAGCCGAAATAATGGTCCCTTAGTTCAACGGATAGAATAGCAGTTTCCTAAACTGTAGATATGGGTTCGATTCCCGTAGGGACTACTAAAAAGCCTGCAATCAATAGATTAGCAGGCTTTTGTATTTTGTGTTGGCAAATTAGGTGAAATATAGATTCTTAATTCCCCATATAGCTATCAGGGGGATAGAAGTGCAGTTTCTTAAACTGAAGACTTGGATTAAATCGTTGTTCGTATAGAACGACTAATTAGACCTGAAAAGCCATAGGTAAGTATTTCTGTATAATGTTAAAGATAGCTTTTTGGACTACAATATGCGTTTAAACAAAAGAGAGAATATAAAGTGCGAATTATAAATGAACTTCTGATTTGAGAATAACTGTTGTAAATTAAAATATTTGTGTCATAGAATATACCATAATGACACAAATTTTTGGTTACGAGCATTTACATCTCAGGCATCCTATTTGAAGTTGTTACTTCTATAACCCTGTCCAGCCCTAGTAAACCTTTGGAAAAAGTATAGGTAATGCAACTGTTTCTAATTATGCGGTCTGAATCGAAAAACAATCGTATGCCAGTGTAGTTATCGTATCGGTGATCATCTAATTTGATGGTGAAAAATATTTTGCTATTAACATTAGGAGGATATGTATACCAGTAGGATTCAGTGTAAAATGTTTTTGTTTGCAGGCTGTTAACAAAGAAAATTAGCCCTACAAGTCCGGGGACCAGCACCAATCGGATCAGATATCTGTAATATCTGGATAATACTTTTCGGGATGCCAGATAGGCGATAAAAAAGGTTACAGCATATGCAATCAATAGTGTTTGCCAGGTAATAACGGTATTAAGTACGGTGTTAAAAAATACAATGCCGTTAATGACTGTAAAAATCATTAATCTGAATATTTTTGACCGGATTGTTGAGGCATGCCAACCTATTAGTGATAAAACAAACTCTTTATTAAAGGTGCTGACCAGAAATTTTATCCATAATGGAAAGGAGGGAAGAATGATAATCAAGCCAATCCATAAGGCATCTTGCAGGTAAGCAAAAATAGGGATGCCAAAAATAAATAACATCAGAAAAGCAGCACCAATAAAATCAACGATAGAATTGACGGCTTCGGTGGTTCGGTATACATCCGATTTTAAATAAGCTTCATATTTCATGCGGGCATGTTCACGTGCCCTTTCGCGGGCTTTTTGTCGTTCTAAATCGTGCCATGCCTGCCAGAATTCTTCCATGGCGCTGGCTTGCGCTGCTTTATATTGTTTTGATTTTTTGTGATTATGCAGTTGGTCGAAATATTCAAAAGCCTCATTGATTAAAATAAATTTTTCATGAGCATCCGGGGCTTTATTGATATCGGGATGGTAACGCTTTGCTTTTGTTCGATAGGCCTTTTTGATTTGTTCCATCGAAGCATTGCGGGGTACTCCAAGTATTTGATAGTAGTCGTTCATTTAAATTTTCTGAGGTCTTAACATATAAGACCTCAGGTTTTGGTTTGGAAAAAATAGAAACGGATATAATTATTAAAAAAGGCCATGTATCTGAGCATCCACCTTATCAATAATCATACTCAAGTCTGATTTATTTTTTATAAAATCAATTTCGTTGGCATCAATAATTAAAAGCTTACCACTGTTGTAACCCTGAATCCATGCTTCATAACGTTCGTTTAGTCTCTTCAGATATTCAAGGCGGATATTGTTTTCATAGCTTCTGCCACGCATCTGAATCTGATTAACAAGAGTTGGAATAGAGGCTCTAAGGTATATTAACAGGTCGGGAGCCTGAACAAAGCTACTCATCAGTTGAAACAGAGAAAAGTAATTGTCAAAATCTCTTCGGCTCATCAGTCCCATATCATAAAGGTTAGGTGCAAAAATATAAGCGTCCTCGTAAATGGTTCTGTCTTGTATTACCGTTTGACCGGCTGCGCGAAACTGCTGTACAGAAGAAAATCGGCTTTTTAAGAAATAGACCTGCAGATTAAACGACCAGCGGGGCATATCGTCATAAAAATCGGCCAGATACGGGTTTTCATCCACATCTTCGTAATGAGGTTCCCAGCCATAGTGATGAGCCAATAATTCGGTTAAAGATGTTTTACCCGATCCAATATTTCCTGCAATAGCAATATGCATATTTTTGTTATTTGGTATTTAACTTCAATAATTCTTCAATATACTCGCGATTATTCGCCAGCCGTGGCACTTTGTTTTGTCCACCCAGTTTGTTTTTGCTTTTGAGCCAATCCATAAACAGATGCTCACGTGCTATTTCAACATGAGGCATTTCCAGGGTCATGTTCTTATAGCGTTTGGCTTCGTAATCGCTGTTAACTTTTTTCAATGTTTCGTCCAGCAATTGTTTAAATGCTTCAAGGTTTTCAGGAGCCTTCTCAAACTCAATCAACCATTGATGAGCTCCTTTGGATTCCTTACCCATAAAAATAGGAGCAGCGGTGTATTCTTTAATTACTGCACCTGTATTTTTACATGCTTCGTCCAGTGCTTTTTCGGCATTTTCAATCATTAACTCTTCCCCAAAAGCATTGATAAAATGCTTGGTTCTTCCTGTAATTGCAATACGATGAGGGAAAGTAGATTCAAATCGAATGGTATCACCAATTAAATAACGCCAGATTCCTCCGTTGGTTGAAATGACTAAGGCATAATCTTTTCCTATTTCCACTTGTTCGATGGTAAGTGCCTTAGGATGAGATTTTCCCAACTCCGATAAGGGTACAAATTCGTAAAAAATACCGTAGTCCAGCATCAAAAGCATGGATTGCGTTTTTAAATCATCCTGAATGGCAAAAAATCCTTCGGAAGCATTGTAGGTTTCGAGGTAATTCATCTTGTCTGATGGAATTAACTCTTTGTATTGATTGCGATAGGGAGTAAAATTAATTCCACCATGAATAAACAGCTCCAGGTTGGGCCATATCTCCAACAGGTTGGTTTTACCACTTTTATTTAATAAATGCTTTATCAGTACAAGAAACCAGCTGGGAACACCTGCCAGCGAAGTAACATTTTCTACCAGTGTGGTCTCTGTAATTTTTTCGAGTTTGGCTTCCCATTCATCCATCAGAGCAATGGATTGCTCGGGAGTACGCATAAAATGAGTCCAGAAAGGAAGGTTCTCAATCAAAATGGCTGATAAATCACCATAATAGCTATCGTTGCTAAAATTATTTATCTGATGGCTACCTCCCAACGTCAGGCATTTACCACTGAACATATCCGATTCAGGTCTATTTTCAATGTATAATGCCAACACATCTTTTCCGCCCCTGAAATGGCAGTCTTCCAGTGATTCTTTCGAAACAGGAATAAATTTACTTTTGGTTGAAGTAGTTCCTGACGATTTGGCAAACCATTTTATTTCGCCAGGCCATAAAAGGTTTTTTTCACCTTTTTGCATTCTCTCAACATAGGGTTTCAATCCTTCATAATCTGAAACAGGAATTCTCTCGGCAAATGCTTCGTAATTTTTTATGCTTTCAAAGTCATGCAGTTTACCAAAGAAGGTATGTTTGGCAGATTTTATCAGACGCTGAAGCTGTTCGTCCTGTATTTGCCCCGGATTAGACTTGAAATCTTCTATTTGCGAAAGTCTCCGCGTATTAACCAGGGATATGATGGAATTGAGTATTGGCATAAATCTGTTTCAAAGTCATTAAAGATACGCAAAAATGCATTCTTGCAAAGCGATTTTTATATCAAACAGCAAGTACATATTTTGGTTTTCGGCTAGTTGTTGAAACACAGTTAAATGATTAGTAAATAACGGTTTTGTTAAATTGAATGTGTCAATAGAATTTCTACCTTTACGACAGAAGAATACAACTATGAACTATTTTGATATTGTTATTGGGCTTATTCTGGCTTTTGCCTTATTTAAAGGGTTTAAAAACGGATTGATTATTGAACTGGCATCGCTGGCAGCTTTAGTGTTGGGCTTATTAGGAGCGATCAAGTTCAGTAGTTTTACAGCCGATTATTTATCACAACATATTCATTCCAATCATTTAGGTCTGATATCTTTTATTGTGACCTTTATAGTAATAGTAATTGGAGTTCATTTGATTGCTAAAGTGGTTGATAAACTTGTTTCGGCTATTGCTCTTGGTCCTGTAAACCGTATTTTAGGAGCCATCTTCAGTTTACTTAAATATGCTTTTATTCTTAGCGTGCTAATTGCAGTAATTAACGGATTTGATAAGGATTCAAAATTGCTATCCCAGGAGATGAAGACCGAATCATATCTTTATAAACCAGTTGCCTCCTTAGCTCCTATGGTTTTTCCATACCTGAACTTCGACTCTGTAAAAGAAAAATTTGAAGATGTTAAAGAAGGCGTTGATGTTTAGTTTAACTGCGATTTATGAATTCCTTTTAGGGCAATATTGATTTTCTGTAACAACTCATCTTTTTGTATAGGTTTACTTATCGAATCATCAAAGCCAGATGTTAAAAGAGCATTTGCTTTCTTTTCATCAATGTCGATGGATTGTGCAATAAACGGAATGCCAATACCCAGTTGCCTGATACTCTGAATAAATTCGTCGGCATCCAGACCCGGCATATTAATATCCATCAACACAAGATCGATATCGTTACGTTTCAGCAATAATTCTCTTGCTGAATTAGGTGTACGTGCTGAAATCAATGTAATTTTTGTTTGTTCCAGATTTTTGCGCATTTGCAATTGAGCAGTACTGGTTGCATCAACCAATAAAATTATCTTGTCAGGCCAGCTTACATTAACAGGTATTGTAAGATTAGGAGTTTCTTTAACCTGTTTTGGTATTTTTATAATGATTGGTTCAGATTTCTTTTCACTGATTGGTAAAAGAAATGAAAACTCAGATCCTTTGTTTTTTTCCGAAGAAAGTTCCAGTTTACTGCTCATGGCTTCCACCAGACGTTTCGAAATAGACAAGCCTAAACCTGTTCCACCATAATGCTTGGCAGTGTTTTCTTCTTCTTGTCTGAAAGGATCGAAAATGATGGCTTGCTTTTCCGGACTGATACCAATGCCAGTATCTCGAACATAAAATCTCAAATCATCATCTTCTCTTACATAACCCATCTCAATAAAGCCTTTCGGTGTAAATTTAAAAGCATTACTAAGTAGATTAGTGAAAATCTGGTTAAACCTTTTCAGGTCACATGGTACCAGGTACTGAGCGCTGTCTTCGGGCAGATTCAGGTAAAACTTAAGATGTTTTTTCGAATCCAGATCCATTCGTTTTTCATACAAATGAAATAATTTCTCCAGCACCTCATTAGGATTCGATTCCTGCAGGTGAATGCTCAGTTCTCCACTTTCTATTTTGGCCAGATCTACAATATCGTTAATCAAAGCCATCAGGTGTTCTGAGCTTGTATTGATAATTTGAATATATTCTTCTTTTTCTTCGTCGCTGATGAAATCTTCATTCAGTAAGTTGGTAAAACCAACAATTGCATTTAATGGCGTTCTGATTTCATGACTCATATTTGCCAGGAAGGCTGATTTAAGATTGTCAGCACTTTCAGCCTTTTCTTTGGCAACAATCAATTCCTGTTCCGCTCTTTTGCGCAAAGTGAAGTTTCTGCCTACCAACAGAAGTGACGACAAGTTATTATTATCATCTGTTTCGGGTGTAATAGTCCAGTCAAAAGCGTAAGTCTGTCCGTTAAAGTCAAATTCTAACTCAACCGGAGTGATGGTTTTTGAAATCAATACATCCCCAATGGCATTGTTAAGGCCTGAAATAAATTCTTCAGGTAGCATATTGAGCTCATTCATTTTTTTACCAATGCAATCAGTGGCATCGAGATTGAAATCTTTTAGAAATGCAGCATTGCAGAATGATAAAGTACCTTTACGATCGATCCTGATAATATGATCAGGTGAGTTCTCGGTGAGAGCCCTGAATTTGTATTCGCTTTGCTTTAGTTCTTCTTCTTTTCTTTTTCTTTTTGAGATGTTGTGAAGCGAAAAGTAGGCATGAAGCGTACCCTCTAACTGGATACCTGTTGCATAAATTTCGGTATGAATGATCTCTTTGTTGTTATGAAGTAATTGAACGTCTCCTATAAAATCTTTTCCTTTTAAAATTTGTTGCATGGCTTCTTCGAAGCGTTCAACAAAAATAGTATCAGGAAAGATCTCATCCAGATCTTTATCTGCGAGTTCATCAAATTGATATCCCAGCATGTTAAGCCCTGCGGTGTTTGCAAAGATCAGATCTTTCTGAATACTGAAAATGAAAATGCCATCAACAGTTGATTCTATGATTTTTTGGTTGCGAATCTCGCTTTCTTCCAGATTTTTTACAGCTTCTTTGATGGTTGAGATATCTTCTGAAATCAACAAATAGCACATGTCTTTGTCGTTATCAGGCATTTGCTTGCCTAACACACGTAACTCAACCGGATCACCTATTTTATCTCTCAATGTTACTTCCATCGAAGCAATGCCTTCATCATCAATTTGTTGATAGAAAGCATTTATCTTTTCTTCGTCTTCTTTGTCTTGGTAATAATAATCGGCAAGTGGACTGCCAATAAGCTCCTCCTTCAAATAACCAGAGGTTTGCATGATGGCCGAATTAATATATTCGATCTTTCGGTTACGAACCAGAATAATTCCGATTGGTGCCGAACTTAGCAGATTCTGCAAGAAAGCTTCCTTCTTCTCAATTTCTCGATTGATGTTAAGAATCTCGTCGCGGTTTTGTTTTAATTTCAGATTGGCATTTTCACGCTCATAGGCACCTGCCAGCATATCAGCCACCGTTGAAAAGGCTGTTTCATTGAATGAGTTGCAGGCTTTGTTTATGTTGCCAACCGTTACCAAAAAGCCCCAGAAAGCTTCTTTGGAACGTATGGGTACTGCAACAATCAGATTATTAGGCAGTATGTTAACAAAGGCATTGTTTGAACGATATTGTAAAGGTGCGGTTGCAGAGCAAAATACACCTGTTTGTTTAAATATATCAAGCCAGCCAGGAATATCTTTCTCGTAATTCAATAATTGAATTGAATCAAAAGATTTATGAATAGAATCATCCTGATAGAAATTGGTTAAACAACAATATCCGTTTTCATCACCATTTTCATAAACAAAGACTTGATCTAAAAGATGATGTTCGGCTAGCTTTTTAATGCTGCCATCAATCTTTTCTCCGAACGATAGTTTTGACACCAATAAACGACTGATATCAAGGAGTAATTTCTGATCGGAGCTTTGCTTAATTATTTGTTTCTGGTTTAATTCATTTTCATAGGCATTGGAAATCAATCGGGAAGCCAGCTTTAATAAATCAAATTCATGAGGTAGCCATTCGCGATTGAAGCTACACTCATCAAAGCCAATGAAACCAAAAAAAATGCCATTCACATGGAGAGGAATGACAAGAATGGATTCGATACTCTGAGAGGCCAGGATTCCATGCAGTTCCTCAGGCAATGATTTTATGTCGGATGCTTTTATAAAGCCATCTTCAGTTAATAATTTTTTCCAATGAGGAAACTCATCATATTCTATATCCTGAAGGAATTCAATTTGCGGGATAACTCCATCATTGCACCATTCAAAGGTGTTTTTCATCCGTTTGTTATCGGCCCAGTTTTCAAAAATATAGATGCGGCTGACTTCTGTAAATGTACCGAGGGCTTCGAGTACTTTGTTAATTCGTTCTTCAAATGGGAGTTTAGCAACCAGGATAGAGGTGATGTATAGGGGAAGTTGTTCCTGTTCATCTTCATTTAGCGACAAATCTCCTCCTTGTTGAATGCCCCAGATGCCCCGGTGCATTCGTGTAATCAATCTCTTGAGTCTTTTATTCTCAGCCTCAAGACGATGTAATTCCTGCTCTTTTTTGTTTGTCATCTAAATTTCGCCCCCTGTTAAAAGCCTTATGCAATATACTAAATCCTTGATATCGTGCAAAAAGACCTTGCATAAATTATTATGCAAATGTAACCATTCAAATATAGCTATTGTTTTTGTTACTAAAATAAAAACAACGGTTGGTGTAAAAAACTTAGAATAATAGTTAACAATTAGAATGTAAATTTCGAATCAATCTCTTATTTTTGAGAAAAATGCTTCTATGGATAGAAAGGAAGGTCTAGTTATTAAGTCTACAGGTAGCCGTTACACGGTTTTGCTCAATGATTCAACCTCATTGATTTGCCGTATCAGAGGTAAAATCAGATTGGATGAAATCAGGAGCACAAATCCCGTGGCTGTTGGTGATGAAGTTTTTGTGGATGTTATGGGTGATGAGGGAGTGATTTCAGAAGTTAAGGCACGTCGTAACTACATTATTCGAAAATCAACAAACCTTTCAAAAGAATCGCAGATTCTGGCTGCAAATGTTGATCAGGCGGTGTTAATTGTAACCATTAACTATCCAATTACAACCCGTGTTTTTGTCGACAGGTTTATTGCTGCTGCCGAAGCTTATGGAATTCCTGTTCGTTTAATATTTAATAAAACAGACCGTTATGATCCGCCTCATAGAAGGATGCTGGCTGAATGGCGGGAGTTATATGAAGGCATTGGATATCCAACCCTTGCTGTATCAGCAAAAAAAGAGGAAGGCCTGGATGAAATTAAAGAATTGCTAAAGGATAAAATCAGTGTACTTAACGGCCATTCCGGTGTTGGTAAATCAACTCTCATCAATCGTGTTGAACCGGGCTTGAATTTGAAAACTGCAGAAATCTCAGAAATTCATCAATCAGGACGACATACCACAACATTTGCTGAGATGCATCCGCTCAGTTTTGGTGGTTATATTATTGATACTCCTGGGATCAGAGGTTTTGGTTTGATACATATAGAAAAAGAAGAACTTTATCATTATTTCAGAGAAATATTTAATGCTGCAAAAGGCTGCCGATTTAATAATTGTACACATAACAATGAACCTGGTTGTGCTGTAAAAGAAGCAGTAATAAATGAGGAAATAGCGCAGTCGCGTTATGAGAGTTACCTGAGTATCCTTCTAAATAAGAACGAAAAGTATCGTTGAGGTTGTTTTTAACGGAACTTTATTCTATGTTTAACGTATTGCGTTTAAACATAAAACACGTTACTGCTAAAATTAACAATGAAGAAAGCCATCATTATAGCTATTGTTAGTATTGTCTTTCTTATACTTTCCAATGTATACTATTACGTTGATACTTATAAAAGTCAGATAAATACTCAGAAGGACATTCTGCTTAAACAATCATTAATTGTTGGCGAACAATTAAATCAATACTTCAATAAAACACATACAAATATCTCTATATTAGTATCTGAGGTTGAGCTTCGAAAATTATTTAAGGATAAGGCAGAGTCAACTGAAGTACAAAAACGACTGGAACTACTTTTTCATAGTTATTCAGAGCATCTGAATTCGTTAAAGATTACGGATGTTGATGGTAATACGTTCGAGTTGACAAAAGGGCAGGGTAATACCTTTATTTCATCTTTTGGTGTAGGTGATGTCGAGGAGTTTATTACAAGTCAGATGTATATAAATCCTCAAGGTACAAAAATTACGTATGTTCAGCCCTTGTTCAATCAAACCAGGGTTGTTGGATATATGCAGTTTGAAATGATGTTGGACGCATTCTTTAATTCTGCCTTTTACAATTTTAATCTCGAAGATTTTCATTTTCAATGGGTGATGAAGCCCAATGGATGGGTTGTTTACAATACTTTGCATAAGAAAGCCTTTTATCCTGTACTGGAAGGTTCTTCGGACTATATTAAAGGAAAAAAATGGTTTTATAAGATTCATACGATTCATGCTGAATATGAAGAATTAAAGGTGCTTACTGTTTTTAACCGATTGGATTTTAGTGGTAATGATTACTATCTGGCTTTTTCAATGCCTATGGATGTGATAACTTCTTCAATTGCCCGTAATTCAATTGTTTTAGTAGCCATATCCATATTTGTTGTTACACTCATTGTTGTCGTATTTACTGTGTTTTTCAGGCGACATGTGCAGGATGAGCGGAGTTTAAAAAAATCAGAAGAGGCCTTAAGGCAGATTATTCATTATCTGCCGGTAGGAGTGGTGTTACTGGATGGATCAAACAGAATACGACAGGTAAATAAAGCTGCCTTAAAATTATTTGCATTCGATGATGAAGATCAGTTGGTTGGCCGTAAAGCTAATGATGAGGTCTTATTTGAGAATAAAACCCGACTGGAAAAAACAACCTATTCAACACAGTCGAACAAATATGTATTTACCAATAAAAACAATGAAGAATCGGTAATACTGCACGAGCAAATCGTATTCTATTTATTGCGTGAAGAATACAGTTTACAGGTTTTTGTTGAGGTGTCTTTTCTTGAAAAAGAAAGAAGGAATGAAGAATTGGCCAACAAAGCAAAATCCACTTTTATTGCCAATATTAGTCACGAGTTACGAACTCCTCTGAATAGTATGATAGGGATGACAGATATAATGCTGACATCTGATTTGAAAGAGGATGACCGTGAAATGTTGAATGTTGTAAAACGTTCTGCCGATACTCTATTAGTATTGATCAATGATATTCTTGATTTTTCTAAAATTGAAGCCGGTCGTTTTGAGATAGAATCCATTCCTTTTAACATGCAAAACGAGGTTGAAAATTGTGTTCATAATTTCCTACCTAAGGCGCAACAGAAAAATCTGGATTTAACCTGGACTAGTAACCTCTTGTTGCCAAGTAATTACATGGGCGATCTTATTCGTTTTCGACAGGTGTTAAATAATTTATTTAGCAATGCAATTAAATTTACCGAGAAGGGTAAAATCCATCTCAGTATAAAAGAGGTCAGAGGTTTAAATGGGTCGCCGGCAATTTCATTTACCATTAAGGATACAGGTATTGGAATAAGGAAAGAAAAGCTTAAAACAATCTTCAACTCATTTTCGCAGGCTGACGAAAGTATTACAAGAAAGTATGGGGGTACAGGATTAGGTATTACCATTTCGAAGGAGCTGGTGAATATGATGGGGGGAGAAATCTGGGCAGAAAGTCCGTCTGAATTATCCAACGATCCGGATAATCCGGGTGCATCATTTACCTTCACGTTACCATATCGAACCAAAGGATACACTAAGGATTATAATAAAACTAACATTGTTTCCTTTAAACAGATTAAGACTTTTATCATCACAGATGAGCTGATGCATGTAAATATCTTGTTGAAGAATTTATCAACATTAGGTATCGATTATAAGGTGTTACCACCATCCAATGATAGTATTGATATAATTCGAACAGATGATAAGCATCAAATGATGGTGGTTGATCACCGGCCGGATTTTAATGGATTAGAATTTCTGCAGGAGATTTATAACCATAAACTGCACAAGCGAATGCCGGTGATTATTCAAAGTTCAGATTTTGAGCCGAGTAATACTGCTGTCGCTAAGCGTCTTGGAGCAGATGCCTATTTTCGTAAGCCTGTAAATTATCAGGTTTTGAAAGATTTTATATTAAAATCGTTCCCGAATGTGGTGAATCAAATTGCAATTGAACCGAAGCAATTAAACGTGTTGGTTGCTGAAGATAATAGGTTAAATCAACGATTAGCTAAGAATCTTTTCAGGAAAATTGGACAGGAAATTGATGTGGCCAATAACGGAATGGAGGCTTTGAATAAGATGCGAAGCAAGAAGTATGACATTGTTTTTATGGATGTGATGATGCCGGAGATGGATGGGCTAGAAGCAATGAAACAGATTAAAACAGAGATGTCTGAATGCCCTGTTATAGCAATGACAGCCAGTGTTGATGAAACCGATAAACAGGTGGTAATGGAAGCTGGAATGGATGATTTTATTATGAAACCAACGCGTTTGGATGATTTATCACGTATGCTTGATAAGTGGTGTAATTTATAATGATGGTAATAATTTGCCTTTAAATACGTTTAAATACTCAGCCCTGTCATTTTAGGATAAAAAGAGTATCATGAGTTATCATACCCGCAAGAAAGTCTGGAAATTACTTTTGCTACTGGGAGCTGTTGTTATCGGCTCTTTCACATTGCTATATACCTATCGACTAACAAATCAACTAAAGGAAGAAGAGCGTAAAAAATTAGAACTCTGGCAGGAAGCATACCGGCAATTAACAGATGTTGATGCGCCGGAATCTGTTATACCTCTTATCTTACAGATTATTAGTCAGAATACAACCATTCCCTTAATTATAGCTGACGGCGATGATAATATATTGGTTCATCGAAATGTTGCCATCAATCAGCGCGACAGTGTTAATTACCTGAATAAGGTATTTACTAAGATGAAAAGTTCGACTGAACCCATTATTATTGATTTGGGAAGCCAGGAGTTTCAATATTTATATTATCAGGATTCATTATTAATTAGAGCTTTAAGCTGGTTTCCGATTGTTCAGTTACTGGTGGTTGCCTTGTTTATAGTTGTTGCATACTTGGCATTTAGCTCTGCTCGTAAGGCTGAACAGGATCAGGTGTGGGTAGGCATGTCAAAAGAAACAGCACATCAGTTGGGAACGCCAACCTCCTCATTACTGGGATGGGTCGATGTTTTACAGATGCGGGATGAAGATTCTGAAATCGCCAATGAACTGGCTAAAGATGTGAAACGGCTCCAGGTTATTACCGATCGTTTTTCAAAGATAGGATCAAAACCGGAACTTAAAAATGAAGAGCTGCTACCAGTAGTGAATGATATTGTAAACTATCTGCAACGAAGGATAGCCAGTCAAGTTGATTTACAGGTGATCTGTGATGAAGGTTCAAAACCCGTTGCACGTATCAATAATGTATTATTTCAATGGGTACTCGAAAACCTTTGTAAGAATGCCATAGATGCCATAAAAGGGAGCGGTAGTATTGTTATTTCTTTGATTAGTAAAAATGATAGTGTAATTATTGATGTTAAAGATTCGGGTAAGGGACTGCAACGAAATCAGTTTAAATCTGTTTTTCAGCCTGGGTATACCACCAAGTTGCGCGGGTGGGGATTTGGACTGTCATTGGCTAAAAGAATTGTGGAGGGTTATCATAACGGTAAAATATTTGTAAAAGAATCTGAAGTTGGCAAGGGTACTACTTTCCGAATCATTCTTCCCTTAAATAACAAGTGATTGCATTAGGTTATCAGCAGTAAATTTGCAAACTTTAACATGTCGGACTATAATTTGCTGTTAAAAAAGATCTGTTTTCTTTTTTGGCGTGTTTTTATTTTATACTTTTGCAAAGTTTTTTTAGATAGGGTAAAGTGGACAGACGAAGAGACTACGATATCCCGTTCAAGGGTTTGAAAGAGGGGTTGCATGAATTCAATTTTGAAATCAGCGAGTCGTTTTTTAAGTTATTTGAGCAACCGTTGGTTGAAAACGGAAATGTGAAAGCAAAGGTTGAGTTGAAAAAAAGCTCAGCATTAATGAGTTTAACATTTGATATCAGCGGAGAAGTGGAATCGGTTTGCGATCATTGTCTGGATGCACTTAATCTGGACGTCAATTATCATACTCTGGTTTATTTGAAATTTGGGGAAGAATATGATGAACCAACAGATGAGATTATCGTATTGCCGCACGAGGCACACGAAATTAATGTTGCCCAATTGTTGTATGAGTTTATCTGTGTGGGTTTGCCAATAAGGCATGTTCACCCGGAAGACGAAGATGGGAATCTTACTTGTGATCCTGAGATGTTGAATCGCTTAGATGAATATCTGGTTGAAGAAGCATCAGACGAAGAGCAAGACGATTATATAGATCCTCGATGGGAGGCTCTCAAAAATTTAGTGAATAAAAACAAGTAAAATTAGGTTGAAAAATGGCACATCCTAAACGAAAGACCTCGAAAACGAGGAGAGACAAGAGAAGAACTCACTACAAAGCGGTAACTCCGGCTTTAGGTGTTTGTTCAAACTGTGGTGCGACTGTGAAAATGCACACAGTATGTGGAGAATGTGGATACTACCGTGGAAAATTAGCTGTTGAAAAAGAAGTAACAGCTTAATTTATTGAATGAGTATTCAATAAAATTTGCCTGCAATCTTTTTGTGGGCAAATTTTGTTTTGGGGCCATAGGTTAATTTGTATACTATTATTGAATTTGTACTTTTGTATCCGCCCCTTATAATATATATAGAGTAACATATTGCTTTTTGTTTGATTTAACTTAATAGGGTGCTTTGTAACAGGAAGCATTAGAGCAATGATCTGTTTTTTGATGGAAAGTATTTCATTGCTCATGGATAATATTTGTTCGCATGAAAAAAATCAATGCAGTCATCACAGCCGTTGGAGGATTTGTACCTGAATATATCCTTAACAACGAAGAGTTGAGTCAGATGGTTGATACCTCTGATGAGTGGATTATGACCCGTGTGGGTATTAAAGAGCGTCATATCTTAAAAGGCGAAGGACTTGGTACTTCCGATATGGGTGCAGAGGCCGTAAAAGAAGTTTTAAAGAAAACAGGAACAAAACCCGAAGAAATTGATTTGGTTATTTGTGCAACGGTTACTCCTGATCATCCGTTTCCGGCAACTGCTAATATTATTGCCGACAAATGTGATATCAGAAATGCACACGGCTTTGACTTAAATGGTGCGTGTTCCGGATTTTTATATGCATTGGATACTGCAACCCGATTTATTGAATCAGGAAATAAAAAGAAAGTAATCGTAGTTGGCGCTGATAAAATGTCATCTATCGTTGATTATACCGATCGTACTACTTGTGTGTTGTTTGGTGATGCAGGAGCTGCTGTATTACTTGAGCCAAGTGAAGAAGATTATGGTATTAAAGATTCTATTCTTCATAGTGATGGTTTTGGACGTAAATATCTTAATATGAAGGCTGGTGGTTCAGTAAACCCTGCTTCACATGAAACCATTGATAATAAAATGCATTACATCTTCCAGGATGGACGTCATGTGTTTAAACATGCTGTTTCTAATATGGCTGATGTTTCTGTGGAGATTATGAAGCGTAACAATATGACTGCAGATGATTTGGCGTGGTTAGTTCCACATCAGGCTAACTTGCGTATTATTGATGCTACCGCTCAACGTATGGAGTTGGATCCTAAAAAAGTGATGATCAACATTGAGCGTTACGGTAATACTACTGCAGCAACTATTCCATTGTGTTTGTGGGAGTGGGAAAAGCAATTGAAAAAAGGAGATAACATTATTTTAGCTGCTTTTGGTGCCGGATTTACCTGGGGTTCTATTTATTTAAAATGGGCTTACGACGGACAATAACTTTCTTTATTGGAATATACAGAGGGCTGCCAATTGGCAGCCTTTTTGCAATATATAGGGTTATTAATCGTTTTGTATAAAATGAAATTATGAAACGATTATTCTATTTACTGGTGATTATTTTGCTGACCGGATGTTCACAAAAAAGTGTACCATTTAAGTTTATTGGAATTTGGCAATCGTTGAATGAATACAATGCCTATAAGTTTACTGCAGATAGTGTTGATTTTTACCTGGAAGGAGAACCTTTTTGGAGTAAAGCCGCGAAATCAGGATCTCTTAGCTATACAATTAATCAGAAAGATAACTTATGGTATGACTTACGAATCATGGATGGTGAAGAGCTGTTTGTTAATGGCAAAATAGAAGTTGTAAATTCAGATCGAATTCGTATCTATCTCTATAAACATCACAATATTCTCGATCTGGCAGATGAATACATTCGTGCCGAGGATTTTGATAGTTTTCGGAAGATAATGAATAAGATTTTAAAGGAGCCAGAGGAAGAAATTTAACTTCCCAGCTCATCGTGCAATAAAAAGTCTTTTACTTCTAAAAAGGCTTTTTCCAAACGTAACATACGGTTGATCATAAACTTCATGGTTTCGGGCCACAATTCTTCACGATAAATATCTGAAGGTATTTCTTCATATACCCTGCAAACCTCCTTTTCTTCATCTTTATTGTACAAATAATCCCATGTAAGTTGTCCTTCATAGGCTGTTTCGAAAATTGCTTTACAAGCCTCTAATTTTTCGTAAAGTTGCAATCTTCGTTCTTCATTTCTATGGTTAATCTCAAGGGCTACAATGGCTCTCTCCCGATTTATATCAAACCGAAGATCCAATCCCTTGATACCCGTATTATCAAAAATCCAGCGTATTTTTTTACCTTTTTGTCCCGGTATACGTCGGGTACGGTTTTCCAATTTATGCCAGAATTGTTGACGAAGTTCTTTTGCTTGCTCTTTTGAGAACATGACGATTTATTTGTTACTTTTTTTGCTAAGCAGCAAAAATAAGAGAAATGCAGCACCTATGCCAATCATTAACAAACTTACCACCTCCATTGTGGAGGTGGTACTGTGTATCATGCCGAAACCGGCTATTATCATTAGTACTGCAAGTACTGCTAATTTTTCTTTCACAATATCTAAAAAATGTACTTCAACATAGTGGTTATTCTATGATTGGTAACATTTTCCAGATTAATTGGTTTAGCATTTTCATCAAAATCACTACCATAACCGGCAACTGCATACATCCATTCGATTCCTAAACAAACTTTTTGAGTGGCATAGAATTTGATTCGAGGAGAGATGGTATACATCTCACCAATTGTACCTCCTAATGTATATTCCGACAGATAATTAGCCTCTTCTGAAGCGCCCAGATTCTTAGTGTATCCTGCAAATATACCCGGTTGAATTTTCTTGTGGTTAGTTTGTATATCAGTCCATAAGGCCATTGTATTAATAGGTGTATATTGGCGTTGTGCGCTGCCATTATTTTTTTCAGCAAATCCGCCCAGCATAACCAGGTTCGACATTGCCCCACCATAAATTCCTTCAGCTTTTATTGTAAATCCTTGGAATTTTTGTCGGATAGAACCTGCAAAATAACCAGCCTGTGCTAATTCATCGGTTTTAAGACCATTCAATGGATCCAATAAAGATGGTTTCAGTGTTTTGTATCCGGCTGTGAATGCAGCAAAGAAATCTCCGTTATTGTATTTCAACTGTACATCAATCTCAGGTCGTAATGAATTCTCAACCGCATTCGTCATTCCCCTGTCACTAAAATCATTCTGACTCATCAAAAACGCAAGAACCTCCAACTTATCGCTCATTTTGTATTCATAGCGCAACATTGGCTGACGGTTTAGAGGATGATAGGGTGAGCCCGCACTAAGCGTAACAGCAGAAGGATAATTCTCAGGAATAAATAAAGGATGCCAGTATTGTCCGAAAAGGATACTGCTTTTTTCCCAGTTTAAACGGATAAAAGCATGACGCAATCGAAAATATAAATCATTTCCCTGTGCTTTATCTCCCAGGAAATCGCCTTCAACAAAAGCTATTGTTTTAGCACCCCAGATATCGGGTCCGCTTACTCCAAGATTAACACGGCTGAATGCAGCATCAATATCAAAGCTAGATGCAGAATTCAGATCCTGTCCTGATCCATCCAAACTTGGAGGTAAGGGCCAAAGATAAATATTGCCGTTTCTGGCTGTGGCACTCTGACGTGAGTCAAAGAAAGCATTGATTCCAACATAACCATGTAACTCAATCTTTATTTTTTTCTCTTCTTCCTGTGCATTTATTTTTAGGGCAAATGCTACAACTGTGATAAAAAGTAATAATTTCTTCATTTTAATCGGTTTACCAACCTTTTTGATTTTGGTTTATTTTTAAAAAATGCAAAACAAATAAATAATTCAATCCTATACAATCTGAAAAATCAATTCCTCTACTTTAGTTAATTTTGAAATAACCTATTGTTTTCTTTAGTATTTCAGCTTGTCGTGATAATTCTTCTGAACTGGAAGCCATTTCTTCAGAGGAAGCTGAATTTTGAGAAGTAATACTTACTAATGATTGAATAGCACTGTTAATATGAGTAGCTCCTGTTTCCTGCTCCTGACTTGATACCAATATTTCTTTTATTGCTTCCAAAATTGATTGAATATCAGGTAAAATTCTCTCCATTTCACTCCATGATTGCTGAGCAATAGAAAGACTAGCCGAAGATACCTCATCAATTTCCCCAGCGGCTTTCTGTGTGAACTCAGATAATTTTCGCACTTCTGATGCAACAACTGCGAATCCTTTACCTGCATCACCTGCTCTGGCTGCTTCAACTGATGCATTTAATGCCAATAGGTTTGTCTGGAAGGCAATATCCTTAATTATGGCAACTTTTGAGCTGATTTGCTCCATAGCAACCAGGTTTTTGTTAACGGTTTCCTTCAGTTGTTCAATACCATGTCCAGTTTTATTTGCGGTAGATTCTGTTCTTCTTGCGTTTTCTGAGTTAGAATGTATATTTGCAACCATCTGTTCTATAGAAGTTGAAATTTCTTCGGTTGAAGCTGCCTGCGAATTAGCCCCATTTGAAATATGCTCAGCTGATTGCGCCATTTGCTCACTTGCAGTAAAAACATTCTCTGAACCTTGTATTACTTCTTCTATAATGGTTCTCAATTTCGCAAGAGTTGCTTTTAATGATTCTTGTAAAGTCCCAATTTCATCGTTTTCAGATGTTTCAATTTCAATTGATAAATCACCTTTTGCAATTGATTGAGTATGTTTTGAAAGTTTAATTATAGAGCGAGTGATTCTTTTACCAAAGAAAACAGAAAGAAGTCCAAAAATTATCAAAGTAATTAACGATATGCCTGATGATAGCATTATTCCAGACTTTAAATTATCATTCATTTTTTGTCTGGATGATGCAATAGCCGTATCAATTTCATCGATATAATTTCCTGTGCCTACAACCCAGTTAAAAGGTTCAAAATATGCAGAATAACTTCTTTTGGGTAAAGGAATATCACTGCCGGCTTTCGGGAACCAATATTCAGTATAACCGTCTCCATTGATTGCAGAGTTAATAATCTCTCGGATTAGGTATTTGCCGTTAGCATCCTTTGCATCCCAACGGCTCTTCCCTTCAACATCTTCACGACCAAGTAGAACAACATTAACACCCTCTTTGGTATCAATCCAAAAATATCCATCCTTTCCGTATTTTAAATTTCGTACTGAATAGGCTGCCAGAAATTTGGCTTCAGCTAACGAGAGTGAATCCTTCTTAACTAATTCGTAATAGCTTTCCAATAATGTCATTACACTTTGCACCTGATGCTTAACTTCTTCATCAAAATTGTTGCGAAGAATTTTTTCCAGCTCTTCAAGGTCATCTTTCTGAGATTGATAATTTATTATTGTTGATGGGATTGTAATAGATAAGGCAAGTATGGCCAGCATCCCAACAGAAAAAGCAATAACCTTAGCAGTTAATTTCATGGATTTAGATATTAAAGTAATTTTTGCCAGTCTTACGGCTGAATTATGTAGAACGTTTCGTGAATTTAGTCGAATTGGGAATTGAACTTAACTTTTTCCTTATTTAGAATGAATAATAGAAGTAATCTTGTTCTTATTTACTATTTTAATCTCCGTATAGTAAAGATAAAATGGCTAAATACAGACGAACTAATTATATGATAAATTGTTAATAGTTTGAGAATCCAAATCCAAAGAAGAATAATATGAAAAGACTTTTTGATGCTCTTACATCCCATTGGTTAATGGGAACTCTACTCTTATTTCTGGCTGCTGTGATGGGTGTTGCTACATTTATCGAAAACGACTTTGGCACCAATGCCTCCAAAGCCCTTGTTTATAATAGCTGGTGGTTCGAATTGGTTTTTTTAATACTAACCATTAATATGGTGGGCAACCTAATGAAATTCAAAACTTTTTCGTTAAAGAAGCTACCGGTATTGGTTTTTCATCTGGCTTTTATTTGTATCATGGTGGGTGCTGCCATTACCCGATACATTGGTTATGAGGGAATGATGCACATACGTGAAGGCGAACAGTCGGATCAGATTTTATCGAGTGATCAATATGTAAAAGTAAAAGTTACTTCAGATAGTTTTGAACAAGCCGATGAAGAGCATGTGCTTTATTCAATAGTTAGCCCTAATGAATATTCATCGAGTTTTTCAACTCCTAAAGGAAAGTTAAAACTAAAAAGCGAATTATATATTCCTCAGGCTACAACAAAAGCTGTTGAGAAAGAAGGAGGAGAACCTGCCATTCAGATAGTTTTATCAGCTGCCCGCGGACGTCAGGAATTTTCGTTATTCAAAGGTGATGTTATAAATGTTGGTAATTATTCTCTGGGGTTTGAGCCATCCGATGCAAATCAGGATATTGTATTAAAACTTATTGATGGTATGGCTTACTTTATTGGTAAGGATACCGTTAGTATGATGCAAATGCAAACAGGTGATGTGCAGAAATTTGAGCCCGATTCGGCACATAAATTATATAACGGTGTTTTATATAGTTTCGGCGACTTACGAATGGTATATACTAACCTAATGGAAAGTGCGGTAGTTGAACCGGTTTCTGTTGAAGGTCAAAACGGAAGTGGTTTGCCTGATGCCATAAAGTTTGTGGCAGAATTGAATAATCAAAAGAAAGAATTTTTTGTGTTTGGTCAGAAAGATGTATTGGGCCGAGATTATACAGTGGACATAGACGGGGTTGAGGTGAAGGTTAGTTATGGTGCCAAACAAATTCATATTCCGTTTGCATTACATCTTAATCGGTTTGAGCTCGATCGTTACCCGGGAAGCGAGAGTCCAAGCTCTTATGCGAGCGAAGTAACCCTATTGGATGAACGTACCGGTATCAAAGAAGACCGGAGAATATTTATGAATAATATTCTTAATTATAAAGGCTATCGATTCTTTCAGTCATCATATGATACCGATGAAAAAGGAACAATATTATCAGTAAACAGAGATTTTTGGGGTACACTATTTACCTATATCGGTTATTTAATATTGGCCATTGGAATGACACTGGCATTGATAATGCCAAATACGCGTTTTCGTAGCCTGGGCAGAAGGATTGATGAAATCTATAAGGAAAAGAAAAAGTTTCTTGCCATTGGTTTATTCCTGTTGGCAGTTCCGGCTATGAGTCAGGACTTAAATCCAAATATTAAGATCAGTCCTGAATCAGCGGAGGCTTTCGGAAGACTATGGGTGCAGGATCAGGGCGGAAGAATGAAGCCCGTTAATAGTTTGAACAGTGAGATTGTTCGAAAGCTGGTAAAACACCATACATTTCATGGATTATCGGCTGATCAGGTTGCATTAGGTATTATCATTGATCCCGGATTTTGGCAGGAAACACCTCTGATTACCATTAAGCATGATGAACTTAGAGCCATACTGCAGGTGACCGATAAAAAATCTTCTATCAACAATTTCTTTACACCCGATGGGCAATATAAAATCAGGCAGTTGGTTGAGACATCTTACCGTAAAAGGCCTGCATACCGCAATAAGCTGGAACAGGAAGCTGTGAAGGTGGATGAACAGGTTAACGTTTTCTTTATGCACAAAATGGGAAGCTTTTACAAGCTTTTCCCTCTGCCTGAAAGTGAAGATAATAAATGGGTGCTGTCAAAAGATAAAATAACCGGGGTAAGCGACCAGGATAGCCTGTTTATTAAGAATGTGCTTAACATGTATTTGCAGGCATTAACGTCTGGTGATAAAGCTTCAGAAGCTACTTATTTAGATGCAATAGATAAGTATCAGCATAAATATGGTGGATCAATATTGCCGTCAGATTATAAAAAGGACATTGAGATTATTTATAATGAGAGTAGCATTTTTATGTCGTTGATGCCTTACTTTCTGGTACTAGGTTTGATTCTCTTGTTTTTTCAGTTAATGAGACTGGTTCAACCTCGTTTTCAATTTAAATGGATTTTGCGAACCGGACTAATATTGGTTATTCTTGCCTTTGCTTTATATACAATTGGTTTGGCAATTCGTTGGTATATATCAGGCCATGCTCCATGGAGTAACGGATATGAATCGATGTTGTACATTGGTTGGACAACTCTTGTTGCGGGTTTAAGCTGGACCAGAAAGAATCCGATTGCTTTGTCTGTTTCAGCTATTTTTGCAGGTATTATTTTAATGGTTGCTCATCTTAGCTGGATGAATCCTGAGATTACCAATCTGGTACCGGTATTGAAATCATACTGGTTAACCATTCACGTTGCAATTATTGTAGCCAGTTATGGATTTTTGGGTAATGGCTTCCTGTTAGGTTTTCTGAATCTGTTATTGGCCGGAGCTAAGAATAAGAATAATAAAAAGGCCTTTACAATTACAATAGAAGAACTTTCAGCTATTAGTGAAAGGGCTATGACTGTTGGTTTGTATCTGTTGACAGTTGGAGCTTTTCTTGGAGGTGTCTGGGCCAACGAATCGTGGGGTCGTTACTGGGGATGGGATCCTAAAGAAACATGGTCGGCCGTTACCATTCTGGTTTATGCCTTTATTTTGCACATGCGTTTTATCCCCGGAATGAAGAGCATAACAACCTTCAATATATGGTCAGTTATTGGCTTTGCATCGGTAATAATGACCTATCTGGGAGTTAACTACTATCTGGCCGGAATGCATTCTTATGCAAAAGGTGATCCGGTTCCGGTTCCTGCATGGGTTTATTATTCTGTTGCCGTAGTTGCTGTGGTTATTTTTTATGCTATGTATAACGAAAAGAAACTGGCAAAAGAAGAAGAGGAAGAGTCTTAAATTATTTGTTCTATATGCATGAATGACCGAAGAATACAAAAGCTTCGGTCATTTTTTTTTATTTTTTTGTAAACAAAAGTAACAAAGGCATTGTTTAGGTTTTAAATAAATTGATCGAACAAAATGGCAAAAATAACTTTTAAAGGTTCACCTGTTGAAACAGCAGGCGACTTACCAAGAGTGGGAGCTGAGGCCCCGGAATTTACTTTAGTAAATACAGAATTAGGCGACGTTTCGTTAAACGATTATAAAGGACAAAAGGTAGTATTAAATATTTTTCCAAGTGTTGATACTTCTGTTTGTGCTGCGTCGGTAAGACGATTTAATGCTGAAGCATCGAAACGCGATAATACAACCGTTTTATGTATTTCTCGTGATTTACCTTTTGCTCATGCACGTTTTTGCGGTGCTGAGGGTTTGGATAAGGTAATTTCATTATCAGAATACAAAGACGAAGTGTTCAGTCAGAATTATGGAGTTAAAATGGTAGACGGACCGTTGGCAGGTCTTTTATCTCGTGCTGTGGTTGTAGTTGACGAGAATGGGAAGGTAGTACACAGCGAACAGGTAGATGATATTGTTCACGAGCCGGATTACGAAGCTGCATTAAAAGTTTTGTAATGCCTTAGTGCAGATAATTGTTTAGTTTTATTTAATGTTCTTAAGAAAGCCGGATGGATAGACCACCCGGCTTCTTTATTATATAATTTATTGAATTCCCTGTTTAAAAAATTCCTCCTCAGCCATAGTGTTTAAACGGCTGTTCACAAACTCCTTTAATCGAATTCTTGTTACGTCTTTCCCTTTTTTTGTATCCAGTGAATCGGGTAACTTGTCAAGAAAAGCCTGGTATAATTCCTGAGCTTTTTCTTTATCCTTTAAGTCAAAATCGTAAATAGTTGCCTGATTATACAAATACATTGCCGTGGTTGGAGAATAGCTGTAGGCTGTATCATAATAAGCAATGGCTTTTTCGTATTCGCCCGAATTGGCGTGCATCATAGCCAGTTTAAGATGTATTTTTTCCATTAAATCAGGAGAGGGGTTTAGAAGGCCCGCAGCCATTTCAAGATAGGGTTTACCTCTCAGAGGAATATTTGATTCACCCAGGCTGGAGCCCAGAAAGAAACAAATCTCAGGATCATCGCTTTTCAATTCAAAAGCATCGGACAAATAAGTTATGCTCTCGTTAAAGTTATCCATTCGGTAATATGCAATGCCAATGTGTTTTTTGGTGATTAGTGAACTATCACCCTGGGATTCCATTCTTTTAAATATGTTAACCGTATTTCCGTTTGCACCAGACTTAAAACTTGCCAGACCTGCCATGGTTAGAAAGCGTTTTGAGTAACCAAGCGTATCAACAAACTGCATACTCAGGTCGAAGCACTCAACATACATCTTTTTACCGTAATATACCTGCGCCAGTTTTATTCCAACCTTTTGATTAACAGGATAGGCTTCCAAAATGCGTTTGTAGGTGTTAATAGCCGACAGAGGTTGATTCACCTTCTGAAAAGCTTCTGCTAACAGCATATTGGCATTGTAGTTCAGAGAATCAAGCTTAAGGTAGTTTTCAAGAATTACAATGGCACTGTCGTACTGACCTTCTGTGCTTTGAATTTGTGCATAACGCATCAGATTACCGTAATGTGTGGAGTCTTGGGTATATCTTTGTTGACATATATCCAATGCCTGTGGATACTGACCAACTTCGAAATAACTTTTACATAGTAAATCCTGATGTTTAATTGGTAAGGGTTTATTTATACTAGCCAATGTTTCGATTGCCTTGTTGATCGTTCCTGATTGATAATATGCGGAAGCCAACAGGTAGAATCCATCTTCATCCAATGTATTTCTTTGCGACTCCAGCTGATCAATTATTTCGGGATAACGTTCTTCGGAAAACAGCAGATTAAGATTTTCCTGGGCAATTGCATTAATGCAGAAAATTACCAGAATACCTGAGAGCAGATATTTTTTCATAATACAGAAAGTTAAGATAGGCCTTAAATGATAGCATCTTAAAATTAAGGTATTACCCGAAAGTCGACAAATTAAATTAACATATTTAGCATTTTTTAAGATATGTCACTTGATCAACAGGATATAAAAAAAGCCCCTTTGGGGGGCTTTATCTGCTTACATTTCCTTTTCTTCTAGTTCTTTCTTCTTTTCTTTCATTTCAAGCTCTTTCTCCTTCATCTTTTCCTCCATTACTTTTACTTTTTCCTCCTGCTGCTTGACTTCTTCAATTTTTTTCTCCAGTTCTTCAGTTTGTCTTTCAGCCCTGTCTATCTTTTCTTTCCTTTTTTGGTATTCTTCATCCGAAATTTTACCTTCTTTTCTTTCTTTATCAGCTCTTTCTTTGGCATTTTTTATTCTCTCGCGAGCCTCTTTGGTCTTCATTTCGCCTTCAGTAACTGATTCGTCCAGTTTTTTCTTATGCTCTTCGTGCTTCATTTTAGCTTCTTCTGCACGTTTCTGTCCAAATTCTTTACCTTTAAGATCTCCTTTATCTTTTCCGTAAGCATTACCGGTTTCTTTCTCTGCTTTTTCCTTAACCTCTTCTTTAAGTTTTTCCTTCTTCTCCTGCTTGCCTTTTTCTTTCTTATCCTTATTATTTTGCGCCTGGCTTGCCAAACTTAAAGTAAATAGTAATGCCAGTAGTAGGGTGATTTTTTTCATTTCGATAGATTTTGAATGTTTATTCCAGTTCTTTTAGAGCTTCGTCCAACTTTTCAGTTGTTTCTTTAATGTCTTGTGCTGCTTCTTCAAGGGTAACCTGAAGTGTATCAGCAGCAGCTTCTACCTTTTCAACCACTTCTTGTTGTGGGGTTGCTTCAGTACTTTCAGTATCTTTCTTTTTCTTTTCGCCACATGATGCCATTACGAAGGCTAACACTGCGGTAATTAATAATAATTTTTTCATACAGATTGTGTTTTATAGGTTTAAAATACAGAAATCTAGTGTTTTATTAGATCTAAGATAACAGGAAATTTTGAATAAAATGGTTGAAATGTGCTATATTTTACCAAAGCACAAACACTTTAGTACCTTTTTTAAAGTATGGAATTTCCTATTTGTTTCTTTGCTGTTAAGAGCCAGTAAATGAATTATTTTAACCCAAGTCCGCTTATTTTACGATAAAGATCCAGTGCATAAACGTCAGTCATACCTGAAACAAAGTCCAGAACCGATTGAATTTTATTAACCAAAAGATCGTTTTCGGTTACTTTAAATTGCTCCGGAATAAAAGGAAGTAGCATTTTAGAGTAGAAATCATTGGGATTAATCACTGCTTTAATAAATTCATCAAGGAGAGTGCCCAAAATTTTAAAACCGGCTATTTCAATTTCAACCACTGACTGATGTTTATAAATACGCTTAAAGGCCAGTTTTTTGCATGTTTCCATGGCTTCCAACTCCACACCAGTCAGGTGATCGACCAATCCCTTTTTGAAGGTACCATTGAGGATCTCATCCTGATTCTTCCAAAAGATATCAGTACAAAGTCCTACCAGTTTACCAATCACTTTGGCTCGTAAATAAACAATTCGCTCGTTTAAGTCGCTCACCTCGTTAAATACATCTGCTATCTTGTCAAATTCTTTGGCTTCCGTTTTCTTATCAAAAAAGGCTGTTAGCAGATTGTAGGTTTCCTCGTATGAAAGAATCTTCAGCTTATGCGCATCTTCAATATCCATTACCTGGTAACAGATATCGTCGGCTGCTTCAACCAGGTAAACCAATGGGTGACGGGCATAAATCTCTTTTTCTTTATCCAGCACTTTTAGCTGGAGCTCTTCGGCAATATGCTTAAATATTTCTTTTTCCGATTGAAAGTATCCATATTTTTTTAATCCCAAATCAGAGGCATAAGGGTATTTAAGTATGGATGCTACAGTCGTATAGGTCATTGCAAAACCACCCTGACGGCGCCCCCGAAAGGCATGTGTAAGTATGCGCAAGGCATTTGCATTTCCTTCGAAACGGGTAAAATCAGTCCATTGCGATGGGGTGAGCTGATCTTTGAATGCTGCTCCGGCACCATTGGTAAAATAATGACCTATAGCTGCTTCACCGGAATGACCAAAAGGTGGATTACCCATATCATGTGCCAGACAAGCCGCAGCTACAACAGAACCTATCTCGGCAACTAATTCGGGATTACCCAAACCTGCTTCCGTTAACTTTCGCGACAGATTGTTACCCAGAGAACGCCCCACACTGGCAACTTCCAGACTATGAGTTAGACGGTTATGAACAAACACGCTTCCGGGTAAAGGGAAAACCTGAGTTTTATCCTGTAAACGACGGAAAGGAGAGGAGAAGATAAGGCGATCATAATCACGTTGAAATTGTGTGCGATCGTGTTTTATTTCTTTCAGGTTTTCCTGTCCGGTTCGTTTGGTTGATAGTAGGTGATCCCAGTTCATATATGTTTCTTAGTATATTTTTGTTTGATAATCTTTCATCCTGCCATCAAGCTGGCGGGCTTGTCCGTTCGTCATGGTATCGAGACGAGCCCAGAAATGCGGGCCATGATTTTTTTCGTGTACATGGCATAACTCATGCAAAAGTACATAATCTATCAGTTCATCAGGCAATCGCATCAGGTGCAGGTTTAAATTAATATTGTTACGTCCGGAGCAGGAGCCCCAACGCGACTTCAGATTTTTTATAACAACATTCTGATAACGAATGGAATGTTTCTGCGCTAATTCGGCCAGCCTGTGAGGTAAATATCGTTTGGCCTCCAAACGTAAGGCCTCTTCAATACCGTAGCGTATATTTTCCTGTATACCCGGATGGCTTACCGGTACATTACCGGGATAATAAATATGCAATATGCCCTGATGAAGGTGTAATCTCACATTCGACTTATTGTGTTTCGAAATTTTAAGAGCAAAGGAGCGGGAAGTAAATTGGGTGGTCTCATCAAAAATAGTCAGTAGGTCTTCTTTCTCTTCCAGTTTTTTGAGGTTTGATAGTATCCACTGCTTTTTCTCCTTCAGAAAATTAATGCCTTCATGTACATCACCCCCGACCGGAATCACGAGAGTAACTCCTTTAAAAGGCCTAAGTTTAATACTAATACGACGAGCTTTTGTACTCTGGCGTATCGTTACCTGGCCCAGCTCCGGTATTTCTACAACAGCTTCCTTCATTGATGGTAAAAGTAAGAAATGTTGGCTTATTTTCTGTTTGTATGATAAAGTATCTCCAACAAAACTCAATGACTGCAAAACAATTTTTATCCAATCTTTTAACTAATTTCATCCCGTAAAATATTACACATCAGCCATGAAAATTAAATTATTACCTTTTCTATTTATTCTGAGTCTGCTGTTTGCATGTGTTGCAGAGGATAAAACATATCAGCCTGAATTTCATTACACCGTATCGCTTGATGATGCATCAAACCAAAATTTTGGTATGACTCTTACGGTAAAAGGAATGGATCAGGACACAATAGTTTTAAAATTACCTCAATGGACTCCCGGATACTATCAGCTGATGGATTTCACTTCCGATCTTTCTCAATTAAAAGTGATGGATGAAATAGGTAATGAACTGAAAGCTACCTTTAATGAACCTAATGCCTGGACCGTAACCGAAACAAAAAATAAAGAACTGACCATTACCTATTCCATCAAAGCCGATCGTAAATTTGTGGTGCAAAGTTACATTGACACTACACATGCTTATATCGTTCCAACCAATAATTTTCTTTATATCGATGGATATCTGAATCAACCCGTGACGATTGATGTGGCCGGAATGGAAACTTGTGGATTTTCTGATCTTATTACCGGGTTAACCAAAACGGGTGACTTCGCCTGGTCAGCACCGGATTTTGATATTTTATATGACAGTCCTTTATTGGCAGGTAAATTAGATCGCTTGCCTGTTTTTGAAATAGGTGGAATCAGGCATCAGTTTGGTGGTTTTATGCTGGGTGATTTTAACCGCGAAGAGCTTAATTCTAATCTTGAGAAGGTGGTAGAAGCAGCTACGACGCTTATGGGAGATATCCCATATGGTGATTACCATTTTATTGCTATCGGCCCTGGATTTGGAGGCATAGAACATTTGAATAACACCACCATCAGTTTTGATGGAAATAAAATACAAACCGAAGCGGAGATGAAAGATGTAATGAGTTTTATTGCTCACGAATATTTTCATCATTACAATGTTAAGCGCATACGTCCTTATGAACTGGGACCGTTCGATTACGATGGCATCAACCGTACTGCACAATTATGGATCAGTGAAGGATTAACCGTGTATTACGAGTACATGCTTACCCGCATTGCAGGTATTACGAATGAAGATGATCTGATATCCTCTTTTGAGCATCATATCAATCATGTTGAAAACAATGAGGGAAGATTAAAACAATCGCTGGTACAATCGAGTTACAACACCTGGGAAGATGGACCTTTTGGAGTTCAGGGTAAAACAATTTCTTATTATCAGAAAGGTCCTTTGGTTGGTTTGCTGCTCGATCTGAGTCTTCGCCAGGCTACACAAAACCAAAAATCACTCGATGATGTAATGCGCTATCTTTATCAACAGTATTATCAGCAGGAGCAACGTGGATTTACCGATGCTGAGTTTCAGCAGGTGTGCGAAAACATTGCCGGAACCTTATTGACCGATGTGTTTGAATATGTACATACTACCCGCGAACTGGATTATAACCAATATCTGCAGTATGCCGGTTTGGATCTTGTTAAAACAATGGATCGAAACACTGGTAGGATTCAGTACAGCATTCAAAAACTTAATAATGTTAATGCCTTACAGCAAGAGATTTTAAAATCGTGGTTGAGGGAGTGAAGAAATAATACTGAGCCATTCAGCGACATCCTTCGTTTGGTTGGGTTTAACTTTAGTAGTCAGAATTGCATCAAATTCGTACCATAAAAAACCATCCAAACCAAAGGCATTTACCTTATGAAATCCAAAACGAGGTATTTGCCAGCGATCTGGATCAAACCATCTACCTTCAATCAAACCTTTTTCAATGGTGGTAATAACAAATGCAATGGCTAGATTATGTTGGTTAGTGAAAACCACCTCTCCAAATGTCTTGTAGTTTCCTGCATCGCGAAACAAGTATTCAAATTGAATATTCATTTTTTGAAGACAAAACTAATTTATGTCGTATTAGCTGTCAACGGACTATGAGTCACATATGCCTCTCAAATACATTCTGGCGATGCCAAGTTAAAAAAGTTGTACTGGGTAAGTATTTATTTGGTAATAGAATTGTCTGATTTTCAATTTTTCCGAAATGAATATCATAAAATTCCTTTGTAGAATAATCTTTTATGGTTTGTGATAAAACAATTTTGTATTCACTATCAATGGTCAGTAATCCTCGATCAAATGCTTTATCATATAATGCAGATAAACAAAGACCATTTTCGGGGTTAAGCCTTTCTGCTTTATTCGATGCCCATGGAATTATGTGGCTAGCAATTAAAAAGGTTGGGATATTTATTCCAGTAATGGCGCAGGTACTTTGGTAATTTGAAAGTACCATATCGCGAAAGAATTTTTGATTAACTCTTGTTTTTACATAGCTTTCACGATCTTCTCCAACTAAGAGATCTAAATCAGGTAAGTAATTTCTGTATTTCTGTTCTATGGATTGTTTCTCAAGCAGAGCTAAGACTTTTTCACTTTCGAAAGCAAGTTCTTCCTGGTTTGTATAGAATTCATTAAATATTTCCTTGTCTGCTTTTGCAGCATTTTTCATTCCTTTGATACCTCTTCTTTGTAAAGCGGGATCAAAACTTGCAAAATTCGATAGTTTAAGACCTACGGCACTTGGAGTTCGTCCAATCTGTTTAGCTAAAGACTTTATTTGAGGATTTGTGTTGCTTATTTTGCCAAACGGTATCCTACAATATAAATTAAAAGCAGCTACTAATTCTTGTCGTGTCCAAGCCGTTCGGGTCATTTAGTTCTTTATTTACTAGCTTAAATATAGTGGAAATACTGTAATAATATGAATTATGAGTTCATGAATCTAATCAACATTTTGATTGATCATACCTTCAACCAAGGTAGTAATCTTTTATAACCGTGTAGTAATAGCTGCTGATTGGGTAGCAAAGGCTTAAAGGTGGCGTAGCAGGGTACAAAAGCAAGGTAGCAATAGAAGAAAGTGCAGAAGTTATGACAGAAAGTCAGGTAGCGACCCATAAAAGTGAGGGAGCAGGGGTTTAAAGCAAGGTAGTAATGAACAGTAATAGTAAAGATGTCATCCATTTAATGATACAGGAGACTTTTTATGAAGTCTTAGTGTTGTAATCATAAACTTGCATATATTATTTTATTTATATAATTTACTTGTGCTTTTTAATATGTTTTTTTATGTAATTATAAAATGTATCTCGTATCGCCATAAATTACTTTGTTTATTGTTATTTCTTATTAAAGCTAAATATATCCAAATAGTAACCCAGGCTAATGTTGAATATTATGTCAACATGGCTATTAAACTTAAATAAGATGAAAACAAGTTATGAAAAAACCTATGAAAAATCCCGCATCCTTATAATGGGGGTTAACCAAGTTGAAGAAATCAAACAACGGATTGCTCCGGTTTATAATGAAGAGCGTCTGGCTAAAGGCAACGAGTTACTTCAGTTGGCCAAACAAAGTATGATAGCACAGGATAAGGAAATGATAGAGGCCAGCATGGCTACCAAGGCATATCACGAAGTTGATGAGCAATTACATTCAGTATTGGTAAAGATTCGCAAAGCGATTCGTTACTTTTTTAAAAATGACGAAATAGTGCTGGCTAACATGCATATTAACGACCCCATACCAACTGATTATAATGGTTGGAAGGCATTATGTGAGCAGGTAATGAATGGTATTATTCTTTTTCCTATTGTTCAGCAAAAGCTGGAATTGATTGGAATCAATCAGGAAATGGTGAGGCAATGTAAGGCCGATTTGGATAAACTGGATCAATTAAAAAGTGATGCGGCCAGAGAAAGCGGAGAGGCACAGGTTGCTTCAGAAGCAAAACATGAAGCGTTTGATAATTTAAACGCCTACTGCATCGATCTTCGCGAATGTCTGGATCTGTTTTTTGAAGATAGTGAGCGGCAACAACTCGAAAAAGTTGGTATCATAGTTCAATAATAATCTGAATAAATTATAGGAAGCCCTGACGATTTATGAATTGCAGGGCTTTTAGTTTTATAAGTGGATTACTGTCTTTAGCTTGTTTAATTTCTGAACTACGAAATAAATGAATGTTAGTTTATAGCTTACAGTATCTGATCATGTAACTAATAGTCTAGCTAACATTAGGATCTTTTGCAAAGAAAGAAACAAATATGGATGATTATGTCTGTTTGAAAAGAAAGTGCAGACTTTGCTTAGTTTAATAGTGAAGTTATGGTTTGGCGAAGTTTGTAACTTAGTCTTAATTGACGGTTAGTTTGCAACTAACAACGTCAAATCATTTGATTAGTAATTATCTTATTTAATTCTTGTTCATAATAATAGTATCAGATACAGTGGTTCAAATTTAATACAAACAAAGTCGCAGATTTCTCATAGTCCATGGTTTTGTTTTTCTAAAGTGTGAACTGCTCTGATTTTTAAATTCAGTAAAAGGAAGTATCCATAAAAATTTAGATATGACAACAGGCTATCAAATAAAAGAGCAGGATGCTCTTTACTTCGTTACATTGCAAATAGTAGATTGGGTAGATGTTTTTACAAGGCCGATATACAGAGATATTGTTATTGACAGTCTGAAGTATTGCATGCGTTATAAAGAATTACAGGTGTTTGCCTATGTTATCATGAGCAATCATGTTCATTTAGTTGTACACAGTATAAAAGCCGATTTAAGTGGTACCATCAGAGACTTTAAAAAATATACCTCGAAAAAGATAGTCGAAACAATTCAGGTGATTCCTGAAAGCAGACGAGAATGGATGCTTAATCGGTTTTGCTATAATGCAGGTAAACATAGCCGTAACGAGAGATATCAGGTTTGGACACATGAAAATCATGCGATTCATCTATATTCAAATAAGTTTATTGCTGATAAAATTGAGTACATTCATAACAATCCTGTAAAAGCTCTGCTGGTCCAACATCCTGAAGATTATTTATATTCCAGTGCTAGAAACTATGCATCACTATCGTCTGTATTAGACATTGAACCATTGATTTTGCCAGTGATAACTGTTTAGTGCATTTGTGAATAAATTGTGTATCGGTAGTCGCAGACTACCAAATCTATCAAACGAAGTCTCAGACTTCGCTTAGCCAATGTAGAAAAACGTGAAGTTATGGTTCGGCGAAGTTTGTAACTTCGTCGTATTTAACGGTTAGTTTGCAACTAACAGTATCAAATCATATAAAACAAAAAAGCCACCCAAAATGGATGGCTTTTCAGCTCCCCAGGTTCCCGATACTTCGGGAGAACCTACGACCTACGGATTAATCCCGATGTTTCGGGACCGCTCTAACGGGTAGCATTGATAATAATAGATTGTATAAATTCCTGATCATTGAATTGAGTTATAATCTTGTTAAGAAATACTTTACTCTTTTGATTCTTAATAAAACGTTCAACTCTGATTGCATCAGAAATATTATTTGAAACTTCGAAGAAACATTTTAATTCCCATGGTTGGTGTTTGGCAGTGTATTTTGATTTATTTGTATAAGAATTGTGCTCAAGTAGTCTCTTGTGTGGATCCGGAGAGTAGCCGATATAAAATCTATCAGATTTAAGAGAATATAGTATGTATATGAAGTACATAAAATTAAAGATACTTCAATTCTAGTAATTTATATAGTGGAAATGCTGTGTTTGGATTGTTTTATAGCTCCTCAGGTTCCCTATTCTTTGGAAGAACCTACGACCTACGGATTAATCCCGAAACTTCGGGACCGCTCTAACCAACATTATTGATATAAAACAAAAAAGCCACCCAATAATGGATGACTTCATAGCAACTCAGGTTCCCAATACTTCGGGAGAAGCTACGACCTACGGATTAATCCCGAAGCTTCGGGACCGCTCTAACGGGTAGCATTGATAATAATGGATTGTATAAATTCCGGATCATTGAATTGAGCTATTAGTTTCTTAAGAAAAACCTTGCTCTTCTGATTCTTAATAAAACGTTCAACTCTGATTGCATCAGAAATATTGTTCGAGACTTCGAAGAAACATTTTAACTCCCACGGTTGGTGTTTAGCTGTGTATTTTGATTTATCTCTATAAGAATTGTGCTCTAGAAGTCTCTTGTGTGGATCCGGAGAGTAGCCGATATAATATCTATCAGATTTAAGAGAATATAGTATGTATATGAAGTACATAAAATTAAAGATACTTCAATTCTAGTATATTATATAGTATAAATGGTTTAGATATTATTAGATTCTCAACTATCAGAATCTTCAGAAGAACTTATGACCTAAGAATTAATTTTGTTACTTCAGGACTAAACATGCGATAAGACAAAAAATGGTGTTTAAATTAGAAAGCTTCATAGCACCTCAGGTTTCCGATTCATTGGGAGAAGCTACGACCTACGGATTAATCCCGAAACTTTGGGACCGCTCTAACCAACATTATTGATATAAAACAAAAAAGCCACCCAAAAATGGATGGCTTCTCAGCTCCCCAGGTAGGACTTGAACCTACGACCTACGGATTAACAGTCCGCCGCTCTAACCAACTGAGCTACTAGGGAATTTTTACCTTTTACTCTGGATAGATGTCTAAGACTTGCGGATTAATCCCGATCGTTCGGGACCGCTCTAACCTCCCGATAGTTATCGGGATGAGTACCAGGGAATCAAATATTTTTTATAAGAGCTTCGTCTAACTTTTATGAAGCTCCCCAGGTAGGACTTGAACCTACGACCTACGGATTAACAGTCCGCCGCTCTAACCAACTGAGCTACTAGGGAATTTTTTCATTTCAGTTTGTATCGCACAACCCGTGTGGCTGTGCTTTTCTCAAATGCTGTGCAAAACTATAAGGAATCTTCAAAATATGCAATATCTTTGTGAAAATTTTTGAATTAAAAATATCGAAAAAATAATAATGATTTAATTATGAGTAGTGTACTGGGATTAGGAAATGCATTAGTAGACGTGTTGGCAAGGCTGGAAAGCGATTCTTTGTTGGAAAAACTGAGCTTACCGAAAGGAAGTATGCAGTTGGTAGATAGCGAAGCTGCCAATAAAGTGATGGAAGCAACCGCTCATTTAAAGAAGAATCTGGCCAGTGGAGGTTCTGCTGCCAATACCATCCATGGCCTAGCTAATTTAGGGGTAAAAACCGGTTTTATTGGCAAGATTGGAAAGGATGAGTTAGGACAGGTTTTCAGAAACGACATGTCAAGTAATAACATTACACCTCATTTAAGCGAAAGTGAAGCAGAGTCGGGTAGAGCCATTGCTTTGATCAGTCCTGATTCGGAGCGTACTTTTGCAACCTGTTTAGGTGCAGCCATTGAGTTATCTGCCGATGATTTATTGGAGCATTTGTTTGAAGGCTACACTTATTTTCATGTTGAAGGGTACCTGGTTCAGAATAAATCTTTGATTGAGAAAGCCTACCAGATTGCAAAAACCAAAGGCCTTAAAACCAGTATCGACTTAGCCAGCTTTAATGTAGTGGAAGATAACCTAGAGTTTTTGAAGAATCTGGTTGAGAATTATGTTGATATCATTTTTGCCAACGAAGAAGAAGCTAAAGCCTATACCGGTAAAGAAGGTGAAGAAGCCTTAAATGAATTAGCAAAGGGAACAGAAGTAGCTGTTTTAAAACTGGGTAAAGAAGGATCGCTGATAAAGCGTTTTGATGAAGTAGTTAAAGTAGGTATCATTCCGGTAAAAAGCATTGATACTACCGGAGCTGGTGATTTGTATGCTGCAGGCTTCTTGTACGGATTAATTCAAAATCTTGATTTGGCCAAATGTGGAAATATTGGTTCTATTCTTTCGGGTCATGTAATTGAAGTGATTGGTCCTAAAATGACAGAAGATACCTGGAAGGAGATTCACGGGAAGATTAAGGAAATCCTTAATTAATAAGGGTTGAATAGTATGCTTAATATCATATTTCTTTAGTTTCAGTACTGTTACATTTGAAAAAGATTATAAACTAACTCAACCAGCAAAAAACATTAAGCTATGTACGGTAAGTTTCAGGATTTTTTGAAGAATGAAATAGAAGGCATTAAAGAATCAGGCCTTTATAAAAACGAACGAATTATTACCTCACCTCAGGGTGCCGAAATTCAGGTAGGTGGTAAGACTGTTTTGAACTTTTGTGCCAACAACTATTTAGGATTGTCATCTCACCCAAGAGTTGTAGAAGCAGGTCAAAAAGCTATGGATACCCATGGATATGGTTTGTCATCAGTTCGTTTTATTTGTGGCACACAGGATATTCATAAAGAACTGGAAGCTAAGATTGCTGAATTTCTGGGTACTGAGGACACAATTTTATATGCCGCTTGTTTTGACGCGAATGGTGGCGTTTTTGAACCCTTATTCACAGATGAGGATGCCATTATTTCTGATGCATTGAATCATGCATCCATCATCGATGGAGTTCGTTTGTGTAAGGCAGCCCGTTATCGATATGCACACGCTGACATGGCAGATCTGGAAGAACAACTGAAAAAAGCTCAGGCACAACGATTCCGTATTATTGTTACTGATGGTGTTTTCTCAATGGATGGCGATATTGCCAAATTGGATCAGATCTGTGATCTTGCAGATAAATATGATGCTTTGGTAATGGTGGATGATTGTCATGCAGCCGGATTTATTGGAAAAACAGGTCGTGGCACGCATGAATATAACAATGTTATGGGAAGAGTGGATATCATTACAGGTACCTTAGGAAAAGCTTTAGGTGGAGCCCTGGGAGGATACACAACCGGTCGCAAGGAAATTATTGACATGTTGCGTCAGCGCTCACGTCCTTATTTGTTTTCTAACTCTTTGGCACCATCAATTATTGGAGCTTCATTAGAAGTATTTAAAATGTTGACTGAGTCAACAGCTCTTCGCGATAAGGTGATGGATAATGCTGAATATTTCAGAGCTAAATTAACTGAGGCAGGTTTTGATTTAAAACCGAGTAAATCTGCTATTGCAGCATTGATGTTATACGATGCCAAATTATCGCAGGAATTTGCTGCCCGTTTACTGGAAGAAGGAATTTACGTTATCGGGTTCTATTATCCGGTGGTTCCTAAAGGTCAGGCACGTATTCGTATTCAGCTGTCGGCTGCTCACGAACGTCATCATCTGGATCATGCCATTGAGGCCTTTGTAAAGATCGGAAAAGAGCTAAAAGTGATTGAATAGATATTTTTCAATTGATATAGTACCCCGTTGAAAAGCAGCGGGGTTTTTTATTGCTTTATTCATTGATGGCTGAATGAGAATAATCTTATATTTTTGAAATATGAAAAAGCTATCTGTCGTTTATTTTCTGATATGTCTTTGCACCATAGTAGATCAGTCGGTTTTGGCCCAGCAAAAAGATGTTTTTATGGGTGGAAGAATTGGACTTACATTACCCACAAACATTTCTAAACCCAAGGATTTAAATTATGGATTTAAGGATATGTCAAGAGCCGGTATACAGGTTGCATATTTTGGCAGGTGGTTTTATATGGAAAACCTAAGCCTGGGATGGGATCTGGGATATCAGTATCAATCAACAGCTGATGATTACTGGAATGTTTCCAATTGGGGAGAGGTGAATGGCAGTTATCAAACCATTCAATTGCTGGCCGAAGGAAATATCTACTTTGATTCCGATGAAGTAAGACCATACGCAGGAGTTGCTTTTGGAGCTTTTGCTTTATTAAACAGACGTACATATAGCTCCAACAATGAAGTGGCTGCTTCATCAGAAACATATAAGTACCAAAAAGTAATGCCCGGGTTAGCTCCCCAGGCAGGTATACTTTTTGATTTAGGCGGTAATGTTCTTTTAGATATTCATACACGGTTGGTTTTTATGCCCAATCTGAAAGATGAGTATGTAACCATTGACGGTTCTGAAATATCAACCAATCCTCACGGAGCTCAAAACCATTTGAGCCTGAGTATCGGGTTATTATTTTAATGTTTTATTTTAAAGAAACCCAGTTTTCTAATCAATTCAGCTGCCTGATCTGCCAGTTGATTAGAGGTTGAGCTCATCTCCTCCGAAATAGCAGCATTACTCTGCGTTGTAACATTGATATTCTGTATGGCGGAGTTAATCTGACTGGCTCCAATATTCTGCTCGCTACTGGATGTGGTTATTTCATTAATAAGATTGGCATTTTTCTCAATCAATGGCAAGGTACTTTGTAATTTCTGCATGGCTTCTTCTGCCACTACATTACCATTGCCTGCCAGCTCCAAGATGTCCTTGGCAGCTGTTTTACTTCGTTCAGCTAATTTGCGTACCTCACCGGCAACCACCGCAAAACCCTTGCCTTCCTCACCTGCGCGTGCAGCTTCCACCGCTGCATTTAAGGCCAGTAAATTGGTTTGTACCGCAATCTCATCAATAATATTAATCTTCTCGCTGATTAGCTGCATTGCATTCAAAGCTTTTTGTGTTTTATCAAAGCTTTCCAAAACAGCTTCATTGGTTTGATTGGAATTAACCATGGTGTCAGCAGCATTTTTAGCATTGGCTTCAATATTGGCAGCCATTTCTTCCATGGAAGAAGAAACCTCTTCAACTCCTGAAGCTTGTTGGCTTGCTCCTGAAGAAAGATCGGTTGCTGTACTATTAATGGTTTCGCTCATTTTACTAACCTCATTGGCTGAAATCTCTACAGCGATAATGGCATCACTTAATTGCTTCTGTAATACATCAAGCGAATTATGAATATCCAGTATTTCACCCTTTAGAGTACCTTTAAACTCGCTGGTTTGACTTGAAATATAGCCATCAGATAAATGATTGAGTTTGGCAACGATTTCAAGCAATGGCTTACGAACCTGCTTGTAAACAATAGATTGTAGTACGATGGTTGTTCCAATTCCTACTACCATGGCAACCCAATACGTGTAATGATCCGGATAGTCGTGCAGTAAACGACTGTTAATTACCGTTATAAATACGTTTAATATCCATAACGCACCAATACGGAAAAAAATACTATTCTTAAAAAGTAGTTTTAATAAAAAATAGCCCATTACAAAGGCTACAAAGCCTAAAAAGGCTATTCTCCCCCAAACAGATAAAAAAATCATACAATTATATCTCAGTTCAACATTGACAGTAATTATACATTTCCCCCGATGATAATGTATAATAGACACATAGAATACGAATTAATTCGTAACATGTTACAACTAAGTTATAAAGAAAGACGTCTGACCAATTGGAACAGACGTCTTTTAAGTTATTTTAGGGAAAATTACTATCCTTTTTTCTCCTCTTTCTTTTTATCGCAAGATTTTTTCTCACTGCATTCTTTTTTGCAGCATTCTTTCTTGGTTTCTTTAGTACATGCTTTCTTTTCTTCCTTCTTCTCTGTTTTTACAGGTTCTTGTGGAGAAACTTCTGCCATAACAGGTGAAGCAATTGCTAAAGTAAAAAGTACTAAAAACGAAAATGCCAATGTCTTTTTCATAATGATATTAATTAAATGATTAATAAAGTTTCTTAATTTGATGAATCAAAACTAGGATCCTTTGAACCAAAAATAGGTTATCCCGATGTTAATCGTTGTTAACGCGTTGTTAAAATCGGACAAGGATATCTTTTAATAGGTAATTTTGAAGAGTAGTTTGTAAAAGTAAATGAAAAAAGAAAAGAGTAATACCTGGCTTTCCATTATAACCTTTGTGGCCTTGGCTGTTTTACTTGCCATTCAGGTTGTTTATTTGTTAAAGGCAGCTCGCATGGCTGAGCAGAATTTTAACCACAGGGTAGTAATGGCTTTAAAAGATTCGAAAGATGAACTGGCCCGACGGATCTGTCCTGAGATGGATAATTTTTTGTGCGGTAAAGATTGTCCGAGAGCAACGGAGAAGAAGCGAAAGACAGAGGTTGACAGCATTATAAGAGCCAACTTATGTATGTATCATCTGCCATTGGAGTTTACTTTTGTATTGAGTGATAGTATTGGTGTTGAAAATTCAAACAAGATGTTTGGCGCTAAATTCTATCAACAATCATTGAATGGATTGCTGCAGGAGCAGGGAATAGGTATTCAGATTCAATTCCCGAACCGTACCCGGTTTATTCTTAATCAAATGAAGGGGCTATTTATTGTTTCTGTTATCGCAATCGGGTTTCTGGTATGGTCGTACATCATTCTTTTACGAATGATCAGACGAGAGAAGATGCAGATGGCTCAGACGCGTGAGTTTGTAAATAACATGTTGCATGAGTTTCAAACTCCTTTGGCTAATATCAGATTAGCTACCAACCTTATCAGAAAGAAAAAAGGTGATCAGGAAAAGACCGATGAATATACCGGTGTTATTCTGAACGAATATGACCGAATGCAGTCACATGTGAACGAAATACTCAATATCTCATGCGATTCACCTGAGAAATGTAAAAAGAACAGGGTTGATATGAATGCCGTGCTGAAAGAAGTAGCCGATAGTTATCAGTATCGTATTCAGGAATTGAATGGCCAACTGGAACTTGACCTGAAGGCTGAATTTGCAGAGATTGATACCAATAATGGCAGACTTTCTCAGGTTATTTCCAATTTGCTTGATAATGCTTTGAAATATGTTGATAAAGAACCTTTGATTAAAGTGTCGAGTTGGTCGAAAGACAAGGAGCTGATTTTCTCGATTGAGGACAATGGTATTGGAATTGCCAAGAAAGATCAACCTTTTATATTTGATCAGTATTTTCGTGTTGGAACAGGTGATGTGCATAATGTTAAGGGTTTTGGGCTGGGACTTAACTTCGTTAAAAAGGTGATTGAGGAACACAATGGAAAGATAAAACTGGAAAGTATAGTAGGTAAAGGCACAAAATTTATAATTATACTACCTTTAGCAAATGGCTAGAATACTACTTGTTGAGGATGATACAAGCATGGGTTTTTTGCTTGTTGATTTTTTAGAGACTAACGGCTTTGATGTAAAGTTATACAAAGATGGCATCAAAGGACTGGAGGCTTTTAAGAACCATTCTTTTGATTTCTGCATTTTAGATGTTATGCTTCCGGGTATGGATGGTTTTTCCATTGCCGAAAATATTCGACAGGTTGATAAACGAATACCCATTATCTTCTTAACGGCCCGTTCGATGAAAGAAGATAAGATTAAAGGTTTTAATCTGGGAGTAGATGATTACGTTACCAAACCTTTTGATGAAGATGAACTTTTGTTGCGTATTAAGGCCATTTTAAACCGTCTTCAACTGCAGGAGGAAGATCAGGAAACTGAATTCACTATCGGACAGTATACTTTTGATTCATCAAACCAGATGCTGACATTAGGGGATGACTCTAAACGTCTCACCCAAAAAGAAAGCGATGTTTTGAAGATGCTTTGTAAATCGATGAATAACATTGTTCGTCGCGAAGATATTTTGGTTGCTATCTGGGGCGAAAATGATTATTTCCACGGACGTAGTCTGGATGTGTTTATTGCTAAACTGCGTAAATACCTTAAGGATGATACCTCAGTAAACATCGAAAATGTGCCCAAAGTGGGATTTGTGCTTAATACCTGATATTATTCTTGTTTAATTGGAGGGTTGGCTTTGACTGAACCAATCATCAGCATTACCAGGAAGGCAAGTGCCAGATATGAGACAAATCCATACTGACCAGTAAGATTAAATGAAAGGCTGAAAAGATAGGGGCCAACTGCACTTCCCATAACCAACATTGACATGGCTTTACCCGAGATGGCTCCCAAATGCAGGCGACCAAAAAATCGTGGCCATACAATCGACATCAATACAGCAAATAAACCCGAACTCATACCAAAGCCAATTGAAATCAGGTAGTATCCTACAGGCGAATTAAGTATCATTAATCCAATAGTGGATAATATGGCACCGAAAATCATGATGTAAAGAAGGATTTTTAGTTTAATCCAGTCACTGATAATGTTTCCGGCAAAAGATATGAGTGTCGACACAATTGTAATTGGAAAAAATATCGAGATAGCTTCACTACGTTCATAACCGGCCTCGCCAAAAATGCTAACAACATGAAATGTAAAACCGGTTACAAAAAAGGAATGAAACGAAAGTATTAGTGCATACATCCAGAAACTTCTTGTATTGAGCGCTTCTGCAAGGGTGAAATTTTGCTCCGAAGTAAGAGAAGTTTTACTTCTTTTTTTATCCGAACTTTTCCCATCAACCTGCAATCCATATTTTTCGGGATTGTCTTTATAAAACAAAAATACGATTACCAAAACAACCATCAAGGAGGCAGCCATGATACGCCAGGCATTTTGCCAACCATTGTTTTGAATTAATCCATCAATGATTAATGGTGAAATTGAAAATCCAAAAGCCACACTGATACTGCTGATGGAATTAATTCTTCCGCGCAGGCGATCAAACCATTTCATTACCATGTTACGCGACACCATGGTTAATACTCCCTGACCACTAAACCGGATGATGGCAAAAAGTATTGTCATTAAAGTAAACGGTATAGTCCAATGTTTGAAATGAAAAACGTTGAAAATGCCTTCGCTTACCACCTGGCTGTATGAGCTTATTACCAATGATGCTGAAAGTATCAGAATGGAGAAGGTGGCAGACCAGATAACGCCATATCTATCATAGAGTTTTCCGGCATATGTAAGTAACAATGAGCTTATAAATGTTCCAATGCCATAGGCAAAACTAAACTGATCGCGGCTCAATCCCAAAGCGTCTTTAACAGGATCGGTAAAGGTTGAAATACCAATAGTTTGTCCCGGAATACTGGCCAATATTCCAACGCTTCCAAAAAATAGTACTATATAACCGTAATAAAACGGGAAAGATTGTGGTTTTATTAAAGCCCCTGTTCTCTTCATTCCTCAAAAGTATGATAAATCAGAATGGTAGACAGATTTGGTACAAAGCTTGTTCTAATTTTAAGGATTATTAATATTTAAGGGATATCTTATCTTTGAATTATGAAAAAAGTAGGTGTTTTTATGGCGTTGGTAATGTGCAGTATGAGTGTTTTTTCGCAGATAGATTCTGAGTTGATTCAAAAAGTATCGAACTTTCCCACATCATTCAAAAAAACAGAAGATTTGGCGGATATCATCAACAGGGATTTTAAAACTGACTTGGATAAAGCTGCTGCCATTTATACATGGATCGCATTGAATATTGAATACGATGTTAAAACATTTTTTTCAGGCAAGAATATGTCGGTGAAATTTTCTTACCGTACTTTGGAAGAGAAGGAAATCAAAGAGAAGGAAATCCGCGATAAAATGATTCAGACCACTTTGCGAAAGAAAGAAGCTGTATGTGAAGGCTATGCTTCGTTATACAAAGCTTTGTGCGATTTGTGTGGTTTGGAGAGTGTTGTCATTAGCGGAGCATCAAAAAATACGTATCAGCTCATTGGAAAAGAACCAAAGGGTTCGGATCATGCATGGAATGCTGTTAAGATAAATAATCAATGGCACCTGTTGGATGTTACCTGGGGGGCAGGTTCGGTTGATCCTTCAACACGTAAGTTTGTAAAGGAATTTACAGATGGATACTTTATGATGCCATCTGATCGATTCTTTACACAACATTTACCGGAAGATAAAAATTGGAGACTGGTAGAAATGAATGAAAAGGATTTTGCAGAGGCTCCGTTTTATCATCATGCATATCTTTTTTCAGATGATGAATTGATAACACCGGACAAAGGAATTATTACCAGGGTGAAAAAAGGAGAAGTATCTTTTTTATTAAAGACAAACAAAGGGATTAATAATCTTTATTTTGCTTTTGACAGAGCAAAGAAGTCAACTTCAATTGAATTTTCAAAGAATGGAGATCAACTTACATTTAGCGTTCCAGTAGGTAATCGAAATTCAGGATATTTTACGGTTTATGCGGATGGGAGTCCATTATTTTCGTTCAAACTTAACATCAAATAAAAACACCCTGCTTGATGGCAACAGGGTGTTCACTCATTCATCCCTCAGCGTAACTTAAGCTTCGGCTACTGCTGTGCGGGCAATTTTAATGACAGTAGGGTGCACAAGCCGCTGATAATCTTTGTATGTCATCTGTATCAACTCTGCATGGTTGCAGGCATTAAAGGCAATATTGGTGTCTTCAGTAAGTTTTTCGGCAACAAAAACTTCCAGATTGTACAGATTGCCGAAAGGAGGCTGGGCACCTACTTCACAATCTTTAAATAAATCCTTGAATTCAGTTTCGGTTGCTAATCTAACATCTTTAGCACCAGTGGCACGTTTCAATTCATTCAGGTCAAGCTGGTACGAAGCCGGAACAACTGCCATAGATATTTTGCCATTAATTTTTACAATGACTGATTTAGCGATTTCATTTCCTGAAATATGCGCATAGGCGGCAGTCTTTTGAGCTGTATAAGCCCTTGAATGAACAATTCGTTTGTAATTAATTTTTTCTCTGTTGAGGAATTCCTCTAGGCGTGTAAATGGCATAACGTTTCCTCCAATTAAAGGGGTAAAAGAATAATTGTGTCTGAAATGAACTAAGAATTTACAACATTTTAAGAATCTTGTAAAGAGGTATTTTTTTCTATTTGCATTAAAAATCCCATTTTTGGGCGCAAATAGAATTGATGATGGCTAAGGGAAAGATAATGACTCAGGAAGAACTTCATTTTCTGGGAATAAAGGTGGTTTACAAAGATATGATTGACAACGGCTACGAAGTATTGAATGTTCGTAAAGAAACCGATGTTAATCCTCAGATATTAGCTACCAAAGATGGCAAGAGGTATTTTGTAGTGGTTCGCACCACTGCTTACCCTGAGATGGGAATTTTGGTTCCTCATATAGCTGCTGATGTATTGAAACATGGAACCAAACACAACGCAATTTGTTTGTTTGCCAGTGTTGGAATTGCGAATGCAAACGGTGAAACAGAGGAAGAAATGGCGCATCCGGTTGTAGATGGAGAATATTACATTAACTACAAAGGGCTGCAGGCCTTTCCAAAATATTCGTGATGAAAAAATACCTGGAGGAACTAAAAGCATTTTATTTTAAATACCGGCTTTGGATCATAGGTGGTTTGTTTTTTCTAATCATGATGCAGGTTTGCAGTCAGGGTGGCCGTATCAACAGAACTACAGATATTGATTCCAATCCAACTGAACAAGTTGAGCATTCGCTGGAGGAATTGGAGCCCCTCACAAATTCAAATACGGATGATCTTATTCAGGAACATAGAAAATCGTTTAACAGCGAATATCTTTTACTTTTAATGGGATTAGGGTTACTGTATTATGTAGCCTTCAAAAGAAAATGGTTTCACAAGATTGCTCCTTCTATTTTGTGGGTTTCGTTAGTAATTAAACGTCAGAAAGAATCCAAAACAAGGCTGGCACGAATGACCGTGATTAATAAAACCAAAGATAGTATCACACTGGATGCTCCGGTTTTGGTTTTTGGCGGAGTTTTTAAAAAATCGAGAAAATTTCGTTTGAAAAGTGGTGTCAATAGTGTTTTCCCATTAGTGCTAACTCCTGATGCCTCTCATAAAATAACCATCGATATTGATCAATTCAGACTTAAAGCAGGAGTAGACAAAAGTTACAACATGGTAAAGACAGAATTAACAGATTCTGCTCAAAAAACACATTCATCCTTCTGGAAATTGTTGCTTTAACCAAATAAGACTACGTTTGTTATATTCTAGCTAAGCAAAGGTATTTTTATGGAAAAGAAGAAAGGATTTTGGTCAGACCAATGGAATAAATACAGGCGTAAAAAAACAATTTGGGGAATTGCCTTTGATTTTATTTTTACTGCGTTGTTAATTTCAATGTTGTTTCCAACATCGCGAAAGATTGTATCGGCAACAATTATCCGTTACAGCATGTTTCAACCTCGCCAAACAGAAGATGTAATTTACTTGAAGGATAATGATTTCAATTGGTATCTGACCGGTATGAATGGAGAGCGACACACATTCTCCGAATTTAAAGGACAACCGGTATTTTTGAATCTGTGGGCTACGTGGTGTCCTCCTTGTCTGGCAGAAATGCCATCGATACAGCGACTTTACGAGGAGTATGGCGATAAAATGGTTTTTGTATTGGCCAGCAACGAAGAGGCAGATATTTTGAAGAAATTTGTTGAATCAAAAGGTTATACTTTTCCTATTTATAATCTTTCGGGACGATTACCCGATGTTTTATCATCGCGCAGTATTCCGGCCTCATTTCTGATATCACCTGAAGGAAAACTATTGATGAAGAAGCAAGGTGCTGCTAAATGGGACGGAAATAAAGTGAAGCAGCTACTGGATGAAATCATAAATTAAAAGTTTCATCGAAAAAAGAGAATGGATTGGAATCCGTTTTATTTGATGAATTACCATTTGAATCAATAAAAAAGCCCCTGAAGAAAGTATCAACAGGGGCAGTCGTTAGGGGGTTTATAGGTTGCTAGTATACTAAAGTTTGGATAGCCTTAGCTGGTATGGTTGTTTCAGTTTCCCACTCGCCCACAATTAATTTATAGGTTACAGCTTGTTCTTTATCGTTCATCACAACAGTTACCATTTTACCATCTTCGTTTAAGAAGGATGTGCTGATAATGGTGCTTCTACTTACTGTTGTGCTTATACGTTTAGCTTCAGGACGAATAAACTTAGAGAAATGTCCGATGTAATAATACGAAGGTGTATAAATCAGTTCTCCGGTATTAATATCGGCATGGATAGGAGCAAAGCAGAAGTTACCAACATGGTTAGGGCCACCGTTTTGGTCCAAAAGAATATTCCAGTCGGTCCAGCCAACTGTTCCACAGTTGAAGTCATTTATCATTGAGCGACCATAACGTTCGGCGTTGCTCCAGCGCTGGTATCCTTCCTGCGAAAATTTTTCCACACAGCCTTCGGTAAAAAGTAATTCCTTATCAGGGAAAGATTCTTTTACGTTGCGCAGATTTTCCCACATAGGTTCTCCACCAGCCCATGTTTCGTACCAGTGAAAACCAACTCCCCAGGCATATTTGGCCGCTTCCGGATCGCCCAGAATGGTGTTGGCCCGTTGCGAAATCAAATCGCGGTTATGATCCCATACAACAATATTTTTATCACCCAGTCCTTCTTTTTCCAATGTAGGCCCCAGGTAATTCTTCAGAAAATCACGTTCTTCTTCGGCAGTATAAATACAAGATTCCCAGGTTTGAACAGCCATTGGTTCGTTTTGTATTGTTAATCCCCAAACTGGCATTCCTTCCGCCTCATACGCCTTGATAAACTTAGCATAGTAATTGGCCCAGGCTTGATAGAATTCAGGTAATAATTTACCACCCTGCAGCATGTTTTCACGGCCTTTCATAAATGCAGGAGGGCTCCAGGGACTGGCATAAAACACCAGTGAGTCGCTTGCATTTGCCATGGCTCTTTTAATCATTGGGATACGATATTGCTGATCATGCTCAATTGAAAAACTGCTAAGTTCTTTATCACCTTCTTCAATATAGGTATAGCTTCCGCTGGCAAAATCACTACTGTGAATGGTGGTACGAAGCAAAGTATAATCTATTCCATCTGGTCCATAATAGGCATTGATCAGTTCCTCTTGCTTGCTCTCAGGGAGCTGTGCAAAAACTTCGGCCGATGCATCGGTTATGGCACCGCCAATTCCCAGAAAAGTCTGAAACTGTTTATCAGGATTAACAAATACTGCAATTTCAGTTTCCAAAGGTTGTGCAGCCTGACCAAAAGCCAATCGATCGCCAATAGACATTTTACTCTCACTATCCTTTGAAGTGGTATAAACCGTTATAGTTTTTCCTTCAGCTGAAAATTGCGTTTCAGTGCTCAAATCAGCATTTTGCTTCTGTGGTGAGGAGCAGGCAACAAAAAATAGGCTAAGCCCAAGCAAGTAATTTATTTTCATTTTATTGTTGGTTTTTCAATCGTAATCCACTTTTAGTGCTCTAAAACTATAGCACTAAAGTGAATTAACGAAAAGGTCTCTCTCAGTTGTGAGTTATTTGTGAGTTTTTTGAACTAAAAATGTGTTTACATCTAATCCTGATTCCAGACATAGGTGGCAACAGCCTTGCCAGCTAAGCTTGCACTAATCAGTTGGTCGCCCCACTCAAGGTTAAATGTTTGATTAGAATCGTTGTTGTTAACCACAACAATGACCAGCGAACCATTTGGAGCAACAAATGCAACATTAGCCAGATTACCGGGTTGATTTGACTGAACACGCATTGATCCCGGTCTTGCAAATTTAGAGGCATGAGCTATGATATAATATGCCGGATTGCGAACTACGTTGTCGCCATCAATGGTTAAAGCGCCTAAACACTCAGTACATCCCCCATTAGTGTGAGGTTCCAGTGCTGAGTTGGCTGCCAGGTTCCACTCCAGTACGTTTTTACACCAATTGCGACTGGCACCGATAATCAGGTTGTTGATGTGCCAAACCATATCGTTTCCAAAGCTACCCGGTGCTCCAATCCATTGTTCGGTGAAGTACAGGTTTTTGTCAGGGTGAGCGTTATGTACCTGGCTCAGATTATCAATGCTACCGCCATACAGGTGAAAGGCAGATCCATCAATGTATTTTTTTGCTTCCGGGTCATTCAATATGGTGATGGGATAATCGGGACGATCAGCATTATGATCGTATACAATGATTTTTGTTCCAATACCGGCAGCTTCAAATGCTGGTCCAAGATGATTTTTTACAAACTCAGCCTGATCTTCAGCTGGCATATACAAGCTTGGATTATTGCCCGGATGCAAAGGTTCGTTCTGAACAGTAATCGCATCAATGGTAATCCCTTCTTTAGCCATCCCTTCTACATACTTTACAAAGTAAAGAGCGTAAGCTGAATAATATTCTTTTAGTAGCTCACCACCTTTGGTTGCATTATTGGTTTTCATCCAGGTAGGAGGTGACCAGGGCGACCCCAATATTTTAATCTCAGGATTGATTGCCAATATCTCCTTCAACACTGGTATTAAGGCTGTTTTATCAGGAGCCAGTGAGAATTTTTCCATGTTAACATCAGTCTCTCCACTTGCCAGATCATTGTATGAGAAAGGCTCGGGATCAAGATCGGATGCTCCGACGCTGATTCTCAGATAGCTTACTCCAATGTTATTGTCATCATGGTTAAACAATTCGTAAAGAAGAGCGCTTCGTTTGCTATCACTCATATTTTTTAGGTGGATAGCACTTCCTCCGGTTAAGGTATATCCGAAACCGTCCATCTCCTGAAATTGAGTTTGAGTATCAATGGTGATGGTGGGATTATTATTCAGTTCAACTTTACTGAAGCTTACATCCTGCTTTGAAAATTTAGAACTACCGTCGAAAGACGACAGATAACAAGTTACATTCAGTGCTTCCTCTACAACAGGTGGCGGAGGCGTTGTTCCTTCTGATTCCTTATTGCAACGTGTTCCCATCAGGCCAAACATTACCAGAAGTACTATTGGAGCAGAATATCGGTTGATTTTAAAATTCATTATATAAGTCTTTAAACAAGACTACCCTGACTGTTATCCATCATATCAGGGTAGCCTTAATTTTTTATTGCATCACAAATTCATAGGTTCCTGTTGAATAATCATCAGCCACTGTAATGGTGATATCATAGGTTCCGTCGGTTGTAATATTTCTGAAGTTTGCACCACCCTGATTGGTCATTGTTCCACTCAAGGCCGTTTCATTGTCGGCTCCAAAGGAAATATCCCATGGCGAATTGAATTTAGATTCGTGAGTTGAATAACAATCGGCAGTAACCGTAAAAGTATATGGATGTACATATGTCATCTCAGACTCGATACGGGCATCCCAGCCACCATCAGCATCATCATCCCAGTGGAAGAGTTTCATCGTGTAGTAATGCCAGCTCAACTCGCTGTTATTGATATCAACTGTTATGCTGTACATTTGATCAAGTATAACAGAAAATGCTGATGAACTCTCAGAAAGAGCAGTAGATCCGGATACCTTATCGCCCGATCCTTCACCAATGGTTTCTGCTATGCTGTAACTTGTACCACTTCCATCCGATGCTGTGTTAACAGTCAGTTGGTCGGTTGTTTGTAACGCCAGGTATTTCTTTGTTTTAAATGTTCCTTCTCCAATCAGTGACATTTCATATGAATCTGTACCGTTTACAATCAGGTACATACGCTGATCCGGAGCTTTTTCGAGGTTGATGCTGTATTCGTCACCTGTAAGAGTAAGTGTTACGGTGTAATATCCGGCTTCAGATTGTTGGAAATCTTCAAATCCAATACTGTAGGCATTACCAAAGTCTTCACGAACCACTTCATTTACTGTTCCGCTTACCTTCTTAATGATACCTTCCCAGTTGTTATTTGCGCGAATAATGTAACCACCTGTACCAACAAAACTGATATCTGATTGCCAAACTCCCATTCCCTGGTAAGTCAGGGCTTCGTCAGAACCCCAGCCTCCTGCCAGAGGAGAACCTATTAATGCCAGTCGATCAATCTTATAAAATGATATGCTCATAGCATCAAAATCAATGCTTATCTGGTAAATACCATCTTCGTCAACAGTAATAGCTTCACCATCGCGAACCAGCTTTCCTTCGCTATCCAGTCCATATGCGATTGCATTTTGGCTTCGTCCGTTGTACACCATAAAACCATCACCAGATGTTAATTCGGTATACGACTCATACAACTTTAGTTTTTCACCAGCTCCGTTGAATAAACGTTTCATTAAAATTGCAGACGAAACATTGTCTCCCGCTTCAGTAGCAGTACCGGCGATAAATAATTTATCGTCATCGTAACGGGTTATGGTCATCTCATCTTCAGCAGAAGTTGATTTTGACAGGCAGTTGGCAACAACCGTCCATTTCAATTCCAGGGCTTCTCCGGCTTTAAATCCAGCCATATACAATGCATCATTCAACTCCAGATTCGTTACTGTTGCAGATGTACTTTTTCCAGACTCCAATGATTTAAATGACAGGATAGGAGAAGACGCATCTGTAGCATTCAATGAGTCAATTAAAACTGTGTAATAAACACCATAATTTTCTGTTGAGGTAGCTTCGTTCCAACTGAAGACAATCTTTCCAAAAGGATCCTCTTCATCCAACACCAAAGAATTGTTATCATTCAAGGGTAAGGTAGTGGGAGAGCTTAGCTCCCAGTTCCCTTCAGGTTGTAAGTTGCTTTTTTCTTCGCAGCTCCAAACCAATATCATGGCTAATAAAGCCGTTAGTATATTTAATTTTTTCATAACTCAGTCTATAAAGGATTTTGTACCAATGCAGGGTTTCTGTCCAATTCCTGTTGAGGTATAGGCAACAGAATTTTTGCTTCTGTCATATTGTAATCAACAGCCTGGCCAGTTCGCAAATCAATTTCATTCAGATTATTCATGGTTTCAACCACCACGCCATAGCGTACTAGGTCGTCCCAGCGTTGTGCTTCCTGAGCCAATTCAAGGCGACGTTCTTTCAGAATAGTTGATTTTAGTACCTCTTTTGAACTTTTCTGATCAGCTGTCAGTTCGGGTAAATCAACACGGTTACGAATGCGATTTACTTCAATTACAGCTTTATCCAACTGATTGGTCTCGTTTAGAGCTTCAGCTTTTAATAATACTATATCTCCAAATCGAAGCAGGTATTGACGATCACCACTTGACCATCCGGCTGCATTTTTCCATTTGTATCCAAAGGCTACATTATTGGGTTTTGGATTATCACTGGTTGGTTCGGCAATGCCATAATATTCATCAATCCATGATACATTCTCGAACAGGATAGTGGTGTTTTTTCTAATTTCATCACCTTCCGATTCAAATGCCGCCAATAAGTCTTTTGATGGAGTAATAAATTTACGCCAAGTATCACCTGAAATTGAAGGAGGTAATAACAATTGTGGGCCCCAGTTACCATCGGCTCCAGCTATCCATTGCACTTCAAGTATTGATTCTTCGTTGTTGTAATGAGCACCATCAAAAAGATAAGTGTAATCAATCAATTTATAATTGGCATCACTGGCTTCAACTTCAGCAATACAGTCCAACACTTTATTATAGTCGGGAGTTGGTTTTTGAGCATACGCTTTTGCCATTAATGCCCAGGCAGCTCCTGCTGTTGCACGTGCTTTGTTGATACTTGCATCATTCCCGTATGTATCAGGCAATAATGTGGTTGCCTCCTCCAGATCAGTAATGATCTGAGCAAAAACTTCTTCAGTTGTAGAGCGTGGTTTGTTTACAACACCTGGGTCGGTTGAAGTTGTTGCATCCAACACCAAAGGAACACCACCAAATAAGTTTACAAGGTTGTAATAATTGTAGGCTCTTAAAAATAATGCTTCGCCTCTGATCTGATCGCGTCGTGTCTCGGTAAGCTGTGGATCGGTAACCTCTTCCACGCGTTCCATCACAATGTTGGCTTTTAAAATTGCATTGTAAATGTTCGACCAGCTTTGATAGACCTTATCATTTGTAGTTGATATTTTCAAATAATCCATCTCATAGATAGAAGCATTATCGCCTCCCGCATAGTGGTTGTCTGATCTTACATCCTGAAACTGTACATTGTTCCAAACATAGGCATCGGCCTGAAAGGAAGCATAAGTTCCGGTCAGTGCTGCCTCAATCTGACTTAGTTTAGTGTAAGCGCTGGCAGTAGTTTCTGAAGAAATTGGTTTTAAATCCAAAAAGTCTTCGCATGACCAAGCTGTTGCAGCAATTAATCCGCTTAATATATAGGTTTTAAATTTCATCATTTCAAAGTTTTTGAATTAGAAAGTAACGTTCAATCCGAAGATCAGATTACGGGTCTGTGGATATGTCCCATAGTCGATTCCCTGCATGGTATTTGATCCTCCAAATGCATTCACTTCAGGGTCGAAACCTGAGTAGTCTGTGAATGTTAATAGATTTTCACCTGTTGCATAAACTCTTACATTACTAATATTGATTTTAGAAAGTAGGGTTTTAGGCAGATCGTAACTTAGTGTAACTGTTTTCAATCTGATATAAGAAGCGTCTTCTATAAATCGGGTTGATATTCTTGAATTGGCTGTATTAGCCCAGCTGGCTTTTGGAATATCAGTCACATCACCTTCTTTTCTCCATCTGCTGTTTACTGATAAAAGTTGATTTTTTGGATCAGTCATTCCTTCAGAGTCGATACGTGTTGCATTCAACATATCATTGCCGTACGATCCTTCCAGAAATATATTTAATCCGATACCTTTGTAACTTAAGGTATTGTTTAATCCATAGAAGAAATCAGGATTTGCATTACCAATAATTGTGCGGTCATCAGCTTCAGGAGTAAAAGTACTTTCACCGTTTTTGTCAACATAGTAAGCGTTACCAGTTGCAGGATCAACTCCACCCCAGATATAACCATAAAGTGTTCCTAATGATTCTCCTTCAGCCAATAAAACAGCTTCGCCCCGGTTTGATATGTTACCCATAGGCAAACTTTCAACTACCAGATTAGTTACTTTATTACGGTTAAATGAGATATTAAAAGTAGTGTTCCATTTTACTTCTTTATCAATATTTGTGGTATTCAGGCTGAATTCCAGACCTTTGTTTTCCAAATTACCAATGTTTTGCAGAGCTGAAGTAAAACCGGTACTTGTTGGCAGAGGTGCATCCAGTAATAAGTCGCGGGTGATACGTAAATATGCATCTGCAGTGAATTGAACACGACCGTTTAATACGCTAAAATCCAGTCCGATGTTTGTTTGTTCCGATTCTTCCCATTTAAGGGCATTGTTATCCATCGCATTAGGATATGTTCCAGGCATTAGCGTTCCGATAGGATAATTATTAGAACCTACTGTTCCATAATAGGCATAATTGCTGATTTGATCGTTACCTACAATACCCCATCCAGCACGAACCTTTAAATCATTCAGGAAACCAAATTGCTGCATAAATGATTCCTGAGAGATCCTCCATCCTGCAGAGAATGAAGGAAAGTAACCCCAACGATTATCTTTACCAAATACACTAGAAGCATCAGCTCTGAAGTTAGCTGTTAAAAGATATTTATCAGCAAAAGCATAATTTAATCGGCTGATATAAGATACATTCGATTTTTCCGATTTTGTATTACCAGCAGAAGCAATGATAGATCCACCATTTGAAGTTGTTACACCATCACTGGCAAAATTTTCTGTTGTGATATAAGCATTTTCCCATAGAAACTTTTGCATTACACTACCAGCCAATGCTTCAATAGAATGCCTACCGGCTTTTTTATTGTACGAAAGAGTATTTTCAGCCATCCAGTAAGTCTTACGATCAGTATTGTTGGTTGCAATACCTTGTTTGGCTATACCATAGCTTGTGCGATACGGATCAAGGAAGTAATCGTAGATACCATTACTGAAATCTACTCCGAAGTTGCTTTTAAAACTGAAATCCTTTAAGAAGTTTACTTTCAGGTACATATTTCCAAGGAAACGCTCGCTTTTGTATTCACGATCAGAACCATCGGTACTAGCAACGGGGTTTTCCCAGTTCTGGAATGGATTGCTTGTGAAGGTTCCATCTTCATTATAGATTCCTATTACAGAAGGAGTATTAATAGAGCCAATAAGCACACCTCCATTATTGACTGCACTGCCATCGTTTACATCAACATCGCGGTATTTGGTATAGGCAATACGAGTTCCAACACTTAACCAATCATTTACTTCCTGATCCAGGTTTACTTTAAAGTTTGCACGGTCCATCTCTGAGCTTCGAACGGCACCAACTTGCTGTACCCAACCACCTGATACGTAATAGGTAGTGTTTTCGCTTTTACCCGATAAGGATAGCTGATAGTTTTGAGAAACACCACGACGGAAAACCTCATTCTGCCAATCGGTGTTTTTATTATAACGGTTCCAATCAGTTGATTGTCCCATCTCGGTCATTAAATCACGGTATTGTTCACCATTCAATACATCCAGTGTTTTCCAAACTTCAGAAAAACCGGTATAGGCATCCAGATTAACTTTTGGTTTTCCTCCTTTACCTTGCTTTGTTGTGATCAATACCACTCCGTTTGCTCCCTGAGCTCCATAAATCGCTGCTGAAGAAGCATCTTTCAAAATAGTCATGGTTTCTACATCAGCCGGGTTGATGGAACGTGTGTCACTGGTTGGGATACCATCAATAACATACAATGGTTCACTTCCTGCTGTAATGGAGTTGGTTCCTCTCACACGAATGCTTAATCCTTGTGAAGGTTTTCCTGAGCTGGATGCTACACGTACACCGGCAGCACGGCCCTGTATTAAGGAACCTAATTGAGTATTAGGACGTGATTCCAGTTCCTCGGCATCTACCAAAGCAACAGAACCAGTAATATCTTTCTTTTTCTGCGTACCATAACCTACAACAACTACTTCGTTGATTCCCATTATTTCATCTTTCATGGTAACGGCGAAATAGTTCTTTTCTCCTACAGGTATTTCCTGTGTTTCGAGGCCAATAAAACTGAATACAAGTACTGCATCATCACTTATTTCAGCTTCTAATAAAAATGTTCCATCCATGCCGGTGATGGTTCCCTGAGCGGTTCCCTTCACCATAACTGATACACCCGGAACGGGCATATTGGTTTCGTCTGTAACGGTACCCGTAATGCTCTTTTTTTGAGCAAACGAGTTGAAGGAAATTAAAATCCCTCCGATCAGGCATAAAAGACTTTTATACCTTGCATTTAACAATGATTTTTTCATAGTGTGTTTATATGTTCTAAAAAAAAATGGTAACTGATTACAGGTTGGTTGAATGTTAATGTCGATTTACACGGACCCGTGTCGACATAAGAAGTTTGATGGTTTCTTTTCATATCTGTGGATTTAATGTTGATAGATTGGAATTGATAAACAAATCCTAATCATTTGGATTCAGATGTAAAGAGAGCCTTACTTATGGTCGAATAAAAAGAGAGGTAGTTAAAAAGTGGATAATATGAAGATGGTAAATGTTGTAAGGAATAGAAAATGAGTCGTTAATAGAAATTTCCTAGTTGTAAAAAAGTGGATAAAATAAGTTAACGAAGTGGAGGTGAAAACGAATAGTTAAGTCACATTTTTAACTTTTAGAATAAAAAAAGAGGGTGTCCAAAAACTAAACATCAGAACAACGTTAGTTTCAATTTGTAATAAAATATCATTTTATGTCACCCCTAAATCCCCTGAAGGGGACTT
>JAFMVE010000033.1 GCA_025499705.1 Carboxylicivirga caseinilyticus
AAAGTGCCTGTTTTCGGGGTTTTGTTACACTTTTAAGATAGTGATAATTACTTAATTATCAAAGAAATAAATCAACTTCTGAATATCCCTAATTAATTCACAAGGAACTGGTTCTAACAGTATTCTTTACAAGAATTTTAAAGCACTTATTGAAGCGGTTCCTGAAATGAATATTGTTAATAATGATGATGAGCATGGTTATGATGTAACAACAGCATCTCAATTTACGATTATGCTTTATGATCTTGGCTTTACATCAACCATTGCTCCTTATACCTATAATAGTTTCTGGAATTCATTGGTTTCCAGTGTTAATCAGGCCAGACCCGGTGCAATTGAACGAAATTACGTGCAATGTTATGATGGCGGCGCCTATAATAATCCTTGTGATTGGAAAATTGGCGATGTCCCCGTATGGGCTGGCAAATTAAACTATGATGATAAAAATTCAGTTAACAGCATAATGACCGGCTGGAGGGATAATTGTGATGTGAAAGGTGGATTTATCTGGGTATTTAATGATACCGGAATGAGTCCGTCATCATGGACTTCAGTAATCAATCCAATCTTTGAAGGTACAGGCATTAAATCTTATATAAGTGTAAATAATGAAGAGTCTGTAAATACAACCTACATTAAAGTACTGGAAGGTGAATCTGTATCGTTAGAACCCGAATATAAGGAAGGAAACTGGAGTTGGAAAGGTCCGGATGGATTTACTTCTAATTCCAATATGGTTACGCTATCTGATATTACAATTGAATCAGGAGGTAATTACATTGTAAAATACGTAGATCCTGACGGAGTTGATTACACAAAAAACATTTTAGTCCAGGTGGAGAAGAATACCGAAAACTCAGTTGCTTCCTTTTATGATAATTGGGATTATTATGGTAGCTATGAGATTTCGCTGGCATTGGGAGAGTATGATTCCGAAAGTCTGAATACACTGGGTATTGGTGCGAATAATATTACGTCTGTAAAAGTTGAGCCAGGTTATGGTGTTGTTGTATATTCTGAAGATAATTTTTTGGGCGATTATACCTGTATCACAGGTGATATGAGTTATCTTGATAACTGGAACAAACGCATAAATTCACTCAAGATTATTGAATTACCTTCTGGTACAGGAACGGGTTTAAAAGCCGATTACTATAGCGGTAACAATTTTAATGTGTTAAAAGGATCAAGAATTGATGAGTCCGTAAATTTTGATTGGGGAACCGGAGCTCCTTTAGCAGGAATGCCAGTTGACAACTTTTCAATCAGATGGTCGGGTAAAATTGAACCGCTCTTCACAGGCACCTATACTTTTTATATAACAAGTGATAATAGCCGTAGATTATGGATTAATAATCAATTAATTATCGATAAGTGGATCAATGATTGGGATATAGAATATAGTGGATCGATTGATCTTGAGGCCGGAAAAAAATATGATATAAAACTTGACTACTGTGAATACGAAGGTGGAGCGAACATTAAGTTTCATTGGTCGAGTGATATGCAAATGAAAGAAATAGTACCAACAAAACAGCTTTATCCTGAAGATCAGATTAATGGTTTGGGTGACATGATGCATACAAATAGTGATCTTAAGGTATGGCCAACAGTTGTTAATGATGGTATTTTAAATGTTCGATTTGAGAATGAAGCAAAGCTTTCCGGATGTAATTATTCTATAATCAACATAAATGGAAGCCTTGTAGATAGTGGTGAAATAACACAAAACAGACAAATAACTTTAAAAACATTGACTGCCGGAATGTATATCATACAAATTACCAATGCAGAAAAACGCTACATCCATAAAATAATCATAAAATAATACAATGAAGCCCGGTTAGAAATGTGTAATAATTCTAATCGGGCTTTTTTTCTGATATATTTCAATTTTTGGCAATTAATACTGTAGCATGCGCATCAGTTAATCAATTCTCCAATTAAAAAAGAGATCATTTTTTTTTAAGGATGATTAATTTATCTTCAATTCGAAATTGAGAAATTCTCGTTTTTTATTGTATTCCTTGATAAGTATTTGCTGTAATTGTTTGTTTTTTGAGGCTGCTTCGAAAACTTCTTTTTTTATTTCAACAAGGCGTTCATCACTGATGCCTTCAGAGTTATTCAATTCGCTGGAATAAGGAATTAACAAAGTAGAGGCTAAGTCAGAAGCCTCGTCGTTGTTACGAATTGTCATAAAGCAAAAAGCGTTGAAGAAAGGCGAAAATTCGTTTTGCTCAAGACTTTGTACTTCATTAATATTTGCGCAAAGGTGAACGTAAACCTGGTTGCGAAATTTATCAACCAAATAAAATCGCGAAGCAATAATACCTAAAGAATCAATGGAGATAGAAGGGATGGACTTTTTGTATAAACTATTTTTAAAAATGTCCTTAAATTTATTGTCGTTGTTTAAGGCAGCATTGAATTCTTGCTTAATTAAGCTGGTGTCGGGCAATAAGGATTTAAAGTGAGAGTACAATTTTGTCGTTTCCGAGTAATTCCGAAACAGGTAATCGTTATATGCCCACATGGCATTGCCAAATTCCTTTAATTTGATTTTAGAATTTAAAGAATCTGCTTCAGAATACATGATTATTTTATCTTGTCTTTTCTCGAAATAAACACGATAAAAATCAGATAAATTAATGTCTGCCGCTTGATGAGACCAATTGCAAGAGGTTAATAATGAAATAACTATAAGAGTTATTGACAGTTTAAATGGCATAGTGTTAGATTAGGTATAGAATGTAATACAGAAAAAATTTAAGAAATTAACGGTTCTTAGCTATCAGAGCTGCCACAACAGCAGCACGTAATCCACCATCAATATTAACAACGGTAAGGTTGGGAGCACAACTGGCCAGCATACTGGTTAATGCAGCTTCTTTGGCTCTGAAACCATATCCCACCGATGTAGGAACGCCAATTACAGGTAATGCAACCAATGACGATACAAATGGAGCCAGTGCTCCTTCCATTCCGGCAACCACAATCACAGCTGCCACATCCTGCTCAACTCCTGATTTAATGGCTTCCAAAACACGGGTTGGATGAGCGATACCCCGATCTTCGAAAACGAGAGGTTCAACACCTACCGCCTTTAAAATCACTTCGCACTCGTAGGTTACAGGATGATCTGCCGAACCGGCACTAATCACCAAAACTTTTCCTTTGGGCTTTGGCATTTCACCAATAACAGTAGCATTTACCGACCATAAAACAGGATAATGATCTTTAAAATGATCATTCAACTCTTTATAAAAAGGACTTCGGGAAATGACAACACGAGGATGTTTTTCAAGAAGTTTAGTAGTTAGTTCAAGGGTTTGATCCAACGTTTTATATTCGCCATAAATAATCTCCGGAATATTGGTTCGCATACCTCGGTTTACATCCAGAATATAACGACTGGCTGTTTCCATCCATTCCAGTGAAAAATGTTGATGGGCTTCCTCCTTTGAAATCTCCCCACTTTGTATCTTGTCAAATAACTCGTCGAATGTCATTTTTACTCTTTTCTGAAAATTTGCTTGCTGCTAAACGTATGCTTTTTTTACCTTGTTGATTCGCTTATCATACTCATTGGGTCTTGAACGTTTGATATCAATGGTAATAAATAAAGCAGCTTCCTTTCCTAAATCAAATAAATGTTCTCTAAATTCTGTATCAGCTAAAGCTAAGTAACTTTCGGCTTTTGAAAATTCTATTCTTATGTGTTCATCATCATCAAAACGACAACGCACATCAAAATCGTTTGTTTTATCAATCACGAACTTTTCGATTTCTTTAATTACAGAAATGCGTTCAGGGTATAAAAAGTGTTTATAATTGATACGTGTTGCAAGGCAACTTTCTAAATTAGCTAACAAAGGATCAGCTCCAAATTCGATGGCAATGTCTTTTGTTTCGCTGGATGTAATATCCAATTCAGCTAATGGTGACCTCACTCCATACTCATCCAATGCTATTTTACCCGGTCTGAAATTTCCCAGATCACTTGCTGTTGTACCATCGTAAATTGCTAAAGCATCTTTGGGTATTTGAGCCAAAATGCTGCTTTTACAGAAATAACACCTTTTAACCGGATTTTCTTTTACTGTTTCGCTTGGCTTAATTTTGTATATCTGAAGATTTGTTGAACCCAAATTTCTGGCTTGAACCTTTATAGAATCTACCGAAGCACGGTTAAAACCATTATCAACCCATACAGGAATAATGTTGGAATTTGCTTTCATTGCAGCTCCAAGTACTGCACTGCTGTCAAAACCTCCTGAAAACAACAGGTAACCTTCGGTGTTTTGCTTAAACCATTGGATAAGCTGATCTGCTTTGGTCATTTTGCAAGCTTTAAGTTAGATAATCAACGGGTACTAATGGGTTTAGCCTGTTGAAGATAGGAAGATTTATTGAAAAACTAGCTAAACTTCATTTCGATAAGCTTGAGACGAATGATAATACTATTAAAGTCGGTCCTATAAAATTGTTTTTATGTATCAGTAAATGAATACTATACGTTAAGTTGTGACGTAGGTGGAATTTGACATAACAAAAATGACCCACATTTGTGAGTCATTTTTATGTTTTTGTTTACACATCATTTCTAACCAAATCTTCGTCTTTCGGTTTGAATAATTTGTTGCGTGCTCTTACTGCCAGGTTATACATTACCGGAGCCATAATAAGGGTAAGAACTGTTGAGGTTGTTAATCCAAAAATAACAGTCCATGCCATTGGCGACCAGAAATCAGCATTATCACCTCCGAAATAAATGTTTGGATCGAGCTTTTCAAATAAACTGAAGAAGTCGAAATTCAAACCAATAGCCATTGGTATTAGTCCTAATACGGTAGTAATGGCTGTTAGTAATACAGGTCGAAGACGTGTTTTACCAGCTCGAATGATACTGTCAATTTCTTCCTGACGTGATAATCGGCCATGTTCGCTCATTCCCAGTTCATCCTTCTTCTGTTTTCGTACCAGATCGATGTAGTCAATTAATACAATACCGTTGTTAACCACAATACCGGCCAACGATACAATACCCAAACCTGTCATCAGGATAACGAAATCCATTTTGAAGGTTCCCAATCCCATAAATACACCAATGGTACTTAGTCCAACAGTTCCAATGATGATTAATGGCTTGGCTCCCGAATTGAATTGGGTAATCAGAATCATTGCAATTAAGGCCAAAGCAAACAGTAGTGCTCCAACCAGGAAGTCTGCTGTTTCCTGTTGATTTTCCTGTTCACCGGTCATTTTCCAGGAGTAGTTGCCGGGCATTGTATATTCATCAAGTAAAACACGAATTCTTGCATTTATCTCATTGGCATTGTAACCTTCAATTACGTTTGAACTTAATGTGATTACCCTTGTGTTGTCAACACGAATAATCTTTTCGTAAGTCGATGCATATTCATATGTAGCTACAGCCGAAATAGGAATCAGATGATGAACACCATTTTTATCTACTTTTAGTTTTTGATTCATGAGAGTAGAAACATCATTGCGGTATTCGTCTTTTAAACGAAGCATGATATCAAATTCATCCTCACCATCTTTAAATTTGCCGATCTCTTTACCATAAAGAGAGGTTCGCAAAGCCATTGCTACAGCCTGTGTTGAAAGGCCCATTCGACGAACCTTATCACGATCGATAAACATTTGCATTTCTGGCTTATTGATGTTCAGATCCATTTCCAGGTTTTCGATTCCGGGAATATGGTCTTCATCGATAACACGTTTAATGTCAGCTGTTAAATCAATTAGCTTTTCATAATTGTCACCGCCAATTTCGATGTTGATAGGTTTACCAACAGGAGGTCCGTTATCTTCTTTTTCAATAAAGAATTTCGCACCCACAAAACCTTTAAATGCATCCGTTAATTTAGACATTATTTCACGGGTGCTGTGTCCGTTTCGATACTGATAATCAACAAAGGTAATGGTGGTAAGTGATTTGTTGGGCGAACGACCTGAATCGAATAAACCACCTTTTCCGGTTCCAACACTAACTCCTACAGACTTAATAATATCCATGTAAGGATCCAGTGTTTCGTACAGAATGTTCTCGGCATCCACAGTTACCTGATCTGTTACTGATATGTCAGTACCCAAGGGTAGTTCCATGGTAACGTAGATAGTTTGAGGTTCATTCTGAGGGAAAAACAATACTTCTGTTTGTATCATTCCATAAAAAACAATTGAAAACAGAAACAAGAATATAGATCCGCCAAACAACCATTTACTGGTTCTGCGACCTAAAGCTTTACGAAGTGTATTTTCGTACTGGTTTTCGAGAAATGGTAAAAATGTATGCTGAAACCAGATAGCAGAAGGTTTTAGCACATATTTATTAAGTGCTGTAATCAATAAAGGAAGAATGAGGATATTACCCCATAAGATGCTTCCCGACAAATATGCAATAACACCTAAGAAAGCAATTGCGCCTGTTACATAAAAATATTTCCGAAAGCTTTTTTCTTCTTTAACATCTTCCAGCTTCATAAAATTAGAGGCATAGGCAGGATTAAGTACCAAGGCCACAAAAAGTGAAGAGGAGAGTACTATGATTAATGTAACTGGTAAATAGCTCATGAACTTACCCACAATACCAGGCCAGAAAACCAATGGAATAAAAGCCGCCAGCGTAGTAGCAGTTGATGAAATAATTGGAATAGCAATTTCGCTGGTTCCGTTCTTCACTGCCTTGGACGGTTTGACCCCATGCTCCATCATCCGGTACACGTTTTCAATAACCACAATGGCGTTATCCACCAGCATACCCAAGGCCAGTACCAGCGAGAAAAGAACCATAGTATTGATAGTATAGCCTATCTGTTTCAGAATCATCATAGAGATGATCATAGACATTGGTATGGCCAGACCCGAGAATATGGCATTACGTAAACCTAAGAACATGTATAAAACGATCATAACAAAGATCATCCCCAGAAAAATGCTGTTCTCAAGATTGGTAATCTGGTCGCGAACAAACACCGACTGATCATCTGTAACAGTGATGGTCAAATCTTTTGGTAACGTTTCACTCTCTTGTTTGTCTTTGATTATACCTAGAATCTTATCCGTTGCATCCAATAGGTTTTCACCACTTTTTTTCACAATCGAGAGGGTTACAACCGATTTATGGTTTAACCTTGAGATCGAACTCTGTTCTTCAAAACCATCAATTACATCAGCCACATCTTTAATGTACACAGCACGGCCATCCACTTCCTTTACGATGGTATTGCGGATTTCTTCCATGTTGGTGTAATCAGCTTGTACACGAATGGATCGACGGGTACCATCTACCTTAACTTCGCCGGCACCAACTGTAAAATTCTCAGTCTGAACAGCCAGTTCAATATCCATGAAGCTAAGGTTGTATGCTTCCAATCGATAAGGATCCACATGGATTTTAATCTCACGCTCATCAACACCACGAATATCTGCTTCACGAACTTCGCGCAACGTTTCAAAATCGTCCTGTAGTTCTTCGGCAAATTTTTTCAGCTCATAAATAGAATAATCACCAGAAAGGTTGATGTTTAATACTGGGAACTCTGAGAAGTCAATGTCATCAACAATTGGTTCGTCCATTAAATCATCCGGAAGCTCACTTAAGGCTTTATCTACTTTGTCTTTAACGTCAAGTTTTGCCTGATCAACAGCTACATCAGTTTCGAATTCAACAATTATCAAACTCATGTCCTGAAAAGAGTTGGATGACATACGTTTTACACCATTCAGATCTTTCAGTTCTTTTTCTATCGGTCGTGTAATCAGGTTTTCTATATCGAGCGGACTATTGCCGGGATGAGGTGTGCTAACCGAGATATATGGTATCACAATCTCCGGAAAAAGTTCGCGTTGCATCGACGTATACCCTAACCATCCTGCAACTATTAGGAATAGAGTCAGGATGTAGATGGTATTTTTATTATCCAGGGCCCAAAATGTAGGTTTAAATTTCCGGGTCGAAACTTTTTCCTTGGGTCTATTATCTTCTGTCATTGTTTCAATTTTCGGTTTAGGTATTACAATGAAATTGCTGATCCGTCAACAACCTGAGCATAGCCTGTAGTAATTAGCTGGTCACCTTTGCTAAGACCTTCTGTTACCAGAGTATTATTGTTATCCTTGATTCCGGTTTTGATGTATTGTTTCTTGGCAATGGATTTACCTTCGTCTTGTGACGCGATAAAAACAAATTCGCCGCTAAAGTCTTTTTTCACTAAAATAGATGGAACAACAATAGAATTCTCGGCTGAATAGGTTTTCAACTTAAGAACAGCCAGCATGTTTGGTTTGTAATCGTTCTCCGGGTTATTCAAATTAACGCGCAAACGAAAAGTACGTGAATCGCGATCAATAACTGATGAGGTACGATAAATTTCTCCTTCAATGGTTTTATCCAATACAGGGAAGTTGACTTTTACCTTGTCACCTGCCTTTATTTTTTGCAAATAAATCTCTGAAACATCAGCATTGATATATACCTGATCGATATTAACCAAACGTACAAACGGTGCTGCAGGACTTGCCATCTCACCCTGACGCTGAATGATTTCATCTACAATACCATTGATGGGAGCGCGAACCACTGCCATATCGACCTGAGCTTCTAGTGCTTCCTTTTTTTGTTTCAACGATTCCATCTGTGATTTGGCTTGTAAATATTCCATTTCAGAACCAATGTTTTGTTCCCAAAGGTTTGACTGACGCTCAAAAGTAGTTTTTGCTAAATCAAGGTTGATATTTATCTCATCCAGACTACGTTGAATCATTTCGGTATTTAAACGAGCCAAAACCTGTCCTTTTTGAACACGCTGTCCTTCTTTTACATCGATGCTCACAATTTTACCGGATGACTCAGGGCTTACTACAATATTCTTATCGGCCTGTACCTGACCCGACACATCAACAAAGTGTTCGAAAAGAATGGGTTGTATTTCTGTTGTTACTACCGAAATAACACCTTCTCCTGTATCTTCGGCCAATTCCTTTTCTAATTTGGCGATCTTCTGTTTCAGTTCCGAGAACTCACTCTTATAGGTAGCAAGTGCCTCCTCCTTCTCTTTTCGGGCATCTTCTGTTGTGGCTGCGCATGAGGCTAAAAACAGCACAGACAGAATAAATACAAATTTCTTCATTATTTGGTTTCTATTATTTTTCATGACAAGCTAGGGTTATAATCGATTAACAGCTTTTAAGTATTTAATGTGGGTATCCAGCAGGTTGAGAGTCGACTGAATATAACTGATTTGTGATTGAATATACTGACCTTCGTTTTGCGAAAGCTCTGTGCTGGAACTCAATCCGTTTGCAAATTTGATACGTGTTCGGTCGTAAATACGAAAGGCAATCTCTTCACCTTCTTTATCATTCAGGTAAACAGCCTGTGCATTCTTAAAATTAGCTTCTGCAACCATTAATTGCTGCTTTAAGCCTTCTTCCATCTGACGCATTTGGTTTTGCAGCTTCTGGTAATTAATCTTTTCCTGCTGTACACGTGCGTTTTGCATTCCTGATTTAAAAATGGGCATGGTTAATGAGAGACCCACAATTTGTGAATTGGTATTATCCATCGCTTTAAATTCATCGCCAAACTCGATATAGCTTATATTGTAAAAGGCATTTATTTTTGGATAATATTGAGCCCGCTCATTTTTGATTAATGTTCGTTGCACTTCTTCCTGGGTTTCCAGAATGGAATAATCGATATGTGATTTTACATCAAACACGTTAGAAGCTGGTAAATATGTTTCAACGGGTGAAAGAATGTCTTGCAAACTATTGGTCAATTTAATAGGTTGATCAATCGATAATCCCATAGAATACTTTAACACAGCTTCAGCAATCACAAGTTGACGTTCGGCATCGAGCAACAGGTTACGCGAATTATTAACCATCAGTCGTAATTGATCAACATCCGTTAGCTCACGAAACCCGTTTTCGAAATAGGCATTGGTTTCTTTCAGTGTTTGCTCGTTAACTTCCAGATTCTTTTTAAAGGTTTCCAGATTTTTTTTAGCGATCAGAGCAATATAATATGCCTCTGCCACAGCCTCGCGCACATTTATTTGCGTTTTTTCCTTATTTCTTTCACTGATTTGTACGTAGATTCGACTTGCTTTAACACCCAACAAATAGGAACCATCAAAAAGTAGTTGATTTACGGTTCCTGTTGCGTTCCAGTTGTACTTCTGTCCAAATTTTGTTTTAAGACGAATTGGATCAGATTCTCCTTCAGGTGTCATGGTTATTACATTTTCCTGAATAGCTAAATTATCAGTTAGCTGTCCTTCTGCACTGACTTGTGGTAAACCAATGGCAATATACTCCATAACCTTTTTTTCCGCAGCCTCAATATCATAGGTGGCACTTTTACTATCAAAAGCATTTTCTGTTGCATAATCCAAAGCTTCCTGCAGTGAAAATGCTAAAGAATCATTTTGGGCAAAGGTGTGTGTTAAGGACGCCATTAACATTGCTATCGCAATAAGCGCATTCTTCATAATTGTGTGATTTATTATTGATTATTATTTTTACAAAACAAGCGGTTCAGTTCTTCAATACCTTTGGGTGTGCAAATTCCTCTGAAATGATATTTGTATACTTCTTCAAAGATGCCCATATCCATTACCTCAGTATCAGTAAACAAACCATTACCCGGATCAAATGTGAAAAGGTGGTAGGATACCATAATGCGGGCTATGATATGTTCATTTATATCTTCCATATAAAAGCCTTCTTCCTTCCCTTTTTTTAGATTAGCTAAATTTGACTCATATATTATCTTAAACTTTATATCCTTTAACTCTCTCAAAAGAGCCGGATAGTATTTTTTCATATCATACAAGAAGGTAGGTTTGAATCGCTGATTCTTCTTCCTGATATTATCGCTAAGTTCAAAATTCTGTTCAATGGCATTTAAATCATCCCTTTTGAAGGCAGAGAATACATCTTCGATGTATGCTTTGGAATACTGAAATACGCATTCAACCAATTCATTTTTATCAGAAATATATTGATAAAGTGTTTTTTTTGATATGCCCATATTACGGGCAATATCATCCATACTTACACTTTTAATTCCGTATTGATGGTAAAGCTCAAAAGCTTTCTCAATTATATTTTGACGCTTATCTTCCATTCCGCGAATGTAGGGAACTTAATTCGATTAGGAAACTAAAAAAGTGTTAAAAGTTTCCCAAGTTTACATTAAGCTAGATAAAATGTCAATAGAAAAGATGAATTCATCAATAAAAAAGGGTCAATTGGAAATTTATTTGTCATTGTAAAGACTAAAAGCTATTAATTAGACGTTTAGCTATTATTTAATGGGATGAAATTAATCTTAAACATAGCCGTTCTTTTTTGCATACTTTCGTTTGCACAGGGTATAAATGCTCAAAACAAAAAGCGTAAGTTGAATAAAGGAACTTCTAAAAGAGAAATAAGAAAACGGCAAGAGAAAGCATTTGAACAGGATAAGGATATGAATGCCTTTAATCCAATGCAACCCATGGGAGCCAGGCAAAATGATGCTCGCGATGATATTCTCTGGCATAGCGAGAGTGCCAATACTGTATATCCAAAAGCAGGAAACATTAGCTTAATCTCTCCGTCAAGATATGGTATTAAACCCGGTTTGGAAGTTTCATCCAATGTATTTATGAATTACTGGGTACCCAATCTTACTCTTAAAAAGAGATGGGCAAATAATAATTGGTATGTAGCCACTAAACATGGGGTATATTCTTCTACACCCGGAATAAATTTTGCACAGAAAAATAACCTTACGTCAATTGTTGACAGTGCTGTGCAAATTCCATTTATTTTATCTATTAAAAATGAATTAATAGTTAGTAAGTACATTTCCAGTGATAATCGTTGCAGCAACGATCAACCATTTGTTATTCTTTCAGCAGGTATTGGTGTTGATGTTGGAATCTCTTTTGGCGAATCAGGATTAACTGAAATGAGAGAACACTTCTTAACCAACAGAAGTCCTTCATTAACCGGTAAAGGAGCAATTGGATACGCAAAGGTGAGAGCTGACTGGGAAATTAATAACATGTTGATGCTTGGAGGGCAGTTAAAGTATTTCAGGGGAAATTTTACAGGTAATCAGGCATTCGAACAATCTACCGAATTGCAAACGTTTATAACACCTACTCTATCGTTTAATATTGGATATATATTATCTATAGCTAATTACAATACCCCAAATAAGTTAAGTGTTCTTCCGCTTATAGATATCAATTGGTATTTTGGAAAGAAACAAAGCAGACAAAAAGGTTTGTGGGGTACCAAGATGTTTTAATAATAACCCGATAGTACAATTTATTTATACATTATTACAATTCCTAAACATTTAAATTCCCCAATTTTGCTGCGGATAAATCATAAATGTAATATTACTCATGAAAATTGAAGTTGCGATAGGGATTGATATTGGAGGAACAAATACTGTTATTGGGGTGGTTGACCGGGAAGGTAATATACTTGCTGAGACATCAACACCAACTCTTACAAATACCGACATCAATAACTATTTAAATACACTTACCTCAAAAATCAATGAAACAGTTTTTCATCTGAATGGTACTATTGAAGTAAAAGGGATTGGAATCGGTGCTCCCAGTAGCAATTATTATACCGGTGAAATAGTTGGAGCAAGTAATCTGGGTTGGGGTGATCGGGTACCTTTTGTGAAGCTGATGAAAGAATTCTATGATTATCCTGTTATTGTTTTAACCAATGATGCCAATTCGGCAGCTGTTGGAGAAATGATGTACGGAGCAGCAAAGGGAATGAATGATTTTATTATGTTGACTCTGGGTACAGGAGTAGGAAGTGGTATTGTGGCAAATGGTAAACTAATTTTGGGTCATGATGGTTTTGCCGGTGAATTAGGACATGTGATTATTGATCCAAATGGACGGGAATGTGGTTGCGGTAGAAAAGGTTGTCTTGAAACATATGCATCAGCAACAGGTATCTGCAGAACAGCATCAGAACTGATTGCTACTACTAAAACAGAGAGTAAGCTTAGAAATGTTCCTGCACTTAACTTTACATCAAAAATGATTTATGATGCTGCTGTGAAGGGAGATGAACTAGCTCTGAAAGCCTTTGAAATTACTGGAAAGATGCTGGGAAAAGCCATTGCTGATTTTGTAACCTTTTCAAGTCCTGAAGCTGTATTCTTATTTGGTGGATTAGCCATGGCAGGTGATTATATTTTTACTCCAACCAGAGAAGCAATGGAGGAAAATATGTGTTTCTTATATAGTAATAAGGTAAAACTACTTCCATCGAAGCTTGATGGTGCTAAAATTGCAATATTGGGTGCCAGTGCTGTAGTATGGCAGGAAATGAAAAATTAAAAAATAAACTTCAAATATTCAAACGGGCAATCAATTACGATTGACCCGTTTTTCGTTTTAAGCGTATTGTCATCCATAATAATATGGCATCTCTCTGGCATTTACCTTAACTTTGCAACGCAAACACTCAATAGTATTTATGTATATAAAATACGTATTAACAACAATTGCCATTTTAATTGGTGGACTTTTAGCTGTTCAGGGAAGTATTAACTCTCAATTGGGAGGATTTCTTAAGCATCCTATTCAGGCATCGTTTACCAATTTTCTGGTTGGAACCATTTGTCTGTTCATCTTAAACCTCATACTCAGAACCGAAATCCCGAAGGCTGAAGTGTTATCGCAAATTCCTGTATACCTGTTTTTTGGAGGTGTGCTTGGGGCGATATTTGTATCTTCAGTTGTTATTTTAATACCCAAAATTGGTGTTGCAACCATGCTGGGAGCTACCATAGGCGGTCAAATGATTGTAGCAACTGTTATTGACCACTTTGGGTGGTTTAGTGTTAATCCTCAGCCTGTTTCAATTGGAAAAATTGCGGGTATTCTTTTTATTATCGTTGGAGTATTTTTTATTCAGCGTTTTTAATGATTAAAGAAAAAAAACTTTAATAACCTGTTGATTTGTTAACACTTGGAGAGAAATTGATGCCATCAACATATGCCAATTACTGCATATGATATTGATAATCATGCTTAAGAACAGTTTTAAAAAGCGTTAAATATTCGTTTTAGTCTCATGAAAAGGTGTATTTTTGCGCCTTCGGAAAAAAACAAACAGTTATATATTATGGCAGATAAAACAAAACAACTGTTATTTAGTGATTTTCCACCCGTATCTACTCAAGAGTGGATGGATAAAATCACAGCAGACCTGAAAGGAGCAGACTTTGAAAAGAAGCTCGTTTGGAGAACCAATGAAGGGTTCAACGTTCGACCTTTTTACCGCTCTGAAGACCTTGATTCGTTAAATTACTTAGAGAGCCAGCCTGGCGAGTTTCCTTATGTTAGAGGTAATAACGCTAAAAGCAATAAATGGTTCGTACGTCAGGACATTAAAGTGACTGATGTAAAAGCAGCAAACGAAAAAGCAGTAAATCTTCTTACTAAAGGAGTAGACAGTATTGGTTTTATTATCGAAGATAAAGAAATCATTACAGAAGCTAACATCGAGGCTTTACTAGCTGGTGTTCTTTCAGAAGATGTAGAAATTAACTTCTCAGCTTGTTGTGGAAACAGCTTGTTGACGCAAGCGGTTGTTGCAGTAATTGAAAAAAGCAATGTAGCTGAAGTAAAAGGTTCAATCAACTTCGATCCAATTGGTGACTTAACCATTAAGGGTAAAGCTTGTTGCGAAATGGACAAAGCTATTAACAGTGTTAAAGAATTGGTTGAAGCAACTTCAGGCTTATCTCAATTCAAAACATTTGCTGTTAACGCTAAGCACTACAACAATGCCGGAGCATCTATCGTTCAGGAATTGGCATTTGGATTAGCAATGGGTAACGAGTATCTGGCTCAGTTAACTGAAAAAGGTCTTTCTATTGATGCAGCTGCTGCAAACATCAAATTCAACTTTGGTGTAAGTGGTAACTACTTCATGGAAATTGCCAAGTTGAGAGCTGGACGTATGCTATGGGCTAAAATTGTAGAGGCATACCAACCATCAAGCGTTGAGGCATGTAAATTGCATGTTCACAGTGAAACATCAGAATGGAATAAAACCATTTTCGATCCAAACGTAAACATGTTACGTACTCAAACAGAAGCTATGTCGGCAACATTAGGTGGAACTCAATCACTAACAGTTCAGCCTTACGATGCTTTATATAAAGAAACTGATGTATTCTCTGAGCGTATTGCACGTAACCAACAATTATTATTAAAAGAAGAATCTCACTTCGACAAGATTGTTGACCCTTCAGCAGGGTCATATTATATCGAAAACTTAACAGATAACATTGCTGAGCAGGCATGGGCTTTATTTGTTGAGGTTGAAGAAAAAGGCGGTTACTTGGCTGCTTTAAAAGAAGGATTTATTCAGGCAATGGTTAAAGAAACTGCTGACAAACGTCGTATAGCAGTAGCAACTCGTCGCGAAAACTTGTTAGGTACTAACCAGTATCCTAATACAGGTGAAGTAATTTCTTCAAAAATCGACTTCTCTAAATTAGAGAAAGTTTGTACTTCATGTCAGGGCGAAACAGAAATTGAGCCAATCGTTACTTTCCGTGCAGCTGATGAGTTTGAAGCATTGCGTTTAGCTACTGAAAAAGCAGCAAAACGTCCTAAGGTATTTATGTTAACATACGGAAATCTTGCAATGCGTTTAGCTCGTGCTCAGTTCTCAGGTAACTTCTTTGGATGTGCAGGATACGAAATCGCTGATAACTTAGGATTCAAAACAATTGAAGAAGGTGTGGAAGCTGCTAAAGCTGCCGGTGCTGACATTGTTGTTTTATGTAGCTCTGATGACGAATATGCAGAAGCTGCTCCTAAAGCGTTCGAATTATTAGGCGATACTCCTTTAGTTGTAGCCGGAGCTCCTGCTTGTGCTGAAGAATTGAAAGCGAAAGGTATTACCAACTTCGTTAATGTTCGTTCAAACGTGTTGGAGACTCTTCAAGGGTTCAACAAAATGATATTAGAATAGTAGACTTTGAGACTATAGACTTATAGATAATCTGATTGATATTATCTGTTGCAATGAAAAGGAAGCATAATTTTAAGGAACTACAAATTTGGCAGAAAAGCAGATCTCTTGTTAAAGATATTTACAAGCTTACATCTGATTTTCCTCAATCTGAAATTTATGGATTGGTTAGCCAAATGAGACGAGCTTCTGTTTCTATCCCTTCAAATATTGCAGAAGGAACCGGTAGAAAAACGAATAAGGAATTTAGTCGCTTTCTGGAAATTGCTTATAGTTCAGCATTGGAGCTGGAAACTCAATTGTATCTATCATTTGATCTTGAGTTTATAATAGAATCTATTCTGGAGGAGTTTTTAGTAAAATTAGATGAACTTCAAAAAATGATTTCATCGTTTGACACTAAAGTCCTTTCAGAGAATTTCTAATTGTCTATTGTCTAATCATCTAAAAATCTAAAAAATGAGACCAAATTTTAAAAACATAAATATTAAAACCAAGGCTGACGGGTCAAAAGACACCAAAGCCTGGGAAAAAGAACACGGGATTGAAAAAGACTGGATGACAGCCGAACAGATCCCTGTTAAACCAGTTTACAGCAAAGATGACCTGGAAGGAATGGAGCACTTGAACTATGCTTCGGGTTTACCACCATACCTTCGCGGACCATACTCAGGTATGTACGCAATGCGTCCCTGGACTATTCGTCAGTATGCAGGTTTCTCAACTGCTGAAGAGTCAAACGCATTCTACCGTCGTAACCTGGCTGCTGGTCAGAAAGGTCTTTCTGTAGCATTCGACCTGGCTACACACCGCGGATACGATTCAGACCACGAGCGTGTGGTTGGTGACGTAGGTAAAGCTGGTGTGGCTATCGACTCTATCCTTGATATGAACGTATTATTCGATGGTATTCCATTGGATAAAATGTCAGTATCAATGACAATGAACGGTGCTGTATTGCCGGTAATGGCTTTCTACATCGTTGCAGGTTTAGAGCAAGGTGCTACATTAGAGCAACTTTCAGGTACTATCCAAAACGATATCCTGAAAGAATTCATGGTGCGTAACACATATATTTACCCACCTGAGTTCTCAATGAAAGTTATTGCTGACATCTTTGAATATACTTCTCAAAAGATGCCAAAGTTCAACTCTATTTCTATCTCGGGTTACCACATGCAGGAAGCAGGTGCAACCGCTGATATTGAGTTGGCATATACTTTAGCTGATGGTTTAGAATACCTTCGTGCAGGTACGCAAGCCGGATTGGACATCGATGCATTTGCTCCTCGTTTGTCATTCTTCTGGGCTATTGGTATGAACCACTTTATGGAGATTGCCAAAATGCGTGCAGGACGTATGTTATGGGCTAAAATTGTTAAGCAATTCAACCCTAAGAATCCTAAGTCGTTAGCATTGCGTACTCACTCGCAAACTTCAGGATGGTCATTGACTGAGCAAGATCCTTTCAACAACGTTGGACGTACTTGTATCGAGGCAATGGGTGCTGCTTTAGGTCACACTCAGTCGCTACACACCAACGCATTGGATGAGGCGATTGCCTTACCTACTGATTTCTCAGCTCGTATTGCTCGTAACACTCAGATCTTCATCCAGGATGAAACTCAAATCTGTAAGGCTGTTGACCCATGGGCCGGTTCTTACTATGTTGAGTCATTAACTCAGGAGTTGGTTGACAAAGCCTGGGCTCACATCCAGGAGATTGAGTCGTTAGGTGGTATGGCTAAAGCGATCGAATCAGGTATTCCTAAGATGCGTATCGAAGAAGCTGCTGCCCGTACACAGGCTAAAATCGACAGTAAGACGCAAACTATCGTGGGTACTAACAAGTACCGCTTAGAGAAAGAAGATCCTATCGACATTTTGGATGTTGATAACGTAGAAGTTCGTCGTTCGCAAATTGAGCGTTTGGAAAAACTTCGCGCTAACCGTAACGAGGCAGAGGTACAAGCTGCATTGGCTGCAATTACCAAAGCAGTTGAAACCGGTGAAGGTAACTTACTTGAGTTAGCAGTTGACGCTGCTCAAAAACGTGCTTCATTAGGTGAGATCTCTGATGCTTGTGAAAAGATTGTTGGTAGATATAACGCAGTAATCAGATCAATTTCAGGAGTGTACAGTGCAGAAGCAGCAGACGATAAAGAGTTTGCAAAAGCCCAGCAGTTGGCTAAGGATTTCGCCGAAAAAGAAGGTCGTCAACCACGTATCATGATCGCTAAAATGGGTCAGGATGGACACGACCGCGGTGCTAAAGTAGTTGCAACAGGTTATGCCGATATAGGTTTCGACGTTGATATGGGACCATTGTTCCAGACGCCTGCCGAAGCTGCTAAGCAAGCTGTTGAAAACGACGTTCACGTTGTGGGAGTTTCTTCATTGGCTGCCGGTCACAAAACATTGGTTCCTCAAATTATTGAGGAATTGAAGAATTTGGGTCGTGAGGATATCATGGTAATTTGTGGTGGTGTAATTCCAGCTCAGGATTATCAATTCCTTTACGATGCAGGTGCTGTGGCTATCTTTGGTCCTGGTACTTCTGTTGCCAAGGCAGGTTGTGATATTCTTAACCTGTTAATTGAACAACACGCTGAATAAAAAATAGAATTATAGCTAATTCAATATTAAAGCCACCCTATAAAGGTGGCTTTATATTTTCTAGGTTATCTCGTTTATAACTTGAAGAATGATACTATTTCCTTGAATTGTTGTGCCTGTGAGTTTAGTTCTCTGGCACTGGAAGCCATTTCTTCTGCTGTTGAAGCATTTAATTGAGTTGATCGGTTTAATTCGATTATACTTGAATTAATCTGCTCGCTACTAATATTTTGCTCATTACTGGCTGCATTTACTTCCTGACTCAATTCTGCTGTCTTTTCAATTTCTGGTAAAGTCCTTGATACTAATTCAACAGCCTCAGCTGTTACTTTAACTGAGGAGCCTGATAATCTGATAATTTCATCGGCAGCTTTGGTGCTTAAATCTGCCAGTTTTTTCACTTCACCAGCTACAACAGCAAATCCTTTCCCCTCATTACCAGCCCGGGCTGCCTCAACAGCTGCATTAAGAGCTAAAATGTTAGTTTGACTGGCAATGTCATTAATAATAATGATCTTATCTGAAATACTTTGTATCGACTCCATACTTTTGTCAGCCGAGTTTCCCACGTCCTGCATGGACTTATAAGCAAGTTGTGCCTTATCACGTGTTTGACCACTCACCATCGTATTTTGCTGGATCGAAGCTAACATTTCCTCCATCGCGGCTGATACTTCTTCAATAGAGCTGGCTTGTTCGGTTGCAGCTTGTGAAACAATTAAAGAATTTTCACTAATCTTTTCTCCTGTTTTGGCTAATTGATCGGCACCAGAAATAATGGTTTGAAGTATCCTTCGCATACTTTCAATCATTTTCTGTATGCTAAATGCAATCTCCCCAAGTTCATCATTATTATTTATCTCAATGTCTGTACTTAAATCTCCTTCAGTAATTTTTTTACTTGCTATCAAAATGTTATTAATAGACTTACTGATTTTCCGGATTACTATTATACCTAATACTATCGCTATTATGGCTATGATAATACTAAATCCGGAAATCTGAAATATTGATTTTTTGACATTGGAGTATACTGGTGTTAAACTTGATGAAACAATAAAAAGACCACGGATATGATCTCCGGATGATACACTTAGACTCTGGTTCTGATTATGACAGAAGGCACAGTTTTGTTCTTCAGAGTAGTATACCGGTCTGATAATCTTCATCTCACTTGAATTTTCATCAATGATTTTCAGATTATTCAGATCACCTTCAGAAAGTGTTTTTTCATATTCAACTTCTTCTGGTGTGGAGTTGTGAGCTTCATTTAGAGCGTTCTGAGATACAATGCGAAAATTGTAGGAACTGTTCAAAGATTCATTATTATCTTCTGACATACTACCATCTGTATGATATCTTAAGAAATGAACGGTGTATAAATCTAAGATGTCATTACTTTTGGTTTCAAGATCTTCGAGTCCCTGATCATAAATTCTGAATGAAGATACAATAAGTGCAATTACTCCACTGGCTACAACAGGAAGAATCACAAGGAATATTAGTTTTCTTTTCAATGACATAGCAGGTTATTATAAGTTGTAGTTTGGTTAATTTAACTGATTCTAAGCATTGAAGACTTCCAAAAAATATGGGGGAATATTTTCTAAGCTATCTCAACAATCGAATGGTTTACGTTTCTATCATGGCGATTTCAACTTTCAGAACCAATTAATCGTTCAGTGTACGCACGAAGTTCACAACTGCCCACTTATCTTCTTCGCTTGGAATTAGTTTTAAAAAATCAGGTCTGTTTTCTATACCAATAAATGATAAGTAATAAATCTCACCATCTGTATATTGATCCATTTCTGGTAAGGTTAAATCGCCTGGTGAAACTTTCATATTCTTAGCCATCACTCCATCTCCTTTACCTTTTTTTCCATGGCATGATACACAATGTCGGTTGAAGTTTCGAAGTCCTATCATTTTAAGAGATTCATCTCCCTTATAAGGATTTTCTTTCTCTACAAACTCTTTTGGAACCTCCTTTTTCTTGTAATCTTGATTATCTCCTGGGATAAACGACATGGATACTGTGAGAATAACACTGAATCCCAGGATAAGAATGAAATTTTTTTTCATATTATGTAATTTTAAATTTTGGTACTAAAAATTATATAAGCGTGTAATTGTAAAACCAAATTTAAGCTGACCATCTAACCAATCATTCTGATTAAACATGGTGTTATGTTGTGAAACAAAATTGTCGGAAGAAGAGGCAAACAACTGAAATACATGTGCACTAGTTCTAATTTCCCATCCAATTCCAACATTTGGCTTAGGATGGTCCACAAATTCACGATGCTCTGTAATAGAGTTTAATTTTAAAGGGTGATCGTATTGAAATATAATGGAGTATTTGTAATTAATGGCAATTCGACCGTTAACTCCAATTGAAATTTTATCATGGTCAATTTCAAGGTCAGTTTTATTATAATGTGTAAAACTACCGTTGGCTTGGATTGTCATGAGTTCCCCGAACTTTCTGCTAAGAATAATTTGAGAGAAATAAGCAAGACGATTCTTAAATGTGTAATTTTTTCCAAATACATCTTTGTCACGAGCATCAATTGCACAATTTGCATATAAGGTAATGGCAACAGGCATAGAATTTTGTCGGGTTTGTTCGGCAATAGTGTATTTAACTGAAAAATCACTATACATCCTATGTTTACTTAATCCATATCCAATTTGCATATTTTTAATTGGAACATAGTTTATCCCCATTCTTATTGATGCTAAAGGTGCATAGATGCCAAATACATCTTTAAAACCATTATCCATTGTCCCAAACTTATGCTGTATCACATATTCAAATGTGTTCTTAACGGGGACAAAAGTAGTTTGGTTATCTAATAAAACTCCACTAAGAAAAGGTTCCCTGACTGGAAGATCTTTGGGTTTATCATTATTCGGGGTTTCTTGCTGTCCCCATAGCGAAATGAATGTGAATGATAATAATATTATAGGAAGGATTCTTTTCATAGTTTTAAAGGACGTTTAATTATTCATGGCACCTTGTTTAATCCAATTAAATACTAACGCAGCCTGGTATGGAGTATATTTCTTATATTGGTGACCATTATAGGTTGGATTAGGATATTGGTAAATAAGACTTAGAGATGGATCTTCTTTATTGATGAGATCTGGAACAATTGAACTATAGGCATTATCCCGTCGTAAATCAATTATTGATCCATTTGAATGACAGGCTGTACAAGAATTGTTGTCAAAGATTGGTAGTATCTCATCCGAAAAGCTAACCAGAACAGTTTCATTTGGCAGATCAATTTCAACATACTCGTATTGGCAATTACTGAGAAAGCATACTGAAAGAAGGAAGATAAATAAAAATGCTGGTTTGGTTACAAATCTATACATAAGATGCTTATCTATAGTTAAGTTATTATTATAAAAATAGATTAAATATACTTAAGAACTAATCTAAATAGCTGTAATATTATAAGTTCAGAATTTATTTAATTTAATATAGTTTTTTAATAGGATTATTCCTCTATCATGCATGCATAAACAAACATAAATTATGTATAGTACAATTTAACGTTTATGTAGTTTTTAGGATTGCAGAATTTACTCTAAAATAGAGTAGATCATATTCAAAAAAAGGTCATCTTGTTTTGGATGACCTTTATTCGCTTATCGTTTTTATTAATAATGGGTGGTATGGCCATGTATGATGACCCAACCCCCTTTTTTATTTTCCATAATCAGTGTCGATATCCAATTGGCTTCAACTGTTTCTGAGTCTTTCATTTTAATAGATTCTGTACCTTTCCAGATACAAAGAGCAATATACTTGCCAAGAGGAGTGACCTCAACAGAATTTTTAAGTACCTCTTGTTTCTCCATATTGCCTAGGAAGTTTTCATACATTTCTCTTAATTGAGTAATGTTATATTCATGTCCATCCACAATAAGTAGAAAGTCGTCACTGTTATTCCAGAACGACATCGACTTATCAATGTCTTTATCCATTGAACTCTGCATGATAGATTCAATGGTACTTTCAATTTCTTTCTGCATATTCTGAGAGAGAACGATTTGACTGGATAAAAGTAAGCTAACGAAAAAGTAAATGACTGGTTTTTTCATGATGTCCATTTTAATCTGAAAAGCATAAAGTTATGGCGCCTTATTGCCATTTGTCAACATCATTTTTTGCGATTAAAAAAGCCACCTCAAAATAGAAGTGGCTTTAGAAAAATATGTTAATCCAATAATTATCCTGATGTTGTTATAGCATGCATTTTAACTTCGACGTACTATTTTGAGTATTACCCAATAAAACAATCGGATTATTGCGATTGCAATATATAGAGTACAACTTATTGCTATTACAAAACCCAATGAACTATACAATTCGCTCCATTGAGATTGATATTTAATGATGGAATATATATTAAGGCCAAATGATATGCCAAGGAGAAGTAGCCAGATAATCATTTCTCTGCGGATATTTTTGCTTTTTATTGTGATGTCTTTCATAATTCTTCTGATTTGAGTTATACCAAATTCCATGAACAATTTTATCCGATCAGATATTTATCAGGACATGTGATTCGCTCACCTGATTCTATGGATTTCTCAGTTAATAGTGACCAGATACTTGTATAATAACCTTCTTTTGTCATCCATTCAGGGGATGATTTTTGCTGGATATAGTCTATAAAATGAACGATTTCCTCCCGGGTTCCATCTCCATCCTGACCTTTGTAAATCTCTTCACCATTGTAGCTTACGGCTGTTTCTGCGGCCCAACTTGAACCTCCGATGGGAGCACTTTTAAAGAGACCATTCTGAATGTCATTAATCAATTGAGCAATACCTGGTGCAGGTTCGGGTTTAATTGGGTCTTCCCGTAAAATATTATTTGACTCTAATTTCATAGTCGCATAATCACCAATTATATGTTCTTCACATCCTTCGGCTTTGTTAATAGTCATTGAGTCATAGATAAATTGGGTACCATCATCATATGAAAAAATGGCTGCCATATTATCGGGTACTTCCCTTCCATCTTTATAATATTGAATACTACCTGTAGCCATAACAGAAACAGGGTATTTCTTCATTGCCCAATTCGCAACCTGTAACTGATGAGACATTAATTCGGTTAAAAGGCCGGCTGAATATTCTTTATAAAGTCTCCAATTAATTTTGCGCTCCAGATCAGGTTGATTATCCGGTACATCCCGTCTCCAATTATGATTTCTGTGCCAATAGGCTTTCATCTGACCAATGACTCCAATTTCTCCATTGTGAATTCGCTCCAAAGCATTTATATACTGATTACTATGAAGCCGTTGATGCCCGATCAATAGGATTGATCCGGAATTTATATGAGCATCATACATAGCCTTCGTATCATCCAGAGTACGAGCCATAGCTTTCTCACACAATACATGAATACCTTTGTTCAGGCAATCGATAGTAATATGAGCATGTTGGTGCAAAGGAGTGGCAATAATAACACCGTCAACCGGGCTTTGGTTGATTAATTGGCTATAGTCAGTATAGGTTTTGGGATTAATTTTATATCGTTTCGCTAAAGCAACTGCTTCATTTAAGCTTGGTCCGTAATTATCACATACTGCAACAAGTTCATAATTAGGATTCACTTTTTGAGCCAGGAGAAGTTCCATAAGATATCTTCCTCGACTACCGGTTCCGATAACAGCCAGACGCACTTTCTTATCGCTGGCTAAGGCCGCAAATGTTCTGCCAAATGGAGAAGCAGCTAAAGCCAAACCGGCACCTGCTATGGCAGTTTTTTTTATAAAATCTCTTCTGTTTCCCTTCATGGATATTTTCAATGATTAGGTTGTGTTAATTAGGCTGAAAATGAGTTGTACAATACTTTCCTGACCTTGAAATTTTCTAGTATTTGAGAATGCTTTTCAATGGGTGCTGCAATTAGAGCTGTTGATAACACTTCGGCACTTATAGGGTCATCAGTTACAACACAAACAGTCCTTTTTGATTGGCATAATTGACCTGTTTTAGGATTCTTGATATGAGCCATTCCATTATGTAATCCACTAATGGAAATACAATCGTTTGTGAGTTGCAGTTCTTCATTAATTCCGTTCTGAGATTGAAATGAAAAAGGCCAATATTCTCCAAATGGATGCCTTCCAACTGTTAGTACTGAACTTTCGCCAAAACTAACCAATGCATTTTCGATCCCATATAATTTTAAGATGTTACGAACATGAGCTAAGGCAATTCCCTTGCCAATTGCACCAAAATCCAGTTTGATGTTGTCATTCAAAAACCTGATCCCGGATGTATTATTATTTAGTTGTAAATCATTCCTCTCTGTAAGGTCTTCATTCATTCTACCTTGATAGCAAACATCGAAGTAACCTTCTGTAAGATTTTTAAATTCAATACAACTTTCGATTACTTTAAATAATACGGAACTAACTTTTAGTTCTTTTTTAAATGCATTTTGGTTTACGTAAAAGGTCTCTGCCTGAGAATCAAAACGACTAAAAATTCTTTCCAGATCAATAGTTTTTTTCTTGATTTCCTCAAAAACCTCACAATGCAACGAATAGTCATTTCCCCATAATACAACATCCATACGGGTATTCATCGACAAAAAGGTTTTATGAAAAAGATTGATATTCATTTTGATACAATAAAAAGTTAAAAGCCTATCTCACTGAAGTGTAAGATAGGTTTTTGTGTTTTTTAAGATTATATTTTGGGTTCCCAGCCCTTTTCGTATTCACGTTTCCAGAGTTTAGCTGCTGCTTTGTTGCCAACTACCTTTCCTGTAGCAGGATCAATCTTAAGACTCTCTCCAACCTCTTGAGCTATATTACCCAAATGGCATAACTGAGTTGAAATTCCTGCAGAAGCGATAGGCGATTTTAGTTGCTCATTGGTACGTATAGCATTGGCGAAATTCTGAATATGTTTGACTGTCAATCCATCAAATCCGGATAAATCAGCCGTGTTATTTGAAGTACCTTTATGTTGTTCGTTTACAGTTTTAATTTCTCTTCCTCCAAGATCATATAAAGTATATTTCTCTCTATTCAAATGCATTGAACCTTTGGTCCCGTATATATAAACTCCACGGCCGCCTCCTTTGTTAAACCCATTACAGCTGTTGCCTTCCCATGAAAGCATTTTACCACCCTCAAACTCATAACTTGCCAATTGTGTATCAAACCATTCCCAGTCATCACCTTTGTAATGAAGTCTTCCTCCGGTTGAAACAACACGAATAGGATAGTCAACACCTAAAGCCCATCGGCAAATATCAATTTCATGGGTTCCGTTATTATGTATTTCTCCCGTGCCCCAGGTCTTAAACCAATGCCAGTTATACGGATGCACATTATCTCTGTAGTTTTCACGTGGAGCGGGCCCTTGCCATAAATCCCAATCAAGATGGTTGGGAACAGATACTACTTTTCCTGTACCAATAGGACCTCTGGTATTGGAATAAAATGCTTTTGCATTATAAACGTCCCCAATTAGGCCGTCACGAATATCTTTAATAGCAATGGATGAACTCTCAGATGATCGTTGTTGATTGCCCATTTGAACCACTTTTTGATATTTTGCCTGGGCAGCAATAAGCAATTCTGTTTCATATGGATTGTGACTACAGGGTTTTTCGACATACACATGTTTACCAGCCTGTAATGCCATTATCGCCATCGGGGCATGCCAATGTTCAGGTGTTGCAATTAATATTGCATCTACATCCTTCTTCTCAAGAACTTTTCTAAAGTCTTTTTCCAATGATGGTTCATAGCCCAATGTTTTATTGCAATAGTTCTTAAAATCATTTAACCTGTTAGAGTCAACATCGCATGCGTAAACTAATTTGATGTTACTGGCAAGACCAATCGATTGAGCTAAAGCATAAGAGCGTCCGCCTGTTCCCAGGATGGCTGCATTAACAGTTTCATTGGAGCCAATGATGTTGGCATACGCCTTTGTTGAACTCAGTAAACTGATACCTGCCATGCCAAGGGCTGTATTTTTTATAAAGTTTCTTCGTGTTGTCATTTTAAATAGAAAATTGGATTTAATATGTGAAATGCATTCATGACTTTGTTATGTAAGTTATACAGTATATTCTCAGGGTTTTTTATAGTTCCTTTATTTTAATATTCTTAAAGTGAACTTCATCACCATGGTCCTGAAGTAATATCAGGCCTTCCTCGGCTTCTCCAAAGCCCGGCCATATACTATATTTGCTGTAAGCAACCAAAGCTCTCCATTGTTGTGTGTTTCGTACATACTCAACCACCTTGCAGCCGTTTAAGTAATGTTCCACTTTTTTGCCATTAACAACAATACGGGCTCTGTTCCAATTATATTGGTTTACATATTTCAATGGGCCAAGCGATGGAATATATTCTCTGCCACTTGCTTTTATCAGGTCGTAGAGTGATCCTAAAGTGCGGTTACCATTAACTCCTTTTTTAGCATCAGGGTGAATATCATCATCTAAAATCTGGAACTCACATCCGATGGCAGAACCTTTATCTTTATTTAATTCGGTATTTACAAAATATTTAATTCCACTGTTGGCTCCTTTGGTAAATTTAAAATCGACTTCCAGAATAAAGTTTTTATATGCCTGAGTGGTTACAATATCGCCCCCATTTTCAGATTCAGCTCCTCCTGATGATTGTACGGATAAAATTCCATCCTGAATGGTCCAGCCATTAGTTGGAAAATCGTCAAGTTTGGCTCCGCGCCAACCTTGTGTTGTTTTTCCATCCCAAAGTAGGTTCCAACCGTCAGCGGTCTCATTTTTTGTCAGAGTATTCTTTAAGTAGCTAATTTCAGGAGCTGTTGTTTCAAATTCATAATCAGCTGGAATCTCTTTAATGGTAATATTTCTCCAGCGTGTTTTTTTACCGATTGATTCGCCCCCGGCAGAGTGAACCTGTAAAGCCACAAATCCAGTCTCAATTTCTTCTTCAATCAGATTAGCAATGTTTACCCCATTCAACCAGGTTGCGATTCTGTTACCTGCAGCAATCACTTTTACCTTATTCCATTCCTGGTTTTTATACGCCGTTTTAACTTCTGGATTATACTCAACAGGATACCGCCAGTTATTTCGGCTTTGATCATAAATACCTCCAGACCATCCGCGGGGTGAATCATCGGCTTCAACCTGTGGCCCATAAACACTATGAACTCCCCTGGTCTTGTCATATTGACTTCGAATCTGCACGCCACCGTTGAGACCGCCATCCATTTTTATTTCATATTCAAGAATGAAGTTGGTAAATTGTTTTTTGGTAGCAAGGTAGGTACTTGGAGATCCTTCGGTTGTTATTCCAACAATAGCGCCATCTTCAACTATATAAGTGGCATGTCCGTTAAGTGGTTGCCAACCTTTAAGATTTTTTCCATTAAATAATTCTTTTGAACTTTTTTGCGCTTGTATCGAAAGAGCAAAAATGAAAAGGATAGAGACAATACTTCTTATTTTCATATCATACTTGAGTTAACTGTTAAAAAACGAATGTTTTTAAATTTAACTCAACTAACTTATTAAAAGCGGTTTTTACGTTGTTTTTACCCTTGTTTTAACGGTTAAAACACAAGACTTAAGGTCTTAGTTTTGTGAGGATTGTATTTTTTGTTTTCTTTACATTTAAGAAGATCCTAATGATTACAGAACAAGACAAAAAAGAAACGTTAAAACGCATACTTGGTAGTAAAACATTCTCAAAATCGACTACCACTAATGTTTTATTAAAGTTTCTTGTTGAGAAGTCGATCCAGGATGCAGAAATTACAGCAGCCGATATCGGTCATGAGATTTTTGGTGCGCGATATGAACAGGAAAAAAGTGAAGCTACTGTCAGGGTTAATATTTACCATTTACGAAAAAAACTAAAGAGATACTTCGAGGAAGAAGGACAGAATGATCCTATCGCTATTTTTATTGAAACAGGGCAATATAAAGTAAGTTTTAAAGAGGTAACAAATGGCAAATCTGGCAGAAAGAAGCCTGTTTTTTCCATTATACTGGCATTCTTCTTTATCCTTTTATTGGCCGTATTATTTTTAATTAGCAGTAAGCCAAAAGATAGAATATGGTCGTCTATTTTTAAGAACAATTATCAAAATACATTATACTTAAGCCCCATTTATGGCTATTCAGGTCCCGGACCAGGCGGCAGTTTTATCTTTCACAGAGATACACGTATTAATTCTGACCTCCAACTACAAAAGATGTTGGATTCCCTTAATCTTCCTGAAGATAGTTATGAACCAGCCTGGAATAATTATGTCACATTTGAAGATGCTGCAACACTAAGACATTTCTCTCGATTATTCACATCTCACAGAAAAGATTTTGCAGTTAGAAGAGCTACGGATTTTTTAATAAGTGATATAAAAGACCAAAATATTATTTATTTGAGTCCAATGCGTTACCATACGCAGTTCAGAGATGTGTTTAATGAATTCTCAACTAATATAAAGTTGTCGGGTAATATTGCAGACAATGTCTATATTAGTTATACTGGTGATGAATCAAAAACTGACTCAACATGGAAGTTGAAATCAGACTCTAGAACCTTTGAACATGCTATTGCGGCTAAATTTAAAGGTTCTAATAATACCAATCATATTATGTTTTTTGCCGATCATGGATTGGGACTAACTGCCATGGCAGAATTCTTTACCAATGAAGATTCCATTCGATCATTCTCCGATAAACATCTCAAAGAAACAGAGGAGTTTATTGCCTTATTCTATGTGAGTGGTAAGAATCGAACAAATCTGGATCTTAAGCTTATACTATTGGATGACAATAAGTAATCTTTCCTAACTTTTTTAAACTAGCGATAGAAATCTTATTCAATAAACTTTAGATTTATTAACTCATGTAATACCATTAAAACAATTCATTTGTTTTAATTTTGTCTTGATTTTATAATCTGTCAGAGTTTTTCTAATTCCAACATTTATTTTAAAATTTAATTAAGCCATTGAAGAAACGGTTGTTTTTTTAATGATAAACAATTTTTATATGCCTATAAACCGACATTCGAAATACTTTTTGCCATCCATCACTTTATTATTGGCCATGCTTACAGCAATGTCGCCTCTGGCAATTGACACTTATCTATCATCGATGCCCATTATGGCTGATTACTTTGGTGTTAATATAAGTAAGGTAGAAATTTCATTGACCGTTTATTTTTTAGGATTCGCCTTGGGTAATTTCTTTGGAGGACCATTATCTGATGCCTTTGGAAGGAAGACTCTTGCTATGACAGGTATTTCGTTATATGGTATAGCTGCTATTATTATTCCCTTTTGTTCGTCTATTGAACAGGTTTGGATTTTAAGAGCGATTCAGGCCTTTGGTGGAGGTTTTGCATCGGTAACAGCTATGGTTTTTGTTCGAGACTGGTTTGAGGGGAAGCAGGTTGCGCGTCTTGCTACAGTAATTGGTATGATAATGATGTTTGCGCCACTTGTTGCTCCAATTATTGGAACAGCTCTAGGTCAATTAATTGGATGGCATGCTATTTTTTATTTCCTGGCTGTTTTTGCTTTAGTCTTATGGATTCTGTTTGTCATTTTTATGTCTGAATCAAGGGAGAAGCATTTGATTGAGCGTAGAATAACATGGAAACAGTTTATTGGGAAATATCTGATTTTCTTTCGCTCAAAAAAGGCCGTTCTGTTATTGATTGCCACTGCTTTTTCAATGTCTGGTATGTTCGTGTTTATTACGAGCTCTTCATTTATGTATCTCGAATATTTTGGTCTCGAACCCAGAGTATTCCCTTTGTTGTTTGCGGCCAATGTAGCCTTAAATGTTGTTTTGTCGTTTGTAAACAATAGGTTGCTTAAGAAATTTGAACCTCAGAGTATGCTTAAGTTTGGTTTGGTACTTCAACTGCTTGCCGGACTAATTATTTTTATTGCAACATTAAATAAAGATGCGAATTTTTCACTTGTATTTGGTGGAGTAGTTTTATATATAGGTAGTTTAGGAATGGTTTTTGGGAATGCTACTGCCACGATTTTAAATCTCCTACCAGAAATTAGTGGGTCGGCCAATGCAATGATTGGTGTTACCCGTTTTATTATGAGTTTTGTTGTTGGATCTATGCCAGCATTGTTTTATAATGGAACACTTCTTCCAATTGGCTCGACCATGCTGGTCTGCAGTATTATTGCTGTGATCTTTTTTTGGTCTTTCAACAAACAAGTGATAAAATAATGCAATTAGGATTAGAATTTAAAGGTTGGTTTTTTTAAGAAATTATTTAATAGTGAAATGGAAAATGTTCTATACCAATCATTGATAATTGGTATAGAATACAAATTACCAGAATTATCTATTTCTTAGTTTTTTTCAATATATCTTCTACTGCTCATTATCAAATCTGGAAGTCTTTTTATACCTCTTTTATTGGGTCTAAATGTTTTTTGATAGATATTTTCTAAAAGTATTTACCAAACACTTCCAAAAAAGGATCCCGGCCTACTACAGTATAATAGAACAATGCACCTAACCATCCGTGAAAAATGCCCAACACATAAATATTTCGTTGCTTAAGATAAATGTAGCCGTAAAATAATGCGAGAAAAAATGTGCCGGTCACTAACCACCAAAATGGATAATGGAATAATCCGAATAATATTGCTGTAAGAATAATATTTATAAATGCAGGAATTTTATATGTCTTCATTGATTGTAGATTGCCTGCAATAATTCCAATGACTAAAAACTGCTGAACAATACCCCACATGGGATATAAAATCAGGATGGGCAGCAGGTGCCATGTAAAATTAAGTGTGTTTTGGTACCAACCTATTAATGTAAATAGTATAATGGCTATAACTCCAAATGGTGTCACCATGCCTGTTACTTTCCAAAAATTATCAGTCCGAAAGCCCCACATGTGTAAAGCTTCTTTATCTTTTTTTTGAATAAATACTACATATAATACCCAAAAAGTAATTGCACAAACAATAAAAAGTAAGCGCCAATTAAGATAATCCATAAACAAAAATTTTCCTGCTCCGGTCAAAAGAACTAACCCTATTTCAATAAGTAGTTTTTTATTCGTTTGTTCTTTAGGGTTTTTCATATCTAATTAATAGTAACTATTTACAAAGTTGAAATATAATAATAAACAAAAAGATAAGTCATTTATATTAATCAACTCATATTATTGGAACTTTTGAGTTGATTTCTTTGATATTTCTTTGCTTCAATTGAAATAAATGTATAGCAAAATAATAATATTTTGTTTATCTTGATGGTGTATTTTTAATTCCAAACCTAATAAACTATGAATAAGTTAATTTTACTTTTAGCACTTTTCTTTAGTGTTATTACTATAAATTTACAAGCCCAACAAAGGTGGGCGATAAGAGGAAGTTTTTGAACCGCCAGTGGAATTAATGCGGTTGACGGATATTTCTATTCTTTTGATATTGGTATCCCACTTTTTAAATCATTGGAGATTGCACCTACTTTTAGCTTTGTTTCAACTATTCCTTCGAATAATATTGAGAATAGTTGGAATGCAAGAAATAATAGTACCCTAAGTTCTTTTGATGGTAGTATAGATCAAACAAATTATGGAGGTGATTTAATGGGCTCTGCAAGTTTGTTGTTATTGTTTAAACCCTTTGAATTATTTAATAATCCAAATCTTGCAAAGCATGAATTAGCTATTGGTACAGGTATTGGATTTAAAAGTTATTCTACAACACGTTCAGTTTATAGTCTTAATGGTGAAGTTGAACTTATAGAATTTGGAAATCAAACAAATCAATCAATTGAACCCTATTACGGGAAGATCTTTTATAATTACCATTTCTCCGATCAATTCTTTGCCGGACTCGTTGCTGGTTTGGATGGTTATGATGCAGAAGCAACAGCACTATTTGGTTTTCAAATAGGGTTTAATTTTTCGGCCCATAAATAGCTTTGGAATAGGAGATTATGTTATTTTTGTTCTGAATTACGTCAACGTACTAAAACACATATGCGTTAAAAAATAATTATTCTTTTACACTTGACGATTATTCATTAATTTATAAAATCGATTTCAGGAATGAATACCTGTTCTTATTGAGCCGTAATAAATCTATTTTTATTTTTTTAGATGCCACAAAGAATATTTAAGCACCCTTTAATAGATAATGGTGGCGAAGACAAGAAAGAAGAAAAGTTTAACGAAAAAAAATATTCAATTTCAGAGATAATAGTAGGACTGGTTTCTGTTATTTTATCAGTTAACTCAATCTTTTGTTTTTGGTTTTTCTATCGTTTAGATGATGATTTTAATCCGTTAGGAATTTTTGCCTTCCTTCTTATTGTTATACTTTATGTTATAGGATTTTTTGTCAGTGGATTGTTATTATGGTATAGTTATGCTGAAAAACTTAAGACTAAATTATTCACTTTGACAAATCTTTTAGTTTATTTTGGGACTTTCATTTTTAGCTTGCTCTAGAAAAAATATACTAATTACTATATCTTACGTATATCTTATTTGAAATAAGTTCGTAGAGCATCTTGTAGATTAAATAAATGATATGAATCAAATACCGAAACTAATAGTTAAGTACATTATTATAAGTCATAATACCCGTTCTGTGGATGCAGTTAAAAATAGTATACTGAGGATAATATTGCTGTTTGGTATTTTTATAGGACATGTAAATATAACTGAGGGTAGCAATCACGATACAGATTATTTGCTTGAAAATTATACCAAATTAGAAGTAGAAATTCCCATGCGCGATGGGGTTAAATTGTTTACAGTCATTTATACCCCTAAGGATAACTCGGAGAGCTATCCTATATTATACAACCGTACTCCATATAATGTAGCACCCTATGGTGAGGATTATGGATTTAATTTCAGAAGGGGTTTGTTTCCTGAGTTTCTTCGTGAGAAATTCATTTTTGTATTTCAAGACGTTAGAGGTCGATTTATGTCGGAAGGTACTTACCAACATATGGCTCCTTTTATTGCGAATAAAAACTCAAATAGTGATGTGGATGAGAGTTCAGATGCTTATGATACTATCGACTGGTTGATTAAAAACTTGGAAAACAATAATGGTCGAGCCGGAATGTGGGGGATTTCATATCCGGGTTATTATACTTCATGTGCAGCTATTGATGCTCATCCTGCTTTAAAATGTGTATCACCCCAGGCACCTATTTCAGATTGGTTCTACGATGATCCACATCATCATGGTGCTTTCTTTTTATTAAACATGGGATTTTTTGCTGCAATGGATATTCCCCGGCAAAGTCCATATCAAGACTGGCTTGAACCCTATGACTGGAAGAATCCTGATGGATATGACTTTTTCATGAAGCTTGGACCATTGTCAAATGTAAAAAAATACTTTTTTGGCGATAGCATTGCCTTCTGGAATGAATTGGCTAAGCATCCAAATTACGATCAATTCTGGCAAGACAGAAATATTCTTCCTCATCTGAAAGATATTAAACCTGCTGTTTTGGTTGTTGGTGGATGGTATGATGCAGAAGACCTTTATGGTACTTTTAAAACTTACAGATCCATTGAGAAAAATTCACCAAATGGAAACAACCGTTTGGTAATCGGTCCATGGATTCATGGTGGATGGGCTCGCACAGATGGCGATTATTTGGGAAATGTTTCTTTCGAGGAAAAAACATCGTTGTATTATCGTCACCAGATTGAACTACCGTTTTTTAAGTATTATCTCAAGGATGAAGGTAGTTTGGATGTGGCTGAAGGGACACTGTTTATGACTGGTAAAAACGAATGGAGAGAGTTCGATCAATGGCCGCCAAAAGATGTGGAGTCAAAAAAACTCTTTTTTCATGAGGAGGGCAAACTGTCGTTTTCAGCTGTTAAATCAACAGAACAACCTTTTGATGAATTCGTTAGCGACCCTTCAAAGCCTGTTCCATATACCGAAGAGACTGCATTTGGTATGACCAAAGAATACATGACTGATGATCAGCGTTTTGCTGCCCGTCGACCTGATGTACTGGTTTTTGAAACGGATGTACTGGATGAGGAGGTGATTTTAGCGGGACCATTAATGGCTCGTTTAAAAGTATCTACAACCGGAACCGATGCCGATTGGGTAGTGAAATTAATTGATGTTTATCCATCCGATGCGGAGGATAATGCACACACCAGACCAGGATTAAAAATGGCCGGATATCAACAAATGGTTCGCAGCGAAGTAATCCGTGGTCGTTTCCGTAATAGTTATGAACACCCTGAGCCTTTTAAGCCGGGTAAAGTAGAAGATATTAATCTGGAGTTGCAGGATGTATTACATTGCTTTAAAAAAGGGCATAAGATAATGATTCAGGTTCAAAGTACCTGGTTTCCTTTAGTTGACCGAAATCCGCAGAAATATGTGGATAATATATTTGAGGCCTTGCCTGACGATTTTATAAAAGCGACGCATAAGGTCTATCACTCAACAAAAAACCAATCTTTTATTGAAGTTAACCTGCTGAAGGAATAGTGCTTAACTTCTTATTAATTAAATTGTGGTGAATTAGTAAACCAATAAAAAATCCCGACTAAGTCGGGATTATCTTAAATGTTCTGTCAGCAACCTAACTTCAATGGCTGGTGATATTTTCTCGTAGATAATATTGTAAACTGCTTCACAAATTGGCATGTTTACTTTGTATTTATCATTGATCTCCTTAATACTTTTAACTGCATAATATCCCTCGGCTATCATCAGCATCTCCATTTGTGCATATTTCACCGAGTATCCTTTACCTACCATGGTACCAAACATCCGGTTTCGACTGAATTGCGAATAGGCTGTTACCAGCAGGTCACCAAGATAAGCCGAGCTCTTGATATCACGTGTTATCGGATGTACTGTATCTACAAATCTTTTTATTTCCTGTATTCCATTGGATATTAAAACTGCCTGGAAGTTATCACCATATCCTAATCCGTGACAAATACCGGAAGCAACAGCCATTATGTTTTTCAGAACAGCTGAATACTCAGTCCCATAAATATCATCCGTTACAGATGTCATGATATAGGAACAATCGAGGAATGAGGCAAATTTTCGCCCAAGTTTAATATCCTGACAAGCAATCGTAAGATAAGACAAACGTTCCAGTGCAACCTCTTCAGCATGACAAGGTCCGCTGATAACTCCAATAGAGTCGGTTGGTACGTTGTAAAATTTATGCAGGTACTGTCCGATAATCAAGTTTACCTGGGGAACCAAACCCTTAATAGCCGATACAATGAATTTATCATTCAATGGCTCAGTAAGATCGGAAAGTGCTGATTTTATAAACGCTGAAGGAACAGCTAGTATGATTATATCTGATCTTTTTACAATTTCATTGATGTCGTCAGAGAAGAAAATATTCTCTGTTTCAAACATCACACTTGAAAGGTAATTAGGGTTGTGTTTTTTCTTTTTGAATTCGGTAATGTGTATTGGGTTACGGAAGTACCAGTTGATAGAAGGAACATTGTTCAACAACATCTTTGCTATGGCTGTAGCCCAGCTGCCGCTACCAATTATTCCTACCGTTGATGTTTCATCCATATGCATTTGGTTCATTTTAAACCATTAAAATAAAACAAAAAAGGCAAGAATGCCTCTTTTGTTTTATTAAATATCTCTTAAAGTTTAAGCTAACCAGTTTATAACGTCGTCCTGTGAAGGATTGGTTAAGCCTAATTTATGCTTTTTGTTCAGTCCGCAGATGTCCTGAAATAGTTTTCCAGGCTTTACTTCTTTCAACGCACTAACTTTGTTGAATCCTGCTTTTCTGATAACAGATACCCATTCTTCAGGAATACCCAAAGCAGTAAATTTGTCATCAGTATCTATTTGAGGTTTTTTCTCAGGACGCATTTGTGGGAAGAATAATACATCCTGAATTGATTCTTCGCCTGTCATAAACATGGTTAAACGGTCGATACCGATACCCATACCCGAAGTAGGAGGCATACCATATTCCAAAGCACGTACAAAATCGTGATCGATAAACATGGCTTCATCATCACCTTTTTCCGACAGTCGTAATTGTTCCTGGAAGCGTCCCAACTGGTCGATTGGATCATTTAACTCGGTGTAAGCATTACAAAGCTCTTTACCATTAACCATCAATTCAAAACGCTCTGTTAATTCTGGATTATCACGGTGTTTCTTACACAAGGGTGACATCTCAACCGGATAATCAGTAATAAATGTAGGCTGGATCATATGACCTTCACATTTCTCACCAAAAATCTCATCAATCAACTTACCTTTCCCAAAGGTATCGTCAATTTCGATTTCCAAATCGGAACAAACAGCACGAAGCTGTTCTTCATTCATGCCCGTGATATCGATGCCTGTATATTCTTTAATGGCGTCAATCATACTCAAACGACGATAAGGAGCTTTGAAATCAATCTCTTTATCACCGATCTTAACTTTCGTGGTACCGTGTAAAGCCATGGCTACTTTTTCCAACATGGTTTCGGTAAATTCCATCATCCAGTTGTAATCCTTGTAAGCCACGTAAATTTCCATTACAGTAAACTCAGGGTTGTGTGTACGGTCCATTCCTTCGTTACGGAAATCCTTGGCAAACTCGTAAACACCTTCAAATCCACCAACGATTAATCGCTTAAGATAAAGCTCATTGGCAATACGCAAATACAATGGAATATCCAATGCATTGTGATGCGTGATAAACGGACGTGCAGAAGCACCACCCGGAATGGATTGCAGGATTGGTGTCTCAACTTCAAGATAACCCATCTCGTCGAACATCTGACGCATGGTTTTGATAATGGTTGCACGCTTTTTAAAGACGTCTTTTACCGCCGGATTCACAATTAAATCAACGTAACGCTGACGATAACGCTGTTCAGGATCGGTGAAAGAATCATAGGATTTACCATCTTTTTCTTTAACAATCGGAAGAGGTTTTAACGATTTGCTTAAGATGGTCATTTCTTTGACATGAACGGTGGTTTCACCCATTTGAGTGTTAAACACAAAACCTTTCACACCAATGATATCGCCGATATCTAAATATTTTTTGAATACTATATTGTAAAGTTCTTTGTCTTCACCCGGACATAAATCGTCGCGATTAAGGTAGATCTGAATACGTCCTTCTGAATCCTGCAACTCAACAAACGAGGCTTTACCCATAATACGACGACTCATGATTCGACCTGCAATACAAACCTCCTTAAGGTTTTCTTTTTCAGGATCGAATTCCTGTTTTATTTCACTTGAAAAGTGAGTGGTTTTATATTGTTCGGCGGGATATGCGTTAATACCCAACTTGTTCAGTTCTTGCAAGCTATTGCGTCTGATAATTTCCTGTTCGCTCAGTTCCAACGTACTCATTCTGCTTATGAATTTTTCTGAATTACATAAAAGCAACTTTAAAAAGTTGCTATCATTTTCGGCTTCAGTTAACATGAAGCCAAAAAATCCTTGCAAAGATAATGTATTTAGTTGAATTTGGCAGTTCAAAGTTGCAGACTCTGATAAGTCTTACAATTTTTAATGTATTCTTGTATTAAAATATTTTCGATAAAATGGATTTACAGCGATTCAAAGGGATTGAAGCTTTTTTGTTTGATCTGGGAGGAGTCATAATTGATATTGATGTACAAAAAGCTATTGATGGGTTTAAAAAAATTGGCTTAAAAGGTATTGAGAGTCAGATAACCAAAAGTCATCACATTGGTTTGTTTAAAGCTTTTGAACGGGGTGATATTGATGAAAGAGAATTTCTTTCCAACATTAAAAAGGAAACGGGCATTCATATTTCTGATGAACAGATTATTGACGCCTGGCAATCCATATTGGTTGACTTTCCTATCGAAAGAGTACAGATACTGGAAAAGCTGCATCAAGATTATCCAACCTACATTTTAAGTAATACCAATGGTATTCATCTACAAAAGTTTAGTAAGATGGCGGAAGGCTATGAACATATCGAAGAATTGTTTACAGCGGCCTATTATTCATATCAATTGGGATGCAGCAAACCTGAAAAATGCGCTTTTGAAAAGGTAATTGAGCTATCAGGATTAAAGCCTGAAACAACATTGTTTCTTGATGATTCTGAAATCAATCTGCAGGTAGCTGAAGAATTGGGCTTTAAAACTCAGTTGGTGACAAAATCTAATTCGATGGTTGAGATATTTAAATAAAAAAGGAGGCGTTAAGCCTCCTTTGATATATGTAATTGATTTGGTTATTTTTTTACCAAAAGCCACACATTATCTTTCCCTTCTGTATTTCGGGCTCTTCGTAGTTCGGCAAAAGCTTCATTTTTATCGTAAAACGATTTGTACGATACTTTATAAAACTCTGTATTAGGTCCGTGTCTTCTTTCGATTATGTTGGATGAATAACCTTGCTCTTCCAGACGTAGTTTAAAAATTTCTGCATTCTCTCTGCTTTGGAAACTTCCGGCTATTAAGAAGTACTTGTCATCGGGTTTAGGGGGCTCTGGTTTTTTAACCTCAACCTCTGCTACTTTTTTTAACGTATCTACGGCAAGAGTATCTTTTACAGGTTTTTCAACCACTTTAGTCTGTGGTTTCTGAGCTTGTTTCTCCGGAGTGTTTTTACATGAGCTAACCAAGGTAATCAAACCTATAACAAGCATCATGCTAATAATATTTTTCATAAACGACAGTTTGTATTCCACTTTATCTGCTGATTACCTTTCATAATAATCTTTGCTAAAAGTAATAATTATGATGAGTTTGAGCAATAATTAACTGTGAAATTGATTTATGTCGTTAATAATTATACGATTAGTCTACGAATTTATATCCAACTCCCTTAATAGTGCGAATGTGGTCCTGACCAATTTTTTCTCGTAACTTTCTGATATGCACATCAATGGTTCTGTCACCAACGATAATGTTATCTCCCCATACTGAGTTGTAAATCTCGTCGCGTGTAAATACTTTTTCAGGCTTTGAAACCAAAAGAAGTAACAACTCAAATTCTTTTTTTGGCAAAACCATCTCTTCTCCTGAACTGATTACAATGTAACGTTCGCGATCGATGGTAAGATCACCAATGTTAATGGTTTCAGACGATGATTCGGTTTTTTTGGAATCGTCGTTTGGATGATATCTTTTTAAAAGCGCCTTAACTCTTGAAATAAGCACTTTTGGTTTTATGGGTTTGGTTATATAGTCGTCGGCACCGGCATCAAATCCGGCAATCTGAGAATAATCTTCACCACGGGCAGTTAAAAACGCAACAATAGAATTTTTAAGCGCCGGAATTCGTTTAATTTCTTCACATGTTTCAATACCATCCATCTCAGGCATCATCACATCAAGGATAATCAATTCGGGAATTTCGGCCTGAGCAACTTTTAACCCTTGTTCACCATTGTTGGCAGTAAATACAGTAAAACCTTCTTTTCGTAGGTTGTAACCCAAAAACTCAATAATGTCGGGTTCGTCATCAACCAAAAGTATTTTGTAATTCGATGTATCCATGTTTATTTATAATTTACTGCGAAAGTAACTGTAAGTATTAAAAAAATATTTTTTAAATATTATCAATATGTAAAGATAACATTAAGGAGCTTTTTCCAAAGTAAAAGTAAAGGAAGTTCCCTGGCCAACTTTACTACTTACATTAATTCTTTGTTTATGAGCCTCAATGATATGCTTAACAATAGCAAGTCCAAGGCCCGTACCTCCCTGCTCACGGCTTCGGCTCTTATCAGCACGGTAAAAACGTTCGAAGATACGTGGAAGATGTTCCTCGGCGATTCCGATACCGTTATCCTTTATTTCTACCAGTACACGATTATCCATATCATAGAAACTGACTGTTGTCTGTCCTCCTTTTTTACCGTAATTAATAGAGTTAACAATCAGGTTTATGACTACCTGAAACATTCTTTCTTTATCTGCATTCACCATGATAGGACGTTCTGATCCTTTACCAAATTTCAGTTTTATGTGTTTTTCATTGGCACGAATCTCCTGCATTTCAATAACTTCATCAAACATTTGAATAATGTTGTACGAAGTAATATTCAATTCTAACTCACCGGCTTCCAGTTTTGAAATAGCTTCAAGGTCATCCACAATACTAATCATGCGGTTAATACTTTTCTCGGTTCGGTTAAGGTAAAGCATGTTGATGTTAGGATCGTCTAATCCGCCATCGAGTAAGGTTAATATATATCCCTGAATATTAAAGATGGGTGTTTTCAGCTCATGAGATACATTACCCAAAAATTCTTTCCTGTATTTTTCCATTTGCTTCAGCTCCAGAATTTCCTGGTTTCGGTTATTCATCCAGTCGGCAACTTCTTTATTGATCGATGAAAGAATATCATTCTTACTTGGATCTTCAGTCTGATTATCATTCTGCTTAAATCCGTGAATTGATTTATAAATTGGCTTAATTCGCGAATAGATAAAGTTGTTGATGAAATAACTTACCAAAGCAAATGATAACGCAAAGAAAAGAGGTATAGAAATGGCTAAAGAATAATATAAGTTTGGGCTATAGAAATTTGCTAAAAAGAAGATGGCGGCCAATAAAAGAAAACCTAAAGATATAAATCCTGTAATTTTCTGAGGTTCCAACGATTTCATGTGTCTTTAATTTTGAAACAAAGGTAAAGTAAAAATGTCAAGTTCAATTATTAATAAAACCTAAGGTTTAGGTTAATGGAATGTTATCTAAAGGATTAAAGCCCAAATTATTGGTTATGACGGCTTAATTAATTGAATTTGGTAACAAAATCTTAACAATTGGTTTTATCTTAGCTGTAAATATTGAGTCTATCTTTACGGCGAAAAATTAGTAAAATGACGTTTATCTGGATTGCAGTAATTCTTCTTGGTTTAATGGCCGTGGCCGATTTGATTGTTGGAGTATCCAACGATGCGGTGAATTTTCTGAATGCTGCTATCGGATCCAAAGTAGCCAATCGACGAGTAGTTTACTGGATTGCTGCAACAGGTATTATTATTGGTGTTTTTCTATCGGTTGGAATGATGGAAGTGGCCCGTAAGGGTGTGATTTACCCTTCGAGTTTTGGTTTTACTGACTTGATGGTGGTATTTATTGCCGTTATGCTAACAGATATTCTGTTAATTGACGGCTTCAATACACTTGGATTCCCCACTTCAACAACTGTGGCAGTTGTTTTTGAGTTGCTGGGTGGAGCATTGGCATTAAGTTTTATCAAAAAAGGACAGGCTAGAATCGATGGAGTTGAAGTACAAAACCTGATAAACACAGATAAAGCATTTGTAATTCTGGCAGGGATTGTTCTGTCTATATTTCTGGCATTTATTGTAGGTATGATTGTTCAGTTTGTCTCCCGAATGATTTTTACCTTTAACTATAAAAACCGATTTAAAGTTCTTTTTGCCATAGTTGGTGGAATCTCCATCACCGCAATCGTATTTATGGTAGCCAAAAAAGCACTTGGTGGAAGTTTATTTGGAGATGCTCAGTGGTTCATTATGGCTCAGCAGTATTTACCTGAATTACTTTTTGGCGTTTTTGCCTTAAGTACCTTTGTGTTTCTTTTTCTGGGTTTATCATTTAATACTGATATACCGCGCATTGTGGTTTTGTTCGGAACATTTGCCCTTGCCATGTCATTTGCTGCAAATGATCTGGTAAATTTTATTGGTTTACCACTTGCAGCTCTCGAAAGTTTGAAAGTTTTTCTGGCATCGGGTAGTATTGATCCCGATTCGTTCTCAATGGATTTTTTGAGTTCCAATTTTCTGGAAAAGGATATACTGAAGGATTTTACTTATCAAAGTATTCTGGCTTTTGCCGGTGTTGTAATGATCATTACCATGTTTTATTCGCGTAAAGCGAAAGGTGTAACCGAAACAGAGGTTTATCTTGGAAGACAATCGGTGGGTTATGAGCGATTCGAACCCTCCTATCTTTCAAAAGTTATAGTCAGAAACTTTCTGCAGGTACACCATGCAATTATTTCTCTTCTTCCATCTAAACTGGTAAATGTTTTAGACTCAAGATATAAAAGAGTTGAAAGTTATGATGCTTCCGGGGGTAATGATCGAACTTTGTATTTCGATACTTTAAGAGCTTCAGTAAATCTTGTGGTTGCAAGTATTTTAATATCCATTGGTACGTATATGCGTGTTCCATTATCAACAACATTTGTTGTGTTTATGGTGGCCATGGGTTCATCACTGGCTGATCAGGCCTGGGGACGAGAGAGTGCCGTTTATCGTGTATCCGGAGTATTAACGATTATCGGAGGTTGGTTTTTTACCGCTTGTCTTGCTTTTATAGGAGCCTTTATTTTTGCTTATATTATATGGTACGGAAGTTGGCCGGCAACTATTATTGCAACCGCTTTGGTATTATATATTCTTTTCAGAACGAAACGATATTATAATAGTCGTTTGGAAGAGAAGAAAGCCTTGAAAGAGGAATTCAATGAAGAAACTGAAACCAACATGGACTTTCTTGTTGAATCAGGTGGAGAACAGATTCGTCGTAATTTATTAGAGGCTTCAAAAATATATACACTGGCTATTCAGGGATTTATAGATGAGGATCTTCGTCAGCTTGGAGAAGCAAACAGTAAGGCGGATAAGCTTAGAAAGTATGCCAGAAATGGTAAATCCCAAATGTTTTACGCCTATTCAAAGATGAATGAAGACGGTATTGATTCAGGTCAGTATTTCATTCAGGCCTTTGATTACCTTACAGAGTTGGTGAATTGTCTGACTGGTATTACCAAACCTCTTTATATCCATTTCGAAAATCATCATAAAGGATTAAACGCCGAACAGCAAAGTGATATAAGGGAATTACTCGATCAGGTATCAGCTTTTTTCAATCATTTGGTCCATATCGAGAAAGAACACAAATATGCGTTGATAGGAGATATGGTGATAAAACAAAATTTCCTGTTAGGATTTCTGGAAGAACTTCGTAAAAATCAGATTAAACGAATTCAATCAGGTCATGGTCGAACTCGCATGAGCATTTTATATCTCGACTTACTTGCCGAAACAAAAAACATTCTTCTTTATTCAATCAACCTTCTGAAATCGCACCGTGATTTTATTGGTGCTGCTAAGTAGATTTTTTATATACCGGGCAGTTATCACTTCAGAATTCTATTAATTATATGTCTTTTTAGTCTGTGATAACAGGAAATTAAGACAAAGTCAAGTTACTTTCTTTAACTTAATATCAAATCATCAGACCAATTGTTAATTGAATGTTAGATGAACTTTAAGTGCGAATTTACAGCCTCTGTATGATTCTCAGGTAAATTAACTTAACGTGCAGTAATGTAATTGATTAGATCAAAAAGCTACTTAACGAATACTTAAAATTGAATTAATTATCTCTTATCGCCTCTCATGATTGGGTGCCATACTTTTGCTCCTGTAATTTTTTAAGAATTGAGAGGAAAAATGAAAAAGCAAATCGTTGCAACCATTGTAATCTTAGTGGCCGTTTTTTCACAGGGGATGGCCCAAACAGGAATTTTAAGAGGAAAAATCACAGACAAAGCTACCGGAGAAGAGTTGGTAGGAGCTGCCATTGTTGTTGATGGTACAACCACCGGAACCATTACTAACTTTATGGGTGAGTATCAAATGCCTCCTTTGGAAGCGGGTACTTATAACATCCGTGTTCAGTATATCTCTTACGAACCACAAGTAAAACAAGGTGTGGTTATTACAGCTGATGGAGAGACTGTTTTAGATTTTCAACTAGGTACTGCCGAAATGGATTTAGAAGAAGTTCAGGTTGTTGCCAAAGCCAATCGTGAATCGGAGAACTTTTTGATGCTGGAGCAAAAGAAGGCTGAAGTGATTAAAGAAAGTATTGGAGCCAGTCGTATGTCAGCTCTGGGAGTATCAGATGCTGAAGATGCGACTTCAAAAATTTCGGGTGTTGCTCAAAGTGAAGGATCAGGTGATGTTTATATTAGAGGATTAGGCGATCGATACTTGTCAACCACAATGAATGGTTTACCTATACCGTCTGATGATGTTGAACGAAAGAACATTGATCTGGATTTGTTTTCAACCAATGTTATCAAGAATATTGGAGTTAGTAAAACATACAGTGTTGAAAACTATGCTGATCTTACTTCAGGAGCAGTTGATATTAGTTCCAAAACTTTTACAGATAAAGTAAATATTGGGATTTCAGGTGGAGCGAATACTAATGTATTAACGAATGGAGTATTTGGTAATTTTTATGGTACTCAAAACCTGAATGATCAAACTCTGGGTTATTATTCATCTCCATACAACACATTAGATGCTGTTCAATATCAAAGTTGGAGTACTGTTAAAAAGAGCATGCCACTCAACTATGGTATTTCTGCAATGGGTGGTAAAAAGGTTAAGTTGTCTGATAAAGATCTTAGCATTTTTGCTACTGTATCTCAATCAGGATCTTCAAGTTATCAGACAGGGTTATTTCAAAGCTATCGTATGAATAACCTTAATAACAGTTATAATGATGTTGAGCAATTTCAAACCGAATACAATACAACCGGTTTATTGAATCTTGGTTACGATTTTAATATCAATCATAGTATCAACTTTAATAGCTTATTGGTTCATAAAACCACTGATCAGTTGTATGAAAGTGGTAGAAATGGTGAAGGCTATGTAAGAGACCAGGATCCGCAGGAAGATGGTGCTTTTGTTCGCGACCAAAACCTTAAACAAACTACATTATTGATTAATCAGTTATTAGGAACTCATAAGTTCGGTGAAAAGGATGAGTTGAAGTGGGCATTTGGTTACAATAGGGTTGATGCTGAAGAACCTAATCGTATTCGTAACCAGGGAAATATTTTATCTGATGGAACTTTTGCCTTTGCTTACGTTGGCGATTATCAACAGAAAAAATCAATGCAAAATATCGAGGATGGTGAATTGAACGGATTTATCAATAATGAATACTTCTTCGTAAATGAAGAAGGTAAGAAGATGAAAATCGATTTTGGAGGAAACTTCAGACAGAAGAAAAGAGATTTTAATTCTCAGGCAATTGGAGTTTATGCAAGAGGAAGATCTGTTTCATCATTGGATAATGTTGATGAGGTTTTATTGGATGGAGATTTGTATGACGATGGCACTATAAGAATCAGAGAAGGCAAGCCAGACTTATATAACGGAAAACTATCTGTTTATGCTGGTTTTGCAAGTTTTGGTTTGGATGTGAATAAGTTTAGTGCCAATGTGGGGGTAAGATTCGAAGTTGATCAGCTGGACGTAAATTGGGATGTGGCAAATTACGTTGGGCGTATCGGAAGTTCTTCTAATTCATACAACAATATACTTCCAGCTCTTAATATGAAATATCAATTGTCAGATAAAAGTGCAATCCGTTTTGCTGCCAGTAAAACGTTAACCTTACCAGAGTTTAAAGAGATTGCTCCTTTCGAGTATGTATCACCTACAGGTCGTGTAACAAAAGGTAATCCTGATTTAAAAATTTCGGAAAACTACAATGCAGATCTTAAATGGGAACTGTTTCCAACACCTGGGCAGTTAATTTCTGTTGCCGGTTTCTATAAGATTATTAATGATCCTATTAACCGTGCACAAACCAGAGGATCATCAGGCTATTTCTACTTTGCTAATACCGGTGATAAGGCAAATGTTTATGGTTTTGAGTTGGAATCAAGAATTGACCTTATTAAACCTGTAACATCTGACATGCCTAAGTTAGACTTAACAGTGAATGTAACTAAAATGTGGTTTAAGCAGGATTTATTGGATGAATTCCAGTATTTCAATAAAACAGAATCTGATCTGGAAGGAGCATCTGAATTAATTTTAAATGGTGCATTAAGCTTTACCAATAATAAACCTAAGGCATTTATGGCAACTATATCCGGCAACTATTCTTCTGATAAGGTATTTGCTTTAGGTGCACCTGAAAGTTATTCTGGAAGAGAGACTTTGTTTAACAGTGAGATTGTTGAAAAAGGTTTTGTTACACTGGATTTGATCTTAAGTAAAAAGTTATCGGAAAAAATATCATTGAAATTTACAAGTAAAAACCTGTTGAACCCTAAGGTTGAACAAACCCAATTGATTGTACCAACAAGCGATGAGCCTGCAAGGACTGAAGTTGTGAGTTCTTACAAAAAAGGAGTTTCGTTGAGCCTTGGATTAAGTATTGATCTAAACTAATTGTTAAAAATAATTTAACGTCCTAAAAATGGAAAAAATGAAAAAATTTGCTTTTAAAGTATTGGCATTGGCTGCAATAGCTGCGCCTTTGTTTTCAAGTTGTGACGATAACAATAACCCTGTTCCGTCAAAAGATGAAGTAATCGAAAATTTAGAAAGTGGAGTGATGGAAGGTACTCTTAATGAAGATTACACACTTTCAATGTCTCAGTATCAGTTGACTGGTGCTTTCATCATCTCAGAAGGAGTTACCTTAACCATTCCTGAAGGAACTCAGATTGTAGCTGAAGCAGGTGGTACAGAAGTATATGTTGCTGTTTTGATGGGTGGTAAAATAAAAATTAATGGTACTGCATCAAACCCTGTTGTTATGTCTTCTCCTAACGCTGTTCCAGGTGACTGGGGAGGTTTAACTTTATGTGGTAAAGGAGTTTCTACCTCAGGAGCTAATTCAACAGCAGAAGTAGGTGGTTTTATCTATGGCGGTGATGATAATACAGATAGCTCAGGTAGTATCGAATATTTGGTAATTAAAGGTACCGGTGCTCAAATCAACGAAGAGTCACAATATAACGGGGTATCATTTTACACAGTTGGTTCTGGTACCACTGTAAATAACATTGCTGTTATTAATGGTTCAGATGATGGAGTAGAGTTTTTTGGTGGAGCTGTTGAGGTAACCAATATTTTCCTTCAAAATAATGAAGATGATGCTATCGACTGGACTGAAGGTTGGAGTGGATCTGTAACCAATGCTTATATTGAGCATACAATTGAAGGTTTCTCTACCGCATTCGAAGGAGATAAAGAGAACAATAATCCAACTTTTACAAATATTACAGCTATTTCTACTACTGGAGGAACAGCTTTACAATTCAAGTCTGTTTCTGGTGGTACCATTACAGGTTTATACTTAAGTGGATATGCAGTTGATTTGGATATGAAAGATGATGGTGAATTGTCAGCTGTTCAAATTGAGGGAGCAGATGCAGATGCTACATTAATCGTTGATGAAACACATAAATATCTTCTTAATTCAGGTAAAGATGCTCAGCCATTGGATATCTCAGGATGGACATGGATTGATGCTGAAGTTGCTGAAGTTGTTGAATTAAATGGTGACGTAACCGGAGATGTAACTCTAGATGCTTCAAAATACTATCGTTTATCAGGTGCATACATTGTACAGGATGGTGCTAAATTAACAATTCCTGAAGGAACTAAAATTCATGCTGATGCAGGAGGAACAGAAGTTTATATCGCTGTATTAATGGGTGGTGAAATAGACATTCAAGGTACAAATACGAACCCGGTTATTTTGTCATCTGCAGATGCTAATCCTGGAGACTGGGGTGGATTAACCATTTGTGGTAAAGGTGTTACTACTTCAGGTGCTAACTCAGTAGCTGAGGTTGGAGGATTTGTATATGGTGGAAATGACAATGCTGATAACTCAGGTTCAATAACATATTTGGTTATCAAAGGTACAGGTGCTCAAATTAACGAAGAGTCTCAGTATAACGGAGTTTCATTGTATGCTGTTGGATCAGGTACAACATTGGAAAACATTGCTGTTATCAACGGTGCTGATGATGGTGTTGAGTTCTTTGGTGGTGCAGCTATGGTTACTAATATTTACCTTGAAAACAATGAAGATGATGCTGTAGACTGGACTGAAGGCTGGAGTGGAGGTATTGTGAATACCTATATTTCACATACTATTGAAGGTTTTTCAACTGCTTTTGAAGGAGATAAAGAGAATAACAACCCTACATTTGAGAATGTAACAGCTATTTGTACAACTTCTGGTACAGGACTTCAATTTAAATCTGTTTCAGGAGGTACCATTACAGGTTTACATATGGAAGGATACACTGTTGATTTAGATATGAAAGACAGTGGTGATTTGGCAAATGTTCAGATTAATGGAGCTGCAGCTGATGCAACACTTATTACTGGTGAAACACACAAGTATACATTAAATTCAGGTAAAGACTCTAATGCCATAGATATCTCTGGTTGGACATGGATTAGTGCTTCATTCTAAGAGATATTTTTTAAAATACAAAAGAGCGGCAGGATTTTATTCTGTCGCTTTTTTTCGCTTAAAAAGCAGGCTATAAAAATTTTAACAACTATTTAAGACAAGAAGGTTTGATTTAAGAAGGTATTCTTTTACTTTAGCAAATTCACTTAATCATTAACTTTATGAGTCAGTTTGGACAAAATGTAGAAGGTTATACAATACCTGTTTTAAACGAACGAGAGATCAGAGCATCAGCGGGCTTGCTGTTTTTATTTGCTTTTATATCAATAATGACAGCCATTTTTAAAGGAGAAATGTTTCTGCTTAAATATTTCATTATTGGTTTTCTTCTTGATTTCGGTATCCGTTTGTTTATTAATCCACGATATGCACCCATGCTTATTATCGGAAGATTGATTGTTAGTAATCAGGTACCCGAGTATGTAGGAGCAAAGCAAAAAAAGTTTGCCTGGAATATTGGATTTGCTTTGGCAGTTATAATGCTGGGTTTAATTGTTATTTTAAATTCATACAGCATTATTACCGGACTCATTTGCCTGATCTGTTTAATCTTTTTATTCTTTGAGTCAGCTTTTGGAATATGTTTGGGATGCCTTTTTTATAAGTGGGTTTATAAAGAAAAGGCCCAGTATTGTCCGGGCGAAGTATGTGAAGTGAAAGATCGTCAGCCAATACAGAAAACTCCTTTTACACATTTTATAATACTTATAGGATTTATTGGTTTTATTACTGCTTCAGCCTATTTGTTTAACGACACGTTTAAAGAACAACCGCGTGACTTGTGGGAAATTGTTGACGAAAAGCTAGCTGATTAAAAGTAAGCTTCAGAAAAATTTACCGCAAATGATTGCTTCAGAAATTCCCCCTCCCCTGGGTCAGCCCCGAAGAATTGACCTTTTTTCTGTAAGCAGTTATTTGCGGTTTTTTTGGTTATAAGCGGAGTAATAAATATTTTTTGGGCGTTAGTTATTTACTATTCTCAATAGTCTATTTTTTATTTGATATTTTTACAATAAACACATTGATTACTAGTATGTAATGTAGGGTGTTAGTGCAGTTGGCAATTGAATAATAAAACTTTAAGTTAGATGCGACCCTTTGAATCTATCTTGTCTTTCTTTAGTTGTAGTATTGTTTACAATTGATATTTAATTGATAAATTTTTCTCAATCTTTTTGTCTGCTAACTGTTTTTCCAAATTACCAACCTTTCTTCCAGCACTATTTCGTATTTTTTAATGCTTCTATTTCTTTAAGGTAGTTTATTCGATCAAATTCCGTGATGGATGTGTCCTTTTTTATTAGTTCAATTGCCTTGTTGAGATAATTTTCCCCTTTCTCAAAATCGTTGATTGTAATATAGATTTCTCCCATCCAACCATAGTAGTCATAATCTTCAGGGTACTTTTCTATTGCTCTAAAAAGAATTTCCAGCGTAAAATGCAGGTGTTTGTTTCCATAAATGCCATCATAATCATTGTAATACTCTGAAGCAATACTATTGAAGAACAGTTCGGATGGTTGGACTGTAAAACCTAATTCAGATGAAATAGATGAATATAATTCCAAAAAATCATTCCATGGTACTTTATCTTTAGATGCCTTTGCAATATCAAAGCATACTTCTATTCTTCTGCCGTAATTTCTGAAGATATCACTTAAAGCATTACTTACTGTAACTCCTGGTGTGAGCTTGTGGGATATCTGATGCTTGTAGTATTTCCATTCCAGATTCTCAGGCAATTTCTTGTTATTCAAATAAGCGTTTAAGGTGTCTACTGCTGATTCATGTAAATCTCCATATGACTTTTCTCCAACTGAAAAATAGTAATAGTATTTATGGGAATTAGAAGTAATCTTATTGAGGAAAATCTCAAATTGTTTTTGTTGCCAATTATCCCCAAAATCAAAATTAGAAACACTATTGGCTATAATGCCATTGAAAAAATCCGGACTCTTTGATAAGGCATAAGATGAAAAAATGGCAGTGCGAGAATGACCTATCAACAAATTAAAATCTGAGATAGGGTATTTCTTCTTCAACTCATTATTCAACTCGTCCTCAATAAAAAGTATCAAATCATCCGCTTTTCCACCAGACTCATTAGGAGTTGTCCAGGAACCTCTGTTTTTTGGAGAAAAATTGATTCCTACAACTATTGCAGCCGGCATCCATTGTAATGTGCTTAAATAGTCAATAGTGTGTAGATTGTAATTATAGTTGTAGAATAACTGTTTGTCCAGTAGATATATAATGGGATACTCTTTATTTGTTTGATTCCTGAGTTCTTTTGGCAAGGTAATTTCTAACCCTACTGAGTCATTCAAAGCCTGAGAATAAAAGCTTGTTTCAATCGGTTTTTCGTACGAGGAGAATTCTTGAGCCTTGACAGAACAGGTAATAATCAGCAGTAATAAAAATAGGCAATAGGTTCTCATATATTTATTTTGAAGTGTGAGGATCTATTAAATTAACCAAAAGGTTTCAAGGTGGTTCAACTACTTCAAAATTAAGGACGAAGTACAACCAAAACACAACTGAGGTTTGTAAAGTACATTGGTAATTTTTTATTTAATTGTCATCCATCTGTTATCATCTAATTGATAGGCTGTCATACCTTCTAAGTCTGTCCAGATAATGCTCTTTATGGAATGTTCTTTTGATTCATTTTCTATCCTGTAGTAGTTTGATATTTGCTTGCCATTCAGTAATATGGTGTCACGATAAACTTTTTCAAAATTTTTATTAGCAGTGTTATTAACAAAACCTTTGAAACTGATAGCAATGTTGGATTTTAATGAATAAGAACTTTTTGAAATAGTAAATAGGTCCTGGACCGAATCATTGTTTACAATCACAACTCTCAAATCCGTATACTTATCTAATAACCCAGTTTGAGAATAGCTGCCTGTAATAGATTGAATTACAATTTTTTCAACATTGCCTATTGAATCACAAAAACAAATAGTGTCATTTTGGGAATAGTTTCTAAAGTGTGCTGTTTCACTATCAGAAAACATGGAGTCAGGTTTTGGTACACAACTTCCTGCAATTATTAATAAAATTAATGTAATGAGTTGAATGCTAATTTTAATATGAAACATTATTATTGGGTATTGGGATTTGATTCTTAAGGTAAGGGACTAAAAGCAAGCAATATTTTGCAACAATCAATTATTCAATAGGTTAATGGCTTCGTTTTATTTCCTGATATATTAATCAAGTACTATTTTAGGGTAATACATATTTGCTTTATTTCGGATATTGTACTAGTTATCTTATGGAATTATGGGTTTGTAAAGTCTGTAGTCCACATCATAATCATTGCAAATATTCCGGATAGTATTATTAAAGGTAAATACAATTTTACCTGTTTTGCTGTTATGTTAGTTTTTCCACTTAAACTTGATTTTTGAAATAGTCCGGGGTGTGTTTCGAAAAATTCAGCACCTCCTTTAAAATACACCCACCTGACACATAATATCCAAAGAAAAGCGATGGCTCCATGAAAAACCAGTACTATCGGATTCATTGTTTTTGGGTTGACATAGTCAAAAATGGAATGTGTTAATCCACTTAGATTGCCAATGGCTATTATTATCCAAGGTATATTTCCATAGAAAATCAAACCCTTAAAATACTTATCATATCCAAATTGTAAACCTGGGTTCTCAGAAATATACCTTTTGGAACGATGCTTCATTATCAGTCCATTCAGAATTGTAACAACAATAAAGAAAATCCAGGCATTATTAAATAGTAGATCCATATTTGATTTTAAGAACTAATTGTTAGGTTTAGTTTTTTCAATGTAAAGGTTTTATGAAATAAAATCTTATTGTCGTGTCACAATATCTCGCGACACGACAATAACTTAAGAAGTTTAACCCGGTTATGCTTTCATTCAGTATACAGGGCTTTATTAAATTCATTTTACAATAGCCATGGTCTCTGATTAGATTGAAAATTCTTAATTTACTGTCAGCTCTATCTCAGAATTAGATTGAACATCTTTATTTTCCTGGATATCTGCAGCTTTATCACATTCAGTATATTTAATATTGTAATTGTAATTTTTATAATCCGTTTTTGAGATACCATTTTCATTTACATCAGGTTTCCACCAGGCACCAGTTGGGCCGTCAACCATGACACCAAAAGGAATTGGTAACCAAGGACCACCATTAACAGTTAAACCTGTCCAGGTAACCAAAGTTCCAACAAATGACCAACCACGGAATGTTCTTTGAGTATAACTTCTTTGTATAGTTGGACAACCATCATCACTAATAGTGAGAAGTATTTTGTCTGCATCCCTTCGGGGCAATTTAATTGTTGTATTACCATATCCTTTTGTTAAGCCATCATACTTGATTTCAGCACTAGGATGCCCATCAACAACAACATGTGCATAATACTTACTGCCACCTGCAATAACTGCACAACTTTGATTTACTAATAGGATGAGTAATAAAAACAGAGTTCCATATACATATGGAGTTACTACTCTCAGTGAATTTTTAATTCTTTTCATGTGTAAATTATTTGTTTGGTTATTTGTGATTAACCTTGACAAGTTGTGATGCAACTAAATTCAAAGTTCAAATTTTATATTGATCACTAAACTAATTACTTGCGATATTGTAGAATAGTCTATTACTACCTTATATTCATTACTTAGAATAAACATTGTTTGCCAATAGCTTTGGATCGTTAAATGTTTATAAGGTTTTTAAATAAAGAAAAATAAACATAAGGATAGCATAGTTGCCCGGTAGTGCTGGAACAATATAGCGGATAGATGTTCAGGTTCATAATGTCTGGTTTAGAGTAATCAATATCATTTGCTACTAATAAATCTTCATACTTATCTTGTATCTCTTTTTCTTTAGTTGGAATGTCCCTAATTATTTTACGTAGTTTGTTATTTCCGAGATTGATGATTTTGAATAACTCACTTGTTTCTTCCGGGGTATTGATTCCATCATAAACATCATCAATTTCAGAATTTGTTAAATGATCTATTGCAGCTAAAATTAATCCACTTGCTTGATTCATCTGTTCAATGTAAGCTTGTTGATGCTTATGATTAATAGCTACTTCGGGGTCCCAGCTTCGAATAATCATTTGTCCATTTTGTTGCCATGAAAAATTTGATAATGTCATGTAATATCTTGAATTAGCTCCAAATATTTCTTCTAATAGTCTTAAAGTATTGGCAAGCCATCTCATATGTTGTTGAGAACCTCTTCCTGCAGATTGAACATTTGGAATTTGATCAACAACTTCATGCAATGAATTTAACGCGTTATCTTTATTCCATTTTTTCATAATATCTTAGTTTCTTGTTTAGCCATTAGCCTTGCTGGTAACGGTGGTTGCATGGCGCCGTAAGGGATTTAACCTCACAGACTTTCATAATTGCGCTAAGCCAAAACGCATATTTGATTCACATTTTCATTTTAAAGCCAAATCTGCGATTTGGCGCTGGTAGCCTTTGCTGAGACCCTCCAAACAATCACGTAACCCTTATGCGCTATTGCAACGTGTTAGGCTCTGGCATTTATTCACTGTCTAGTAAAGTTTCGACTTCTGTTTTTAGTTTTGGTAAGTGGTTTGTTATTATACCCCAAATAACAACATCATCAACTTTGTCATAACCATGAATTACCCAATTTCGTGTATCTACAATTTGTCGAGCATTTTTTATTTCAATTGAAGAGTCCATTTTAAGAATCCTATTCATAGCTTCTCCAATAATTTCAATCTCTCTTTCAATTCCTCGTCTGAGCAATTTGTTATTTTGATATTCAAAGAAATTTCTTTCGTTTCCTAAGTAGTCAAAAATAGAGTTAATTGAAGTCTTTATGTCAAATAAGTATTTCTTAATTTCACGCTTCATAAATCAACTCTTTAGATTCATTTACACTCTCAATAAAATAAGGGTTTGATAAAGTTCTTTCAGTAACTAAATCTATTTCTCGTTTAAATAAATCTCGAAGTCTGTATTGAAGTTCAAAATAATTTTCCGTGTATTCTTCAATGGAAATATTGTCAGCAAAGGAAATTAAGAAGTCAATATCACTTTTGTCTGTAAAGTTTCCTGACACAACAGATCCAAAAGCATATAAACTTTTAATTTTTAAGGTCTGACAAAGAGACCTTAAGTTCTCAATATTATTTTCAAGAATCCTTTGCATATTCTTTTTTTTCAAATTTAGTAAATTATTACGTAATGCAAATCCATGCTTGAGCCTAACTACCTTATATTCGCTATTGCTACTTTGTCTACACTAAATTTCTGTTTTATAAGTACAAAATCATTTTAAATACTTATAAATGTTTCAGAAAAACTAATCGTTTAGATACGGATAACAAGATTGCCGGATTTTGTTGTGGCTGCAAATTGTATAGAGGTAAGTGCAGGTTCATATGATTTGGTTAAGTATTGTCAATTACAAAAATAGCAGAAGTTGCTTATTATGCTAATAAAATATTTTTTAAGTTTAACAATCTTATTGTTTTTTACCAAAACTCCCTATGGGAATAGGTCAATACGGATCGGTTTTTCAAAAGAATATAGCAAGTTGCAAAACCTGCTGTGGTTTTAGGTAAAACCTAACGTGCTTTTGGATAAAACCTAGTGTGGTTTTGGGTAAAACCTAGTGTGGTTTTGGGTGAAACGTAACGTGGTTTTCAGTAAAACCTAACGTGGTTTTGATGCAAGTCTTAAGGCTTACTAAAGGTGGTAATTGTAATGGTGTTTATAATGCCTTGGTCAGAACGGTATTTAACCCTTACTTAGCCTGGTCTGAGACTTCAATTATCCCTGTTGTGAACATTTTCTCAACTTCAGAGAAGCAGAATATTTAAAGAAAATTATCTGGTTGCAATTTCATATTAAAAATCAGTAATTTAGTAAATAGCTGGTTAAGGTTATTACAAGGGTACATTACTTCAGCCTTCCACTAAATATCAACATAACTATTAACTAAAAAAAACTCAAACGATGAAGAAACAATATTGGATAATTCTTACAGTTATTGGTATTACTTTGATTTTAACCTCCTGTTTACCCGGCGGAGGAAACTATTCCCCCGATAGTCCGGCAGGTTTTTTTACCGGCATATGGCATGGCTGGATTGCACCCTTTTCATTGATCATGGGACTCTTTAATTCGTCCATCACCATTTACGAATCGTTTAACACGGGCTGGTGGTACGATTTTGGTTTTTACATGGCCATTATTGCCGGGTTTGGAGGCTTACAACTGGTTCGTAAAAAGAGGAGTTAGTAGTTATCACCTAAAATCCACAAGGATTTCTTATTGGTGCTTTTTGCGCAAAAGGATTAAGCTTTTTAAAATCTAGCATTTTAGAAAGTAATTCTGTCTTTGCGTTCTTAGCGAGATAAATAAAATTTATTGATGTTTCCTTGTTTTATTAAAGGGTTAAAATCAGAATCATCTGCAAGAAGACTCAGGAATACAATCTGAATATCGATCAATTACGTTCACTTTACTTCCAGGCTCTATATTTAATTTTTTAGATATAATTACTTTTTTTGCCTCAAGCCGGCGGGCTTTTACTTTTTTTCTTCAGTCAAAAAAAGTAAACAAAAAAAGACCGCGGCTGCATTAGCGATGATAATTTACTATTGTAGCTCTTAAGTGCGGCCGGGTGATCTCCGAGGCAAGCTCGGAGCTTCCCGGTCTTACTAAAGACCTATTACTATTAAAAAATCATCCCTACTGAGGCCGAAAAATCATAAGACAGGTAACATGTATTTATTGCATATTTATTCATCCCAAAGATTTTGAACGGTATAAGGTCCACCCGGAACTTCCCAGAACGAACCGTCGATAAAACGGCGGTTCTTATTAATGCCTTTAATAAGGGCCATATCTTCATCGGATAGTTCAATGTTGACCGATTCCAGGTTTTGTTTCAACCGATCAGGGTTGACAGATTTTGGGATTACTGAAATGCCTCTTTGCCTGATCCATGCCAGAATAATCTGAGCAACTGATAACCCTTTTTTACCGGCCAGTTCATTTAGAATAGGATCTTCAAACAATACAGGTTCATCTTTCCCTTTCATGCCGGCAGGCCTGTCTGATGAACCTAACGGAGCATAAGCAGTTAGATAAACGTTATTGGCATTACAGAACTCCAGCATGGCATCCTGTTGGAAATATGGATTGATCTCAACCTGGTTTACAGCGGGTTTAATGGTTGAATTTGATATTAAATCTTCCAGCTTTTTGATGCTGAAATTACTAACCCCAATGTTTCGGGTTAATCCTTGCTCTACAGCAGACTCCATACCTTGCCAGGTTTCTGATATTGGCATTTCTTCCAATGACAAATAATGTTCAGCCCGCATGGCTGAAAATACCTGTGGTTTAAAAGGAATGGGCCAGTGAATAAGATACAGGTCGAGGTAATCGAGCTGAAGATCGCTTAAAGTCTTTTTTAAAGCCGGTATAACTGCATCTTTCGCATGACTGTTATTCCACAACTTAGAGGTTATCCAAAGGTCTTCGCGTTTTACAATGCCTTCTTCAATACACTCCTTAATGGCATTTCCAATCTCTTTTTCATTCATATAAATCGCAGCGCAATCGATATGACGATAACCTGTTTTGATGGCTTCTTTTACAGCGGTATAAACTTCGCCTTTTTTTGATTTCCAGGTTCCTAAACCCAGGATGGGCATCTGATCGTTATTGTGGAATGTTAGTTTTTGCATGATGTTCGAATGTAAAGTTTGATAAGTTATGCAATAATTGTATTACAATTGATTGCCATCAAAGTTTAAATTAAGTCCCAATGAAAACAAAAACATGGTTGTGCTATGACTTAATTCATGACTTACTCCAATTGAAAAGACAGGTGTTGCAATACTTTTGGAAAAAAATGCCTGGCTCACCGATGCACTAATGGCAGGTATTAACTCGTCTGGTGGGGTTATCAATAAATACTCCTGATCTTTAAATGAGAAATTTAAAATATTGACTCCTAAATCCAATGAAGTTGGAGTACCCGATTGGGCTCTTAAAAGTTTGGAAGCGGACATTCCAAAGCCCCAAATTGTTACCAGCCTTGAACTGGTATACGAAAGGGATGCACCTCCTCTGGTAAAGTTATTTTCTTCTTTGTGTGCGGATAAATATCCAAGGCTGAACATTGGTTTTGTTTCATCGTCGAGTTGTGCAGATGCCAGAGAAAGGGTGATGCCCGGTTGCAAAACCAACCCCATACCTACTGAATTTGCAGTGGTGCCATTAGACACAGATCCTCCGTAAAACATTGAAAATCCACCCTTATTTCTGAAGAATTGTTCCTGGGCTGTAAGGCCAAATAATGATAATGCAAGGAATAAAATGGTTAGGTTAACTTTTTTCATAGCCTGTTTATTCAATTTTTTCAAAGATATCCATTCCGATTAGTAAAAGAAGGCTTATGATTACAAAAGCTGCATTTTTCTGTCTCTTTTTTCATATCAAATATTTATATTTATGTCCATTAACACCACGACTATGAAAGAGAAACAGAAATACGCGATACAAGGATTCTATAGTGGAAAAAATTGTGCCCAATCGGTCATTGCAGCCTATGCCAACGAATTTGGAATGGAAACTGATCAGGCACTTAAAATTGGAGGTACCTTTGGTGGTGGTATGGGGCGTTTGCAACAAACTTGTGGTGCTGTAACCGGTTCGTATATGTTAATTGCTTTATATAATGCAGAAAAGCTGGAAGATGAAGCAGAGATTAAAAACAGTAATAACCGGATGGTGCAGGATTTTAATAAGCGATTTGTTCGGATCAATGGGTCGGATCAATGTGCTGACCTGGTAAAAGTTGATTTGAAAACTGATGAAGGACAGGAGATTTTCAACAGAGATGAGTTAAAAGATAAGATCTGTTCGAAATGTATCAACTCGGCCATTGAAATACTGGAAAGTATTTTAATCAATTAATAAACCTGTTGAAAACCATTCCTGACAGGGTTTAGTTTTATAAGTTAATGTGCGTATTTTTACTGATATAATTGATACGCACATACAGAATGAAAATATTACATACTTCTGACTGGCATCTGGGTCATCGCCTTCACGAACAATCACAATCAGAAGAGCAGCAACGTTTTTTACAATGGCTGATTACCTTTATTACCCAACAAAGTATTGACGTACTGCTTGTGTCAGGTGATGTTTTTGATACCGGAACACCTTCTTCTCAAAGTTTAGCCGTTTATTATAATTTTCTGGTCGATCTTAAGTCAACGGGATGTAAACATGTGTTTATCACTGGTGGTAATCATGATGCACCGGGTACTCTTAATGCTCCAAAGGAAATACTGAAAGCTTTAGATATTCATGTCATTGGCAAAGCAACAGAAAATGCGGTTGATGAGGTTTTTTGTGTTCAGGTGAAAGGAGAGCAAATTATACTGGCAGCAGTTCCTTATCTCAGAGACCAGGATATTCGAAGGGCCATTGCAGGTGAAAGCTTCTCCGAAATTGGAGATCGTTATAAAAGTGCTCTCATCAAACATTACCAGGAGGTAGCTGAAGAATGCATTAAACTGAATGAAGGAAATCATCCGGTTATAGGTATGGGTCATTTGTTTGCCATTGGAGGAACCACCACCGATAGCGAACAAACCATTTATGTTGGAAATGCCGGAGATATTGGAGCCAGTGATTTTCCGGATATTTTCGATTACATCGCACTGGGGCATTTACATCGTCATCAGAACATCACCGAAAAGATTGTGTATTCGGGAACGCCATATATCCTTAGTTTTTCTGAAGTAAGTCATCAAAAGAAAGTAGTTACGATAGAGGTTGATAAGAATAAGATTTCGGCCATTACAGCACACGATGTCCCTGCATTCAGACAAATAAAGAAGGTTAAAGGTGATTTGCAACAGTGTATTTTTCAATTGAAACAATTGGCCGATCACAAAGATGAACTGGAGCCCTGGGTTGAAGTTGTTTTGGATGCTGATGAAAACAATTCAGTATCATTCACTGACATTTATACAGCCATAGAAGGGTTGAAGCTGAAAGTTCTGAAGGTATCATTAAATAAAGAGCAGGAACGATGGAGCCGATTACTGGAGAATTCTCATACCAAGGATATTAAGGATATTTCTCCCTTGGAGGTTTTTAAATTGAAGTGTGAGGAACAGAATTTTGATATTGAAGCCCATCCTGAAGTGCAGGACGCCTTTTTTGAAATACTACAGATAGCAAAAAAACAGTAATGCGAATACTTAAGATAGAACTCCAAAATATAAACTCGCTTCGAAGCGATTCACCCATCATCATCGATTTTGAAAGTCCGCAGTTTCGTGATGTGGGGCTTTTTGCTATTACAGGTCCAACCGGAGCCGGTAAAACCACCTTGCTCGATGCCATTACCATTGCCTTGTATCACAGTGTGCCACGCTTTAATCAATCGCATAGTAAAGGCAGTTTGGTGGATGTGATAAGCTATGGTGCCGCTGAAGCAATGTGTCGTGTTACCTTATTGGCAAAGGAAACCCGTTACGAGAGCTTTTGGGGAATGCGGGTGAGACAAACGAATGGAAAAATACTGGCAACTCCCCAGGAAACCATTCGCTTAAAGAATCTGGATAATGGAGAGATTATTTATGATAAGAAACGGAACTTTGAGAAAGAAATAGAAAAGATTACCCAGTTAAATTATCAACAGTTTCTGCGTTCTGTGTTGCTGGCTCAGGGCGAGTTTGCAGCTTTTCTTTCGGCTCCGGCTAAAGATAAAGGAACCTTATTGGAGCAGATAACAGGCGAGGAGATCTATAAACGAATTGGGGAAGCTTTGATTGGTCGTATCAGTGAGGAAGACAAAAAATTGAAAGAGATTACTTCGCAGATCAATAATGATGATTTACTGACTGAAGAAAAGAGGGAGGAGCTGAAAGAAGAGCAGGCCTTTCTGCAAAAGCAGCAGACCGAATTAAATAAGGAGATCGAAGAGGTTAACAAGATTCTGGAATGGTATAAACGAAGCTCTGAACTAATTAAAAGTAAAGAGCAGATTGATCAGAAGCAAAATCAGCTGAAAATAAAAGAGGAAGAAAGTGTTGATGCATTAAGGCTTTTGGATAAGCATTTAAAAGCTGAGCCATTGAAAGAATATCTTCAGCATTTGGTCAGTCATGAAACATCTGCCGGCAGAATTGAAGAGGAAAAACAAAAGCTGAGTGCGTCAATTGAAACATTAAGTGAACAGTTAAAGATTTCAGAGAAAGAGAGCACACGATCATATGAGATTTTAAAGAAGCAGGAAGAAGAAAATGCTTTGTGGCAACCAAAGCTGGAAGAGGTAGCTGCTTTGGATTCTGATTTAAAAAATCATCGTGAAAACCTAAAACAAAAACAAAAGGCAAAGGATGAGTTAACAAACACTTCAAAAAGTAACGAACAAAAGCTTCTGGTATCGAAACAACAGTTGAACCAAACAGAACATAAGCTTCAAAACCTTGGTACTTACCTGAAGGAAAATAGTCATGTTCAGCTAATCGATCAGAATCTGTCAGAATGGTCTGGTGAGTTACAAAAGAGACGTTCGATACATGAGGGTATTCAAAAGTTAACTGTTGATTCACAGAGAATACAGAAAGAAAACGAGAACTTAAATCAACTTTCAATAAAGCTACAGCCTCAGATAGACAATATTCAGCAAAAAATTGAGTCGGCTGAAAAGGAGCTGGCAATTTTTCTAAATGAATTAAAGGGTAAATCGTTAGATGCCATTCTGGCAAAGCAAGAACAGCTGATCAAAGAAAGAGATCAGTTAAGAGATTTACATGAACAATCGTCCAATTATAAGAAAGAGAAAGCTAAAGAAAAGGAGACAATCGAAAAATTAGCAGAGGTTACTAAATTGATTGACCAGGTAAAGGAGAAGCTCAATATCAATAAAGAAGAACAAAACCGAATTCAACAGTTGCTTATAGATGCAGAACGAATTGTGGAGTTGGAACTGGCTGTTAAGAATTATGAAGAAGATAGGAAGAAATTAAAAGAAGGAGAACCTTGTCCTTTATGCGGATCTTTAGACCATCCGCTGGTAAATGAATATTCAGATGCAAGGTTAAGTGAATCGCAGAAGACTTTAGTGGAAAGGCGGAATCTGGAAAAGCAGTTGCTTGAACAGGAAAAAGAATTAAATAGCCGGATGGCAAAATATGTTGCACAAAAAGAGCAATTGGATCATTTGCTGAAGGAATCATCGACTAACATTCAGACATCTATTGACAGGTTTAAGCAAATAGATCAGCCTTACGATATTAATAACCTGAATTCCATTGTTGACCGTGGAAAAGCTATCAATGTTGAATTGGAAAAGCTGAACGAAGAAATGACCGTTTATCAGAAGGTACAGAAGGATAAGGATAAAAATGAAGAGCTGATTAAGAGTTTGACAAAGGACTTAAATAGCAGTAAAGAGCAGTTTATTAAATACCGGGAGCAGCAAAAATCGTTGGTCGGTCAGTTGGAACAAAACAGAAATGATTCACAACGTTTGAAGGATGAATTAAGCATTGTTGAAAAGAGCTTATCTGAGGATTTATTGAAAGTTCACCTGAACCTGCCTCTGCCTCAGGATACAGAAGACTTTTTAATTCAGATGAAGAGTTCTGTCAAGCAATACAGAGAAAAAGACAATTTAAAGAAAGAGCTGCAGGTGAATTCTGAGAAGCTTGTGGTTGAAATGAATCATCTGCAAAAACAGAATTCTCAGCTGCATGAAGAGTTGAATATATTAGTTTCAGAATTGGAAGCGGTTAATAACTTAATTAAGACAGTATCACAACGAAGGGAATCGATAATACCAGCAGAAATATCTACAGAGGTAAAGAGAAAGGAGCTTGCCAGTATTTTAGATCAAAAAAGAACGGTATTTGAAAGCCTAAAAGCTAAAGTTGATCAGTTGTCAAAGCAATTAAGCTCTGAAGAGAATTTACTGAAGAAAGCCATGCTGGATATAGAAAGGGAGGCAAAGCAAACGGGAGAATGGACAGCTAAACTAAACGAAGCCCTTAAGGAAACAGACTTTAGCAAGCGTGAAGATGTTGAAAAGGCATTATTATCATCAGATAAGAAGGCAGAGCTTCAGAATCTTCAAAAAGCAATTGAAAATGAGAAGATGCAACTGCAGGCTTTAAGTCAAAAAGTTGAAGAGGAAAGTAAGTTGCTTGAACAGGAAAAGACCTTTGAAGACTCTTTTGATGAAGTAACGAAAAGCAAGACCGACCTGGTTGAAGCAAAAGATAAAGGCATTGGACGTTTGGGCGAGATCAGGCAGCGCTTTGAAGTGGATCAACAGATTGTTGATCGAAATAAACAAGTGGTTGAAAAGATTAAGGAACAGGAGAAGGTAGTTAAAAAATATCGCGATCTTAATCAGTTGCTGGGAGGATCAAAACACGCATTTAATACTTATGTGCAAAGACTTACCCTTCAGAATTTGATTCACCTGGCCAACCGTCATCTGTATGAGTTGAACCGACGATATTCATTAAAATTGCCTGAATCATACAAAAGCGGAGAGGAACTTAATTTTGTCTTGGTCGACCATTACCAAACCGAAGAAACCCGCCTGGTTGATACTTCGAGTGGAGGTGAGAAATTTATTATCAGTTTGTCGCTGGCCCTGGGATTGTCAGATCTGGCAAGCCGCAATGTAACAATCGGGTCATTATTTATCGATGAAGGCTTTGGTACCTTAGACAATACAACGCTGGAGACGGTGATTGCTACTCTGTCAACCTTACAATCCAAAGGAAAGATGATTGGTATCATCTCGCATGTTGAAAACCTTAAAGAGAGAATTTCAACACAAATACAGGTTCATAAAAAGCAAAATGGTATTAGCGAGGTTGTTATTGTTTAGATTGTCCTTCATATCCGGGAACAGTCTCTTTATAACCGATTCTGACTTTTTAAAAGCATAGATAAAAAAGGAGGGTGTCCAAAAAGTGATTCTGCAAATAAGGAATCTTTCAAATTGTAACTTTACTTTCATTATACCCCACCAAACCTCCCCTAAAAGGGA
>JAFMVE010000034.1 GCA_025499705.1 Carboxylicivirga caseinilyticus
CAAAATTCATCCACATAAAAGAATATTTCAGTAACTTTATCTTCCATAATAAACAAGTGTTTTGGTGTTAATTATTTAAATTTCAGATACTTAAACATAATCAAAACCTTGTTTATTTCCTTGTAAATCAGTCAGTTTTTATTTCGAACTCAGGTTACTAGTTTATGAAGTTTATCGAAATCAGAACGGATGGATCAGAACCACATTCTGGGTCTAGGCATAAATTTTACATAGACGATACAAGAAGAATTTGACATCAACCACACCTCTGAATTGTCTTCTGAAGTCTTTAATTTTAGCATTGAATGATTCAGCTGCAGCATTGGTACTTCTGCCATTAAAGTAATTGATTATGGTATCATAATGCACTTCGAAAGTTCTTCGGATAGTTGAGAAGGACTCAAAACCAGATTGTTCTATCTCATTAAACCATAATGCTAGTTTGGTCCGGGCTATATCAGGTGTAATAAGTCGATTATAAATTCCATAGATTTGATAGAATAATTGTCAGACTTTATTAATATCAGGATACATATCAAAAAGGATTTGGACGGGTTTCTATTGATAGTTTGTCCAACTCTTTTCATGATTAAACTTTTACTTTAAGAGAGGTATGTGAGTTGTTTTTAGTTGCAAATATTCAATATCATCATAATTGTAGGTGTAAAAAAATCCTTGCCATTAATATGACAAGGATAAGTATAATAAGTGTTGATTATCTATTGTTAATCAATAAAGAATTTTAACACAAATAGTATTGCTAATAGAACTGATACTATTGAGATGTCTTTAAATTTACCTGAAAGTATTTTTAGTATTACATATGCCAGCATACCAAAAACAATGCCTTCTGCTATAGAATATGTAAATGGCATCATAACGATGGCTAAAAAGGCTGGAATGGCTTCTGTATAATCTGTAAGGTCTATTTTTGTAATTGGTGTAAACATCATGACTCCAACAATGATTAAAATTGCGGCAGTAGCAGCAGAAGGAATCATTAAAAATATTGGCGAGAAAAACAATGCCAATAAAAACAATACTCCTGTTGTAGCAGCGGTTAAACCTGTTCTGCCACCTTCACTTACACCTGCAGCACTCTCTACATAAGTTGTAACTGTTGATGTTCCCAGAACTGCTCCTAATGTTGTACCAATTGAATCAGCAAAGAGAGCCTGTTTAACACGAGGTATCTTACCATCTTTATCAAGCATATTCGCCTTTGAAGTTACTCCAATCAATGTGCCAACAGTATCAAAAAGATCAACAAAAAGGAAAGTAAGTAAAACCAAGGCCATATCTGTTGTAAAGATTTCACTCCATTCAAATTTTGCAAATATTGGAGATAAAGAAGGTGGAGTTAATTCAAATGAATCTGGTAAATGTGTAATGCCAAAAGGAATACCAATAATTGTACCGGCAAAAATACCAATCAATAATGCACCTTTTACCTTTCTGGCTAGTAAAGCACCTGTAATAATCAAGGTTACAATAGCTACAATCGCCGAGGCATTGTTAGTTATATCGATAATATTACCTAAACCTACCAATGTTGCATCATTGCCAATTACAATACCTGCATTTTTAAATCCAATTAAAGCAATAAACAGACCAATACCAACTGAAATACCATGTTTGATATTCATTGGAATAGCCTTAATAATCAATTCGCGAATGTTAAACGCAGTTAGAAGGATAAATACAATACCTTCTAAGAATACAGCTGTTAATGCAAATTGCCAGCTATGTCCCATTCCTAAAACCACAGTAAAGGCAAAAAAGGCATTTAGTCCCATACCCGGAGCAAGAGCAAACGGAAGTTTGGCAATAAACGCCATTACTAAAGTCGCCACGGCTGCAGATAGGGCTGTAGCTGTAAATACTGCTCCCTGATCCATACCCGTCGCAGCCAGAATATCTGGATTAACAGCCAGGATATAAGCCATTGTCATAAAGGTTGTAACACCTGCAATGACTTCAGTACGTATATTTGTTTTATTACCTGACAGATTAAATAATTTTTCCAACATGATTTGTGTGCTTTATTTGATTTAGAAAGTATATTTAACTGCTAGAGTAGGGTTAACAACGAAACCATTATCCACAAAATTACTACTAATTTCAATTTCACTACCAATTGAGAAATTTGGACATGTATTGTACCAGAATTGGGGCTCAGTTAAGAAAATATATTCACCTTCAAATGAATCTTGTCTCCAAAAATCTGCAAATCCTAATAAAGATAATTTATTATCCAAAAAATGAAGAGCCCAAACTGCAGTAATCTGAAATGAATTCTGATTCTTTACATCTATTTCAATTGTTCTTGCATCTTTAATGTTTTTATAGTTTGCCTGAATAGTAAGAATCTTTGAAAAGTCAGCATTATTGAATGTGTATTGAGCTCCAACTAAAAAGGCGTTGTTTATTGGAAAACCAAAGTTTTCTGCTACAAATATATTTCCTGCATTAAACTCAATACGAGGTTCAAATTTTTGATTTTCATTCCATTTAAAGCTACGAGCAATTTCCCAATAGGCAAGAGATACACCATTATCAGTTCCGCGTGTATCTGAGCTATAGTCCATATCAATAAAGAAGAAAGTGCTACCGAATTTGTCGGGTTTGAACATTTCAACAGTTGAAGTAACTAATTTACGATCTTTACCAAAATCGTAATGTAATTGTACATTTTGTGCAAAGCTTAGCACAGAACTAAACAAAAGTGCTGAAATAACTAATGATTTGATTTTCATAAATAATTTGTATCAAGTTTTACCATAAATTATTGGGGCAAATGTAATGAAATATTAAATTATAATTAAAGTGAATAATTTCACTTTAATTACTCTGTAGCAAGATGGCTGAATCTAATAAAAGTCTGAATTTAAATTGTTCTGTTTGCTTTTGTTTCGGTCAAGTTCTATATTTGTAAACTTTTTAAAAATAGGGTAAACTACAAGGTATAAATGAACGCAAAATTTACCGAATATAAAGGATTAGATCTCTCTCAGGTAAACAAAGATGTACTAAAAAAATGGGACGAGAATGGAGCTTTTGAGAAAAGTATCTCAACTAGGGAAGGGAAACCAACTTTTGTATTCTACGAAGGACCTCCTTCTGCAAATGGAATGCCTGGTATTCACCATGTGATGGCTCGTACCATTAAGGATATTTTTTGTCGTTTTAAAACTCAACAAGGATTCTTAGTTAAAAGAAAAGCTGGTTGGGATACTCATGGTTTGCCAGTTGAATTAGGTGTTGAAAAAGCACTTGGTATCACAAAAGAAGATATAGGTAAAAGTATAACAGTTGCCGAATATAATGATGCATGTCGCAAAGACGTGATGAAATATACTGATTTATGGGAAGAATTAACTCATAAGATGGGTTATTGGGTTGATATGAATGATCCTTACATAACTTACGATAACCGATACATCGAAACGTTGTGGTGGTTGTTGAAAGAAATGTATAAAAAAGGATTGTTGTATAAAGGTTATACAATTCAACCTTATTCACCCGCGGCAGGAACAGGACTAAGTACTCACGAGTTGAATCAACCCGGATGTTACCGAGATGTAAAGGATACAACTTGTACTGCTCAGTTTGCTGTTATTCGTAACGAAGAGTCTGAAAAGTATTTCGATGGCGATGAAGATTTATACTTTCTTGCCTGGACTACTACTCCATGGACTTTACCTTCAAATACAGCATTGGCTGTTGGTCCGAAAATAAATTACGTCAAAGTAAAATCTTATAATCCATATACAGGTAAGCCTGTTTCTGTTATAATGGCAAAAGATTTAGCATCCAGTTATTTCAATCCTCAAAATGCAGAATTGGATTTTGATGCTTATCAGGAAGGGGATAAGAAAATACCTTTTAAGATTGTTTCTGAATATGTAGGAACAGATTTGGAAGGAATTCGCTACGAACAACTTATCCCCTGGATTAAGCCTGATGGTGATGCATTTCGAGTGATCTTGGGTGATTATGTGACAACAGAAGATGGAACAGGTATTGTTCATATTGCTCCTACTTTTGGCGCAGATGATGATCGTGTGGCGAAAGCTGCTAATATTGCGCCATTAATTCTAATAAATAAAGAAGGTAAACGACAGCCAATGGTTGATCGTACGGGTAAGTTCTTTGCTATTGAGGATCTGGACTCTGATTTTGTAAAGGAGTTTGTAAATGTTGAAACCTATAAAGAGTTTGCTGGTCGTTTTGTAAAGAATGCTTATGACGCAACATTAGCTGAAGATGCTGCCACATTAGATGTGGATATTTCAGTAATGTTGAAGAAGGAAAATAAGGCTTTCAAAGTTGAGAAGCATACACATAATTACCCTCATTGCTGGCGTACTGATAAGCCTGTACTTTATTATCCGTTGGATAGCTGGTTTGTAAAAACAACAGCGGTGCGTGATCGCATGATTGAGTTGAATAAAACCATTAATTGGAAACCTGCTTCAACCGGAATCGGTCGTTTTGGTAAGTGGTTAGAGAATCTGGTGGATTGGAACTTAAGTCGATCTCGCTATTGGGGAACTCCATTACCAATCTGGAGAACAGAAGACGGTACGGAGGAAAAATGTATTGGTTCAGTTGAAGAATTAATGGCTGAAATCAATAAGGCTGTTGAAGCTGGTTTGATGAAAGAAAATCCTTTTAAGGATTTTGAGGTTGGGAATAATGCGAAAGAGAATTACGATAAAATAGATTTACATCGTCCTTATGTGGATGATATGGTATTTGTTTCTGATAGCGGACAGCCTATGTATCGCGAAGCTGACCTGATTGATGTCTGGTTTGATTCAGGAGCTATGCCATATGCTCAGATGCATTATCCATTTGAGAATAAAGAAGGTTTTGATCAGATTTATCCTGCTGATTTTATTGCTGAAGGTGTGGATCAGACAAGAGGATGGTTTTTTACATTGCATGCCATTGCAACTATGATGTTTGATTCTGTTGCATTCAAAAATATCATTTCTAACGGATTGGTATTGGATAAGAATGGGAATAAGATGTCGAAGCGTTTGGGTAACGGTGTTGATCCTTTTGAAGTAATCGAAGAATACGGATCGGATCCTTTACGATGGTATATGATTACAAATGCTCAGCCATGGGATAATCTTAAATTTGATATAAGTGGAGTTGACGAAGTAAAACGTAAATTCTTTGGAACTCTTTATAATACATACTCATTCTTTGCCTTGTATGCCAATGTTGATGGTTTTAAAGGAAAAGAAGCTCAAGTGCCGGTTGAGAAACGTTCTGAAATAGATCGATGGATCATTTCATTATTAAACTCATTGGTGAAAGAAGTTACTGAAAGTTACGAAAGTTACGAACCAACACGTGCTGGTCGGGCCATTCAGAACTTTGTAATGGAGAATTTGAGTAACTGGTACGTGCGATTAAATCGTAAACGTTTCTGGGGTGGTGAATTTAACGAAGACAAATTAGCTGCTTATCAAACTTTATATTCATGTTTGGAAACTGTGGCCTTATTATCAGCTCCAATCTCTCCATTCTTTATGGATCGTTTGTTTAATGATTTAAATCAGATGTCTGGCCGATTTACTGATGTTTCGGTCCACCTGGCTCAATTCCCATCTTATGATGAATCATTGATCGATTCAAGTTTGGAAGAGAGACAGCAATATGCTCAGGAAATCTCATCAATGGTACTGGGATTACGACGTAAAGTTAATCTGAAAGTACGTCAGCCGTTGAATAAGATTATGATTCCAATTTTGGATGAAACATTCGAGCATCAGTTGGAAGCTATAAAATCTTTGGTATTGACTGAAGTCAATGTGAAAGAGATGGAGTTCTTAAGGGATGCTTCAGGTGTGTTGGTTAAGAAGATTAAACCGAATTTTAAAACCCTTGGTCCTAAGTACGGTAAGATGATGAAAGCAATTTCAGGAGCAATTAATGCATTAGGTCAGGAAGAAATTGCTATCTTCGAGAAAGAGGAAGAATTTTCACTGGAACTGGATGAGCAAAAAGTTGTTCTTTCAATTGAAGATGTTGAAATAATGTCAGAGGATATTCCTGGTTGGTTGGTTGCCAATGAAGGTAAATTAACTGTAGCTTTGGATATTGAAGTTACTGAGGAGTTAAGAGAAGAGGGTATCGCTCGTGAATTTGTAAATCGAATTCAGAATTTACGTAAAGATTCAGGATTGGATGTTACTGATAAAATCAAACTGTCGATTATGAAAAATGATGCTGTAAATAGGGCTGTTGAAAAACATGCTGAATATATTGGAGCTCAAACATTGGCAGTTGAAGTAAAATTAGTAGATAATTGTAACGATAATACTGCGGTTACCGTAGATATCGATGATGAAATAAGTACCTTAATGCAAATTGTTAAGGCTTAATTCAAATTTGTATTATATTAAAAAAAGTCCGTATGGCTGAAAGAACCCGTTACTCTGATGAAGAACTTCAGGAATTTAAAGAAATTATCCTGAAGAAGCTTGATAAGGCCAAGAAAGATTATGAATTGTTGAGGCATACTATTACGCATGAAGATGGTAATGATACTCAGGATACTTCTCCTACTTTTAAAGTATTGGAAGAAGGAGCTGCAGTTCTATCCAAAGAAGAGGCTGGTAAATTGGCTCAACGTCAACAAAAATTCATTCAGCATTTACAAGCTGCCTTGGTCCGCATCGAGAACAAAACATACGGTGTTTGTAGGGTTACTGGCAAACTGATTCCAGCAGAGCGTCTCAGAGCCGTTCCTCATGCTACACTAAGTGTTGAAGCAAAGCAAAACCAAAAGTAAATTGGTGATGAAATCAGGCGTGTAGCCTAAATAAATAACTAAGTGACTATTGGCATTTTGCTTTTAGTCACTTCTTAATTTTTATACGTGAGGTCGTTAAACGCCCTTCGATAACAACGCTAACTATGACTGTTTTAAAAAAGTCTTTTTTAATAATTTTCGCTGTTTTATTGGTCGACCAGATTGTGAAAATATGGATTAAGACCCATATGATGCTAGGCGATGAAATTCCTGTATTGGGCAATTGGTTTATTATTCATTTCGTTGAAAACAACGGAATGGCATTTGGAATGCAGTTAGCAGGTAAGTTTGGAAAGGTCTTTCTGAGTGTGTTTCGAATTATTGCTGTGATCGGAATTGGTTGGTATCTGGTTAATTTAACGAAGAAGGATGCCCCTAAAGGATTGGTGTTTAGTGTTGCTTTGGTTTTGGCAGGTGCTTTTGGTAATATAATTGACAGTGCCTTTTATGGAATAATTTTCGACCATAGTTACGGTCAGGTTGCAAGTTTATTCCCAGCTGAAGGAGGATATTCTAATTTTCTACATGGGAAAGTTGTTGATATGCTGTATTTTCCTTTATTAGAAGGACGTTATCCGGATTGGATGCCTTTTGTTGGAGGTAATACATTTATTTTCTTTAGGCCCGTTTTTAATATTGCTGATTCCTCAATAACAATCGGTATATTTTCTATTTTGCTCTTTCAGAAGAAGTTTTTTAAGGAAGAAAAAACTATAGAGGAATAAACTTCCGGTTAATTTACATTCATTAACGTTTTGTATTGAACCTTTTGCCAGAATTGACGTAATTTGTTCATGTTGGAAATAGGAATAAACCTTTAGATGTCACAGCTTAACATTATGGATGTTATATCTTTTCCCTTTTAATAACTTGTTTCTGGCTTATTCAGTCTTAAATTTTATAACTTTGTGCGGCTTTTTTAAATTATTGTCAATATTATTGAAAAAACAACGTTGTGTTGTTACAATAGAATTAAAAAAAACAGCTGTTGTTTATAGGTTAACTTCCAGGTTGTGTATTATTATATGGAACTGAGAAGGCGATAGCGTTCTATTAATCAGTAACAAATTAAAGAAATAATGAGAATAATTCTTTTATCCTTTGCAATGCTTTTGGGAACCATTTCTTTCAGTGGTCATGCTCAGAATGTGAACCCCAAAACTGTTGATGTAGAAAGTTTAAGTGAATCTCAAATACGTCAAATTGTTGATGAAATAAATAAAAGAGGGCTTTCAGAATCAGAAGCGATTGGATTAGCCAGAGCGCGAGGTTTAAGTTCAGACCAAATTGCTACTCTTAAAAGGAGATTGGCGGAAGTTAAACGGAATGGAGGAACAGATGTTGATCGGTTAACTCGTAGACAAAGTGATTCGTATGAAATTGTTGAAGACGCAGAATTATTGACCTCCAAAGCAGCCATTGACAGTACAAAAATTGATCAGCGTATTTTCGGGTTTTCATTTTTTAATAATGAGCAGCTAACATTTGAACCAAGCCTAAACATGCCAGTACCTGATGATTATATTCTAGGCCCGGGTGATGAATTATATGTTGAAATTTGGGGCGCATCACAGCAATCTTATCAACTCGAAATAGAGTCAGATGGAAAAATAAATATTCCTTTAGTTGGGCCATCATATATTGGAGGTTTGAAGTTTAATGTTGCCAGGAAGCAAGTAGTTGATTTGTTATCTACCATCTATGCTGATTTAAAAAGTGAACAACCTAGAACTTTCGCTTCAGTTAGAACCGGTCAATTGAAAGTTATTAGGGTTAATGTGGTTGGAGAGGTTTTTAATCCCGGATCTTATACTCTGCCGGGAACGGCTTCCTTGTTTAATGTGTTATACCTTTCAGGTGGGCCGAACAAGAATGGATCTTTCAGGGATATTCAATTAATACGTAATGGTAAGGTTATAAATCGACTGGATATTTACGATTTTCTGATTAATGGAAATTCTTTAGTCAATGTACCTTTAATGGACAATGATATTGTTATGATTCCTACCTATATCAACCGGGTAAAAGTAGAAGGTGAGTTTAAACGTACAGGACTGTTTGAGGCTCTAAACAATGAGACAGTCAAAGAAATGGTGAATTATGCCGGAGGATTTAGTGAACTGGCATACCATAAAAGATTACGATTATATAGAAATAACGGATTCGAAAGGGAATTTAAAAGTATCGATAAAGAGAATATTAATAAGATTCTTTTACAGAATGGTGATAGTCTTTATGTTGGTAAAATCTTGGATCGCTATCGTAATATGGTAACAATAGAAGGTGCGGTTTTTACACCAGGAAATTTTGAATATACTGAAGGTTTAACTTTAAGTCAATTAATTAAACAGGCAGATGGCCTGATTGAAAATGCTTTTATGGCAAGGGGGATTATTACACGATTAAAAGCAGATTATACAAAGGAGAATATCAATTTTGATATAAATGGTATTATTGAGGGAAAATCTGAAATTTTGCTAAAACCAAATGATGAAGTGTTAATTTCTGCCATAGATAATATGCGAGAAGAACGTACGGTTGCTATATGGGGAGAGTTGCAAAATATGGGTGTATATCCATATGCAGAAAACTTGACTTTAGGTGATCTTGTTTTCTTGGCTGGTGGCTTTAAGGAATCAGCCTCTGAGTCAACAATAGAAGTGATGAGACGTCTGCCTTACAAAGAAGCGGATAAAAGTAACGGTAAAACATCTGAATTGTTTTATTTCCATGTATCCCGTGATCTTGAATTAAATGATGAAGGTGCGTCTTTTATTATGCAACCATATGATGAAGTCTTTGTCCGATATATGCCTGGGTTTCAGAAATCGGGAGTTGTAACCATATTGGGACAAGTTATGTATAGTGGGAATTATGGTTTATCATCACGGACTGAACGTATTTCTGATTTGATAGGACGAGCTGGTGGATTATCAGGAAATGCATATCCATTAGGGGCTAAGTTGACGAGGCCAGTTAAATTTACTGATGAAGAAAAGGCAAAACGGAAAGAATTGATGCGCAAGGACAGTACCCTTTATTTTTCTGATCTAGAATTTGAAACAGTCAGCATCAACTTAGAGAAGATATTGGCTGATCCTGGTTCAAAAGAGGATATTTATTTGATGAATGGTGATGTATTGGAAATACCTTCAGTACTGCAAACTGTAAAGGTCTCAGGTGAAATATTAAATCCATCTTCAACTGTTTATGTGAAGAATTACAATGTAAGAAGGTATATACGGAATAGTGGGGGCTTTTCTATTATGGCAAAAAAGGGTAAAACCTATGTGTTGTATCCAAACGGAGCATCAAGTGCTACCAAAGGTTTCCTGTTTTTTAGGAGTTATCCCAAAGTAACACCTGGTGCAGAAATTGTAATACCAAAGAAGCCGGAAAGGGAGGGTATGCCGCCACAAGCATGGATCGCAATTGCAAGTTCCTTAGCTTCCATGGGATTAACTATAGTGTCGATTGTAAATTTGAGTAAATAACATCATCAAGTAATTAATATGGAAGGTAAAAAAGACAATAATACTCTTCAAATCATTAAAGATGATGAAATTGATTTGATTGCTCTGGCAAAAGTTATTTGGGAAGGACGAAGGATTATTTATTATTGTGTAGGTATTGCCATATTTATTGGTTTATTGATTGCCTTTTTAAGCCCTGCTAAATATACTGTGTCTGCGACTCTTCTGCCTTCTGCAGAAAAGAAAATGAGTAGCATGGGTGGATTAGGAGCATTGGCTGGTATGGCTGGCATTAACCTTGGCTCCATGATGGGGCAATCCACTGGAATACCGGCAGAAATTTATCCACAAGTGGTCAATTCCTATCCCTTTCTGAATGAGCTGATTCATGAGAAATTTAATTTTGAAGAGTATGAGCAACCTGTATCTATTTATGAATATGTGGTAAATGATACTATTGAATCTTTTAGTAGCCAAATAGCGAAATATACCATTCGTTTACCATGGACTATTAAAGAAGCTATTTTTTCCAGAAATGAAAATAAAACTACTACGACTGATTTTGGTGTCCTTAATCTCTCAGAAGAAGAAGTGATGGCTCTGGAATCGGTAAAAGAGTTGATTCAAATTGAAGTTAATCAGGAAACAGGTTTAGTTAGTCTAACAGTTGAGTCAAGAGAACCAATTGTCACGGCTCAATATGTTCAAAAGGCAGTAGAGTTATTGCAACAGTATATCATTGCCTATAAAACTAAACAATCTCGGGAAAATCTGAAGTTTGTACAGGTCAGTTATGAGGAGAAAAAAGCGGAATATGAAAGCTTGCAAAAGAACATTTTTAACTATAAGGATCGACATCGTAATTTGGTTTCCGAACGTTTAGATCCCGAATATCAGCGTTTGAGTGATGCTTATGAATTGTCATCAAGTATTTATAACGAATTGGCCAAACAACTAGAGCAGGCTAAAATAGCTGTTAAAGAAGAAACGCCTGCTTTTACCATCCTGGAGCCAGCAAAGGTGCCAATAGAGAAGAGTGCACCCAAGAAGAAGATTATTTTGGTTCTGAGTGTGTTCTTGGGAGGTTTTATAGGTGTTTGCTTTGTGTTTGGAAAATTAATTTGGAATAATTTTTTGAGTAAGCTGGCTGAATAAGGAAATAGACTTAAATAAAATTTTCATTAGAATAATAATAAAAGTATAATTAATGTGCGGGATTACAGGATTATATAGCAAAATTCAAATAAATGATATTCGATTAAGGGTTGAAAAGATGAATGATTCTATTATTCATAGAGGGCCTGATGCCGGAGGTTATTATTTGGATGAAAATAATTTGGCATTAGGGCATAGGAGATTATCAATTATTGATACTGCTGAACATGCAAATCAACCGATGGCTTCAAATAATGGACGTTGGCAGATTATTTTTAATGGTGAGATATATAATTTCCAGCAGATTAAATCTGAACTTGATTATGATTTTCAGACACAATCTGATACCGAGGTCATTCTGGCAGCAGTAGATTCTAAAGGTTTAGATTGGTTTCTTCAAAAAGCTAATGGTATGTTTGCCATAGCATTATTTGATACTATTGAAAAGGACCTTTTCCTGATACGAGATAGGCTAGGTATCAAGCCACTTTTCTATTATTACGATAATAAAAAAATTGTATTTTCTTCAGAAATTAAGTCTATACTTAGCAGTGGATTAGTCCAAGCTAAATTTAATGAAAAAGCTGTTGATGAGTATTTAGGGAATAGATACGTAAGGGCACCATATAGCTTTTTTAAGGATATTTATCAGTCCATTCCAGGTACTTATTTAAAAATAGATAAAGAACTTAATTTATCTAAATTCGTATATTGGGATCTTCCACAAAAATTTAATTGTTCAAAGTTCTACAATGAAAATGATATTCTGGAAAGATTTGAAAAACAACTAACTAAGGCAATAAGGTATAGGTTGATTGCCGATGTGCCATTAGGCACATATTTAAGTGGAGGTGTGGATTCAAGTCTTATTACAGCAATAACAGCACTCAATAAGAGGGAGCGTGTTAATACATATACTATAGGATTCCCTGAGCTAAATGAGTTTAAATATTCAGAATTAGTTGCGGACAAATATAATACAAGTCATCATGAGATCTTAATGAAGCGTTCTGATTATGTGGATAATTGGGAGCGTCTAATAAAATTCAAGGATGCCCCTTTAGGTGTACCTAATGAAATACCTCTCGCAGTTATGTCGTCAAAGCTCAAAGAGAAAATAACTGTTGTTTTATCAGGGGAAGGAGCTGATGAACTGTTAGGGGGATATGGACGAATTTTTAGATCAGGATTTGACTATTATAACGAGAAACCAGATAAAAGTTTTTATGATTATTTTATAGATAAATATGAATATGTGCCAAGAAAAATGAGGGATGAGTTGCTAAACACATCTTTTGGATACCGACAGGAATTTGATAATGAGGTTAAAGAAAAATTTGGTGAATTATCAAATGAGGAGCAAATATTCAGATTTTTTCACCAATATCATGTAAAAGGTTTGCTAAATAGAGTCGATACTACAACAATGCAAACTTCAGTTGAGGCCAGAGTTCCTTTCCTAGATCATGAATTAATTGAATTTGTTTATAATGAAATCCCTTATGATTTAAAGCTAAGGTGGATTAGTGGAGGGGAGGCTAAAGCATTTAAATTGAGTGCTAATGAGTATAGTGAGATTTTAGATACCCCTAAATACTTATTAAGAAAGTTGAGTTATAAATATTTGCAGAAAGAAATAATTGAGAGAAAGAAAGTTGGTTTTCCAGTACCCTTAACTGAATGGTTTAGTAATTTGGAAGTTCTGGCAAAAGAATTATTGCCTAAAGCAGATTGGTTAAAAGATAATGTTGTTGATGAACTATTGGTACAAACTAAAAGTGAAGAACGGGCTGGGCAAATATTGTGGATGTTTATAAACATTGAATTGTTTAGAAAAAACTATTTTGAAAAGGACTGGACTTGGTAATTATATTAATTAATATAGAGAAATGTACAAGAGAGGTGATGAAAAAACAGTAGTTGGATATACTACTGGGGTTTATGATTTGTTTCATATAGGTCATTTAAACTTATTAAAAAACGCAAAGGGGCTTTGTGATAAATTAATTGTTGGCGTAACAAGTGATGAATTAGTTGCATACAAGAACAAACAATCAGTTATCCCACATGCTGAACGAATGGAAATAGTTCGAAATATAAAGTTTGTAGATGCGGTCGTTCCTCAATATGATATGGATAAGTTTAAAATGTGGGAAAGGTTGAAGTTTGACGTGATGTTTGTAGGAGATGATTGGTTTGATACTCCAAAATGGCAAGAACTAGATAAGAAATTTAAAGAGGTAGGAGTTAAGATTATTTATTTTCCCTATACAAAAGGTATATCCTCAACAAAAATTAATGATACCCTAAAACGACTACGAGAAGGAGAACAAAGCTAATGAGGTTTTCCCTCAATAGAATCTAATAGAGGAAATGAAGCAATTAAAAGAACTGTTAGGAGACTCGATAATATATGGATTGGGTAGTTTTTTATTAAAAGCTACCCAAATATTTGTACTGCCATTGATACTGTTCTTCTTGAAAAAGGATGAATTTGGTACTTTAGATTATTTTCTTAGTCTTAAGAATATTTTAGTAATAATATATGGATGGGGAATCTTAACATCTATCTTTAAGTTTACCAATAGTTCGCTACGTAAGGATCATGTTGCTTTTAATGGTTTCTTGGTTGTTGTGACTATCACAGGAATTGGTTTGCTAATTTCTCTATTATGTTTCTTAATTCCTGAAATTAGTATTTACTGGAAAGAAATAATTTATATTCACTTAATATCCACATTTGCAGCATTTATGTCCATTCCATTAGGAATATATAGACAGCGAAGAGAACCTTTGAAATATATATTAGTTAATGTGGTGTATACCATTGTATTTCTGGGAGGATCATACTTTCTGTTATTAACTTCAGAGTTAAGCTACTTGGCAATACTACTTGGCCACTTGTTTGCTTCTATAATTGCTTTTGTTATTGGTACAATTGGAGTTATTAAATATATCAGATTCAGGTTTGAAAAAGAGTTGTTTAAGAGGATGTTGGATTTTGGGTTTTCAATTCTATTAAATTCTCTGTCATTTGTGCTAGTATTGGGAACAATGAGGTTTTTCTTAAAAATTAACGGCACGTTTGATGACGTTGGTATACTTGGAATGGCACAGCGGTTATCATTATTTGTTGGAGCGTTACTAATATCTCCCTTTACTTTAGCATGGTTGCCGTTTGTTAAATCACACTATCAGAAATATGATTTTAAAGAAACTGTAAATCGTGTTTTTACTATATTCCTTTGGGTAGGATTGTTTTTTTGTTTCTCTCTTGAATTATTGCAAAATGATTTTTTTGATTTAATCAAAAATTATGAATATAGGGAGGCAACTAATTATGTTCTACCTTTGTCTTTTTCCTATTTATTACAAGGCTTTTATTTCATATTCTCAGCAGGCATTTTTTTGGCAGATACCACCACGAAGTATAAAGTAATTGGCGTGATAGTGCCAATCTTTAATGTTGTTTTGTATGGAATTTTTCTGAATAAGATTTCCATAAATTTTGTAACCTATATCTCATTATTGTCTTTTTTACTAGCGACCATTATGGCTTATGTGTATGGAAATAAGAGACTTGGTGTTAAGTTGTTCAGGTTTCGAAATTTGTTTATTATTGGATTGTATATAGTTTTATTTATTGGTATTTCAATTCTGGAAAGTAAAACAAATTATTCTTTGGAAATGCTTATAAGTAAGCTACTTTTTATTATTGTATTATTAGGTGCCCATGTACTTGTAGAGTTTAAACGAAAATGAGTAAGTTTTTGTATTATTTGTTTGGCAATGTACTTTTTGTTATAAGTTCTTTATTTCCCAAATCACTAAGAATTTGGGTTTTTGGATCCTGGGGAGGGAAAGCTTACGCTGATAATCCAAAGTATCTTTTTGAGTATACTACTTTACATCATCATGAAATCAAATGTATTTGGTTAACACGAGATAAAGATGTTCGAACCCATTTAAGGAAGGAAGGTTATAATGCTTATTATATAAACAGTTTACTTGGCGTTTTTTATTGTATGAGAGCTTCAGTTGGAGTGATATCCCATGGATTGGTAGATCTAAATCGCTATTCTTGTGCTAGAATGAAAATAGTAGAAACTTGGCATGGAATTCCATTAAAGCCTGTTTTACTTTCAGATCAGAAGGAAGAGGCAAAAATTAAGTATAAACGTTCACTGCAGTTAAGATATGTTTTTCCTTTTTTATGGAAAAGCATTCGATATAGGAGCTTTCTTGCCATACCGAGTACATCTGATTATACGACAGAAATTCTGAAGAAAGTTTTCGGAAAAACTGCGCCAATTGTAAAAATAGGACTTCCCAGGTTAGATGCAATGTTAAAACCTAATATGGAGAATGAGATTGCTATTCTAATAAAGAATATTAGAGCTAATGGCAATAATGTCGGAATTTATATGCCAACGTATAGGCGAGAATACGAGTTTGATATAGTTTCAGAATTAGTCAAGAATATTAATGTTATTGAAAAGCAAAGTAGAAATAAAGGATTTGTTTTATTTATTAAAATACACCCATTTGATTTTAAAAAGCTGCCTACAAATTTTAAAAGCAATAACGTAATCTTTCTGTTAGATTCAGAAATAAATAACGATATCTATCAGATCTTGGGATTGTTTGATTTTTTAATTACTGACTATTCGAGTATTATTTTTGATTTTCTCATTCTTTCAAAACCGATTTATCTTTTAACACCTGATCGGGATGCATATATTGAGTCAAATGGTGAGTTTGTATTCGATTATAGAGAATTAAATTTACCTGTATTCAATGATTGGAATTCCATATTGGAGTTTTACAGTAATTGGATTGATGATAAAACGGAGGATGATTTAAAAAGAATAAGTAAGCAAGTTCACTCTTATTTTGACAGTAAGAGTTCAAAAAGGATGGTGGATCTGATTATGAGTAAAATAATGTGCTAATGATTAAAAAGATTATCTGGGTAATTATTGGACTTTCATTAAAGTTTATTAGTCATATATTTCCAGTAAATAGGAATAAATGGGTTTTTGGAGCTAATGATGGTAATAGCTATGCCGACAACGCAAAGTATTTTTTTGAATATACATATGAAGAACACAAAGATATTAACTGTATTTGGTTAACAAGAAATAGAGAAGTACGTGAATTACTAAGGTCGAAAGGATTAAATGTTTATATGAACTTTTCTTTAGTTGGAATCTATCATGCACTGACTGCTGGAGTGGTTTTGTTTTGTACTATGAGAAGTGATATATTGTTTATTTACCCTCGAGAGCAAAGGAGAATAATTAATCTTTGGCATGGAATGCCAATGAAAAAGATAGTTCATGATTATGAACCGCATAGTGTTCTGCAACAAAGCTATAGAGCGAAGCTGTGGGATTGGTTGGTTGTTGGTTTTGGGCATCACAATGTTGATTTGATTCCGGCAACTTCTGAATGTTTTGCAACTATATTGAAATCAGCATTTCGCAATGAAAATGTTGAGATCTTAGGTCAACCTCGAACAGATGTATTCTTTAAGTGGGATGCCAAGGAGATTAAGAAGAATCTGGGTTTTATGGAGGATGACATTGTTATTACCTACATGCCCACACATCGAGCATATGGAAAAGGTCTACAGAATCCTAAGATATTTAAGGGTGATAGTAAAGCTATAGATTTCTTTAAAAAAAATAATATTAAAATAATATGGAAGTTTCATAAAAATATGGTGTTAAATTATCGTGAAGATAAAGAGGGGGAATTATCGGAAGTATTCATTGATATGACTAAAGAAAAAGTAGATCCTCAGGAACTTCTATTTGTGAGTGATATTTTGATAACTGATTATTCAAGCTGTTATATTGATTACATGTTACTAAACAGACCAATAGTCTTTTATCTTTATGATGATTATGAAACGAATGATAATGAGTTGTATTTCTCTCCACAAGAAATTAAAGGAGCCTATCTGGCATTTAATGAATCAGAGTTATTAACTGTACTGGAAAAATCACTCACAGAGAGTAATGGAAATATTGAGGTTTCTTCATTTCACTTGCATAATGATAATAATTCATGTAAACGCATTTTTGAATTCCTGCAGAAACAATGTTAGAATTATTAGTTATACTCATTCTTGTAGCTATTACTCTTTTTATTAGGATTGAAAAGGGAATTACTATGTTCATGATAATTTTACCTTTTCATGCTTTTATTAAGAATTTCTTTACCTTTTTTATGAATGGAGGAGGGATTTTTGCGAATTGGAAGGAATTAGTGCTACTGGTAATTTTAGGAAAGATTATTTTAAGCAGTAGCCGAATAGTACTTAACAAGAATCTCTTAGTACTTTATTTTTTGTTCTTAATCAATGTTTTATTTTTTTTCTTTTTTACTCAGAATAAAAGCAATGCCTTAAACCCACTCAGAAATCATCTATTTTTTATTATTACTTTTATTATTTTTTCCAATATTAAATTGGATTATATAAAATTAAGAAAGTTCGTTATTTATGCGTCTGTGTCATATTTTATAGGTTATATATTTGGATTTATTCAACTTTTTATATTTAAAATACCTCTTGGTTTTTATATGGGAAGGATTGAATCAATAAGTGCTGATGGGTATATCTGGTACACAACAACATCGGCACGGATACTTGGTTTTGAAAGGATGGCTGGAGTAATTGGGGGACCAAATGATTTTGGTTTGTTTGTTGCAGTAACTTTATTATTTAGTATTGTTGCACGTTATACTGATCTAGGATATAGAAAAGGTAAGATGTATAAGCTACTTTTTAATATTATAAATAGTGTTGGAATTGTTGCTTTAGCTTATTCATTATCAAGGGCAGCTTGGGCAATTTTTATTGGTGGACTGATAATGTTTGTAATTACAAAAAAAGTAAAGATAAAAATATCATTTCTTTTAGGATTCATGATCATGTCAACAATTGGATTGTTTATGCTTGCACAGAGTGAAATAATAACTAAGGTTTACTCAAAAACTATATCAGGAGATGAAGCAAGCTCTGCTGATCGCTTAAATGATGTTAACTCTGGATTTACTGAAATATTTAATCGCCCATGGGGCAATGGATTGGGAACAACAAATAATCAAAATCCTGATGTTATCCAATTCTTTGCAGAATCGGCAACCATTAATATGATATATGAGATTGGGTTTATTGGATACTTTCTACTAGTTTTAATTTATTTGGTTATAAGCATTAAAAGTTATTTTAAACGAGACAAATTATATTTTGCACGACTTTCGTTGGCTCTGGTTTGTGTCACATTTGCAGCAAGTTTCTTTTCTGTTAATACACAAGGTATGCCTTATATTATATTATCTTGGGCATTTATAGGATTAGGTGTTAATCCTTATTTAGAGATGAATGAAAAAGTTAATATTATAGAGTGAGATGAGTATCATTAATAATCAATTATCAATCATATGTGCCACTTATAATGCATCATCTACAATCGAAAAGTTTCTTGATTCAGTTAAAAGTCAAACTTCTAAATTATTCGAACTAATTATTATAGATGGAGGCTCAACTGATAGAACAGTCGAGTTGATTGAGGCACATCCCCATTTAGTAACTAGTTTAATATCAGAACCAGATAAAGGTTTGTATGATGCCTGGAATAAAGGTGTAGAACTGGCTACTCATGATTGGATTTGCTTTGTAGGTGCTGATGATACAATAAGACCAGATTTTGTTGAATCATATTGTGAAATGATCGATAAATATCATGATGAAGATGTAGATTATATATCTTCCAAAGTTAACTATGTTAATTTTGATGGAGAAACTGTTCGCATTCTTGGTAAAGCCTGGAAATGGAAAGAATTTAAAAATCAAATGACATGTGCACATGTGGGTTCTTTACACAATAGAAGGCTTTTTGAACAAATTGGCTATTATGATATAAACTATAAAATTATTGGGGACTACGAATTGTTGCTGAGAAAGAAAGATAAGCTTAATGCGCGGTTTTTGAATAAAATTCTTGTTGATATGACAGCGGGAGGTATGAGTTTGTCGTTTAAATCCCTTAAAGAAAGGTTTTATGCTCATGTGAAGACTGGTGGAATGTCTAGGTTATTTGCTTTTGGTATTTTTTTATTAGGGTGTATTACATTGTTAAAACTAAGGTTTGATGTTAGGTAGATTTTTATCAATTATTATTAGTAAGATAAAAGGCGAACAGTTTGTTTTGGATAAGAATATTCCTTCTGGTTATTTATTAGTATTTGTTCTAAATAAATTAATTGAATTTATTAGGGGCATGCTGATATTTCGTAAATTATCATGTAGTGTGTTTATTAGCACAAAGTGTTCATTTAAGTGTAAATCCAAAATTAAGCTTTGTGGCACAGTTGTATTTGGAAGAGGGGTATACATTGATGCTTTATCAGAGAAGGGAATAACTCTTGAAAATAATGTATCAGTTGGCAAATATACCACCATTGAATGCTCTGGTAGTTTAAAGGATATAGGAAAAGGTCTTTCTGTTGGAGAAAATGTAGGTATGGGAACGCATGGTTTTTGGGGATGCGCAGGAGGGATAAGCGTTGGTGATGATACCATTTTTGGAAATTATGTAAGCTTACATTCTGAGAATCATAATTTTAAAGATCTTGCAAGGCCGATTAGGCAACAAGGGATTAACAGGCAAGGTATAAAAATAGGCAGTGACTGTTGGATTGGAGCAAAAGTAACCATATTAGATGGAGCGAACATTGGTAATGGATGTATTATCGCTGCAGGTTCTGTTGTTAAATCAGGATTTTATGAGGATAATTCGATATATGGTGGAGTTCCTGCAAAATTATTAAAAAAGAGATAAGTAATGAAGATTTTAGCCGTACATCAAGGGTATGAACTGTATGGATCTGATAGGATGTTTATTTTATCTCTCACTGCACTAAAGGAAAAGTATCCGGATGCTTTAATTACTGCAAATATTCCCAAAGATGGTAAACTTGCAGATTATCTAAGAGATAATAATGTGTGTGATCATCTTGTTATAAAGCCAATGGCAGTATTGCGTAAAAGTGACATCAAAAGATTAAGACTTAACAAACTACTTGGGTCTTTATGGCGCATCAGAGAAACTATTCGATTTTGTAATACTTACGATATTGTATATATAAATTCTATAGTTGTTCTTTCATATCTTTTAGCAGCCAGGTATACAAAAGGTAAGGTCCTATTGCATATTCATGAAATTCCTTCTACCAAATTAATGCTATTTTTTAGACAACTTATTCGTATTTCAAAGGTAAGTTGTTTGTATATATCTCAGGCTGTTTGTTCTCATTTCAATTTAAAAAATAATGGTATAATTGTAATTAATGGAATTAAAGGATTTCCATTTCAGAAGAAAGAATTTACTAAGCCTCTAAACTTCTTAATGATTGGGCGTATTAACGATTGGAAAGGCCAGGATTTTTTAATTCAAAGTTTAACGAGATTAGCTTTAACTAATAAAAGTATTGATTTTAGATTAAGAATTTTAGGGAGTGTTTTTGAGAATCAGAGGCACTTTTTAGAAAAAATTAATGGTCTAATTGAAAATAGCATAATTAAAGAGAAAGTTAAAATTATTGATTTTGTTGATGATCCTTGGGAGAATTACAGATGGGCTGATGTTGTTTTTGTTCCTTCCAAAAGACCAGAACCATTTGGATTAGTTGCTATTGAAGCAATGAGTGCAGGAGCAATTGTTATTGGAGCAGAACATGGAGGACTAAGTGAAATCTTCGAAAATAATCATAGCGGCTTATATTTTAAACCCAGTGATGAAACTGACCTAATAAGGGCTGTACTAGTCTTACAAAATAACAGGGAAAGCTGTTTCAAGATTGCCAAGAATGGAAGAAAATTGTTTGAACGTGAGTATACTGAGCAGGCATACATTAATAGGTTTGTAGGTGCTTTGACAAAATTGAATTTTTAATGAAGATAGCTGTAATTGGTACCAGAGGTATTCCTAATTATTATGGAGGATTTGAACAATTTGCCGAATATTTAGCGAAATATTTGGTAGAAAATGGACATCATGTATCCGTTTATAACAGTCATTATCATCCTTATCAGGAGCCAGAATGGAAAGGGGTAAAAATAATTCACAAATACGATCCGGAGAAAAAAATAGGTACAGCGGGCCAGTTTATCTATGATTTAAACTGTATTCTTGATTGTAGAAAAAGAGATTTTGATGTCATTCTTCAATTGGGCTATACAAGTAGCAGTATATGGGGTAAACTTTTACCTTCAACTCCTCAGATAGTAACCAATATGGATGGTTTAGAATGGAAAAGAACCAAGTATACTAAAAAGGTACAACAGTTTCTACTTTATGCTGAAAAACTAGGTGTGAGATATAGTGATTATTTGGTGTCTGATTCCATTGGAATTCAAGATTACCTGAAGAAGAAATATAATGTTGATTCAACCTATATACCTTATGGTTCCCATGTGATAGAGAATTATTCGGAGGACTATTTGCAAAAGTACAATCTCGAACCTTATAAATATTCCATGTTAATTGCACGATTGGAGCCTGAAAATAGTATTGAAATAATATTGGATGGTAAGCGTTTGGTTGAAGATGATGAGCCATTTCTGGTTGTTGGAAATCATACAACCAAATATGGAGAAGATCTGAAAAAGAAATATGCACATAATGATTTAATAAAATTTGTTGGTGGAATATACGATATTGAGCAATTGAATAGCTTAAGGTATTACTCAAAGCTCTATTTTCATGGACACACTGTAGGAGGTACAAATCCGAGTTTATTAGAGGCAATGGGATCGGGAGCCTATATCTGTGCTAATGATAACTTATTTAATAAGGCAATTTTAGAAAATGATGCCTGTTATTTTAAAAATGCTGTTGATGTTAAATTTCATTTAGAAAGTTATTATTCTAAGCAACGGAGGGAAGTGATTGAAAACAATTATACTAAAGTAAGGGAATTGTATAATTGGGAAAGAATAGTCAAACAGTATGAGGAAATTTTTATGAAGGCTTTAAGTATGTAGACTATGGACCAAACAAAAAATGAATACATATTAATAGTTAGTATAATTCTTTTTTTTCTTTTAGATTCCATCAATTTTATTATTGAACAGCAGGTAGGTTTAAATTCATTCAATAGTGTATCTGTATATGGTAAGGCAATTATTGAGGGATATGCATTGCTGGCCATTTTAAAGCAGAAGGCTTATGGAAAAGAACTGGGTTTATTTACTAGCCTGATAATATTATCACTTTTGAGTTACTTTGTTCATGTTTTAAGGTCTGGAGTTTTTGAAACAAAAGTATTATACATTATATTAAAGCAAGCAAATAAATACGTATTTGCAATTATAATTTATCTCTGGATTAAATCATCAAACCTTAATTGGAAAAAAATACAACCTATATTTGAGGCTATTTTCTTAATTTCTGCCATTATTGTTTTAATTGCTTTTATATTTAACATTGAATTATTTTATACTTATAACCAAAGTAGATTTGGCTATAAGCCATTATTAGCCACTCAAAATGAAATCACATATTTTTGGATGATTGGGATTATCTTTTTTGGGGAAGAATTCTTCAGTCATAAAAATGCACCTAGTTTGATTAAGTTAGGATTGATAATGTTGGCAGCATCTATGCTTGGGACAAAAGCAATTTTATTATTCATATTTTGCTATTTGATCTATTTATTAGTTTTTCAGGCTAGATTATCATTAGTGAAAACTGTAGCTTTGGGTATAGGTATTTTGATAGTCTTAGGAGTATTTGTGTATTTAACAGGGATTTATGGGTTTTTTATAGAAAAGTTGGAAAACCAAGGGGTGTTATATGCCATCACGTCGAAGCGAAGTGCATATATTGCGCAAAATGTAATACCATTGTTAAATGACTTTAAGTTTTGGAATTATTTTATAGGTGGTAATTATTTTAAGATACCATTAACTGAAATGGATTTGATAGATATCTTTTGCTTTTGGGGAGCAGTTGGATTTATATTATATATTTATCTAGTAAGAATGACAATCTTTTCATTTAACATGCACAATAAAGTAGGTATCTTCTTTATTTCACAGTATGTATTGATTGGAGCACTTGCTGGTCATGTGTTTGCCAGTGGTATTAATGCAATATATTTAGCACTTACATGTTATTATCTGCAAACAACTGATGGAGGGTATAAGGACAAATAAGAGGTAATAATAAAATGAACAAAGATCAGTAATTACCAATTAGAAAATGTTTCTCTAATATCTTGTCCCTCCATATCAATCATCTTCAACTTTAATACTGATGCCATGGTTTCAGTCACATCAATAAACGAATATAAGGTATCCACACGGATGCCTTTTTTTATGTTCGGACCATATGTAAATAACATACAGTGCCGGCAACCGGCACATGTATCGCCATGCGATTTAAAACCATCCCTGATGCCATCCAGGTGTCGGCCATGATCGTTTGTGATAAACACGATGGTTTGATCTTTATAAAAAGGATCAGCATCCAAGTATTTATAGATCAGGTAGATCAAGCTGTCTGTGGTTTGAATGGCTTTCAGATAATTATTCCAGTTGCCCGAATGACCAGAAGCATCCGGTTCTTTAAAGTTAATCAGACAAAGACGGGGCTTAAATACATCCAATATCCATAGCGCTTTTTTGAGTGTAATACTGTCGTCACGATATCCATAACCAGTGCCAAGTCCTTCTTTACCACAATCGAAATAGGGATTGTACTGATTTTGCCAGAGCGAATCCTTGCAGTTGCTAAGGACTGATAACTTGTCTTTACTGGAGATAATCCAGCTTTTTTCCTGGTATTTTTGTTCAAAGTATTGAAATATTGAAGGATGTGTGGGGTACTCTGTACCATTATTGGCAAGGGTGTCATAATATCCCGTAATTAAAGCTGTATGCCCTGGAATGGTTGAGGTGATGCCTTGATTCTTTAAATTAGTAAATACTGCTCCTTTGGGAGCAATCGAATCAGATAGAAAAGGAATAAATTGATGGGTTGAATCACCCCAGGTTTCAGTATAGCGTGCGCCATCCATTACTATCAAAACGACTTTAGGTGTGATGACTGTTGGTTTATAGTGGTCATCAATACAAGACGTTAATATTACGATTGAAGTAAATAGTATTGTAAACAAGTGTCTTCCCATGTTTATAAATATACAAAATTGATTTTTTAATGTCGTTAGTTCCATATTACAATGTGAATCATTTGTGATTATTGGCAATACTGTTATCTTGCAGATTCAACTAGAATAGATCAATATTGAGAAAATCTGAATATGCATACAAATAACTACCTGATTATAATGGCCGGTGGTATCGGATCCAGATTCTGGCCAATGAGTACAGCCAAGACTCCGAAACAGTTCCTTGATATTCTGGGAACCGGAAAAACAATGATTCAACAAACTGTTGGTAGGTTTGGGGATTTAATTCCGATGGAGAATATTTTTATTGTTACCAGTAAGAATTATAAAGAAATTGTTCAGGAACAACTCCCTGAGATTTCTGATTCACAGGTGTTACTGGAACCATGTATGCGTAATACGGCTCCTTGTATAGCATATGCAGCTTATAAGATAAATAAAAGAAATCCTGATGCTAATATAGTTGTGGCACCATCAGATCATCTGATTACGGATGAAAGTGGATTCAGGAAGATAATCCAAAAAAGTCTGGATTTTACATCTAAAGATGAAGTGCTTTTAACACTGGGTATTCAACCTCATCGCCCGGAAATCGGTTATGGCTATATTCAGGCAGATTCAGAAGTTGAAATCGGAGTTAATAAAGTTGCGGCATTTAAAGAAAAACCAAACATTGATACTGCAAAAGAATATTTGGCTGAAGGAAATTTCTTTTGGAATGCGGGAATTTTTATCTGGTCAGCAAAGAGTGTCATCAAAGCTATTAATAATCATCTTCCAGCGGTGGCTGAAATATTTCAAAAGGGAATTGATGTTTATGATACAGATAATGAGCAATCTTTTATAGATGAATATTTTCCAACATGTGAAAATATTTCTGTTGACTACGGTATAATGGAGCGAGCTGATAATATCTATGTTATGCCGGCTGATTTTGGTTGGTCTGACCTGGGAACGTGGGGAAGTTTATGGGAGAAACGACAAAAAGATGAACAAGGTAATAGTATTGTTGGAGATCAGGTACATCTGTTTGAATGTAAAGATACAATTGTAACCGTACCAGAGGGGCGATCGGTTGTTCTACAAGGATTGAATGATTACATCGTTACTGAAGCAAATGGAGTATTTATGGTTTGTAAAAAAGAAGATGAGCAGCGAATAAAAGAATTTCAGAAAGGGGTGAAAATGTGATGTGAATTATCGACAAAAATTGATATGAAGTAAATGGCTTGCCTTTTGGTGAGCCATTTCTGGTTAGTATTGGTTCTTATATCAATCAATCTTTATTACCTCTCCGGTAGAATTAAAATAGGGTAATTCAATGTGTTGGTGCTGTATTGCTGGATTACCAATATAATAGGTGTTGCCTGTAGAATAGGTGTTTACATTCAGTTCGTTAATGACGTTTACTTTACAATAGCCAATTGATTTATGGGTAATATTGGTTGTTTGTGAAAACAAATCGAGAGCATCAAGATTGACACTGCCTTCAAGAATATAACTGACATTTTCAACTGTTCCCTTTATTATATGGTTTCCTACATTATTTAACCCATAAACAGCAAGCGAAAGATTTTGGCATGTTAAATCAAGGTTTGATTCTGTATACTGAGAACCACCATTCATTGTCAATTTTAATTGATTTGTTTCAATATTCTCAATGCAATTTATTTGACAGACAGCATTAAGGGTAATGTTAATAAGATTGGAACCATCAATTGTAATTTCGGGGAGCTTACTTTTTTGTATAAAATAATGGTCGTTATCAATTCTTAATGTATCCCCATTCTCTTCTAAAATTATACCGTCAGTGAGATAATCATATCCACTGATGTGAATAGTTTCAGGTGATGAGTTAGTTAATATAATCCGATATGAAGCATCTGCGATAAGATATTTAATTTTTCCAACGTTATAATCATATTCTACCATAGAACCTTCTTTTTTAAGAAAGTCGATGTATTCACACGATGTGCAAATAAAAAAGGCAAGCAGTATTATACTAAATTTCTTCATTGTTTGTATTTAAATCGGTAACCTAAGCCAAATTCAAGGAATTCAGCTCTGAAAAAACTTGCCTTCACACTAAAGTTTGCAATTAAATGATTGCCTAAATAATGTCTAATTCCAATGCGCGGATAAATAGTTTCCGGTGGCTTCATTTTGGTATGAAGGTATTTCCCAATATTCACATATAAAGTTGTTTTGCCTAAAAATACATTGTATGAAGCATAAAGACCATTAATCCAGTAATAGGAAGAGTTTAGGTCTTCAGGTAATTCACCATTTGCGAATTCCATCCATGCAAATGGAATACTCTCAGTATAAAACTGATCAAATCCGAGTCCCAAGGCCCTCTTTTTATTCAGATACCAAAGATGTTGTATATTGATACTGGTATTCCAGTATTTTTGGTTGTTGTATCTATTACTTTGGCTACGACCGAAATTACCTCCAATTAAGACCTCACGTTTATGACTTAACTCTGGTTTTGTTTTTCTTACGGAAGGAGTGTTTTTAGAATTGAAATGATATTTAGTGCCAATACTTGTTGTTATGGTATTTATTCCATGATTTGGCTTTTTTGTGGCACCATTCGAAAGATGCGTAAGGGCTCCACTAGCTGATAGAGAAAAATTTTTATTAATGCGATAGTCGAAAAGAAGCCCTAATCTGATATAAATATTTAGATGCGAGCTAAAAATAGAGTTGTAAGGATTATCATCAATATCAAACGGGTGATTCACATACCCCAATCCCATGGATACTCTATTTTGCAGAGTTATTCGATTTGATCGGTAAATATTGTAATTAATATAAGGGAAGAAGGCAAGGCCAGCTCCGTATATATTTTTATTACCAAATGTTCCATAATATAGTCCAAGACCTATTTCAGGATAATTAAATGTACTTTGCCATGAATCTTCTGAAAAAACAGTTCGGCCATAGTTTATCTCAAATCCTTTTGAATAATCTTCAATAAAATACATCATTGAAGGATGATGTGGTATCACCAATCCTCCATGTAATCTGATGGTTAGATATTGATGGATATCTGTTTTTTTTGTTGCTCTATTTGAAGGCTGTGCTTCTGAGAATGCAACAAACATGAACATTGTTATAAGTGTAGTGATAAGATTTTTCAATCGATACAGATGTTTTGCTGCGAAAATAATAAAAATTAAGCATGTCTATTATCCTTGTTCATTCGGTACAATTATTGTTATTTTGGAAGCTTAATTAAATAAACCTTAATGATTCAGGTCCGAAAAGTAGCATTAGTCTTTCTGTTATTTTTTTCTTTTTGTTTTTTAAACGCTCAGGAAAAATTTGATTTAAAAATTGAAAGTTGTGTGTCAATTGCAAATGAGGGGATTGTGCCTACATGGCTTCATGCAAATGAATGGGGCATATATAGTAGTGAGATTGAATCATATGGAATGCTGTATCTGAAAGGCGATTATCGTTTAATGGATAAAAAATCATTTAGTTTAAATGTTGGTTCAGGTATTGTTGTAAATACTGATTTAAAGGAATCCATTTTACACGAAGTTTATTTAAATGGGCATGCCTGGTTATTTGACTATACAATAGGAAAAGAAGCTAATTCGTGGGTTTCCTATAATGATAGATTGACCAGTGGTTCATTTTTAATGAGTGGAAATGCCAGACCAATACCAAAGATCACACTGGGATTTGAGGATTATAAACAGTTAAGTTTTTTACCTGACTGGTTTGAAGTTCGAGGAGGAATTTCTCAAGGAATATTAAACGATGAAAGAGGAGAAAAAAGTAATAGTGCGAATAATTTATTAGTACATGAAAAGTGGGCATACGGGCGTTTTGGTATTAAAAATATAAAGCCATATTTAGGAATTGTTCATTCCGCATTATTTGGAGGAACGCGTCCTGATGGTACTAAAATACAAGTAGACTTCTGGCCAACTTTTTTTGCCAGAGGATCCTCTAAACTTGGTGGAGGGGAAGAGACCAATGCAGCCGGTGCTCATATGGGTATGTGGGATTTTGGATTTTATTTAGAGAAAGAGAAGTTTGATTTACAGTTCTATTTTCAAAAACCCTTTGCTGATGGTTCCGGATTAAATTTTTGGTTTGGGAAGAATAAAGATCATATCATTGGATTGTTGATTCATCCAAAGGAAATAAATTGGTTAAAAGGAGTTTCATTAGAGCTAATAAAAACAGCTGTTCAATCGGGTTATGGAATTCCTGATCAGTTATACCCTGTTGATTACAATGATCATAAAGCGGGTTCGATAATATGGAGGACTGACGTTGAGGATAACCTGGATGATTTCATGTTTCAGGTTTTTGGCGAAGAAAAAACAGGGTGGGCATGGCCCGATGCTCTTCGGGTAATTGAGAATAAAACCAATGAAGGGAATAAGTTTGGTGGACGGGATGACTATATGAATAATGGTAGTTATTATAATGGATGGACTTATCATGGTTCTTCAATGGGTACACCGCTCTATCACACAACCGAAATGGTACAAAAATATAATAGTGGAACTCTTAATAATCATTCCCGATTTATAAATAACAGGGTTAACGGATTTCATCTTGGTATAGAAGGGCAAGTAACTACCGATATTAATTATAGGCTTAAGTCGACATATACAATGAATTATGGTAGCTATGCCGAAGAATTCTTAAAAAGATATAGTTGGACCAGAATAGATAATTATTTTTATGATGGAGGCAAGAGTCAGGTTTATACAATGTTGGAGTTATATTGGAGGATTCCCAATTTGAATAAAATTCAATTAAATGGGGCATTGGCATATGATTTTGGTCAACTTTACCATTCATTCGGAGGTAGACTAGGAATTAATTATACGCCATTTTAACAGGCGTTTATCTGAATTTATTATTGTTATTTAAGTTTGACATAAATTAAAAAGTTTTGAGATCAACAAGTGAATTAATAAATTTGACCATCCTAAAAATCTGCTAAATGCTTCGAGAGAAAGAAAAGGTAGTTTATAACGCTTTAGCGGCGTTTGATGTTTTAATTGCTTGGATATCATTTGAGTTAGCGCTGTTACTGCATTTTGAGCAGCTAACTTTTATCAGAAATAAGGATTCTATTATTCTTCATTTGCTAATATTAGGCATTTGGCTTGTTCTTTCAAAGGCGTTGAGATTAAATGAAATATACAGGTCTCGACCATATTCCGTTTTGCTGTTTAATGTTATTGTAATGTCAGTATTAGGTACTGGTTTATTGGCATTGTCGGTTTTTGTTTTTGAACTATTTTATATTGGATTAGTGCCAATATTATACTTCGGAGGGATTGTTACCATCCTAATGTTTGCAGAAAAACTTTTGATTTATCAATACATGAAAAGTGCCCGACGAAGGGGCTTGAATTTTAGAAATATTCTTATTGTTGGTGATGAGTCTGCAAATAAATTTATCAATCAAATAAAAAAGAATCCTGAATGGGGATATCGAATCACTGGAATATTAGGTACTGAAGAACTTAAAAAAAGGAATCCGGATGCTGCACCGTATTTGCCTTTGGATACAAATGTTGATGAGATTCTGGAGACAAAAACGATTGATGAGGTTATCTATTGCAATGAAAAGGCGAAGATGGAAGAGATATTTCCATTGATGACTAGTTGTCATGAGATTGGTGTGATTTTTCGCATGTCTTCTCCATTTTTCAATATGTTATCAAACAAAACTCACATACACTATTTTGATACAACTCCGGTCCTAACTATCTCAAATACTCCAATGGACTATCTGTCACTTAAGTTTAAGGGGATATTTGATTTTATTGTATCATTCCTGGTTATAACCATATTTTCTCCGGTTTATATAGTAATAGCTGTTATTATTAAAATGACGTCAAAGGGACCTATTTTCTTTAAACAGAAAAGAGTTGGAATCAGAGGCAGGAAATTTTGGGTGTATAAATTTCGTACCATGGTGACCAATGCCGAAGATCTGAAAAAGGATCTGATGGTTCATAATGAAATGGATGGTCCTACCTTTAAAATGACCAAAGATCCGCGAATTACTCGTATTGGTCATTTTCTTCGTCAGACAAGTTTAGATGAATTACCACAGTTTTTTAATGTTCTGTTAGGTGATATGTCAGTTGTTGGTCCAAGACCACCTGTTCCTGAAGAGGTTAAAGAATATGAGCGTTGGCAGTTAAGGCGGTTGGCTATGAAACCAGGTATTACCTGTATATGGCAAGTCTCTCAATCAAGAAATGATATTTCATTTGATGACTGGATGCGAATGGATTTGGAATATATCGATAACTGGTCACTTAAACTTGATTTTGTAATTATTCTTAAGACAATAAGAACAATGCTGAGAGCAGATGGAAGATAATTACGCAATTTAATTCAGATTTCATTATTTTTTTCTGATGTTGAATGTATTTTTGTCTTAAATATTGCTTGTTTATATCATGTTATCTTCATTAGAACTAATTCAATGAATAAAATAACTTTCGTATTAATTTTTCTTACCGCTCTTTTGGCTTGCACTCCATCACCTAAGAGGCCTAAATTTATTCCTGATAGCAAAGAGATGTCTGAGCTTTTAGCTGATGTATATATAGTTGAAGCAACAATGTCACAAAGTGGAAGACGAATAAACAAAGATGATGACAAGAATTTTGGATATTATAAAGGTGTTTTGGATGAATATGGTTTGACAAAACTTGAGTTCGATTCTGCAATTAGTTGGTATTCATCACATCCTGATCTTTTTTCAGAAGTATATGACGATGTCATTACTATCTTAAGTAAGAAGGATGCTATGCTGAAAAAAGATATGTCAGAGCAAAATCAGGAAAAGAAGGATGCCATTGATGAGATACCCAATATAAAAGATTTGTGGGGAACTACCCGTAATTATACTTTGCCACTGGCTGAAAATGATTCAACTGATGTTTCGTTTCCATTTACTGTCAAGGTTGATTCAATTGTTTCAGGTATACTTCGGTTAAATGCCGGCTATACTTTTATTAAGGGTAATGAACTGGATAGTGCCTATTTGAGGATGTGGCTATGCTATTCTGATAGTACTGCGGATACAGTGCAATACCTGATTAAAAAGTCGTTTAAAAAACAAATTGGGAATGTCTCACAACTCATTCCAGAAGGTAAAGTATTGGTTACTGTCGAAGGCTTGTTGTTTGATCATGATACAACCAAAGTATCTAATGTTGAAATTGATGATGTGAAGATGGTGTTGTTACCAAAGTTAGGAGCCAGAGAATTAAACCAGAAATGAGAAAAATTACTTCACATTATTGTTTAACACCAGATGGCAGATGGGCCAAAAGACCAATAATAGAATTAGATGATTTTGATAAGATAATTGGATTCAGAGAAATGGGTGACTCTTTTGTTGAAGAGCCTAATCTGGAATACTTTCCAGGTGTCATTATACCTTCACTTATTATGACAATGCGAAGTGATTCAGTTAATAATTCTTTAATCAACAGGTCGATTATTGAAGGAGCGAGACGTTTTATTGTTGACAAAGAAATTAAACTTCCTGCTTCAGTTCGGTCCTTTGTAAAAAATAATATTAAGACCGATAATGTAAAAACACCTTGGCAGATTATTAAGGAAAACATTAATACGGGTATTGATCTGGCTTCATCAATTTTAGATCAAACTTTAAAAATATCCGAACATTATCAACTTGATCATTTGTGGGGAGCTATTAAGGTGAAGGCAGAACCTGGTCTAATTTTACTTCAAGGTGTAGATTTGAAAGATTTTAAGCTGACATCAAATGTCACGATGAAAGTATTGGTTGAATAAAAAAATGAATTATGCATAAGTTAACAATGATGGCGTTAAGAGCTTCGGTTGCAGGAGGACAAGCCATAATGAAGATATACGATAAAGAAGATTTTCAGGTAATGCTAAAAAGTGACAAGTCACCTTTAACAGAGGCTGATATTAATAGTCATTATGCAATCGATGCCATTTTATCAACTTCAGATATACCGGTTCTTAGTGAAGAGGGTAAAGATCTTACCTATGAAGAAAGAAAGAATTGGAAGCAATTATGGGTGGTGGATCCATTAGACGGTACTAAAGAGTTTGTAAAACGTAGTGATGAGTTTACTGTAAATGTTGCTTTGGTTAAGGATCAGAAGCCAATTATGGGGGTTATTGTGGCTCCCGCTTTAAATCTTGTTTATTGGGGTGATCAGGATGGAGCTTATCGTTCGGTATTACCTAAAAAATGGTTAAAAAAGGATCCAATGGAAGTGGTTACTGATTTGAATCCTGTTAAAATCCCTGACATAAAAACAGAAGATTTTGCAGTGGTTAGAAGTGTTAGTCACTTTAGTGCTGAAACAAAGGAATACATGGATAAATTGGATGCGATTCATGCATCAATAAGAAGTATGTCGATTGGTAGTTCACTAAAAATGTGTCTGGTTGCAGAAGGGAAAGCTCAATTATATCCACGCCTTGGACCAACAATGGAATGGGATACCTGTGCTGGACATGCCATTGTGGAAGCTGCCGGCGGTCAGTTATTGGATTGGAATACCAAAGCACCGATGTTATATAACCGACCAGAATTACTGAATGGTTGGTTTATGGTTATTGGAGCAACGCTTGATCCACAGTATTATTGGCTGGAGGAAGAAGGAGATGATAATCAGAAATAACCGAAGATTAAAAGAATAGTGTTTTTTTGGAATGTAAACTTAGTTTTAATATTCCTTTGAAAATGACATTTATACTTTGCAATCACTTTCGCTTCGTCAATAATTTTGTATCTTTGCACCTCAATTGTTGAATTATTAAATCGCTTATCAAATGGCTGCAATAGACAGTTTTAATTTCGCAGGAAAGAAGGCAATTATCCGTGTGGATTTCAATGTGCCTTTGAATGATAAATTTGAAATTACAGATGACACTCGTATCGTTGCTGCTGTACCAACTATTAAGAAGGTATTGGCTGACGGTGGAGCAGTTATTTTAATGTCTCACCTGGGACGTCCAAAAGGAGAGGCTAATCCAAAATACTCATTGAAGCATATCGTTGCTCATTTGTCAGCTACCTTAGGTGTTGATGTTAAATTTGCTCCTGATTGTATTGGTGATGAGGTGAAAGCTATGGCTTCTGACCTTAAGGCTGGTGAAGTGATGTTGTTAGAAAACTTGCGTTACCACAAAGAAGAAGAAAAAGGTGATGAAGGTTTTGCTAAGCAATTGGCTGAATTGGCTGATGTATATGTAAACGATGCTTTTGGTACTGCTCACCGTGCTCATGCTTCAACAACAATCATCGCTAAATTTATGGATGAGAAGATGGCTGGTTACCTGTTGGATAAAGAAATCAAGTTTTTGGGAGATACCGTTGAAAACGCTGAAAAGCCATTTGTTGCTATCGTAGGTGGAGCTAAAGTTTCAGGTAAATTAGAAGTTTTAAAAAGCTTAATCACTAAAGTAGATACTATTCTAATTGGTGGTGGTATGGCTTATACTTTTCTGAAAGCTCAAGGTCATGGCATTGGTAATTCATTGGTTGAAGAAGATTTGATTGATACTGCAAAGCAAATTTTAGTTGATGCTAAAGCTAATGGTGTAAACTTCATGTTGCCGGTTGATAATCTTGCTGCAGATAAATTTGACAACGAAGCTGATATTCAGGTAGTAGGAGTTGAAATTCCTGAAGGTCGTATGGCATTAGACGTAGGTCCTGAGACTGTAAAAGCCTATTCAGCTGAGATCGCTGGAGCAAAAACCGTTGTATGGAATGGTCCTATGGGATGTTTCGAGATGCCTAACTTCTCAAAAGGTACTTTCGGAGTATGTCAGGCTGTTGCTGACTCTTCAGCTGTTTCTATCATTGGTGGTGGTGACTCAGTTGCTGCTGTAAATCAAAGTGGATTGGCTGATAAAATGAGCCATATTTCAACTGGTGGAGGTGCATCTCTTGAATTCCTTGAAGGAAAAGAGTTGCCAGGCGTTGTGGCTATCCGTGGATAATTGAAATAACCAACGCTTTGTTGGTCTGAAGCCTGTTGCTAAATGCAGCAGGTTTTTTTATGCCATTTTGTTTTTAAAGTAAGATTTATCAAATTATACTTTAACAAATCCTGATACTTATGTACTGGGACTTGATACTTTTTTAAAACCTACTTGTATCTTTGCAAATCATTAAACAGCGCCCAATGACAATAATTTATAATTTCGGAATAGCCCTTTATTCGTTACTCATAAACCTGGTTTCTCCTTTCAATGTAAAAGCCAAACTTTTGAAAAAGGGAAGAAAAGAAGCAATCAAAACATTAAAGTCGGTTTCAATTGAAGGTCCTGTAATCTGGATACATGCGGCCAGTTTAGGTGAATTTGAGCAAGGAAGGCCAATTATTGAAGCTGTTAAAAAGGAGCATCCGCTTTATAAGGTTGTATTAACATTCTTCTCTCCATCGGGTTATGAAGTACGTAAGAATTACAATCTGGCTGATTGCGTTATTTACCTGCCGGCAGATACAAAGTTAAATGCAAAGAGACTAATAGAGGCAATTAAGCCGGAGAAGGCATTCTTTGTAAAATATGAATTCTGGTATCATTATTTAAATGCACTTAAAAAACGAAATATTCCTGTTTACGGTGTTTCGATGATCTTCAGGGAGCAGCAATCTTTCTTCAAATGGTATGGTGGATGGTTCAGGAGGATGTTGGATTGTTTTACGAAATTTTATGTGCAGGATGAAGTTTCGGGGAATCTTTTGGAAAGTATTGGAGTAAAAAACTTTTCTGTTGCAGGAGATACCCGATTCGATAGAGTTAGGGATATAGCTAAAGCATCATCCGAAATTGATTTAGTGGATCGTTTTGTTGGCCAAAGTAACAAGGTGATCGTTGCAGGTAGCACCTGGGGTCCTGATGAGGATATTCTTTTTGAATATCTTCACGAAAGTGGTAAGGATGTTAAATTAGTAATTGCTCCTCACGAAATTCATGAAAATCATATAAAACAAATCGAGGGTAAATTAAAGGTTCCTTATTTTCGATATACAAAACCTGCAGAAAATGTTACCGAGTGTAGGGTTATGATTGTTGATACCATGGGTATGTTGTCGAGTGTTTATAAATATGGGCAAATAGCCTATATTGGTGGTGGTTTTGGTGTTGGAATTCACAATACATTGGAGGCTGCGACTTATAGTATGCCCGTTTTTTTCGGGCCTAACTATAAAAGATTCAAAGAGGCTCGGGATCTGATTGAAGTAGGTGGTGGTTTTACATTTAATAAAGCGGATCAGTTTGTTAGTCAGATAGAGAAATTATGGATCGATGAAGGATATTTAAAGGAGGCATCAATGAAAGCTGGTCAATATGTTAATAAAATGTGCGGAGCTACGCGAAAAATAATGGAAGAAGTATTTTAATATTTCATTCTGAAAAGGTTAAGCCAACTCATTTTGAGTTGGTTTTTTTTATGCCCGAATTTATGATTTTCATACTTTCCAAATTGTGGAATCAATTATGTTAGTAACTCAGATAAGTGAAGTGTAAAAGTGTGTAAAAAGATGTTAAAACACTAGGTATATAAGCGACTTTTAACTACTTGCAAATTTCATTTTAAATTCATGGGTTTGTTGATAAGATTTTCATTTTGGACAACTTTTGGCCTTTTTGAAAATTGTTAAAATGCAATAAATCAATAAAAAGCGAACAAAAAACGGACAACTTTTGTTGATTGTTGATAAGTAATGTTTGTCTGAAATGGCCACCTTTTATAACTTGCAATCACGTAAAAAACGCAAAGGAAAAAGATTAAAATCCATTTTATCAACGTATTAAATTTTTGAGGCGACATGGCAGTTAAAGAAATCGACCCTAAGACCGAATCTGTGAGAAAAAATTACACTTATGAAGAAGCTTTTAAGTCATCTCTTGAATATTTTCAGGGAGATGAGTTAGCTGCTCGTGTTTGGGTAAACAAATATGCACTGAAAGATTCAGATGGAAATATTTACGAGTTAAACCCCGATGAGATGCATTGGCGTTTGGCCAGAGAGATTGCGAGAATTGAAGAGAAGTATCCAAATCCTTTGTCGGTTGATGAGCTGTTTGGTTTGATGAAAAACTTCCGTTATATAGTGCCTCAGGGTGGTCCGATGTCGGGTATTGGAAATACATATCAGATAGCGTCTTTATCTAACTGCTTTGTAATTGGTGATGATGGACCTTCGGATTCTTACGGTGGTATCATGAAAGTGGATCAGGAACAGGTTCAGTTAATGAAGCGTCGTGGTGGAGTTGGACATGACTTGTCTCATATTCGTCCTAAAGGATCGCCTGTCAAGAATTCTGCCTTAACATCAACAGGTATTGTTCCATTTATGGAACGATTCAGTAACTCTACACGTGAAGTTGCACAGGATGGTCGTCGTGGAGCCTTAATGTTAAGTGTATCTATTAAACATCCTGATTCAGAATCATTCATTGATGCAAAAATGGAACAAGGCAAAGTAACCGGAGCCAACGTTTCTGTTAAGATCGACGATGATTTTATGCAATCAGTAGTAGATGGAAAAGCATATACACAACAATACCCAGTAGATTCTAGTAATCCGTCATATCAAAAAGATATTAAAGCGGGTGAGTTATGGCAGAAAATTGTTCATAACGCATGGAAGTCGGCTGAACCAGGTATTTTATTCTGGGATACAATTATTCGTGAATCAGTACCTGATTGTTATGCTGACTTAGGTTATCGTACAGTTTCGACAAACCCATGTGGTGAAATTCCATTGTGCCCTTATGATTCATGTCGTTTAATTGCTGTGAATTTATATTCTTATGTTGAGAATCCTTTTACAGATGAGGCAAAATTCAATTTCGAATTATTTAAAAAGCATGTTGGTTACGCCCAGCGTATGATGGATGATATCATTGATCTGGAATTAGAGAAGATCGATGGAATTTTGGCTAAAATTAATGCTGATCCTGAGAATGATACAGTGAAACGTGTAGAGCGTGAATTGTGGGAAAATATCCGCAAAAAAGCCAACGAAGGTCGTCGTACAGGGGTTGGTATTACAGCTGAGGGTGATATGTTAGCTGGTTTAGGCCTGCAATATGGAAGTGACGATGCTATTGATTTTTCAATTGAGGTGCACAAATCCTTGGCTTTAGCTGCTTATCGTTCATCGGTTGAGATGGCTAAAGATCGTGGAGCATTCCCAATCTATAGCTACGAAAAAGAGGTGAATAATCCTTTTATCAGTCGTTTGTTTGCCGAAGACAATACTTTGAAGGAAGACATGAAAAAGTATGGTCGTAGAAATATTGCTGCTTTAACAATTGCTCCAACAGGAACAACAAGTTTGATGACACAGACAACTTCTGGAATTGAACCAGTATTCTTGCCAGTTTACAAGCGTCGTCGTAAAGTAAATCCAAATGATCCTGAATCAAGAGTTGACTTTATTGATGAGGTTGGCGATAGCTGGGAAGAATATACTGTATTTCATCACAAATTTGTTACCTGGATGCAGACCAAAGGTCACGATATAACCAAAAACTACACTCAGGAAGAGCTGGATAAACTGGTTGCTGAATCTCCATATTACAAAGCTACATCCAATGATGTTGACTGGGTGAAGAAAGTACATATGCAAGGTCAGGTGCAGAAATGGGTGGATCATTCAATTAGTGTTACTATCAACCTACCTTCTGATGTTTCAGAGGAATTGGTAGGAGACTTGTATGTAGAAGCATGGAAAAGCGGATGTAAAGGGGTAACTGTATATCGAGATGGTAGCCGAGCCGGTGTTCTTATTTCAAATAACGAAAAGAAAGAAGAGGAATCAGGTAAATTCCCTAAAAAACGTCCACAGGAGTTGGATGCAGACATTGTTCGTTTTCAGAATAACAAAGAAAAATGGATTGCTTTTGTAGGTCTGATAGATGGAAAACCTTACGAGGTATTTACTGGGTTGGCTGATGATGAAGATGGAATATTGCTTCCAAAGACGGTATTAGCTGGTAAAATAATCAAGAATCGTGAGGAGGATGGATCATCACGTTACGATTTCCAATTCACCAATAAAAGAGGTTATAAAACTACTATTGAGGGTCTTTCTTATAAATTCGATAAAGAATACTGGAACTATGCAAAACTGATTTCCGGGGTATTGCGTCATAGTATGCCTATTCAGGATGTGTTGGATTTGGTGGCCGGACTGCAACTGGATAGTGAGTCAATTAATACCTGGAAAAACGGAGTTGAGCGTGCCTTAAAGAAATATATTCCAGACGGAACAAAGGCTCGTAAAGGACATTGCGAAAACTGTGGTGCTGACGACTTAATTTATCAGGAAGGTTGTTTGATTTGTAAGAGCTGTGGCTCGTCTAAATGTGGATAAATATCTGCCAAATATTTTATTATAATAATAAAGAGGTGTCTGTCGGGCACCTCTTTTTGTTTTAATGTAATCGAAAAATTAATTCATTTATAATTTATTTAAGCACAACCAAGTCAATTACTATCTTTGCAAAAAATAGATCAACAGAATATGACAGCTCAGAAAGTAAGAGTGCGATTTGCACCAAGTCCAACCGGACCGTTACATATTGGGGGAGTAAGAACAGCTCTTTTTAATTACCTGTTTGCTAAAAAGCATGGAGGAGATTTTATTTTACGGATAGAAGATACTGATTCGACCCGTTTTGTAGAAGGAGCCGAAGAGTATATAAATGAGAGTCTGGAATGGTTAGGATTGACCGTTGACGAAGGTGTGAAGCAAGGTGGTGAGTTTGGTCCATATCGTCAGAGTGAGCGTCGTGAGATTTATAAAAAATATGCCGATCAGTTGGTGGAAACCGGATGGGCCTATTACGCATTCGATACTCCTGAGGAACTTGATAAGTTGCGCACTGATGCTGAAGCAGAGAAAAAAACTTTTGCATATGACATGCATTCGCGTTTGCAATTAAAAAACTCGTTGGCTTTGTCTGATGATGAGGTGAAACAACGCATAGAAGCCGGAGAACCTTGGGTGATTCGTTTTAAAATGCCAGAGGATACAATTGTGGAGACCAAAGATTTGGTACGAGGCGAAGTTAAATTCAACACCAATACATTAGATGATAAGGTACTTTATAAAAGTGCTGATAAACTTCCAACTTACCATCTGGCCAATATTGTTGATGATCATTTGATGGAGATCAGCCATGTTATTCGGGGAGAAGAATGGTTGCCATCAGTGCCATTGCATATAATGCTATACAGGGCTTTGAATTGGGAAGAAACTATGCCTCAGTTTGCTCATCTGCCGTTGATTTTAAAACCTACCGGAAAGGGTAAATTGTCGAAACGAGATGGAGATAAAGGTGGATTTCCGGTGTTTCCATTGGATTGGGAAATGGAAGATGGAATCGCACCGGGTTATCGCGAAAGTGGATATTTTCCTGAAGCAGTTAATAATTTACTGGCCTTGTTGGGCTGGAATCCTGGAACTGAGCAGGAATTATTTGATATTGATGAACTGATTTCACTATTCTCAATAGAAAGAGTCAACAAGTCGGGTGCTCGTTTCGATCCAGAAAAAGCCAAGTGGTTTAATCAGCAACACTTGATGAGAAAGCCTGTTGAAGAACTGGCTCTGATGTTTAGTGATGATTTAAATGAAAGAGGTATTGCAGAAGATATTGCAGTTATTGAAAAAGTAACAGGTATGGTTCGTGAACGTGTGAATTTTGTGCATGAACTATGGGATCAGTCATTCTTCTTCTTTGAAGCACCGGTTGAGTACGATGAGAAGGTAGTGAAGAAACGTTGGAAGGGCGATGTTCCAGCTTTTATGGCTGAATTAGCACCTGAACTTGAAAAAGTAAACGAATGGGTGGCTGATGATATAAAGGCGTGTATCTCTTCTAAAATTGAAGAAAAAGGTCTTGGATTTGGTTTGGTGATGAATGCATTTCGCCTTGCCTTGGTTGGTGGCGGTTTTGGCCCTGATCTGATGGAGATAGCTGAGGTTATTGGTAAGGAAGAAACCATTGCCCGTATTAAAAAGGCCTGTGAGACAATAGGATCTTAAAAGATAAGAATATATAACAATAAAAAATCCCGCAATTAGCGGGATTTTTTATTTAAGCAGTATGTTATTTACTTTTTTGCTTTACTCCATGAGTCTTTTAAAGTAACTGTGCGATTAAAAATCACATTGCTTTCCGTTGAGTCTTTATCAATACAGAAATAACCCAAACGTTGGAACTGGTATCTTGCAATGCCATCGGCAAAGTTAGAGCCGGCATCCATATAATTAGGTTCAATGTAGCATTCATTAACTACAGAAAGAGAATCCGGATTCAGGAAATCAAGGAAATCCTTGTCTTTATGTCCATCCGGAGCTTCATCCATAAATAAACGATCGTATTGCTTAACTTTAACTGTTTTAGCATGCTCAATGCTTACCCAGTGTAAGGTGCCTTTTACTTTACGCTTACTACCTTCCATTCCACTTTTGGTATCTGGATCGTAAGTGCACTGAATTTCGGTAATGTTGCCATCGGCATCTTTAGTGATTCCTTCACACATTACGATATATGCATTTTTTAAACGAACCTCACGCCCCACATCCATTCGGAAGAATTTTTTTGGAGCATTTTCCATAAAGTCATCACGCTCGATGTAGATCTCACGGCTAAACGGTAATTTACGTGAACCCATGGATTCATCTTCAGGATTGTTGATTGCTTCCATCCATTCAACTTCACCTTCAGGATAGTTGGTGATAACGACTTTTACCGGATCGAGAACAGCATAAACACGCGGAGCTCGTATGTTTAAGTCTTCACGAACACAATGTTCAAGCAAAGCCACGTCTATCACGTTTTCTCGTTTGGCAACCCCTATTTCATCAGCAAAACGACGTATGGATTCAGGAGTATAACCTCTTCTGCGTAAACCAGATATTGTTGGCATTCGGGGATCGTCCCAGCCTGCAACATATTTCTCATTTACCAATTGAAGGAGTTTTCGTTTACTCATCACCGTATAATTCAAATTCAAACGAGCGAACTCAATCTGACGAGGAATTGTGGCCGGTTTTTCTGGTAAAGCCTCCAGAATAGAATTTAAAAACCATTCGTATAGTGGACGGTGCACTTCAAATTCAAGTGTACAGATACTGTGCGAAATACCTTCAATAAAGTCACCTTGTCCATGTGCATAGTCATACATTGGGTAAATGCACCACTTGTCTCCGGTTCTATGATGATTGGCATGAATAATACGATACATCAAAGGATCGCGCATGTGCATGTTAGGTGAAGCCATATCTATTTTAGCTCTCAAAACACGTTCTCCATTCTTGAACTCACCTTTACGCATGCGTTCAAATAAATCCAGGTTTTCTTCTACACTGCGATTTCTGTTTGGACTTTCAAGTCCCGGAATAGTAGGAGTGCCTTTCTGTTCTGCAATTTCCTCTGCACTTTGGTCATCAACATACGCTTTACCATCTTTAATTAAAAGAACGGCCCAGTCATATAGTTGCTCAAAATAATCTGACGAAAATTTAGGTTCATCATTCCATTGAAAGCCTAACCAGTTTACATCTTCTTTGATTGACTCAACATATTCGGTTTCTTCTTTTACCGGGTTGGTGTCATCAAAACGAAGGTTAGTACCACCTTTGTAATATTTACCTAGTCCAAAATTAAGGCAGATTGATTTAGCATGACCAATATGTAAGTATCCATTAGGTTCAGGAGGAAAGCGAGTTAATACAGCTCCGCCGTTTTTGTTTTCACTTAAATCCTTATCAATCTCCTGATGAATAAAATTAGTTTTTATTTTTTCGTTTGACTCCATCGCAATGTCTTCAAGAATGTTCATCTATGGTACCTCCAAATTTGGGGGTAAGTGCAAAAGTAATTGTTTTTACACTTAAATTTCTGTTGTTATGGTTATAAAAGATTAATTTCGCGAAAAAATTTTATTATGGAGACTAACAACACAATTGGGTTGATTGAACTGGAGGAGATGGAGTTTTATGCTTATCACGGATGTTATGAGCAGGAGCAGGTGGTTGGTAACCGATTTTTAGTAAATATTGCCATTCAAACTGATTGCTCTGTAGCAGCTGATTCAGATAGTATAAACGATGCATTGAATTATGTGACAGTTTACCAGTTGACGAAAGAACAGATCATGCAGAACTCTCATTTACTGGAACATCTGACAAAGCGTATCATTAATAGTATAAAATCATCATTTCCACAAATAATCAGTTTGAAAGTTAAAGTCTCAAAAATGAACCCGCCAATGGGTGGACAAATGAAGTGTGTTAGTCTTACAATGGAAGAATAATGAGAGAAGACGGAGCGATTACCAAAAAGTGTCCGAAATGCGGAAGTGAGTTTTTGTGTTACAGTCAATCGAATCAAAAGTGCTGGTGCGATAATTTTTTTGTCGATGCTACCAATCTTAAATTGCTGGCAGATAAATATAATGGATGTCTTTGTCCGGAATGTCTTAATTTATATGGTAAAAAGAAGTCGTAAAAATTTGCCGGGAATCAAAATATTACTTTAATTTGCAACCCGAAAATCATGGTTCCTTGGCCGAGTGGCTAGGCAACGGTCTGCAAAACCGTGTACGGCGGTTCGAGTCCGCCAGGAACCTCAAAAAAAGCTGCAATTTTTATTGTGGCTTTTTTTATTGCCTTTATCTGGACCTAAAACAATAAAGAGTAGCCTTCAATTTAAAATGGCGAAGGTGCTTTAAATGTTACTCGCTCAGAAGTTGTTGGGTGAATAAAAGAGATTTCTTCAGCATGTAAAAGTAAACGCTCATTTTTTTTACCATATAATTCATCACCTGTAATGGGTGTGTTCAGTCCAAGAGGATGGGCTGCATGAACCCGTAACTGGTGTGTACGGCCGGTTAAGGGATAAAAATGTACTTTCGTACGATTCTCTTTGTGTTCTATTACTTCCCATCTGGTTACAGCAGGTTTACCATATTCATTGCATACCAGTTGTCGCGGTCGATCGTCCAGATCAACGCGCAGAGGTAAATCAATTTGGCCGTTCTCTGTTTGAATAATGCCATCCAGCCAGGCTACGTATTGCTTTTCTACCGTTTTATTTAAAAATTGCTTTTGCAGGTTTTCGTGTACTTCTTTGTTTTTTGCAATAATCATTAGGCCCGAAGTAGCCATGTCTAACCGATGAACAATAAGCGGGCCTGTAGCATTCGGATAAAGCTTTTTAACCTGTGTATAAACCGAAGTGTTTTCTTCCTTTCCGGGTACAGACAATAAGCCGGCGGGTTTGTTGATGATGGCGATGGCTTCATCCTCATTAATAAGCTCTATGGTTAAATTGGAATAATGGCACTCACGACCTTCAATTTCTAATCCCTGTAACATATGACCTAAGATAGGTTCACATTTACTTTTGCAAGCCGGGTAAAAGTAACCATGATGCCGGATCTCTTTTTTAGGAGATGTACCCCACCAAAACTCAGCCATGGCAACAGGTGTAAACTGGTGCTGAAAAGCATAATGTAAGAGTTTAGGAGCGCAGCAATCACCGGTGCCTGCCGGCGGAACTTTTTGTGCTGTTTCACTAAATATGGCGCTGGCACTTTGGGTCTCTCCATTAGCATTGAGGAACAAATAGTGGTTAAATAACTTTTCCTGTAGCTTTGCAGATTGTTGTTTTCGTATTTTTTTAAGTTTTTTAATCTGCTTCAGATAAGCATCCAGTTCTTGTTTTTTATCCTCAATTTGCTTTTGATATTTCTTTTTAAGCTGGCTTAACTGACTCTTCTCACGTTGACTTTCGTTAATGAGTTTAGCTTTTACCAGTTCATAATCAGGTTTGTTAAAGCTCTTTTGACGAATGATATCACGCTTGCTTTTGGCTGTTGCAATAGCTGCTTTGACCTGATCAATAATTAACTTCGCCTGTTCAATTTCGTTGTTTAGCTCTTTTTGAAGCTGTATCAAATCAGGAGAATGCTCCGCTTCGAAAATGCTCGTATTTATCTTATTTAAGTCAGCTTCACCTATACGGAAAAAGCCATCTGGATTAGTGATATCAAAAACCTGTGGGACAAATGGAATGGAGGAGTTGAAATTCTGTTCATTACCTGAATATGCTGTTAAAAAACCAACACGATTATCAATTGTTGTAGCAATCAATACCCCGTACATTTTACCTTTTTCCGATTCAGACGGTTTGGGAAGGAGTGATTGTATTTGTTCAGATGCCTTAAGGCAAAGAGGGTGTGGTGAGTAATCAAACGGATTATTGAACGACTCCGGAAGGGCATCAAACCGTATTTCTTCGGAAAAATCAATCAGACAATCCATATTATTCTTTGTTTTATCTATTCAGGACTTCAAAAGTAATTACAATTTTACAAACAGTTATGCCAAGTGATCTTAAGACTAACCTTCATGTAATTTGTAATTATTTTAAAGAAGACAGGAGAGTAATGGGTGCTATTTGTAGTAAGTTGATGTTAAAGCTATTGGAAAGGATTGTGGTTTTTTTGACTACATGAATTAACCTTCTTTTATCAATAAAATTAAAGTTTACTGGTCAATAATTAAGTGTTAGGTGTATTAATTTTTTTACTTTTGCAACTCAATTGTGATTAAACGTTTCACAATTGGTTCACAATGATAGATATTGACATTTTGTAAGATATTGGAATGCTCTTTAGTATATAAAAACTATTGTAGTACGCCAGAAACCTCATTTTAGCGAATGCTTTTAAGAAATTAAGGGCATTCGCTTTTTTTATGTAGCAGTGCATACGTTACGTATTAATTTAAATGTTACTTGTCAGGTTGATTATCTCAGAGAGAAAAGTTGAAAATTAATATAATTAGAGATCAGAATGGACGGAAGAGAAAGAAGAAACATTAAAGCTGGAACTAAAGTGGCAATTCTTGCACATCAGGATGTGCGTTCAGGTAACCTAACTCATGGAGTGGTTAAAGAAGTGATAGGTGATGAATCTTTTCATCTAAAGGGGATAGAATGTAAGCTTAAGACCGGACAGGTTGGAAGAGTGAAGATGATAAAAATATAGTCTTTATTATGTTAATGAGTTATCAGAAAGCCGAAGCAACGAAAAATGCTTCGGCTTTTTTTAATGCATAATAATACTCAACTCCATCAAAATGGACAGATTTCAAGGCTTTGTAAAAAGATGATAACTAGTTTTGTGTAAGCTAAATCAATAATATGAAGAGTTTTGTAAAGATTTCTGTATTCGTTACCACAACTATGTTTTTGTTGGGCTTATCTTCTTGTTTGAACAATGACCAGAACATTCAGATAAAATCAATAAAACCTGATGCTCCATTTGATATGCCTGCCATTACATATCCTGATTTTTCCAAAGCTGAACGTATTGAAATTACAAAGTATGGAGCTGTTGCCGGTGATATAGAAAAAACATCCGAGGCAATTGAATTAGCCATTGAAGAAGCAAGCCTAAAAGGAGGAAGTGTTATTGTACCTGAGGGTGAGTGGCTGACCAGGTCAATACACCTTATGAGTAATGTCAATCTGCATCTTGAAAAAGGAGCTGTTTTATTATTCTCAGAAAAACCTGAAGATTATTTGCCGGCTGTTCATACCAGTTGGGAAGGAATGGAATGTTATAATTATTCTCCATTGGTGTATGCCTATGAATGTAAAAATGTGGCCATAACAGGTGAAGGCGAGTTAAAGGCAAAATTGGATACCTGGAAAGTATGGTATAAAAGGCCAGCTGCTCATATGAATAGTTTAAAATGGTTGTATATGAAAGCCGCCGAATATTCTCCTGTTGAAGAGCGTGTGATGGTGAATGATACTTCTAATCTGCGACCACATTTTATTCAGTTTAATCGCTGCGAAAATGTTTTGATGGAAGGCGTTAAGGTTACCAATAGTCCTTTCTGGACCATTCATCCTTATCTTTGTAAAAATGTAGTTATTCGCAACGTACAGGTATATGCACACGGTCATAATAACGATGGGGTTGACCCGGAAATGACCCAGAATATGCTGGTTGAGAATTGTTATTTCGATCAGGGTGATGATGCTTTTGCCATAAAATCAGGTAGAAATCAGGATGCATGGCGATTGGATACTCCTACCAAGAATCTGGTTATAAAAAATTGTCATATAAAAAACGGACATCAGCTTTTAGCTATTGGCAGCGAACTTTCTGGTGGTATTGAGAATGTGTTTTTGGATAGTTGTACGGTTGAAGATGGAGCTAATATGTTTCATCTGGTTTTTATTAAAACCAATGAACGTAGGGGTGGCTATGTAAAGAATATTCATGTTAGCAATGTTAAGGCAGATAAGATGCGCGAAGGTATTTTGGGTATCGAAACTGATGTTTTGTATCAGTGGCGAAATCTGGTACCAACAATAGAAAGAAGATTAACGCCTGTTTCAGATGTTTACCTTAAGAACATTGAAGCTAATAATGTGAAGTTTATTTCACGTGTATTAGCTCAGGAAGAAATGCCTGTTTCTAATGTTCAGTTAATAAGTGTGGTGGCAGATACTTTGCGATCTGATCAACAGCATATTCATGAAAATTTGATAGGATTCAAGGAAATAAATTAGATAATGATAGTTAGGTTTAGAGAGCTGCTCCTCTTTAGAAGGAGTGGCTTTTTAATTGTAATCAGTACCTCAATTCTTAAACAACTTCTTTTATTTTAAACTGATTAACAATGGTAAGTAGATTATGGGCTTGATCATTAAGTTCATCCACACTTGTAGTGAGTCGCTCTGAGGCTGCTGCATTTTCCTGAGTAATCATGTTTATCTGTTGAAGGGCTGAGCTGATCTGGTTTACTCCATTTGATTGTTCCAGACTGGCACTTGCTATATCATCAATTAATTCGGAATTAGAATTTAATACCGGTACTAGTTTTAAGAGACTTTCGCTGGTGTTTTCAGAGATGCTCAGACTATTATGAGCCAATGCAATGATTTCGTCGGAGGCTAATTTGCTTCGTTCTGCCAGTTTTCGGACCTCCTGAGCAACCACAGCAAATCCTCGTCCGTGTTCACCGGCACGTGATGCTTCTACAGCAGCATTTAGTGCAAGTATATTGGTTTGATTGGCAATTTCGGTAATCATCTTTACTTTCTCACTAATGTTTTTGGAGGTTGTAAATGAATTGCCGGCTCTCTCGTTTACCTGGATTAGTTCCTTTTGTGTTTGTTTTGACGCAAGGTTGGTTTGTTGTGCATTTCTCGAATTTTGGCTGATGTTGGCACTGATTTCTTCCATTGTTGTAGCAATTTCTTCGAATGAACCAGCTTGTTCCTGTGCTCCCTGTGATATTTTCTTCGAAGAATTATGAAGTAGTTTGATGGTATTATTGAGTTGAGAGGAAACAGCGGCAATTTGTTGTATCAAACCTTCTAGTTGGTTGGTCATAATAACAAAAGCATGTAAGACACCTTTCGCATTCTGTTTCAGATTGTCATCCATAACCAGGTTACCATCAGCCACCTGATGAGCTATCTCTGCTACAATATAAGGTTCGGCACCTAATAACTTTCTTACTCCTTTGAAAATGAATATACTAAAGAATATAACAATACCAGCTCCCAGAAGAATGAAAATCAGTGTCATAACATTTGTGTTATAGGTGCTTTGTTTGAGTGCATCCATTAACATTGCTTTCGACTCCTGAAGCATAGGCTCTACCCGATGAACATCATCTCGCAGGTTCCCCATTAAACCTGATTTCTCATCCAACCCGATTTCAATCTTCTTGTTAACCATTGTCAGAAAGGTCTGTTCGTACTTGTCCAACAAATCCAACATCTGGCTCTTTTCGATTGAAGTGTAATTTGATTTGTTTATTGCCTGACGGAATTCCATATTGTGAGCCAGAAATTTATCTCGGTAATTGAGGTCTTCGCGAATCAAAAAATCCTTCTCGTGGCGACGACACAGAAGCATGTAAACCATCAGTTTATCATCGTTGTGTTTTTTCAGATTTTGTTCGATTTCGTGGATGGCCTGTCTCATTTGACCAACTAATCCAAAATCTTTAAAGCCCTGAATTAATAGCTCATCTTTAATCTTGATGAATGTATTGTAATATCGATTTAAAAATAGGGATATTGAATCAATCTTTTGAGTTTTGCTTTCTTCTTGCATGAATTTTGATTGCATAAGATCATTAATGATCTCTTTTGATTTCTGATAATTATCGATGAATGTTGTCAGATATTTACTTTTTCCACTTTTATGAAAATCAGGATTTGTAGTTTCACGGGCAAGAAAGTCTTTTTCGTTTCTCCGAAGCTGAAGCATCAATGATTCCAGTTCGTATAGCTGATTTTCGGTAATATTATTCTGCTCAATTCGGTTTAAAGCCTGGTAAGTATAAATACCTATGGCCAAAAAAGTAATAATAAGTAATACTGTTAATACAGTAAAACGTTGTCGCATTGTGCCTGATTGCATGTCCTGTATGTATTTAATTTTCCCATGGCTAAATTAAATGACAGACATATCACAGGGATTAACACATTGTTAATTCAATGCTAATTTAAATACAAAAGTAGAAAGTTATTAATGTGAGTGTGATCTAATCTATTTCAACTCAAACTGAGTGGTGCCAATATGATAACCATCGGCAAATAAATCAGCTGTGTAATTACCTGGAAGAAGCTCTCCTTCATCGGCGTTGTAGAATATGCAAATATCCAGTTCTTCTCCTCCGTATTCGATTACTCTTCGGGCTGAGAAATTAATCTCCTCACCTTCGTATTTGAATTTGTCATCCAGCGAACGTACCAATAAAGCCTCATCCGGACGCATAATTCTCATATAAACAGTTTTTTCTCCGATTGGTGCTGTGATGTTTTTCTGAATGGTGAAACAGACCCTGATTTTTGAAACGTTACGGGCTTTTTTGGTTTCCCGGTCTTTACTGTTTAAGCCTTCCACTTCGTAATTATAAGTTTCGAGTTGGGAAGCTATTTCAACTTTCTCAGCAAGTTTCTCTTTTTGTTTTTCCAGCTCCTTAAAGGAATCCTGTATTTTGGTTACTTGTTTCCGGTATTGTATATTTTCTTCCGATAGTTCCTGATTACGTTGATTTAAAGAGTCGATCTGAACCACAAAGCTTTTCATCACACTTCGCAGCGAGGTCAGTTCCTTTTTGTATTCACGTATTTTTGAAGCGTTGGTGGCTTTAATGGTTTTGATTTCTTCAATAAGATGCGAAATCTTTTCTCTTTCCTGTTCTAACAGCAGATTAAGGGTGTCGTTATTACTTTGAAGAGAGTCGTAATCCAAAGCCAGCGTTTGAAATTCTTCAGTAAGTAATAGCTTTTCCTCAGTCATCTCTTCAACAACAGCCTTGTATTCTTTTCGGTTGCTAAGGTACATGAACAGAACCAAAGCAATTAGTGCTACAGCCACTGCTGAAATGATATATATGAGTTTATTATTTGACTTTTGGGGTGTCTTATTCTCCATAATAGTAGTAAGTGTTTTACTAAAGAACGCAAAGTTATCATTTTTTAGTTTGCTTACAATTGTAAAGTTCTATGGCTGGCAGGTTTTGGGTTTATTTTAGTATGTTTGAAATCGTTTATGCAGATGAAGGATCGAATTAATATTATTTATGAACTTCGATGAATTTTCTTCTTAAATTTGCGTGGATTAAAATAATAAGGTTTTGAAAAGCAGACTTCGACTAATAAGTTTCAGTATAGGATTAGGATTAATTGTTTGGGCATGTGCAAATATTGGAATGCCAACAGGTGGGATAAAAGACGAAATACCGCCTAAAGTGATCGCCTCAACACCAGAGAATCATGCATTGAATTACAATAAAAAAATGGTTGTAATTGAGTTTGATGAGTTAATTCAGTTAAAAGATATTCGTCAGAAGTTTGTTATTTCTCCACCAATGAATGAGCAGCCAACCATTGAGGCTCGTGGTAATAAGTTACAGGTTATTTTTAACGAAGATTTGCAGCCCAATAGTACCTATTCGCTCGATTTTGCTGATGCTGTGGTCGATAACAATGAAGGGAATGTCCTTGAGAATTTTAGTTTTAGCTTCTCAACGGGTGAATATATCGATTCGCTGAAAGTTTCAGGAAATGTTTATGATGCTGATGATTTATCCCCTGCGTCGGGGACATTGGTTTTTTTGCATGAAAACCTTGCCGATTCTGCTATTCATAAACTGGTACCAATTCGAATGGCAAAAACAAATGCCCAGGGGCGATTTACCATATTAAATGTTCGTCCAGGAAAATACAGATTGTATGCACTCGAAGACTCCAATCGTGATTTGAAATTTGATCAGCCTGGTGAGCGAATGGCTTGGTCAGACATTATTGTAGAGCCATCATTCGAATATCGCGACTTTGTTGATACGTTACATATTGATTCTCTCGAAACAGATTCATTGATATATCATAAAGAATTGGTTTATACTCCGGATAGTGCGAGCTTGTTTCTGTTTCAGCATGATTATAAGCGTCAATATTTAATGAGCGAAGAACGTAAGGAAAAAGCTAAGATGACTTTCTATTTTAACCGTAGGCAGGAAGATGAGGTTGAAATTAAACTTACTGGTCAGGATGATTTGAAAGATATATTCATTAAAGAAGGATCTTTAAATAACGATACAATTTCTTATTGGTTGAAGGATAGTACCTATTACAATCAGGATTCACTTTCGATAACGTTGAGCTATACCATGCTTGATTCTATGGATATGGAATATATCCAGCAAGATACAATAGCCATGTATTTCTTTGAGGCCAAAAAAGAGGAGAAAAGGAGGAAGAAAAAAGATGATGAGCCGGAACCTATTCCAATGTTAAAACTGGTTGAGGTAAAAACTAAAGTTGATATTTATGGAAAATTTGGTTTTGGATTAACCGCACCTGCTATGACTTTCGATAAAAAGGCTGTGAAACTTTTTTATTACGAAGATACTATTCCAAAACCAATTGATTTTGAGTTAATACAGGATACACTTAATATTAAGCGTTATTCCATTTCTCAAAAATGGATTCCGGGTGGGAAATATGAAATGACTATTGACTCAGCTTCAATTGTAGATATTTATGGTTTACATAACGGACCTGAAAAGATCACTTTCAATGTGAAAAAGGATGAGGACTACGGTAAGATATTTATCCAAATCCTTAATCCACAGGATAATTGGCTTGTACAGGTGCTGGGTAAAGAAGAAAGAATTCTGCAGCAGTCGAAGATACCGACTTCAGGGAAAATAGGTTTCAGGTATCTGTCTCCGGGTAAATATATGTTCAGGATTGTTGTTGATGAGAATGGTAATAATCAATGGGATGATGGAAATTATTACGAAAACAGGCAGCCTGAGAAATTAATCTATTATATGGGTAAGGTGGATGTCAGAGCCAATTGGGATACTGATTTGGAAACCTGGGACCCATCTGTATTTAGTGTTGATAAATTTTCGCAATCATTCCGAAAACCTAAGAAAAGAGAATAATACGATGTCAGTAATGCTAAACTTTGCAATGTTTCCAACGGATAAAGGAGACAGTGTTAGTGAGTATGTGAGTAAGGTTATCAAACACATTGATGCTAGTGGGGTTGAATATAAACTCAATCCAATGGGAACAACCATTGAAACAACCACAATGAAGGAAGCACTGGCAATTGTTCAGCAAAGTTATGATATACTCAGCGAGTTTTCAGACCGTGTTTATTGCGCCATTACAATTGATGCCCGAAAGGGTAAAGATAACCGGATGAATGGCAAGATAAATTCAATTGAAACGCGCATAGGGGAAGTGAAAAAGTAATGGCTTGATTTTTGCGAATTGTAGCTCTGTATCCTAAAATACCGATAATGCAAAAGTATTTTAAAAGTGTTGTTTTTATTTGGTTGTTATTGATAATAACAGTGGATACAAACGCCCAATGCAGTGATTATAACTTTAGTTTTCAGTCAGGTGAAGTAGTTAATTATCATGCCTATTATAATTGGGGATTGTTATGGCTTAATGCTGGTCAGGTTACTTTTACTGTTGATAAAAGTAAATATAATGGAGAGGACGCGTTTCATATAAAGTCGCACGGTGCTACCTATAAATCGTACGATTTTTTATTTAAAGTGCGTGATACTTTCGAAGTCTACACCGATACAAAATATCTTGAACCATTTGAATATAGAAGGATAACGAATGAAGGAAGTTATCATGCCAGTTATAAATATGTATTCGATCATAAAAGTCGTCTGATATCTTCTGAAATACAAAAGGAAGAGGAGCCTGTGGAAGTCAAGACTTTTCCCTGGAAAAAGTGTTCCTTTGATTTACTCACCATGGTCTATAAGGCTCGTAATATCAATTTCTCTGATTATGATGTTGATGAAAAGATTCCCATAAGCATGGTAGTGGATGGCGAAATTCATGATATTTATATTCGTTATTTGGGTAAAGAAAGAATCAAAAACCGTGATGGACGTAAGTTTGACTGCTTGAAATTTAAACCTTTATTGGTTGAAGGAACCATCTTTGAAAGTGGAGAAGATATGACGGTTTGGGTAACTGATGATCAGAACCGTGTTCCTATAATTGTGGAAGCAAAAATATTGATCGGATCTGTAAAGGCTGTTTTTGTAGATGCTAAAGGATTACGCAGCCCAATGACCGCAGAAGTAGAGTAGCTTACCATCTGAACCTACGATACCAATCGGCAAGAGGTGATAACTGAACATCGGTAAGTATTGTGAAATGTTGTTTCAAATCATCCGGTGCATTATTTACGATATAAGACTTTGAAAAGTATTGTAACATATCCAAATCGTTATAATCATTCCCGATAACCACGATTTCAGATTCTTCAATTTGCAGCATTTGGGCAATGTGTAAAATGCCATTTGCTTTCGAAACGTCTTTATGAAAACATTCCATCCAGATACTTTCACCATCAATAGGCGATGTGGCCCGGATCGTTTTTATACCATTAAATTTGGCTTTAATTTCTTCAAATAATCCAATCTCAGGGATGAATGAAAGCACTTGAGAATAATCTTCTTCCGGTAATTCTTTTTCTTCCGGTATGGCATGAGCCTTGTTAAAATCGATGTATCTCTCAAAATCGGGATGAGGATCGGAACTTATTGAGTGAAAGAAGATATGATTGTCAGGTATGGGATGATGAACGGTATATTCAATATCAAACTGGTTTAGGATGTTGGTTATTATGCGAGCGTCTTCGAAACCCAGGTTAATAGTTTTAAGAATTGTTTTATTCTTCCAGTCGTAGATGCCAGCTCCCGATGAAAACACAAGGTAATCAATTGGAAAATTTTCAGGGATAACGGATAATGCCGATTGAAAAGTACGACCAGTTGCTATTACCCTACAAACATTCTGTTCGCCAAGTTCACCTAGCGTCTCAATGTCGTCAATGTTGAAACCATTATTTCGGGTGTGTATAGTTCCATCCAGATCGGTTGCCAGTAATTTGATCATGTTATTGGATTTGATCAAGTTGATATGGGGTGGCCTGATATACGTAATAGTTCAACCAGTTAGAATAAAGCAAGCTGGCATGACTTCGCCATAAAACCATTGGTTCTTTTGCTGGATCGTTATCAGGGAAATAATTTTCTGGGATGGCAATGTCCAAACCTTTGGCAACATCACGTTTGTATTCTTCATTAAGCGTATGTGCATCATACTCCGAATGTCCAGTGACAAATATCTGGCGGCGATCTTTCGACATCACAATGTATACCCCTGCATCTTTGGATGATGATAATAAAATAAGATTATCATTGGCTTCAACCTCTGATAATTTTACTTCAGTGTATCGTGAATGCGGTGCATGAAAAATATCATTAAAACCTCTCATTAAAGGCTCTTGCATTTCGTTTACGGTATGTTTAAATACACCAAACATTTTTTTGTCGAGTTGGTACTTCTTTATTCCATGATGAAAATATAAGCCTGCCTGTGCTCCCCAGCAGATATGAAATGTACTGGTGACATTATGTTTGCTCCATTCCATAATCTCTGTCAATTCCTCCCAGTAATTGACTTCTTCAAAGTCAAGGAGTTCAACAGGTGCCCCCGTGATTATCATTCCATCATATTTCTCCGATCGCACCTCATTAAATACTTTGTAAAAAGAGAATAGGTGTTCTCGTGGAGTGTTTTTTGAAACGTGACTGGAAGTCATTAAAAAGTCAACTTCTACCTGTAGCGGACTATTCGAAAGTGCTCGTAATAAATGCGTTTCGGTTGCAATTTTTAGCGGCATAAGATTTAATATCAGGATACGAAGTGGTCGGATATCCTGATGTAAAGCCTTTGATTCGCCTATAACAAAAACATTTTCATTTTCGAGCACTCCCCTGGCAGGCAGTGCGTCCGGTATTTTAATTGGCATGTGGTTAACGTGTAATTTTTATGGTAATGTTTTTGTTTATCGTCTTATTAATCCAAAGAATAAAATATTCAATGTATTTTCAATTTGTATTTTGAAGTCTTCAAAACTGTAATAAGATCCTAATAATGGTCCTTCCATACCTTTTAGCGCGGTAGCAATTGCCACTGCAGCCATCGGAATATTTTTAACCTGGAAAGTATTATTGCAGGTTCCTTCTTCCAAAATGCGGGTTAACAATCCTGCTTCCTGTTTTTCTGTACTAACTTTTAATCGACTCAGGAACTCATAATTAGTAAGCATTTCGTCCTTTAATGCTTTGATATAATTATCAAGTTCTAAGATGGTTTCCATGCGGGTAATTACATACTTGGTTAATTTTTCGCGGGGTTCCATCTTAGTCTCAACAATTTCATTGAGTTTAGTAAAAAGAAGTTTTTCTTCTGATTCGATTACAGCCTGGAAAATTTCTTCTTTATTTTTAAAATAATAATACAACGAACTTTTGCCTTTGCGCAGTGCAATGGCAATATCTTCCATGGTTGTTTTTTTGTATCCAAACTTTGCAAATAGTTCTTTTGCCGCTTCAATAATACTTGTGCGCATTCCATCATTTTGGGCACCAGAAGGGCTACCATTAAAATTATCCATTGATGAATTTTTTTGTTGTTGTATTACAAAAATAGCAATACTTTTTGGCAAAATACAAACTTAAACCAATTTGTTCTAAAATTATTAAATATAAAACGCAGTATATTAAGTAAATATACTGCGTCGACTTTTTTGTTCGAAAAAATATTTATTCGTCAACTAAGGCAAAATCCAGTTGTTTCTTCTCTAAATTGGCACTTGCAACGGTAATTCGAAGTGGATCTCCTAATTGATATCTGCGATTGTACTTCTGTCCAATCAAACAGTATTCTTCTTCATCAAATCGATAGTAATCATCGTTTAAATCACGGATTGGTATCATACCTTCGCATTTATTTTCGATGATTTCAACATACAGGCCCCATTCGGTAACTCCCGAAATAACACCATCAAATTCTTCTCCAACCCGATCTTTCAGAAACTCTACCTGTTTGTATTTTATCGAAGCACGTTCAGCATCTGCCGCTCTTTGTTCCATATCGGAACTGTGCTCACACATTTCTTCATATTTTTCTTCATTCACTGAGTTGCCACCATCGAGATAACGTTGCAACAGGCGATGAACCATCATATCAGGGTAACGACGAATGGGGGAGGTGAAATGTGTGTAATGTTTAAAAGATAATCCGTAATGCCCGATGTTATGGGTAGAGTAAATTGCTTTAGCCATAGTTCGAACAGCAAGCGTCTCAACTATATTCTGTTCTTTCTTTCCATGAGCTTCATTTAACACCCGGTTGAGTGATTTATTAATGCTTTCAGCTCCTTTAGGTAATGCTTCATATCCGAAACGGCGAACAAAAGAAGCAAAAGCATCAAATTTATCAGGATTAGGCACGTCGTGAATCCTGTACACAAAAGTTTTAGCTTTTGACTTGCGTTTGGGGTTCAGTTCGTTTTTACCAATTAATTCAGCTACCCTTTTATTGGCCAACAACATAAATTCTTCAATAAGTTTGTTGGCATCCTTGGCTTCCTTAAAGAAAACGCTTACAGGTTTTCCGTTCTCATCGATATTGAATTTCACTTCTACTCTTTCAAAGCCAATGGCTCCATCAGAAAATCTTTGTTTCCTGATTATTTTAGCAAGTCTGTCGAGGGTAAGGATTTCTTCTTTCAGATCGCCTTCGCCTGTCTCAATAACATTCTGAGCTTCTTCGTAAGTAAATCTTCTGTCAGAATAAATTACAGTTCGGCCTACCCATGAGTCTACTATGTTGGCGTTATCATCGAGCTCAAAAACAACCGAAAAGCAAAGTTTTTCTTCATTCGGACGGAGAGAGCATATGCCATTACTCAGGTGTTCGGGTAACATTGGAACCACACGATCAACCAGATAAACAGAGGTTGCCCGTTCAAAAGCCTCTTTTTCAAGTAACGATTTTTCCTCAACGTAATGTGTAACATCTGCAATGTGAACACCTACTTCCCAGTTTCCGTTTTTCAATTTCTGTAACGAAAGAGCATCGTCGAAGTCTTTTGCATCAGCAGGGTCAATTGTAAAGGTAGTTACACCTCTAAAATCTCTTCTTTTCTTTATTTCTTCAGGAGTGATACCTGCATCAATTTTTTCAGCTTCCGCATTTACTTCATCCGGATATTTATAAGGTAAATTAAATTCGGCCAATATAGCATGCATTTCAGCATTGTTATCGCCAACATCACCCAATACATCAATTATTTCTCCAATAGGGTTTTTAGCTCTTTCGGGCCATTCAACAATACGGGCAATAGCTTTTTGGCCATTCTTGGCACCTTTCAATCCTTTGGCAGGGATGAAAATATCGTTTTGCATCACACGAGCATCTACCACTAAAAATGCCAAGCCGCGGGCTATTTGCATCACCCCGACAAAATGTTCGCGTTTGCGTTCCAGTATCTCTATTACTTCGCCTTCTGGCTGTTTGTGTTTACGACGTGCACTTTTAAATATTTTTACTCTATCGCCATTCAATGCTTTGTTCATGGCATTGCGTGGGATAAATACGTCCTCATCACTGCCATCATCGGGAACAATAAAAGCCGCACCAGACGCTGTCATATCAACGATGCCGGTTACGGTAGAACCTCGACTCAGTAATTTATATTTGCCGGGAACTGTCTCTGTAAGATAGCCCGATTCAAACAATTCATTAAGTATAATCTGTACTCTTTGTTTATCTGTTTTTTTCTTAACTTCTAACAGTGCAGCAACCTGCTTATAGTTGAATGTGCGCTTTGGCTGATTGAAAAATAAGCCTTGAATTAACTGACGTAAGTCGGTTTTGCGCGATGGTTTATTCTTTTTCTTCTTTTGACCCATGGAAAATATTAGTTAGGGTGTTTTATAAATTAACGGCAATTTAAGCTTTGTTGTTCGTTCTAGTGTTATTTGTGCTTAAAATATTTGACCATTACTCTTTTTTAACCTTTCGTGAATAATAATTGATAACCTTTCCGGTGTATTTCCGTACTAAACTTTTGTAATGCCTCATTTGAATGATGGTTTACAATAAGCACTTGAAATACTCATTTACCATGAAATATTTATCGATTCTTATTTTAATTTTTATGATTTTGCCTGCTACCGGACAGAACTATAAGATTTATAAGGGGGATACGATTAACCGGCAGGATAACAATAAACTGAAACAAGGATTGTGGTTGAAGTTTGATGATACCAATGATGATATTATTGAACAGGGGAAATATTCAGATAACCGCAAGGATGGTTTATGGATTACCTATTATCCGGATGGGAAAAAGAAGAATGAAATAACCTATGTAAAAGGTAAAGCAATTGGTCCGGCTCGTTTTTATTATAATGATGGTAATCTTTCGGAAGAAGGTTTCTGGAATATAGATCACTGGGAAGGAGAATATAAGTTTTATCACAAAGGTGGTCAGTTGGCTTATGATTGGAATTACGATTCTCTGGGTCGCAGAACCGGTACTCAAAAATATTTTCACGAAAATGGTGAATTGAAATATGAAGGTGACTGGGCTAAAGGTAAGACGCAAGGCACTTTAAAAATGTTTAACGAAGATGGACAGCTGATTAGTGAGCGTATTTATGGCGAGGATGGTAAATATGCTTCCAGTGTTAAACATGATCCGGAGATAGCGGAAGATAAAACTGAAAAACAATACGAAAAATTCTCAGGTACCGGTATGCATACTATTTATAATATGCACGGTAAGCCCGAAAAGAAAGGTTTTTTTGTGAAGGGTAATCTTTTCAATGGTCAATCTTTTGAATACAATGATTCTGGTGAGTTGCTATACATTGAACATTATCAGAATGGTGAATTAAAACGTACAGAGACTGTAAAAAATCCCGGATAACTTAGCAATAATTTGTATTTTAGCAGCTTGTTATTTCAAGAAGAGAACATTAACAAGCATGGAAAATAAATTATTCATTTATAATACGCTGTCGCGCAAAAAGGAGGAGTTCATTCCTATCAACCCCAAACATGTTGGATTATATGTTTGTGGTCCTACTGTGTATGGCGACCCTCATTTAGGACATTCACGTCCGGCAATTACTTATGATATCTTATTTCGTTATTTAACGCATCTGGGTTATAAGGTACGTTACGTGCGAAACATTACTGATGTTGGCCATTTGGAGAATGATGCTGATGTTGGTGAAGATAAGATTGCCAAAAAAGCCCGTTTGGAAGAACTGGAACCAATGGAAGTGGTTCAGTATTACAGTGATCGTTATCACGAATACATGGATGCCTTGAATGTTCGTAAGCCAAGTATTGAGCCTCGTGCATCAGGGCATATTATTGAGCAGCTGCAAATGGTTGAGGATATTCTGAAGAAAGGGTATGCATACGAAAGCAACGGCTCAGTTTATTTCGATGTGGATAAATACAACGAGCAGCATAATTATGGTCGTTTATCTGGTCGTAATATTGAAGATATGTTGAGTACCACCCGTGATTTGGATGGTCAGAGTGAGAAACGTAAATCGTATGATTTTGCCTTGTGGAAAAAAGCAGCACCTGAACATATCATGCGCTGGCCTTCACCATTTAGTGATGGGTTTCCTGGTTGGCATCTTGAGTGTTCTGCTATGAGTGCCCGCTACCTGGGTGAAGAATTTGATATTCATGGTGGTGGAATGGATTTATTATTTCCACATCACGAGTGTGAGATTGCTCAAAGTACAGTTGCTCACGGTCATACTCCGGCTCGTTATTGGATGCATAACAATATGATTACCATCAATGGTCAGAAAATGGGTAAGTCATTAGGGAACTTTATTACGCTGGAACAATTTTTTACCGGTGAACATGAGTTGCTTGAGCAAGCCTATAGTCCTATGACTATCCGTTTCTTTATTATGCAGGCTCATTATCGAAGCACTTTGGATTTTTCAAATGAAGCATTGCAGGCGGCCCAAAAAGGAATGGAGCGTTTGTTGGAAGGTTGCGCCAAGATGGATAAAATAAAAGCGGGAAGTCAGTCTGATTTTAATATTGCTGAGCTGTCTGAAAAATGTTATTCTGCTATCAGTGATGATTTAAATACGCCAATTCTCATTGCTCATTTATTTGAAGGAGTGAAGTGGATTAATACTCTGGTAGATAAAAACGCTTCTGTTACAGAAGATGATCTTACGGCTTTGAAACTATTGATGAACACGATGGTATTCGACATTCTGGGATTGAAAGCAAATCAGACTCAGGGTGGAGGTAACGATGCTCTATTGAGTGAAACAGTTAACCTGTTGCTGAATCTTCGTGTGGAAGCTAAAGCAAACAAAGACTGGGCAACAGCTGATAAAATCCGAAACGAATTGCAGACTATGGGTATTGTGATTAAAGATACCAAAGACGGATTTGAGTGGGAAATAAAATAATTAACTATTGAGATGACGAATCAATTTAAAATATGGGCAGGTGGGGCATTAACAGCCAGCCTGCTTTTTTTTGCATGCTCATCGCCAAAAGGTGGCGACTCTTCATCAAAGAGTTCGGTAGAGGCAAAGAAAGTTGCAACTCCTTTTTTTAATGCCGATTCAGCTTATGCATATGTTGAGCATCAGGTGAATTTTGGTCCGCGTGTACCTAATACACCGGAACATAAAGCCTGTGCTGAATATCTGGCTGCCGAAATGAAACGTTTTGGTGCAGATGTTATTGTCCAGGAAGCTGAGGTCAGAGCATTTGACAATACTGTTTTAGAAGCCAAAAATATAATTGCGCAGTTCAATCCTGAATTAAATAACCGTTTGTTACTATTTGCTCATTGGGATTCCCGTCCGTTTGCCGATCATGATCCTGATAAAAGCAAGCGTGATCAACCTATTGATGGAGCCAATGATGGAGCCAGCGGTGTTGGTGTATTAATGGAATTGGCTCGTCTGATTGGTTTAGCGGGTCATAATCTGGGTATCGATATCATTTTTTTTGATGCTGAGGATTACGGTCAGCCTGATCATCGTGACTTACCCTATCAGGAAGACACCTGGTGTTTGGGATCACAATACTGGGGAAAATATCCACACAAAGAGGATTACTATGCACGATATGGTATATTGCTTGATATGGTGGGAGCCAAAGATGCATTATTTTATCACGAAGGATTCTCCTTACAAAATGCACCTGACTTAGTGAAGCGTATCTGGAACACCGCTGCAGATCTGGGGTATTCCAATTATTTTGTTTCTGAGAGGGGTGGAACCATCACTGATGATCATGTTTATGTAAATAAATATCGCCGAATACCTTGTGTTGATATCATACAGTTCAATCCTGCATCTAACAGTAGTTTTGGCGATTACTGGCATACTCATGCAGATGATATGAGTAATATTGATAAAAAAACACTCAAAGCAGTCGGACAAACATTGCTGGAGGTGATTTATCAGGAAAAGTAGTTGAAAAAGAAAAAAACAGAATTCAACAATAATAAAAGGTGGCTGAATTATTACCCTATATTGATGCACAACGAATAGAAGCCGGATGTGATGAGGCCGGAAGAGGCTGTCTGGCTGGTCCGGTTGTTGCTGGAGCTGTTATCTTACCTAAAGATTTCAGGCATGAGATGTTGAATGATTCCAAGCAATTAACCGAAAAACAACGTCAGAAGCTTAGGCCTATTATTGAAAAGGAAGCTTTGGCCTGGGCAGTGGCATATGTGCATCACGAGGAGATTGACAAGATAAATATTTTAAATGCATCTTTTTTAGCGATGCATCGGGCTGTTGAGCAACTAAAACAACAACCCGGACATTTGTTGATTGATGGCAACCGCTTTAAACCCTATAATGGGATTGGACATACCTGTGTTATAAAAGGTGATGGTAAATACCTGCCTATTGCAGCGGCCAGTATTCTTGCTAAAACACATCGTGACGAATACATGGAAAAGATGCATGAACAATTCCCTGTTTACGATTGGATGAAGAATAAAGGGTATCCAACCAAAGCCCACCGGGCTGCTATTAAAGCCCATGGACCATCTCCGATTCATCGAATGACTTTTCGCCTCCTCGACGAACAGTTGAGTTTGTTTTAATTACTTATTTTTTGATTTTTCAAAGATTGGTGAACGGAGTCTCTTTTTTAGTTTGGGACTGGCTCTGAATTTCATTTTTATACCCTTAATGCACCTTTTGTTTACTTCTTCTTTTGAATTTTTTACTTCACTGGAAAAATGAAGACTAAAGATGCCCAGTGAACCTAAGCTAACAGAGTTGTTATCCATTAAAAGAAGAGGAATGAGATCCGTTAATCCAACTAAGGTTGCATAAATATCGGCTGGAGAAAGGGTGGATTCTTTAGCTAATTGTTTGGCTACCATATCCAGGTCGTACATCTTTCGGTCACAGGCTCTAGCATAATAGATGTCTCTTACTTCGCCAGTTGATGCCGGTGTTTTCTGTTTAATTACCTTATATTTCAGTGTCATGAAGCTATGATTTTAATTGTAAGTTACCTGTTTTTTATAATATAATACAGGTTAAATCAATTTATTACCTATGTAATAAATATTTATATCATAGGTAAAATAATATTCTAACCTAGGTCAAAAATTAAATTATACACTAGGTTTTTCAGTTTTGGAGCACATCTTTTATTATTTTAATCGGTTGTATTTCTATGTCTGAAGGCACAAAAAAGAGGGTGTCCAAAAATTAAACATCAGAACAACGTTAGTTTCAATTTGTAATAAAATATCATTTTATGTCACCCCTAAATCCCCTGAA
>JAFMVE010000035.1 GCA_025499705.1 Carboxylicivirga caseinilyticus
AGTAATAAGTTTTTAATAATAAAGAGGAGTGTGGTGTAAATGAATTAGGAAATTCAAGACAATAAGCTCCTCGATAGGAATCGAGGAGGAGTATATGGAAGGAGGCATTTAAGTTTGTGTAATACATCCTGTATTGTGCTCCTCTTCGTATCTTAACAAAGGTAAATTACTTATCAATTTCGATTGATGAAACCCTGTAGCTATCAGCAATAATTTCTTAACAATAAAGAAGAATGCAGTATAAATGAATTAGGAAATTCAAAGAAATTAGCTCCTCGATTCCTATCGATGAGAAGATCTTTAAGTTTGTGTAATACATACTGTATTGTACTCCCCTTCGTTTCCAAACGAAGGGACATTGACTTATCAATTCCAATTGATAAAAACCTTAGCTATCAGCAATAATTTCTTAATAATAAAGAGTAGTGTAGCTTAATTGAATTAGGAAATTCAAGACAATAAGCTCCTCGATAGGAATCGAGGAGAAGGTTCTTTAATCCTCATAGTAGCCATGGCCATAGGTATATCGATAACCATAATTGTATCGATAGTTGTAACCATAACCATATCCTTTCTTCATGCTGAGATCATTCAAAAGGATACCGACATTTTTAATTCCTTCTTCAGAAATATTTCGTAAGGTCTGTTCCGTAATCTTTTTTATAGAGTGATTTTGTCTAACCAGAAAAATTAAAGAATCAGCATGTCTTGCCAATAGAAACGGATCAGAAACAATCCCCATTGGTGGAGTATCTACAATAATGATATCGAATTCCTTTTTTAATTCCTCAAATAAAGTTTGAGTCTTTGGAGAACTTATCAGTTCTGAAGGATTCGGTGGTATATCACCCGATGGTATAATAGTTAAATTATTTTGCTGATGCTTAACCTTAATTTCATCGTAAGTGGCCTTACCAATAAGATAATTGGATATGCCAGTTGCTTTATGAGTATCAACCAATTTATTTAGTCCGGGCTTTCTCAGGTCAAAGCCTAGTATTACCGTTTTTTTACCACTGATGGCTAATGCAGCTGCAATATTCAATGCACAAAAGGTTTTGCCTTCGCCGGGAATGGAAGAGGTAACACTGACAACCGGACAGGGAATATCTTGAGTTAAGAAATCAAGTCTGGTTCGCACTCTCCTGAAACTTTCAGTAATAACAGATTTAGGATGATGCTGCACTACGTTACTTTCTTCTTTAGAATTATGCAATATTTGTCCGATAATTGGAGATTGGGTTATCTTTTTGATGTCTTCCTCATCCAGTATTTTATTATTAAGCAACTGACGAAGTCCAATAAATGCTAAAGGAAGAATTAAACCTATCATCAAACCATTTTTATAATTGCCACTAACATTGGGAGCAATCATTCCATTACTTTGTGCGGCTTCCAGAACTTTATGATCAGGAGTGTTGGAGGCTTTCTGAATCTGGGCTTCAGACCTTTTACGTAGTAGAAATGTGTAAACTTCATTGTTTAACTCAAACTTACGTTCTATTCCCAAGAGTTTTCTCTCTGTCTCAGGGAGGGAATACAGTTCTTTTTCATTTTTCTCTTTGTTGCTATTAATTCGATTAATGGTTTCATTAATAATATCGAGTTGACCGTTAATGGTTTTTAATAACGTTTTTGTTGCAACTTCTATTTGTGTTTCTACCTCCCTGTTGGCAAGGTTTAAGTCCTCACTAAATGTACCGCGCATGCTTAGCCGTTGTGAGTTCAACTCCATAATCTGACTTATCTGTTCAGATAAGAGATTATTACCGACGTCGTATTGTGCAGGAGCAATAACTTCATTACCCGAAAAATCGTTTGAGAAGTAATTAATCAGATAATTATAGTACTGCTTTGTTATTTCGTATTGAGCAAGTTGCTGCTCCATATCCTGCAAACCACTAAATAGGTATTCTGATTTAGCTGAAACACTTTGAATCTGATTACTGGTTCTGAAATTGCTTAATTCAGACCCGGTAAGGTATAGGGAGTCAGATATCACACCTAATTGCTCTTCAATAAATTTGATGGTGTTGGTCGCAATCTGATTCTTCTGTTCAAGGTTTTTAGCGATAAAAACTTTAGCCAGTTGATTCAGGAAAATGGTATTTTTTAGGTTGTTTTTACCTGTAACTGAAACACGTATTATAGAAGACGTCTCATTAGCTCTGAATGTTCTTAAAGTAGATTTGTAGCTGGCTGCAATACTTTGAGGATGATTAAAAATAAAATATATCTCCTGCTGCGATGAACTGGTTCCCTTGTGGTTTTCTATCTTGAATCGTCCCCAGGGCATATCAATAACTTCTCCAAATCGAAAAGACTGTTCAAAATTCATAGGACCGATACCTGATCCATTTCTGTTATCTTTATAAATGTATGTTCCTGAATTTTCTGTATGAACCTTTAATCTGTATTCATTCTTATTAATAAACTCAAGATAGATGGGTGTATTTAAAATTTGTTGATGCAAGGAATCAAAAAAGACCGTAAAAGGTTCATCATGATATACTTCGGTATGTTTCATTCTACCTTGAATGAAATAACTTAGATGAAAATCCAGTTGATCAACCGTTTCCTTAATAACGTCCCAGGATGTAAGAACAGCCATTTGGTTTTCAATGTTCTGCTGTCCCGGAGTAAGGCCAAAACCTTCCATCATATTACCGGTAGGCATCTTTTCACCTTTCTCTTCTATTAATAAAGATATGGATGCCCTGTAGGTAGGTTGAATGTAACGGTGAGCAGTATATACAATAGCAATGCTTAATGGTACGGTTATGGCAAATAACCACCAGTAATGCAGTAAATCAAATAAAAAATGTTTAGTGTCGAAATTAAAACCGGATGACTGGTTATTATTTGTTTGATTCTGTACCACTCTTTTAATTTATTTGATGATTGTATTAATTGTCAGGTAAAGTGCCAATAAACCTGTTATGATACCCAAAGAGAAGGATTCTCCAATGCCAAACTGTTTAGCCCGCATAGGTCTAACATATAACATATCATTCGGGTAGATATAGTAATATTCAGAATTGACTATGTTTTTATCTGTCAGATCAATGGTATAAGTTATCGGACCTTCAGGTAGTTGACGTAGTAGCTGTAATTTCTTTTGCTTACCATATGGGGTTACTCCACCGGCAATGGCTACAGCTTCAAAAATGGTTATCTGTTCCTTGGTCATATTCTGAACTCCCTGGTTACGGAATTCACCAAGAGTAGTGAAAGTGTTAGTTGCCAGTTTGAATGTGAGGCTGTATTCTTTTAAAAATGGTTTTAAGGCCTCTTTTACTTTGTCTTTTCCTTGTACCACATTACAGTCTTTCAAATTAATTTTACCAACATAGGGGAAATCAATGTTCATACTATCATCTATCTGATAATAGAAGAAGGTTTGATTTTGTTGGCTTCCCCCCATACTACTATTTCTGCTTTGATTAAAAAAATCGGAAATCTTTTCATCAGGTGTTGATACATTTATAAAAAGGTAGTCGTTAGGCTGTAAAATATATTGGTCAGTAATTCCCTTCAAATTACTATATGGATTATCATAGTTTTTATCTGTACTATGATCCTGTAGCAAAACGATTTCTTTCTGCGGGATACAACTGAATAAAGTGGACAGGAGAACAATCCCTGATAAAAACAGATATTTGTTTTTATTGTTTATGGTAGAAAAGAATGAATACATTAGATTATTATCGTCTGTGAGTTTTCAAATTAATAGTTATCAAAAATAAGCTTTTCTGAATGAATTGTAGCTTACAATCTTACTTTTTTGTAACTCGTTTCATTTGTAGAATAGTCAAAATACAAATTAAGAGGGTATTGTTATTAATTGGTGATAGAAATTCATTTTATGGAAAAAATTGGAAAAGAAATAAGTATTGAGGCCTTGGTTGAGATAATTCCTTTATCTGTAAGATACTTAAGTAAGAAAGGAATAACCTGTATTGCCTGTGGCGAACCAGTATGGGGAACACTTGAAGAAGTGGCATTGGAAAAAGGATTTTCTAAGCAACAAATTGATCAGTTTGTGGAAGAACTTAATAAGATGATGGATAATGGTTAATTATTAAGGGTTAGTTGTTAATTGTGAGTGATTTGATGTATGTGTATATTGTGAATGATGAATTGATTTGGTCTGAAATTAACTAAGTTCTATGTATTTTAACTTCTTTGGGATTAATTATGGCTAGTTTTGACTGATTTCAATTCAATAAGTATGAATGACGAGTTGGTGTCTTATCTTTTGATGAAGTATACACGTTTTTTACATTAGGTAAGTTGTTGAAATATTGTGTTAATGACTGATTTTTTATGTTGAACCCTTCAAAAAACAGAACTAACATTGTATTTCTCCGTATATATTTAGTGTTAAACAGAAAATGCTTGCTATTTTTGCAAGAACTTTGGACAGAAATAATTTTATGAACGAATTAACAATTCAACTCTTAATACCCTTCGCTACTTTTTTATCATTTATTGTAGTGTTTCTTTCGATACCAACTATCCTCAGGGTGGCTAAGATGAAAAACCTTTTTGATGAGCCCAACAAAAGAACGGTTCATCGGGTGAAAATTCCAACACTGGGTGGTATGGCTATATTTATTGGGTTTATTTTTACCTATACGTTGTTTGTTGACTGGTTTAAATTTCCTCATATCCCCTTCTTAACTCCTGCTTTGGTAATCATTTTTGCCATTGGCATTAAAGATGATATTCTGGCAACAGCTCCTATGGTCAAGTTAGGAGGTCAATTGCTGGCAGCCTTAATCATTGTTGGTTTGGGACAAGTTGTTCTGACTGATTTTCATGGTTTCTTTGGTATTCAACCCAATGCTTTTTGGGGAACGATCTTTACGATTTTTACCATTATTTTTTTAGTGAATGGGTTTAACCTGATTGATGGAATTGATGGTTTGGCAGCGGTAACCGGAATCATCACCTTGTTTTCATTTTCTATCTGGTTTTTTATTAATGGTGAATATCATATTCCTGTTATGGCTGCAGCATTAATTGGTGGATTACTGGCTTTTGCCTATTATAATATTTTCTCAAAAAGGCAGAAAATATTTATGGGTGATACAGGGTCGTTGGTATTAGGGTTTCTGGTAGCTGTTGTTGCCATTCGGTTCAGTGAATTAAATGCTGTAGCTCATAGATCAATGCTTACTTATCAGATGAATAGTGCTCCGGCTGTAGCGATGGCCATTTTAATTGTTCCATTTATTGATACGGTTAGAGTTTTCTTTCTCAGGGTTTCGCAAGGGAACTCACCATTTATGGCCGATAAAAATCATATTCATCACCGGATGCTGGCATTGGGATTTACACATCTTCAGGTTTCATTGATTATTGGAGCTGTCAATATTGCTTTTGTTATTCTTGGTTTTTCACTTCGAAATATAGGAATGCTAAAGTTGACAATTTTAGTATTTACTTTGGGTATGACAGTTGCCTATATTCCATCCTGGGTACTGTATTATAAAAAGCGTCACCTTATTCGACGATTAAAACAGATAAAGAATAAAGCAAATATGTTTATTTTTTAGTGCAATTAGAGTCCTAGCTTTAAATAAATTAAAAGGGAATGTGTATTTCCGATTCGTGATTCTTTATGGTTAAATTTAAGTCTAAATACTAAATGATGAAGAATCAAGAAGCTCTTAAAAAGGAAATCGTAGAGGACTTAATATTACTAAATCGAATTGAGGATAAATCTGTTGACTACAATAAATTTCTACCTAAAGAACTTATAAAATATGGGCTTAAGCATGGTGTCGGGGCCAATATTTACTATCTAATAAAAAAAGGAAGAATCACCGGAGTTGACCAACAAGATTTAATTGAGTGGAAAAAAAACTATCTTCATGCATCTTTGCAGTTTCAGATTAAATTTCAGGCCTTCCTTCAGATTCAAAAATTATTCGATGAAAACAATATCCCGTTAATAACATTAAAGGGGTTTGCATTAGCGATATCTTTATATGAGGAAGAGGGTGTCAGACCTATGGGAGATCTGGATATTCTGGTTCCTGAAGATAAAGGGCAACTGGCTTTATCTGTTTTACTAAAAGCTGGTGCTAAACAGGTTCATACACCACGTTCGGTTTTGCACGAGAAGGTACATTCTCATGTAAGGGCCATTGTTTTTAATGGTGTATTAATTGAGATACATCAACGTTTGTTTTCTCTTGGAAATCCATATTATGTGCCTACTTATAAATGCTTTGAAACATATAAGTCAATTAACTATCATAATAAAGAGATAAATGTATTAAGCGATGTAATGATGGGGTATCATCTTATTTGTCATGCTGCCTATAATATTAAAAATGGGGGGCTTCGTTTCGGATGGTTACTTGATATTGCTTTATTACTATCGAGACAAAAAGATATTGAGACATATACTGAACAAATACTTAAAATGTTTACTGGAACAAAGAAAGAAATGTTAGATATCCTGATGATGTCTTCCGTATTGTTAGTTTCAGATGAGAGGAATAAATTATTATTTGGTAATGATGAATACTCAATAAAAGAGCTAATCAGTATAAAGATGCTCGAAAAAGATTCAAAAAAACTCCATAAAGTGAATAATTTGAAGGAGATATTGAATCAGCCGGGATTTAGAAATAAAATTCTGATGACATGGTTTGAATTATTTCCGTCAAAAGAATATATGATTGAATGGAATAATCACCAGGATGATTTTTTACTTAAGCTTTATTTGAAAAGGTTGTTTCATATTCATGATAAGTAGAATTACCTCCTTAATGTCTTAATGTAACAAGTGCTTAATAATGTGTTAGTTTAACTGCTGTTTTTAGTCTGAAATATTCAGCCATATCCTACTTTTCTATTAACTGCTGACTACTCCCTACTTACTAATTACTATCTTCGTACTATGAGTCAACAACTAGCAAAAAAGAAAATATTAATCTTTATTGATTGGTTTTTACCGGGTTATAAAGCGGGTGGTCCTGTGCGGTCAATGGCCAATATGGTGGAATATCTAAAGGATGAATATGAATTTTATATTGTTACCCGAAATACGGATTATACTGAAACATTACCTTACCATGGGATTAATAGTAATTCGTGGGTAGAATTTATACCTGGTGTAATGGTCAATTATGCAGATACTAAACATCAGAATAAAACTGTTTTTTTTAAATTACTAAAAGAGATTCAACCTGATATTGTATATATAAATGGGGTTTATTCATGGAAATTTTCCATTTTACCATTGCTGATCACCAATAATTATGGAGTTAAGAAGGTTGTAGTTGCATCCAGAGGGATGTTGGCTCAAAGCGCGATTGATGTGAAAGGTGGTAAAAAGCAGTTATTTCTAAAATTAGCAAGAATTTTGGGACTGTACCGGAATGTAATTTTTCATGCAACCAACGAAAAAGAAAAGCAGGATATTGAAAAGGCATTGGGTAAAGGTTTGAAGATTAAAATAGCGGATAATTTACCAACTAAAGAATTTATACCATTTAAAGAAATTATAAAAACCGGGGGAGTGTTAAAACTTGTTAGCCTGGCTCGTATCTCACCTGAAAAAAACACTTTGTATGCCCTTGAACGATTATTGGAATGCAAAGATTTAAAAGGTTCAATTCAGTTTGACTTATACGGACAAATATACAATGACGATTATTGGAAATATTGTAAGAATATTATTAGTCAGTTGCCGGAGAATATTAAGGTGGAATATAAAGGAACAGTGGATGCAGATATTGTAGGAGAGACTATTCAAAAGTATCATGCATTATACTTACCTACAAGAGGAGAAAATTTTGGACATGTGATATTGGAAAGTTTTATGGCGGGGAGGCCAGTTCTTATTAGCGATCAGACTCCATGGAGAGGTTTGGAAAAACAATATTGTGGGTGGGATATTAGCTTACAGGCAGTAGAGGATAGGCAGAAGGCAGAAGTGAAGAGACTTGAGGATAGAGAGTTTAGTTCGAAGACCGAAGTTAGTGGTTGGTCATCCGCACTTGCTCAGTTGGTTGAGATGGAGCAGGAGGAGTTTTATAAATGGTGCGAAGGAGCAAGAAAAAGAGCTGATAAATTTGTAAATGATCCTGAGTTACGGGAAGGGTATAAGAGGTTGTTTAATGATTTGTAACGGTTAGATATGATATGTCGCAACCATCAGAAAAAATAGACCTGGGAAGTTTCTATCACATTTATAACAGAGGCATTAATAGTTGTAATCTCTTTATGATGGAAGATGATTATAGACATTTGTTATTACTATATGAGAAATATATTGACCCGATTGCAGAGATCTATTCGTACGTATTACTTCCCAATCATATTCATTTATTGGTAAGGATTAAAGAGAATGTGAGGTATAAGTATTCAATGGAGGAGATTAAAAAGGTCAACACACGAAACGTTGTCAGGTCTATAGACGCTGACAAGTTTGGCGACGCTGTCGGGTTAGAAATAAATAAATGGGAAACGGTTTCTTTACCTGACGGCGCCGAAGGCCCGTCAGCGTTAAAAGAGAACGGTGACCATTCAGCGTTAAAAGAAAACGATTTGTCTAACCCTGCCAGATCTGCTGATGCTGGCAGGTTAGACACTGTCAGGTTGCCGGATGCAACAAGACATTTCTCTCATTTTTTTAATGCTTATGCAAAATATTACAATACAAGATACAACAGACATGGAGCTTTGTTTGAAAGGCCTTTTAAACGTAAGCGTGTTGATTCAAATGAATACCTGAAGAACCTGCTAATTTATATTCATACTAATCCTGTACACCATGGTTTTGTATCCAACGCTTTAGAATATGGATGGAGTAGTTATCTTGATTATTTAACTGGAACTAATCCCATTTATCAGCGTTGTATGGAAGATTATTTTGGAGATATTAATAATTTTAGAGCATGTCATCAATCAATTGATTTTGATGAAGATATTTTTGATTAATAACCAAAATGCCAACGCTGTCATGACTGCTGACGCTGACAGGGTTGGCAAGTTGGTATGATAATTATGAAATACATTGAAAAAAGTTAACGTAACATTCTTCTTCCGCAAACCACAGCCTCAGTATTTTTCAATCGAAAAGGTATTTGAACAGGTAATAAATAATCTTCCTCCAGAAGTTGAACATCATTCTTACCAATTAAAAACTGGAACCAATGGTTGGTGGGGGCGAATAAAGGCTTTGGTTGAAGTCTGGCGAAATAAAGGGGCTATCAATCATATAACCGGAGATATTACTTTTATTGCTTTGGCATTGCCAAAGAAGGGGTTGGTTGTTACCTATCATGATCTGGAATCACTGACCCAGTATAAAGGATGGCAACTGGCTATACTAAAATATTTGTGGGTTAAGATTCCGGTGAGAAGGGCCCAGGTTGTGACTGCCATATCCAATCATACCAAAGAACAACTTATTAAATGGACGGGTTGTGATCCGGATAAGATTAAAGTAATTCACAATCCTTTGCCCGATCGCATTAACTATTCTCCTAAAGAATTTAATAGCGAATGTCCACATATACTTGTTATGGGGACCAAAGATAATAAGAATGTAGAAGGGGTGTTTGAGGCGGTTTTTCAGTTGAAAAGTCGAAAAGTTGAAACGTTGAAAAGTTTAAAAGTTGATGAGGCAGAAGACGGGAGCCCCAATTGCCATCCAGGAAAGAATATGCACCAGGCACCAGACACTGGGCACTATAAACTAATTGTAGTGGGTAAAATGACTGAGCTGCAAAAGGCTTTGGAGGAAGAGTATCAGCTGGATATTGAAAACCTGATTCAGGTGCCTTATGAGCAAATACTGGATGCCTATAAGCGATGTGACATCTTGTGCTTTCCCAGTTTTTACGAAGGTTTTGGATTGCCTATTATAGAAGCACAAGCCATTGGACGACCGGTGATTACATCCAATTTTTGGGCTATGAAAGAAGTGGCAGGTGAAGGAGCTTTCTTAGTTGATCCTTATAAGATTGATGATTTGCGACTAGCAATTAGCAATAGTGTTGAGAATGAAGAGTTAAGAAATGTTCTGGTTGAAAAAGGTCTTGAAAATGTTAAACGATTTGCAGTCTCCATGATAGCCAGGCAATATGCCGAAGTGTATGTCAGTTTTTAAGAGCGAGGATAATGGTCAGTGATTAATGCTCCTATAGAATTCCTGTAACAGAAAATGAATTGTTGTTGCCAATCCTCGAAACACAGTAATAAAGATAAAAATATTAAGTCAATGCCTATTTTTCTTTATAACTTAAGGTCTCACAAAAAATAGTATTCACACCATCAACTAAAGCAATTAGTTCTTATTCTTAATTTTAGAAAGGCAAAATTATAATAGGTTTGTAGACTAAAGCACCTTTAGAAGATATTTGATTCTAATTAAGCATCTGTTTAGACAGTTAAGTAAAGTAAAATTAACTTGTCATCAAAAATTGCTTATCTGTCATTGATTTCATCTCCTTAGTCCTTGTTTTGATAAATTTAGTCATATCCGGGTGGATATTTTGTTTAACATACACTAAATTACTATGATAATTAAAGAAACCCGCCGGATCACATATCATACTTTCCAGAGCGTGCTATGGTCCTGCGGGCTTCCAGTACTAATTTCAAAATTACTAAAATTATGAGTAATGCTGAACATTATCAAGCTAAATTAGCCGAGGCCCTGGCTCTTGAAAGTAGTGCCATTAAAACACCTTATATGCCAATTGGTATATTCTTGCAGGAATCTGAGGATTTACGTTACTGGGCTATAAAAGACAAAGAAGCCCTGCTGGCGGCGGGTCTGGATGAAAACATCCTTGACAATCTGGATGTGACTATCGGGGCGACACGAGAAGCTCAGTCTATCTGGATGGAGAACCTGAAAACCCGTAAAGATGCGGAACAACGCTGGAAAGACGAATCACCGGCTGCCTTCAATCTGCGTGATGAGATGATCCATGCCTTCCGCTACGCCTATAGTCAGTTTGATGACTTGCTGGTACAGCTGAATACCATCAACGAAGGTGGAGGAAGCGCTGATATGATACAGGATCTGAATGACCTGGCCGTGATGGGACGATCCAATCCTGAGCCTTTGCAGCGTATTAATTATGATATGACGAAGATAGAACGGGCAGCTCAGCTATCGGAAGAAATGGCTGAACTTAGGGCCATGGCCAATGGTGATAAGCAGGAAGACAATGAAGCTTTAACTATTCGTAATCAAATGTACACCTTGCTTAAGCAACTGGTTGATGAGATCCGGGCTTGTGGAAAGTACTTATTCTGGAGGGATGAAAATCGTCTGAAGGGGTACGTGAGTAAATTTAACCAACAAATCTATAACCAACAGAAAGCTAAAGATAAAGATTCGACAATTATGATTTAGTAGTCAATTGAATTAATCAGAAAAGAGTTGGTGCATGCATTGGCTCTTTTTTGTTTCGTGATATAAAAATTTAGATTAACCCAAAATTGTCATTAGACTTCGTCAAAATTCCAATTCGATAAAGAATATCTAGACATTACAGCAGAGCTGCAATGTAAGATTTTCTATATCGGGATTTCCTCAATACGGCTTTCGCCTGCTGCCATTGAGGAATTTGTAAAATTCCCAATAACAGATTTCGTATTAACATAAGTGCCAGCTTTTTCAGAATGACTTAAATCCTTTAAGAAAGGCACCAAACCCCTAAGAATGACGCCAGACCTCTTTGGATTCAGTTAAAACCTTTAAGAATGACCTAAACCCTTTCCAGAATGGCATCAAACCTCTTAAATTTCACCTTAACATTTTCAGAATAAGGTCAACCCTTTCCAGAGTGAGATTAAAACTCTTTAGGTTGGTTTAAAGGCTTTAAGAATGGATAAATGAATAAAGCCCCGATGGTTATCGGGGAAGGATTAGGGATTGGTTGAAAGTTTAAGAGTTGAAAAATTTAAGGCGTGAACAGATAGGAGAGAAGCTGTAAAGAGATCTTACTGGAATAATAATGGAAACTTTTAATCTGCTAATTGAAAAATCAGCATAGTTAAATCTGGGGATGATTAAAGATTAAAGATTAAAGATGAAGGTTGAAAATTGGAAGAGTTGAAAGTTAATAGTTGAAAAGTTGAATGTTATAATTCTGATAGTTCTGATTCCATACTTTGGCAAATAGCCTCAAAGCTCCAATTTGCAATGTGGTTTTGACAGGTGTCAGGTTGTATGTTGGATTGAAGCAATTCATTTAGACAAGCGAGAAGCTCATTTTTAGTATTGGATTTAAATATTCGTCCAACACCAGATGTAACAATGTCAACTGCACAACCTACCTTATCACTCACCAGAACAGGCCTACCTGAGGCCAGGGCTTCATTAACTGCTAATCCCCAGGTTTCCTCCGGACCTTTTGAAGGAAGGCAAAAAATATTTCCTAACCGGTATGCAACAGGCATCTGACTTTGGTTTACAAAAGGAATAAAGAAGATGTTGGGATCACCTTGTGAAAGGTGTTTCAGTTTTTTTTCAAGAGGACCGGATCCGATGAAAATGAGTTTAATTGGTTGAATTGCTGATCTCGATAACGATTGGGAGTTTAATTGTTGAATAGCATTGAGTAGGAGTAAAGGATTTTTCTTTGATTCAAGTTTTCCTGCAAATAAAACGACTTTATCCTCTGGCTTAATCCCCAGATCTTTTCGCCACTGCTTAGCCTTATTTTCGTATTCATTTTTATCAATACCCGTAAAACGATGGTTGTCGATGGCATGAGGTGCGAGTACTAACTGATGGTCTTTGAGTCCGTGGACTTGGAAATATTTTTTACTGTTGGTGCCAACATAAAAGGCTTTGTCGATATGCCGATAAACATATTTAAGTGTGAATTGACGAATTTTAAATTTTAAGAGTTGTTTTGTTGTGTTGATCCCGATAACAATCGGGAGTTGATGAGTTGAAGAGTTGAATAGTTGAGAAATGGTTTGGATATCATGGTCTAATAAGGTGCTATCACCCCTGAACCAGATAGGTACTTTACCTTTGAAATGACGCATCACCTGAAAATGACTTTTCAATTTCCATCCAAATATAAGGATAGCATCAGGGGTATAGTCTTTTACATTCTTAATTAAAGTAGGGTTGTCTATGCCACTCCACCTTTTTGATGAGGGATGTTGACTAATGTTATCTACCAATTCATAGTTATATCCATCTAATAAGGGAATATCCCATTGTACTTTTTGTTTAAAATCGGGGTCATTGAATCCCTCAATGGCCTGTGGCCAGGTGTAAAACACCGTTAAATGACAGTTTTCCCGTTTATGGAGCATGGCAAACCAGGGGGCATTGTACTGGATAGGGTGGGTGGAGATAATGGCCAGACGCTTTTTTTTAGTCATTAGTTGTGAGTAGAAGGTTGTTAGTGACTTGTGATAAGTATTGATTATCTGCTGAATTTTTCTGGATGTGATAGTATAGCTAATAGTATTTTGCGAACTTCATTATATGATTCAATATACTTCTGATATTTTGCTTCTGTTACATAATTGCATTTCCAGGCATATTCTAACCATACTTCAGTTTCATATTCTTCACCCAAAGAATCAGAAATTTTATTGACAAACGATTTTGGGTAAATCTTTTTAGCCCAGGCTTCAGCTATGTTCGAGCATATCGAACGTGATGATCGTCTCATTTGATCCGTCAGAGCTTATTTTTCTTCTTTGGGAAATTCTTTTGAATCTTCAAAAATATCCATAGATAGCTGGAATGCTTTCTGATAGACAATTAACTCCTTAAAGCTTTTTATATTACTCATAACTCACTACTGAAAACTGTTAACTCTAAATTACAGCTTCTAATGCTTCCACTAACTTCCGGGCACTTTCTTTTGCTGAATATTGATCTAAAGCAGATAAATCAGGATTCCAGTCCTGGTCTGAAAGTCTTTTTGAGAGTACTGCTTTAAATTCCATAACCAAATCATTTTCTGTCATCTTCGGTTTGTATCTGACAGTATATTGATCTGCCTTACAATCTTCCATTACTTTCACAGCACTACTTTTGTGATGGAAAATACTTAATACAGGTCTTTCACTTAATAGTGACTGATAGGTTTTACTGGCTGTATAATGTTCTTCGGTGCTGCCAATAATCATCACTGTATCAGCTACTGAAAGAAAATTAAGTACCTTAAGGAATGGATAGCGTTCCCGATTTTCGAATACGATATCACTGATCTCATGATCCTCTGCATAGGCCGTTATGCGCTTTGCAGGGTATTGACCGGTACCTATAAACCAAAGTTGAATATCCTTATCCCATTTCCCTTCTTTGCGTAACTCTGATATGCTTTTAAAAAAGGAATCCAGTAGAATATGACTGTTGGGTAGGAAGGCACCGGCGTAGAGCCAGATTTTAGGTTTTAGGTGATAGGATTTAGGATTTAGGAGAGTACTTTCCCAAGGATAGGTCAAGTTCTCTAATTTTATTTTATGATCGTTGGGATCGAAGCCGTAGGGCATGCCTACGTGGGTTATAGGTTTTAGAGTGTTAGGGTTTAGGATTTTATTAGTCAAATGAGAGAAGTCAGTAGTTAGTAGCTTATTAGCTATTGAGGGGAAATTACGTTGGATAGCGGGAGCAAAGTAGGGAGTACTGACACCACTAATTACGCTAACTTTTTTTATGGCGATGGGCTCTAATACTCGAGCAATCCATTGACTAAGTTTTGCCCGCAAGTTATTCTGGTTACTGATATCCCGTACCCATGGATCGATATAATCAATGCCATATGATATCTTTGTTTTTTCGTAAAGAAGTCTACCCAAGAGGGCGTTATAAAAACTGGGGATGGGTAACCAAATAAAATCAATCTGTTCTTTACTAATAATGTTTTTCGCTTCTTTATACAACTGATAAAAGGCTCTTAAACCAATGTCACCTATTAAGCGTGGCTTACTTACTTTAAAGGCTTTAACTCGTGTAACGCTAAAATCATCCGAAAAAGTCTTTTCGAAATCAGGATCAGGTGTTTCTTCAAAATAACCAGCATCAACTGTTAATACACGAGGTAGCCAGTCCAGTTCTTTCAGATAATTTCCAATTAACCGGGGACGTTGCACGCCTGCTAGGTTTGCCGGATGCCAGTGTGGATATATGATAAGGATTGTGTTCATGAATGATAGGTTCTAGGATTTTGGGAATAGGTTTTAGGAAATAGGTATTAGGGAATAGGAATTAGGATTTAGGTTGGTGAAGTTACAGGATCTTATATCTCTAATTTGTTTCTTTTGGAGGTAATTAAAGCATTGATCATTTTTAATATTTCGAAAGCATCTGTTTCAAAATTTTTTAATTGCTCAGATGAAATAAATTTACGTTTTTCAAAAATAACAAGTAATGTTACTGATTCATATAATGATCCACGAGCAATATGTAAAAAGTGAATGAACTCTTTTAAGGAATGTCTGCCCTTTCCTTCTGCAATATTTTGAGGAATGGATGTAGAACAAGCCTCCATTTGTTCAATTAGCCTATAATGTCCTTTTACCTGATCACAAATATTTAATATTTCGTTGGCATACTCAATTGCTTTTTGCCAAACGATTAGATCTTTGAATTCAAAATTATTCATTGTTATAGGATATAGGGGTTAGGTTATAGGTTTTAGTTCTTAGGGGGAGGTATAGTAAGTAATTTGTGAAATATGATGTTGTTTTTAGGAATAGAATATAGGTGTACAGTTATCGACATGCAATAATCTTTAAGTCTAAAATTCTAACCCCTAAAACCTAAGACCTATGAGCGAAGCGATCTAGATTCTAATCCCCCACTGCCGTTTAATAAACCACAATAAACCAAATACTAATACACTGGCTTTGATCAGGTGATTCAATACAACAGCAAATTCGGTTTCGGCTTTAACCACCTGGAGAAATAAAATAGGACTCCAGATCAGTAGAGTCGGATAAAAGGAGCTCCAATCCTCCAGTTTTTTCCAGAACCAAGAGATAAATACACCCCAAAAAAACATAAAGAAGATACCTCCCCAATAGCCATAATTGGCATAGCCTTCTCCTACAATACTAATACCCATGGACGTATTATCATCAATCTCAAGGCCCGTAAATAGACGAAAATGTTCCCGGCCGCCAGCTTTTTTCTTATTGGGAGCCAGAAAGCGGGGTAATAAACTGGATTCAATACCTTCCCATATAGTGGCACCGCCGGCAAAGGATTCTTTCTCGTTGGTATTTTTCATTACTGCGGAGATAATCCAGCCCTGGTTAAGACGAACATTCATATCTTCTTCTGTGGATGGTGTCAGTATGCTGCCATCACTCCACTGACTGGTAGCCAATCCAAGAAATAAAGCTACTTTATTACCGCTATAGCCCTGCTTCCATACCATTTCGCGGTATTGCGCTTTTACGGATTGAATGGTCACTGCAAAAAAGATCCCTAAGACAGCTACTCCCAGTTTGTTGATAAAAGTAAGCTTAAGCTCCCTGGCCACAAAAGTAAATGATAACATGGCCCAAAGAAGTAAATCGTGAAACATACCGGCAGCTATGGAAACCACTGCCGTAAAGGCCATGGTAGCCCAAAAGATGGGCCAGCGATTGGGCTTGCCTGAAAATAGAAGGTAAATAACACCGATGTATTTAATATTGGCTAAGAGGAAAAAGACAAAACTTAAGGATGCTGGTAGAAATCCTGAAAAATAAGGTATTAATAATCCGATAACTATAAAGTAATAGGGTAACTTTGGATAATCACCTAGTAATATGCTGACTCTATTTCCTATATCTTCGAGGCTGGAGTGATCTTTAAACATTAAGGTACCTATGCGAAAGACGATAATTGCCGGTACCACAAAGGACATATATACCATTTCCTCAACATACATATGATATTTATAGTGATAGGCCTCATTATAATAGTCAATGGCCGGGCCAACAATCCATTGCAGGGCAGCCATGGCGGTCATTAAATCCACTATGGGGATGCGTTGGCCCATGCGGTCAATTACTTTTAAGGTATAGAAAAGTGCCAACCCAAGTCCAATGGCTGTCCATAAATAAGCCCCGTTAACCAAGAGTATTAATGCTAAAAAGGCTGAAAGTATTATGTTGGTTTTAATGGTCATTAATAATGATTAGGCGAATAATTTGTCAACAAATTAAAAGTAGGTCGATTTTCGTTTTTATACCGCAAAGTAAACAAAGTATTTATAGCAAAGGTCAGAGAGTGGAGTAATAATTAATTTTGATTTTCAATAGATGTAGGTGTTGCCATCCAAATGGTTATTAATTTTTCTCTTTCTTGCTCCCATGCCAGTTCTTTACCTCTCTTAAATCTTTCCTGATGTTGCCTTCTAATTGATTCAGTTTTACTCATTAAATTAAAGAGGCTGTCTTTTAGTTTAACGACTGTTTGACCTGAAATACATCCTCTGTTCGTATCTGTGTCCATAAATTGCTTTTGAGCCGGAGTATCAGTTGCCAATATATATAATCCGGCTTGAGCATAGGCAATTATTTTATTGGAGATGGCCAGATTGTTGTTTAAGTCTTTACCTGGTTCTAAAGCAAGGCTAATGTCGTGGTTGGCGAGTTCGGCGTGGAGGTCGGGTTGAGACATTGGATTTTCGATGTGAAGATTTATGATTTGCGATTTATCCTCTTTCGCTGAAGCTATGGAGGACAAGAAGGGTTGGATGATTTGTTGCTTAAAGGATGGATCGAGGTCTCCTATTAATGTCAGGTTGATAGGTTGATATGTCAATAGGTCACTAGATTTAATTAATAGAGTAAGAGCTTCTAATAGTTGTTCGAGACCACGGCCGAAGGATATCTTTTGGCTAAACCAGACCAAACGCAGAGCATTTGAGGTTTTAGGAACTAGGTCATAGGTTTTAGGCATTATGAATTCCGAAGAAGGAAAACTGTTGAGAATTACCTTATGATTTGGATGACCTCCAATCAGTTTTAATGTATATTCACTAATTAAAGGACTAGCCAATGTGAGTGCATGGGCATCAGGTAAAAGCTTTTTCATTAAAAACTCACGGCGCTTCTTTTCGTTTTTGGCATCGAAGCGGATAAACTCACCAGGGTGGTAATCTTCCACATCAAATACAAAGGGGATATTCCATTTTTGACTACATTTCCAGGCCGGATATAAAGTGCCCAGATTATGAGCACATATTAAATTTGGTTTTTCATTCAGTTTTAATGCAGTATGTAATAACTGAAAAGCCCGGCGACTAGTTGCCAGAGCATTTATTTTCATACTCCTTTTAAAGATAGGATAAAGCTTTTGTGCAAACTTTTCCAACAATCCCCACTTCAGCCATTTTATTCTATCTGTCGGTGTAGCGTCAATATTTATAACCTGGACTCTTTTTAACTCATCACTTTTAACTAATAACTCATCACTTCTGCAGTCACTCCAATTCCCCAGTTTAAATTGAAGGAGTGTGCATTGGTGTCCTAACTCTAAGGCATAGCAAAGCTCCTTATACAAACGTGGATTGGTGGCCAGGTTATTTGTTGTGAGGAAAAGGATGTGCATTATAAGGTCGTTAGCTTGTTAGGTGAATAGATCAGTAGGTTATAGGAGATAGGATTTGGGTTTTTCGGGTTGTTCTTTTACATTATTTTAAAATGTACAAATACTCTTGTTCAATGATTATTGCCACAGCATCCATTGAGTGTGGTGTTTTAATGTTATTTGAAAACTGATTAATCAATTCTGGTTGGTTAATTAATTTTTGTATTCTTGAACAAAGTTGTTCGGTATCACCATTCTTAAATAATAAACCATCTATACCATCATTAATCATGCTTTTTATGGCAATGTAATCAGAACCAATTACCGGAATTTTTCGGGTGGCGGCTTCCAGTATCACCAAGGGGGCCACTTCGTTGGATACTGAAGGCAGAATAAGTACGTCAACTTGATTCAAATAGTATACAACCTCCTGTTGCGAAAGGGCTTCATTCCACGTTATGTTTGCTTTTTCAGATGCCCATTTTTTGTGTTCATCAAAGTACTCCGTTTCGCCGCCTGAAGGATTGGTCAGTACATGTAAATGAGCTTTACTTTTATCTATTTGTTCCCAGGCTTCCTTTAATAAATGAAAACCTTTTGAAGGGTGCATACGGCCGATGAAGGCGAAATGTATTTTATCTGTTGATCCCGATAGCCATCGGGAGTTGAGTTGTTGAATTGTCGAACTGTTAAAGAAAACAGGACTGATGCCCTGGGGTATTAATTTCGCTTTGGTGATGCCATTGATTTCGAATGCCTCCTGAATCCAGGGTGCTATTGAAAATACGATATCTGCATATTTTTTGACACGGTCTAACTCTGCTTTGCGGTGATCAACCTGAAATACGGCTGGAGCGATTTTTTTGTGTTGAGTTGTTAATTTGTGTAACTGTTGAAATGAAATACTTAGTAAATTAGAAATGGTTTTATTGTTTCCCCTGCTTTGAAACAGACAGCTTAGGCAGCGTTTTACATCAACGCGACAGTCACAATTTTCTTTCCCATATAATCTGACATCACCTTTTATACAAAAGAAACTCCCTAAATGAGGAGTAAAAGCTGTTTTAATTCCTAATTCTTTTACTGCTCTTAAATGATAACCATTAATGGCACGGCCAAAGGAGTGAAAGTGGACCAAATCAGGCTGGATTTCTTTTACTCTTTTCAAAAAGCCTTCAATGCCTCTTGGTGGTATCAAGCCATTTAATTCTTTCGGATCAGGTTTTAGTGGTATTGGAAAGGTATATACCGGAATGTTCTCGTATTCGTAATCTTCTTTAGATTCAGTAGTGGCAATTAATACTCCAACCTTCCAACCTTTAGTTTTAAAATAATGGCAAAGGTTAAGCACATACACTTCAGTTCCGGCACGATGTGAGGGGAAAAAGGATTCGAGGGTGAAGAGTAGTTTTCGAGATACAGACATCTATTAATATAATTGAATACGCAATCTTGTTGGCAAAATGCAGATTAAAAGTGATTTAGCCGGAATGCTTAAGTCATTGATTTTTTTAAGCGCCATTACAAAATTAAACCTGATTAGTAAAGACATTGCCCGACGTGCTTGTATATTTTTTAAGTTAAAATAGGCTACTTTCCTGTCTTTTTCAGTCAATGGACAATCTGATCCAGAAAGATGGATTTTATTTATTTTATCATTAAATGATTCATATTCGTGCTGTCGTAAATTAATTTCCTGTCCTTCATGAGGACGCCACCAGAACAGATCTCTTTGAAAAATAGCAACCGGCCCTAATTTTGCGCATTTTAAATTAAAGTCCATATCGGTTGCAACACTGTATTGCGCATCAAACCCTTTTAATTCAAAAAAACTGGATGCGCGGTATATTGCACCCGTAGGACCCGAATATAGAAGACCTTTTCTCAAAAAATGCTGGTAATACGCTTCTCCCGAACTAAAACTATAGGGAAACTGTTGTTGTTCATCTTCTTGAAAGTTGGACATGCCAATGGCCGCTTCGGGGAACTTTTCCATGGCAGCAACCATTAGGTTTAATCCATGAGGATATATTAAATCGTCAGAATCCAGATACTTTAAGTACTTGCCTTTGGCGTATGAAGCTGCTTTATTTCGATTGGGATAATCTCCTAAATTGTGCTCATTTATGAATACTTTAATACGGGCATCTGCTTGCTCATATCTGCGGGCAATTTCAACAGATGAGTCAGTACTCCGATCATCAACGATAATTAACTCCCAGTTTTGGTATGATGAAGCAAGTACACTTTCAATGGCTTCAGCAATGAATTTTTCTCGGTTGTAAACGGTCATTAAGACACTTACTAAAGGAGTATCCATGTTATATAAATAGTTGTTTTATGATTTCGTCTTTTGAGTGGTTTCTTTTTGCAGTTATATACTGCTTATGTGCCTGATTGTAAATCAACCAACGGTATATCTGAGTAAACATCCATTTGGGGTTAATGCGCCATTTATAGGCTTTGTACAATAGCATGATAAAAGATTTCAATAGAGGCACCCGCTTGCTCTTTAATTCTAAAAGGATATCATCTTGTGCTATCTCAATGTATTTTCTGTGGAACTCACTGCTTTTATCAAAAGGATGATAATGAGCTACCTTGGCATGAGGATCATAGAGGATTTTAAAGCCTTCTTTTATTATTGAAATCGCCCAGCGAATATCCTCACCAAATTTAACAGGTTCGAAAGGGTAGGATGTCAAAATAGTTTTTCGGTACATACTGTTCACATTATCCCAACCACATATCTCTCTCTTCGTACTTGGTGAGAGCTCATTAAAATCATTAATGTTTTTAAATTGATATGCTCTGATTTCAGGCAAATTAATGGCACGTGTCCATTCAAAGGGATTAATACTTTGCAATTGAGGTATCCTTTGCATTCCACAAACCCCTGCTAATTTGTCATCAGAGAAATGAGAGTGCATTATTTCTAACCAATATTCATCTGGTGCAATGGCATCCTGCACAGTCATCATTATGTAATCACCTTTAGCCAATGAAATCCCATAATTACGTGTGGTACCATGGTTAAAAGCTTCAGGCGGAATTTGATATAATCGAACCGGATACTGACTGATAATATCCAATGTGCCATCTGTACTTCCACTATCAATGATGATTACTTCGGTTTGGTCAATTAACGTTTGACTGAAGATGGCATGAAGACAAGCATTAATAGTTGCAATACCGTTTTTAACGGGAATGATGATTGATATTTCAGGCTTTTGAATCGATGAATGGGGCATGATTCTAGTCAAAATTTGTTTTAAGTTTTAAAAATGGAGTTTCGATAAACCGAAAGGAAACATGTGCTAATACAATTGTCATTATTGTAAATACAACAAAACTCCAAAGGTCATCTTTAAAATTTAGTTCAAATCCGGTTGTCTTTTGAACCAATACTTTAGTTAATGCCGGCAGTGGCAAATGAAATAGATAAATTCCATAACTGATTTTTCCAATATGCATGAGTGCCCTGTGATGTGTTACTTTATTAATACCCCATTGCCAACCATAAGTTGCAGTTAAAACAAAACTGACAGTGGTGAGCGCTAAAAATAGTTCTAAAATAAATGGAGCTGTATATCCCAGGTAATGACTTTGAGTTAGTACTAATATCATGATGGGTAAAAGGATAGCTGTAATTAGAGTTCTGTTTTTGACGATTGCTTTAAATAATTGTGAATCTTGTTTGTGCACATGATAGAAAGCAAATAAGGCCCCAATACCCAGGGTGTGAAAGTTGGCAAAGGTCAAATTTCTAAACATTGGAGTAGTGCTGTAAATAGTATTTAAACCCAATGACAGGACAATAATGCCACTAAAGAAAAAAGGCAGTACTTTTTTGGGTAGAAACAGAATTAAAAATGGCCAAATCAGGTAGAATTGTTCTTCCACACCCAGAGACCACAGGTGACTAAAGAGGCTATTAAAGTTGCCAATCTTGAAAAAATATAGGTTTTGAAAATAGGTGAAAAAGTAGAAATTGTAATCATCGTTCCACATGTGGAGATTCCCCAAGTGTTTTGCCAGATAGAAAAACATAATAAAAAGATAGTAAATGGGGAATAGCCTCAAGGCACGGCGTATGTAGAAGTTTTTTAAAAGTCTTCCATTTTTTTCCTTTTTGTTTAGCTTAGCTTTCAATAAAATGGATGTAATCAAAAAACCTGAAATGGTAAAAAACAAATCTACACCATACCACATGTAAGGGACGTAATAAATACTATTTTTCGGGATAAAATGAGCCATTAAAACCATAAGTACCGCCAAAGCTCTGAGGCTTTCCAGTTCCGGATAAAAAGTTCTTTTGGGCTTGAATATTGGTTTATTATTTGTTGAGTGTTTCATGTATTGAAAATGTTTCACCGGGTTGAATAACGTATTCTTTATCGGCAAATGAAAACCAAACAGACTGTGTATTCTCAACCGGATTGGCTATTTCGTATTTAGTGATAATTAGTTTTTGAATAGACTGAAAGTAGCTTGTTGCTTCTGTTGAAGTACAACTCCAAATATTATTTTGTGACTTAATAGCTGAACAAAAAACTTCAAAATCATCTATTTTCAGTCCGGAGGGATTTGAAAAGTCGGTTGCATGGCCCCAAGTGTATTGCATTTTTGACCAGGAATAAGGGATGTTCAATTGTTGACCTAGAATTGATTTGAGATTTCTAACCCATGGTAAATCTGTATTTAGAAAGTCTTCCCGATTCTTTATAGCTTCCGATAAGGCACAGGTTGGATGCCATTGTAAAAAATCAACAGGGGGTTTAAATAAGTTGGTATTGCTAATAGAACGAGCATTGGTATATCCCGCTTGTTTAGCCATTTCAATGGTTTTTGAATTATAATCGCCAAAGGGGTAGGCCAAACTGTAAACTGCTTTATTTAGATATTTTTCCAGAGTGTCTTTGCTACTATTTAATTCATACCAAAGCAAAGAATCATTCATTTCATTCAACCTAAGATGTGATACGCCATGACTACCCACTTCGTGACCGTCATATAATTGAGCTATTAATTTTAAGGGTATATGTTTTTGCGATGATTGGATTAACGGAGCGGTATGTAAGAAGAATGTACCCTTTAAGTGATAATGATTCAGCGTGCTGACAATTTGGGTATCCAGAATGTTGCCATCGTCAAAACTGAGGATCAGAGCTTTTGATTTAGCTTCCGGGTATAAAAAATGTACATCCTTGGTGGTGGTAAGCCGATGGTTGTATTTGTAACCTCCAAATGTAATGAGACAGCCCATTATTAGCAATAGTACAAAGAAAAGGAAGAGGATTTTCTTCAATTCTAAATCAGTTTAAAAAGAAACCCTTTGGCTAAGGGGATTCTGGTTAATAGCGAGTGCATGGCAAACACCGTATACACTTTTATTAGTTTTATTTTTCCTGGGTTTATCAACTTTTTAGTTTCGACCCAGGCTAAAAAATCTTGATGTTCTGTATGGTAAGTTTTAATTCGCGCTAATAAAAAGTTCTTATATAAATTTAAAATACCTTTACTAATGGCTTGCCTGTGATGTTTCAAATTAAGCGTTGGCAATAAATCGAAGTAAAACCGCATGCGCCCTATAATGGAGTTATGCCTAAAGACTTGTTCTTGTTCCGGTGTTTTTGGCAGTAAGCGATAAAAGAAGTCGGGTGCTCCCTCTACTACTTCAAAATCCAAACCCTGCAGAATGGCACGGATATGTAATTCCGGGTCTTCCATTATGGTGTAATCCTCTCGAAATCTACCTGTATTTATAAAACTTTCTTTTCTCCACATGGGGCCACTGATACACCAGGGTGGGGAGTCCATTAAAAAAGACTCAAGATATTCATTGGGTTTGTCATAATATTTACCGAAAATTTTGTAATTATTTATGTTTTTTTCGAAGGTAGCTTGAGTGAAAACAGCAAAATCAAGTAGGGGATGCTGTTGGATAAAATCCACCCTTTTTTCGATACACGTGGATGTAATAATATCATCGGAGTCCAGAAATAACAAATAGTCACCTTTGGCCATTTGTACACCCAGGTTTCTGCATCTCGACGGCCCTTTGGGTAAACTTTTTCGATAGTAAAGTTGAATGCGGGAATCGGTTTGGCTTAACTCTTTAATGTAGGTATCACTGCCATCAGTTGAACCATCATCCACAACTATCCATTCCCAGTCAATATAAGTTTGAGCTTTGATGGCAGCCCAAGTTTCGGGTACTAAATCGAGGCGGTTAAAAAGGGGCGTAATGATGCTAACTAAACTTTTCATTTTAGATATGCGGTTGATTCTAAACTGATATTTCTAGCTCTTTTGATTTTTTTAATTTTTATAAGTGTATTCCAAAAAGCCTTTTGGCGCGTATTAAATTTCTTAAACTTCCGGAAAAGAAGAAGAGTACTTAGTTCATCCATACTTTTCTTTAGAAATAGTAACCAGGCACTTCGGTAACGTTGATTAATATTTGCCAATGGAATAAGATTAAATATGACGTTACGAACCGGATGGTGTTCAATCTTCTCCCATGAAAATATCGAATCGTGAATGATTCGTGCCTCAGGTACGATACCAACTTTAAATCCCCAGTAATGTAATCGGTTAATGTAATCCTCATCTTCACCGTAATGTGGAAACAATGGATTAAAACCACCTACTTTAGCCAAACATTCTAAGGATATTAACCAGGCAGCTGCATTTACAAATTTTGTAGTGTAAACTTGCTTTAATTTGTTAATGGTTAAATCAGATAATAGTCCATTTGTATTTTCAGGACCGGCATATTCAGCAAATTTAGTTTCTAATCCATCTTCCATTCTATTAAGGTGTACTGGACTTAAAACACCATATTCAGAATTACTCTTATGCGCATTCACCAAAACCTTTAGTGTATCTGCTTTAATCCAGGCATCCTGATTCAATAAAAACACATAATCTGCAGCCGCTTCCAAAGCTTTCTGCATCCCAATGTTATTGCCTTTACCAAATCCCAGATTCTGTTCCGACCGGATTAAATCCACTTGTGGGAAATGTTGCTCTATATAATCGGGTGTACCATCAGTCGAAAGGTTGTCAATAACCAGTATGTGAGTTGGAAGCACCGACTTTAGCAGACTGCTTATGCAGCGCTCAATCCATTGCATGCCATTATAAGTAACAATGATTGTGTATAGTTTGGGATATCCATATTGCACGTTTTTCATTTTAACTATTCGCCATTAGGTTTTTGATATTAATGGACAACTCAGCTTTCATTTTACTATAGGCAAATTGCATAGCTGTATTTAATGCCTGCTTTCTCATTTCACTAAGCTGAATTTTATACTGTTCTGGATGCTCCAGAACATCGTATACTTTTTCTACTAATTTATAAGGTTCATTATTCCCAAATACAAAAGCATTTTTTTCATTCTCTAAGAAGTCTCTGGGGCCAAATCCCTCATAGCAAAAAACTATACAGCCCCTTGCCATAGCCTCCACAACCGATGTATTTAGTGCCTCAAATGTATTTAAGGAGATAAAAAAAGTGGCTTTATCAAAGGTAATGGCCACTTCTTGATGGGTTAAGCCCTGCAATAGTTTGATCCGCCAATCAAAGCCTAGTGCTTTTTTTAGTTTGTTATTGCCTATTTTTCGCCTAAGTAATCCGTTGACAATTGAAAAGTCAATCTGATCAAATTTAGGGTACATCACAATGCTTTTTTCACGTTTATCAGCGATCGGCGAACTGAAGAAATAGTCAGCCAACATGGGAGGAACTATAAATACCGGAAGTTTAATGAATTTCTCAACGATTGGGATCATGTGTGGTAAGATGACCATGACAGAGGAAAAACCTAGGTGTTTATGACTTTTATTAATGGGCATCTTTTCAAAAATCCATCCGGCAGCCTGTATAAACAATATTTTTCTTGCTTTATATTGCTGTATAAAATCTTCATGAGCTAAAACTTCTGGCACGACTAATACATCATCGGCAGTTATCGCCTTTGGCGGATGGTTATCGATATATTTTATCGGAACAGGAACTTCCAGCCAAGGTAATTGAAAACCCTTTTTTTGATGTAGAATATATGCTTCGTACCCTAAATCATTGAGTGCTTTAACATGGTAATAAATAACGCCAATACCCCAGCTTGGTTTAGAGTTATCGGGTACTAAATAGTATATTGCCATTACTTTTTATAGCGTATTACGCATTTTACAACGAAAATTAAACCAACCTTTAAAGAATAATATTTATACATATTGTATCTTGGAGATAGGTATAGTCTCAGCATGCTAGGATAGTAAGAAGTTGCACGAAGGTATTTATGTGTAAAAAACTCCATTTTTATTCTCTTAAGAATAAAAATTATTTCTTTCTCGAAAATAGCTAAATCATATTTGTTAACCTGCCTATTTCTTCTTATCAATTTATATGCCCAATTCTGAATACTATCAATGCAAGCTATATCTATTATTTTTTTTTCATGAATAAAATTTAGGTGAGTATTAATTTCATTATCAGAAATTGAAGGCATGAGTTCTTTTACCTGTTCAATACAAATAAATTCTACAACCTGTTTTTGTTCTTTATTTTTGGATGCCGATATTTGGTTGTTGTGAATACGATATTTTAAAAGAATATCCGAAATGTTAGCTAGCTTAATATGCTTAACTGCATCAACCCACAATTTGTAATCCTGTGCATACTTAATATTCTCGTCATAAAATATCTTTTTATCTATAAAAAGTTCTTTGCGTATAATGACACTAGGATGAGCTAAAGGATTTATACCCTGAAATAGTTTTATATTGATAGTTTCGTGATCTAAAGGGAAATGACTTCTTTTCTTTTTGCCTATAACTTCGAAGTTGGTACCACAAATTCCTATATCAGAATTACTCTCCATATATAATACCTGTTCAGATAAACGATCTGGCTGACAAATGTCATCTGCATCCATACGGGCAATATATTTCCCCTGAGCCATGCTTATGGCTTTATTTAATGATTTTGTAAGTCCTAAATTCTCAGGATTTATAATGTAATTTATCCTTTCGTCAGTATAGGTTTTAATAATATCATGGGTCCTATCGCTTGATGCATCATTGATGATGATATATTCGAAATTTGAAAAAGTTTGATTTAAGACACTATCTATTGCTTCTTTAAGATATGTAGCTCCATTATGGACTGACATAATAACAGAAACCATTATTTTATTTACTTCTGTATCCAAGCTCTGGGAATTATGTGTTTTGTTTGTGTATCGTTTTTCTTATTGTCGGCGAACCACTTTTTAGGCGCAATTACTGTCTTATTTTCATTCTGATTTAACCAGGCAGCCCACCAACTGTAACTACTGTTGGCAATAATATTATGCTTGCATAAACTCATTAATTGCATGTCAATATGTGCCTCGTTAGACCTCGAAGTATCAACAATGGTTTGTTTATGATTGCTGTCGAAATTAAGCTTAACCCATTCTATATCATCAGAAAATATAAAAAAATGGGACTCCGGATAAAGGTCTTGAATAGTATTTATACTGGATTTGTAATATGACATTGGTAGCAGTCCATGAATTGAATTAATGTAACTGCTACTAGCATAATCACCTCTTCTTATATGGATTGAGACCGAATTGCATTGGCTTATTTCAAATTGAATTCTTGTGTATTCAACAGGGAGGCTGGGGAATTGAAAAAGTTCAAATATCTCTGTCTTATATTCTGAAAAATAAAATTCACTTTGCCAATAACCATTTAAGTATATGTATTTGCTTTTAATTAGTAATTTTTGATGTGGACTGTTGTCATCAACTAAAATTCTAACATTACGAATATATTTATTGAAATACTTTTTTAGTCGTTTGATAATTTGAGGCTTTTTATTGTAAAAAACCTCAATATCGCGATTGTTGGCTATTTGTAAAGTTTCGCCTACAAATATTGATAATTCATACTCTCTTGCGGTAAAAGAATTTGTCGATGCGTTATTTTCTTCAAGAGCATGCGTGTCTAATTTTAGCTTAGTCTTGTTTTTTATAGATAAGACTTTGCCAAATGCGAGCTGAAACATTTGATTACCTAAGCCTCCAATTAAGCGGGTGACAATCATTTAAAGTGCTTTATAATGTTCCAGCGGATGAACCTGAATAATTCTTTTGGTGATTTCTTATGTATGTGTTTTGATTTCTTTAATAGAGAGATTGTGTTTCTTATATTAATTTTTCTCTTTGTTTGCTTGTCTGATTTTATTATGATTTTATGTTCATGGTATTTTGGTAAAGCAGTGTAATGGTGTATCCTGTCAAGAAATTTGGTTTTGTCTTCTGCATTTTTCAGAATGTATTCAATATGCTTAATTTTATCAGGCCTTTCAGCATACCATTCATGATATTCAATATAGCGAAGTATCAATTCGTCAATTTTGTTGGGCACATAAACAAATAATGAATTATTTATCATTTTCTTTTCTCGTTTCTCGATAATGACGTCAAAAAGAGATTTTTTGATGTTAAGATTTTTGTAACCAGGAAACTGTTGATATAAATCAAATCTTATTTCAATTTTATTTTTATTTAAAATATCAAAATGAGTATGTGTTTCACTTCTTTTTGTAATTTGTGCAGTGAATCCTTTGTCGATATATTGATTGGTGACTATTAGAAGATTCTTTATGATATGGGATATGTCAAAACAAAAAATATCTATATCATCTCCAATTGAATATTCAGGAAATTTATCATCTATTTTAATTATGCAGTAACAATCATACTCAATTGTTTTAAAGAAATCTATTAGGTTAATCATATTAATCGATAATTGCAATAAGTATATTTTTTTGTTCGCGATACTTTAGAATTGCAGCTCTATGCAATCCATCAATAATTACTAATTTTTCGTGTATTATTTTTGCAATGATATAGTTATTGTGAAATGGTGGAAATAAATAATTTAATTGCTTACTTAATTCAATATATTTATGAATACTATAGTCTGCTTTGAGTGGACCTCCAATGTATTTTTTAATGTAGTTTGAGTAAACAGACATGTCAGACAAGCCTGCATATTGAGGAGAATCGTTAATCTGAACTGTTTTTAATTGAGGTTTGTCTTTACTTCCTTCCAGAATGTTACAATACAAATTGTTTATGTCTACTTTCTTTATTTGTACCTTATCTGATGCTGGAATAAAATATGGTGAGTCTAAAAAATTATTGTGTCTTTTAAAAAAATCTACACCATCATTAATGCCAAGATATTTTAGTATATAGTCGGTCTGAAGCTCATTATCCGACGCATGGATGACGTGGTCTTCGGTTCTTATATTATTAATCCTGGGATTAAATTTGTCTCTTAGTTGGTCTTTAAATTTTTTTAGTGTTAGCGATTCAATATGTCTAAAATCTTCTACGCCCCAATAATCGATGCAAGGATTGTTGTTTTTAATAAATACAAAAATTACACTATTGGGAGTCGTTTTTAAGTATTTTGTTTTTTGTTTTAAATGTTCAAAAGGAGCGTAATCATAAGAGTAAATTTTTTTAACAAGATATTCAATAGACCTTGGTATGTGATCTTGTATGCGCACTATGTCAAAATTTTCATTATCCCTAATAGCCGAAAGAATATCATCTCGATACTTGATTCCATGCCCCCAGATTAATATATAGTCATATCTGCTATTTTGATAGGTATCCATGAAGTGTTAATTCTTTATTTAATATCTTGCTTAACCTACTATTAGAATCTTTGAAAAGTTCCTGTATAAAGTTTAAATCTTTACTTGTTACATATTTTGATTTAGAATTTAATGCTAGGTTACTTCTGATCCATTTAATGATTTTTCTACGTTTTTTTGATCGAGAAAAATCTAAGTAGCGTCCGTTTCTTAAATGACACTCTTCGCTACTATCAATTACAAATATTGAATTAATGAAACGAACAAGCTCAGATTGTTTTTTACTCATTCCTTCATATACACTTGTGATTTCAAAGTTGCTTTTATTTATACCAATAAACCGGTTAATTAGTGTTAGTGTATTGTTTGCATCATTTTTTAGTTCTTCATGAAGATATACATGAACATTGTCTTTCTTGAACAAGTAGTAATACAATTCAATGACTTTATCATAGTATAACTTAGGCAGTAAATGATACTTGAAATAATGTGAATGATATAAAAAGTAATTCCAATTAATTCTGCCTCCATGCACAATATATTCTTTGTACAGGGATTCAATATAACTGGTTTGCTCTCTAATACCAATTAATATTTTTGCATTGGGAAATACTTGTCTTATTCTATTTGCCATTACAACTAACTCTCTTCCCCACCAATCAATGCCACTATGAATACTTTCCAAACTAATTAATGTTGGCTTGCCGGGTTGATCAATATTTGCAATTATTCGATCGAACCTTTGAATAAAAACATTTTTATCAAATAAAAGATCATGACAATCTTTTAAGTCTTGAAAAAACTTCTTAATATCCATATTGACAAATGGCTGTCCAAGATAATTAATTTCTTTTGTTTTGGAGAAAATATTGTTTTGGAGAAAGGTAGTCCCGGTTTTGTGATAACCGATATGTATCACTAATTTTTTATCCATTTATTTAATTGATTTTACTTGCCATGAATGATCAATTGTAAGGAGGCTTTTATTGTTATGTATATGATAACCTGATTTATATACATCAAATGGTTGAACATCGATTGAACACACCTTGGTTGGTTCGATAAGAAATTGAATTTTAGGAAGTGCAATACCAAAATATAATAAATAGTTACCAGCACCTAAATTCAATGATTCAATGCTTAGGGATACTCGAGTTTTTCCTTTGCAGTCTCCCACGTAATGACCACTTATAGGCTCAGTGGATAGAAAAATGATGTTCTCATCGGAAAGGCTTTTTACTGCAATAATAAAGGCTGGATTTTTAACAAGATTAGCAAAGTAAATATCAAATTCAAAGTTTGCTTTTTTCCCCGTTAAGAGTTTTTTTCCATTATTAATTGTAATTTTTACAAGCTTAACTGTACCATCTTTAGATTGAATATTATCGTTAAGCGTATTTTCAGACAAATTATCGTAAATATATTCTTCGATAATATTGTTTGACTTTCCTTCTGATAGAATGCTTCCATTTTTTAAAATGATACTCTTGGGGCACAACTTATTAATACTTGCCATATTATGACTCACAAACAATACGGTGCGTCCATGGTTTTGTGAGACATCCTGCATCTTACCAATGGCCTTTTTCTGAAACTCGGCATCGCCTACGGCCAGTACTTCATCTACCACCAGTATTTCGGGCTCTAAAAAAGCTGCTACGGCAAAGCCTAGTCGTACATTCATACCACTGGAGTAACGCTTAACAGGGGTGTCTATGTAACGCTCACAGCCTGAGAAATCGATGATCTCATCCAGCTTGGAGCGTATCTCCGCCTTGGTCATGCCCAATATAGCACCGTTTAAGAAAATGTTCTCACGCCCCGTCAGTTCAGGGTGAAAACCGGTACCAACTTCCAATAAAGAGCCCAGTCGGCCATTTACCTTAATACTACCGGTAGTAGGAGCGGTAACGCGCGAGAGTATTTTCAGCAAAGTACTTTTACCCGCACCGTTTTTACCAATGATACCTACCACATCACCTTCTTTAATATCCAGGTTAATGTCGCGTAGAGCCCACACATATTCGCTCATGCCTTTATGTGCCCGGTCGTTGGCTTCTCCAATCTTCAGGTAAGGGTCGGGATTTTTAAGAATATTGGTCTGCCACCAGCGGTTCAGGTCATGGGCAATAGTACCCGTACCAATGGTACCGAGGCGGTACTGTTTAGATAGGTTTTCTATTTTTATTATTGTCTTAGTCATCGAATTGTCGCGAATTTATGCGAATTATGTCATCTAATTTACGCGAATTAACACGAATTGTTTTTCAATTAGGGATAATTAGTGCTAATTAGGTGACCAGATTGTTTATAATTCTTTTGTATTGTAGGCTTGGCTTACCGAAATTAATTAGGATGCCAAGTTTTTTGTTGGTAGCTTTTAGATAATTAATTAGCTGTGATTCATGTTCACTAGTCAAGTCACTCAAAGCTTTTAATTCTATTATTATATCATTGTAGCATATAAAGTCTGCTTTATAATACTTATCAAGTTTATCACCTTTATAGTAAATGCTAATCAAGGCTTCTTTTTGAAAAGGAATGCCTTGTAACACGAACTCTTTTTGAATAGCCTCTTGATAAACAGGTTCCAGAAACCCATTCTTTAATTCGTTATGCACCTCAAATGCGGCACCTATTATTTTATAGGCCTCATCTTTATACAATATTCCTTCAACCATCCTGTAAAATTCGAGATAATTAGCGCAAATTCGGTGATTATACTGTATCCATAAATGTTTTTTCAACTTTATTAAATACAACGGTACCTAAAAACATTAGTACTGCCATAAAAACAATGCTATAGCCTAGTAACTCCCAACTAAAGGTGCCGGCTCCAGTAAATCCATAACGAAAAGTTTCAACTATCCCTGTCATTGGATTCAACATGATGATTTGTTTCATTTTACCTTCAACAAACGATAATGGATATATTACCGGAGTTGCGTACATCATTAATTGCACAGCAAAAGTTAGCAGGAAAGTAAAATCGCGGTATTTGGTTGTAAGGGCCGAAATTAACATACCAGCTCCCAAACCTAAGCCAGCCATAATTATTATTAAAACAGGTAATAAAACTATATGCCATGAAGGAATGAGATTAACTTCTGTACCTCCGATTATCATAAAATAACCCCAAACCGCCAAGAATAATGATAGCTGAACACCAAACTTCAATAATTGTGAGATAACCATGGATAAAGGTGTGATAACCCTTGGGAAATAAACCTTACCAAAGATGCCAGCATTACCACGGAAAGTATTGGATGTAAGTGTTAAACAACTTGAGAAATATTGCCACATAACATTACCACTTAAATAGAATACCAATGGAGGCATACCGTCAACCGGAATTTTCGCAATGTTATTAAAAATTACCAGTTGCATTAAAGAGGTAAGTATGGGTTGAATAAAAAACCATAGAGGACCAAGTACGGTTTGTTTGTAGATAGCTACAAAATCGCGACGAACGAATAGGAATAGTAAGTCGCGGTACTTCCAGGTTTCTTTTAAGTTAAGGTCTAGTAATTTAGATTTTGGTTTTATTTCTAATGTGTAATTTTCCATTTGTTTTATCAACGAATTTACGCTCCCGATGACTATCGGGATTGTCGAGAATTTATTTTTCTGTTTAATTTTCAAACTGTTTATTTGTTGAGTTGTTCTTTGAGTGCCTAATACAAAGTGCCTAGTGCTTTACTTATCTACTTACACTTTCTCCTAAATTTAGCTATCAGCCATTAGCTAACAGCTATTAGCTTTTTAAAACCACAGATTAGTTGGATGTTCGATGTTTAGATGTTCAATATATGATGTTAAGATGTTGGATATTGAATTATTTATTTGCAGCTTGGTTTTTTTGTCCACTAATTGCGCTCCCAATGATTATCGGGTTTAACAAGAATTTAATTTTTTGTTTAATTGTCTGACTGTTCAATTGATTATAATTGGTAATCTAAACCTTTACTAACTTCTAAAGTGAAGCGTTCTAATTACTAATAGCTTCTTTGCTGCATTAATCTCTAATCTTTTATCCTTTTTACTTTTTTCTTGTCAGATCCTTTTATAATCTTCCTCTGGTTCTTGCACTTGTTCAGGGAAGATGTTGGTAAGGTTTAATTCAAAGCCAGGTAAAAGTTCGCTTTTAACGGTATCTCCTTCAGTTAGTGGTTTAGTAGCTTTGTATAAACCGGCATTATTCAGCAGAAAACAGGTTAATGTTCTCTCGAATGGATGAATGATCCAGTATTCCTTAACACCTGAACGTTCATATAAATCATATTTCTCGTGCAAATCTTTCTTGGCCGTTGAAGGAGAAATAATTTCAACCACTAAATCAGGAGCTCCATTACAACCTTTGTTGTCTATTTTACTTAGATCACAAACAATGCATATATTCGGTTGAACCACAGATTGAGAATCGTCTTGCATACTATCAAGCCTAACGTCAAAAGGAGCTGAGAAAACTTTACAGTCTTTCGTTTTTAAGAATTGATAAAGTTCAGAACTTAAAGCAACTGCAATTTCCTGGTGAATGGGAGAAGGAGCAGGTGACATTTTAAAAATACGACCTTTAATTAGCTCTACACGTGTCTTAAATTGCCAGGTAAGGTAATCTTTAAAGGTGTAATGTTTATTTATATCTATTTGGTTAATGTTGGAGATCAATGGATGTTTGATGTTTAGATGTATGATGTAAAGATGTTAGTTAATATTATGAATTGTTGACTCGATAGTTATCGAGTTGTTTAACTATTTTATTTTTCATTTCTAACTTCTAAAGTAAAACGTTCTAACTACTAATACCTTCTTTGCAGATTTAATCTCTAATCCATAATCGAAGTATTGAGACATTAACCATAAATAATTAACAACTAACCATTATTCATTAATCATTCAATTCTGGTGCATACTTCTCAATACAATAATCCAGTTTGTGCAAATCAAACAAGATGGATTTCTGATTGATGACTTCCTCTGCTTCGGGATAAACATGAGAAGAGGTAAACAAAAAAGAATCCGTTAGCAAAAGGTTGTCTGTTTGCGCAACGAATTCAAATAGAGCTGCATGAGCGATGTAAAATTCAACAGTGTGAATCTTCTGTCGACCTTTTAATAATATACTTAATGAGGTTTGCTCAAAAGTCGCATCGTTAAGTAATTCAGGCTTTTTATCTTGTATGATTATGTATTGATCTTGTAATAACTCGAATAATCTGTTCTCAGGATATACCGAACAGGCTTCTTTAATCTTTCGTAATATCTTAGAAGGTTCCTTGCCCTGCAGCTCCATGTCAATGATACTCATCAGTGAATAGAATGGTATCTCGGGATGTTGTTCAGCCAGCTTATTTAGTTTAAAAGGTTTTAAGTCATCACCAAACTCCAATGAGTTAATGATTTCATCCATTCTATTTAACTGTCCCTGATCAGTTGTTCCACTTAATTCAAACGGTAACTTTGTATCATCCGTTTCAACATCCCAAAAATCAAAAAAAAGATTGCGTGTATCGATAATCTCCTGCTCTGCAAAATCATTTAAGAATAATCGATTACTCACCTCCAGTAAAGATAAATCTTCGTCTTCAGAACGCTTTTCAATTATAGCCAATTGTTTTAGCTCTTCGATATCAGCATGACGTTGCTTTAGAGGTTCAGTATATATTATTTGATCTTCTATCATGTTTGATTTTTAGACGTGAGATGTTTGAATGTATGAATTAAGGATGTTTGATGTATGATGTTGAGATGTGTTTATTATTTGTTTAGCATTAATGATTTGCGAGTTACAATGAAAATAGAAGCAAGTTCGTGAGCTTCTTGTTTCAGAGAGCTAATATTAGAGAGTAAATTGTTTTCTTCTATCAGTTCAAGCCAAAACTCAGTTTCATCAGCTTCTTCTATTACAATACTTAATTTGGCGATGTAAGATGCTCTGGATTGTGCTAAACAAGCAGCCCTATAATTTGCGGCAACAGATGTAGCTGATCGTATGATTTGCTTTTTGATATGTTGAGCTAAATAAGAATCAGGCAATTTTGATGTGAGTTTAATAATATTAACAGTAAACTGTTTGGTTCTTTTCTTTAACTCGTCCTTGTTCATATAATGATGTTTGATATATGATTTATGATGTGAGGATTAGTTTGATTCTTGATTTTTAGATATACAGATTTATGATATTTTTTTCTTTATATATCGAACATCCCCACTTATTAATCTCTAACTTTTTTCCATTTCCACTTCTGTACATCTTAACACATCAAACATCACTACGTCTTTACATCATAAAATCTAAACATCGTTTTACCATCTAACAGCACTTCTAACATATTCATAAGCCAGGTCAACCCCTTCCTCTATACTAAGTTTGTTGGTGTCAACTACTAACTCTGGATTCTCTGGTCGATCAAAAGGAGCATCCAGTCCAGTGAAGTTTTTGATTTCACCTGCCAGTGCTTTCTTATAAAGTCCTTTCGGATCGCGTTGCGTGCATGTTTCAAAACTAGCATCCACAAATATTTCAATGAAATCATCCGTACCAATTATTTCACGGGCCATAGCACGAACATCGTTGGTAGGAGAGATGAATGCATTAATGGTAATAACACCACAATTCAAAAAAAGCTTGTTCACTTCTGCAATGCGACGAATATTTTCCTTTCGGTCTTCCTCTGTAAAACCCAGATTGTAATTTATTCCGGTACGAATGTTATCACCATCCAGTACCTGGGTTAAATAACCTCTTTGTGCCAGTTTACGTTCCAAACCATGAGCTAATGTGCTCTTCCCGGAACCACTTAAGCCAGTAATCCAAATTACCTTAGCATTTTGCTTCAGATATTGTTCTTTGTCCTCGCGATGAAGATATATGTTTGTGGGGTGAATGTTGTTTGCTTGGCTGTTCAATTGTTTAGGTGTTTAATTGTTGAGTCTTTGTTTAACTAACTATAAGTAAGTTTTTATGAAATGCGTTAAGTTTATTGGATAATTCATTTATTTGAATTCTAAAATCAGAAAGTATTATATCTGATATGAAATTTAAATCTTTAGAAAGTATTAATTGATTTAAAACTTCTAACAGGCTTGAATATGCAATTTCAATAAAACGAGCTTTATCTTTTTTACTATTCCTCCCATTTCCTTCTGCTATATTGGATGAGATAGATACAGAGGCTCTTCTTAATTGATTAGTTAGTCCGAATTTTTCTGAATCTGGAAAATCTGTAGTTACTTGGTAAATATTTTTTACTAATTCCCTAGAAAGCTGCCAGATCTCTAATTTTTCAAAACTATAAGTATACATATGATATTTGTTTAAGTGTTTAGTTGTTGAGAGGTTAAATTGTTTAGTTGTTAATTTAATCCGAAATATCATATTTCTCAAGAACTAGATTTCAACATTCTCTAACTTTTACACTTCCTCATCAGTACGTCTAAACAGTTCTACACCTCAACACCTCCACAGCTCATCAATTCAACAACTTTACAATTCAACAACTAAACCAATTTTATTTTATAATAATCCTTATACCAGCTCACAAACTTACCAAGCCCTTCATCAATGGATGTATGGGGTTTAAAATTGATTCTGGTTTCAAGATCGGTTATATCAGCATAGGTTCGGTAAACATCACCTTTTTGCATGGGAAGAAACTTCTTTGGCGCTTCTTTTCCTAAATGTTTTTCCAGAGTAGAAATAAAATCCATTAATCTTACCGGTTTATTATTCCCAATATTAAACAGACGATATGGCTTATCTTGTTCTTCCGGGGTATCAAAAGGTAGATTGATCAATTTTTCTATAGCTGTTGTTATATCATCTATATAAGTGAAATCACGTTCCATATCACCATGATTATACACCTGAATGGTTTCTCCGTTCACTATTTTGTTGGTAAATGAGAAATATGCCATATCAGGTCGTCCCCATGGACCATATACGGTGAAGAAACGCAAACCAGTCATTGGGATTTTATATAAAGCAGCATAACTATGAGCCATCATCTCATTGGCTTTTTTTGTTGCTGCATATAATGACACCGGTTCATCTGTGCGATTCTTTACACTGAAAGGTACTTCTATCGTATTTCCATATACTGAGCTGGAAGAGGCGTATATTAGATGTTTTACCGGATTATTGCGGCAAGCTTCCAATATATTGATGAATCCGATTAGGTTACTATCTATGTATTTATAGGGTTTGTCAATACTATATCTAACTCCAGCCTGTGCAGCCAGATTAATTACTACATCAAATTTTTCCTTTTGAAATAGTTCATCCAGTGCGTCTTTATCACAAATATTAACACATCGAAAAGTGAAGTTGGATATTTCCTTAAGTATTTTTAAACGATCAAATTTCAGCTGAACATCATAGTATTCATTTAGGGAATCAATACCAATTACAGAAACACCTTTACTGGCAAGTAATTTAGATAAATGAAAACCAACAAAACCGGCAGCTCCGGTTACGAGAATTTTATATGATATCATTTTTTTTCTGAAATGTTTAGGTTAGGGAAATCTGGATAGTTATTAGAACGCTTTGCTTTAGTTGTTAGTTGGATATGTTTAATACTTTACTCAATAGCTTTGGATAAACTATTTATTAGTCCATTTAGCATTTTTCCAAGTTCAATTCCATTCTGTTCACATTCTTCTAGTTTCTGATTTGTTATCCAGTTTCTTTTTTCAAAAAGATTAAGCAAGGTGATAGTTTCATATAGAGAGCCTCTGGAATAATATATAAACTGAATGAATTCTTTCTTTGAATGTCTTCCGCTTCCTTCGGCAATATTTTGAGCTATTGAGCTACTAGCAGCTTCTGTTTGTTCTATTAACTTATAATGTTTATAATCAGAATTCAGATTTTCACATATTTCAATAATCTTATCTGCAAATACAAGTGCTTTTTGCCAAACAGTTAAGTTCTTAAATAAAAAATCGCTCATTTTAGTTTTTCTATTATTATCGTTCTCTGCATAATTAATGTATTATGAAGCCTTCTAATAACTATATACTAATCACTAAGAACTAACATAGCTTCGCCTCCTCAGTCACAGGAGTGTGAGTAACGATGTTTCGTACGGCAAAAGAAGATAATGGTTGCAGGGATATTCAGGAGAATCAATCCTTCAGTAGAATGCATAATCAATTAATTTGCAATAGCTAAAATTAAAGTAATTGCAAGCCTTCTGTATAAGAAGTAGTTATTTGATTAAGTCGTCCTTTTTAAGCCCTGTTTCAATTAGCTTCACAGCAATTAAATTCAAACAAAAGTATCAAAAAAAAGTCAAATGGATATTGTTAAATGTCACATTTAGCTTCCTTTTTAATCCTTATATTCTACATGTTGTTGAAACTATTTCATTGTCAACTGATCATCTTTTATCAATACTATTTTAGAATTAAGTATTTCCGTTACTTTATTCATAAACTTTTTTAGAGCCAAATAGTTTTCTGCTGGATATGTTGATTGCTGAAAGTTATAAGATGCATAAACTTTTATTTTATTGTTACCCATATCCTGTAAAAGAAAAGTTAATTGGAGTTCTTTCTGGTTAATTACTTCTTTTTGAGGTAGAACTTCAATTTTATATCCGTCTGGAATCTCAATCAATGCTGTATATTGATAGGCTTTTTTGTTAACTAAATCGATTGGTAATGTGCGTTTCTCCTGTTTAAAAGGATTTTCTTTAATAGGGAAATGTGCAAATGGATGTAAGATTATTTGATTATCTATTACATCAATATTCTGATTGAAATCAAAACTGAATTCAAAAGGTTTTTCTTCATCCAATAAGTTATTAACCTTTATTTCTTCACTTTCAATGAGCCCAAGTGGTTCATATCTTTTCTTAAAATTGTCCTGGTTTGAATAATAGCTTCGCCTTTGATTTAATGCAATATATCCTGTTGAAGTTTTACTGCATTCTCCTTCAATAGTGTAATTGTTTAGATTGACAGTGTATTCAAGAATAGTTTTTTCGATTGAAGGCGCTGCGTTGTCAATGGTAACCCATTGATCACTGTTTTCTTTAACTATAAAACCTTGCCCATTAATGCAGTTGTCAGGGATTAATTCATTAGGACAAAAGCCCTGTGTGGCATCCAGTAATTTATAATGATCATCTATTTTAGCCAGTATTAACACATAATTAAAGAAATCGGAATAAGGGAAATCGTTGCTTACCTTTCCATGATCTCGTGTACTAATAACTACAGGTTCAGCTTCAATGTTATTCGCTCTTAGAACTCCTATTGTAAAGAGATTAATATTACCAATGTTACCTTCCAGATTTTTTAGGAAATCTTTTAAATCGTATTGGGCATATTTGCCTTCGTAATTATTCCATTTATAGGTGGCTTTTACCATATCTAATATGGCATTAAACCGTTCAGATTCTGATAAAGAGGTAAATTGACCAGCATTCTTTTCGGCCCATTTTGTTGCTTTCTTAATGTACTTACCAAAACTTTCAAATTCAAGAAGTTCTTTGGCCAACAAAGGCCAAGTATCCATAAATTTTTGCTTGTATCCGGTTGGGTGATTGATTTCGACCAGTTGGAAATCGATTTTCTTTATGTAGTCATTTCTTGAACTGATGAAGCTTTCATCCTGAAAGGAAGGAACATTCTTTAATCCAAATTCATATATCATATCTCTAAAAGTGATACCCATAAATCTTCTGTCGATGCCGCGCTCTTCATAGCTGTTGAAATGGTCCATTTTAGAAGCTCCCTGCAGACGATATCTGTATGAATAGAATGGAATCATAGCTGCTGTATACTGACTGTATAAGGTTGGAATATCACTTTGAAACTCCCAGTCGCGAAAATGAATGTGGTATGGTGAGTCAATGGTATATGTGTATTCGATTACCGATCCATCAGTAACCTTTGGTAAGGCAAATTTCTTTAGATATACATATTCACTAATTTTTTCTTCGTAAATAAGGCTTTTATCCAATGGGATCTTTTCAAGATGATCATTCTTGAAATTGTAGGTGTATCCTTCAATATCCCTAATGGTTTCTCTATCGTTTTTAGATATATATAAGGGAATAACAATTTCGGCCTGATCATAGCCACCTTCGTTAAATATTTTGATTCGTTTGTGCTGTTTAAAGGCAATTTCATAACCAGAACCTTCACTGTAAAGAAACCTTGATTCACCATAATCAAAAATTACAACGGCAGGTGCATCCTTTTCAAAGGAACATTCCTTCAGAGTTAAATCATCCGGATCTAAAATTCCAAATTCTATTCTTTTATTTTGGGCAATTAATAAGGTGGAATAAAAAAATAATAATAATGTAGTTATCTTCTTCATGAATTCTGGATTTAGATTTGATTGTTATTGGGTAATAAGTATTTTTCTATTTTCCTGCTGGCTTAATTTATCAATAAAATTATAAAAAGCTTCATATTCCTGTATGGAATAATGTCCCTGATTGATTTCAATATCTCTGATTAATTTAATGGTACGTTCAGATAAAACGATCTGTCTCGAATAAGATCCATAAACAGAAGTGAATTCAGTGTTTTCTATTCCTTTCAACTCTTTTATTGGTTCACTAAGTTTATATTGGATTGTATCTGTTTGCACAATTGGCAAATTGATAACAACCGGTAAGTTTCTTTTTTCAGGTTTTTCAAATTTAAAAGAGAAGTGATTAATTGGACTAATTAAGATCTTATGTCCCATTTTTTCACTTAGATTTGAAGTAGTTGCTTCAAAAGAAAGATTGATATATGAGGAATCACGGTGAGGTACTGTACTTTCTATCTCAACAAAGTCAATTCCCTTCATGAAATTTATTCTGTCGATAAGATCTGCTTGTTTGCTTTTAGGAATATTATTGCCGAAGGATTTAAAATATTCAAAATCATAACCTCTCAAAGTAGCCTTAGTTTGTATCGTTGACAAACCATTGGAGTTAATAGATACTATGGTTGAGAAAATGTTTTTGTTTGATTCGTTTTGTAATGCTGGTGTTGTAATTAATCTACTTTCTTTTTCGTCTATAATAAGTACTTTTCTATTGTGAGTAAAGCTGCCAAGATAATTAAAGGGAGTTATCGAACTGGTGCACTCAAGCCAAATAGTATCCTTGGGCTGAGGAACACAAAGGATTACATGATTAAATTGTTGAGATGGATATTCTTCGTCAATTCTAACCGGATTTATTCCTGCATAAACAATTGTGTAATGCGATTTAATCCCAATCTCCTCTAATAAGGCTTGCATATAGTTTGATAACGCTTTACAGTCACCATATTTATTATTACAGACATATTCCGCAGGGTATGTTTGCAATCCGCCTAAATCAAGTGAAACATTAATGTATCGAGTATTATCCTGCAGGTAATGGTATAAAACTTTAATTTTGGTTCTGTTGTTGTCAATAGTATCCGTTAACCGATGGACCATTATTTTTTCGTCATCTGTTAAATCAGATTTGTTTTGATTTAAATTATATATCCAGTTACCAAAAGTCTCCCAACTTTCTGTACTTCCGTCGATCCCATAATGAAAATCAAAAGGAATAATCTCAACTCGGGGAATGAAGGTATATGATGGTGGCGAATAATGTTGTGATTTTTGAGGTTGTAGATTCTTTATTTTCCAATAGTAGGTAGTTTGTAATGTTGCTTCATCTGCAATTGTGTAAGCTGTATCTATTAGGTTTTCAATTGTCCTGAATTTGTAATCATTAGGTAGAGTCGCACTTAGTACAGCTTCGTCAATGTCGCAATCAAAATCACGGGTGGGCAACCAATTCTCCAAATGGATGTAATTATTGTAAACAATGGAATAGCTGTATTTTATGGTATATGGATACTGATTATGCAAAAGTGTAAATGAGGTATATTGGCCATCGGTATGAAATGTGCTATTAGAATATGCCGAAGAATATTTTAAATCTTTCTTTTTTAGTTTTTTTATTTCATTGCCTGAAGCATCATATATGCTAGCAACCAGATTCTGAGGTTTATTTATAGAGTAGATATCAATTTCAGAATAAGAAGTGCCTTTTGGTGTATTTATTTTTATTTCCACTTCAAGGTTAGATGTAACTTTATTTCCATTTAGGGTAATATGGGTATTGTATTTCTTTACCTCAGCATGTTTAATTTGAGCCGTGCAATTAAAACTAACGATTATAGAAAAAAAGAGGAGTAGGCGGTTCTGCATTTTTGTTTTAAAAATATCAATTTTAAACAATATAAATGTTTTTTCTTTTATAAAGTGCCATTCATAATCTGTGAATTGAACTTATGAATGTAGTTTGTGTTGAATTTGTATAGGTTTAATAAAGTAACCTTGTGTTTTGAGTATTAAAAGCTGGTGGTTGTATTATTTATTAAAATGAATCCATTGAAAGAATTCAGGTTGGTCTGAACGAATAGTTTTTTGATCATTAGCTGTTAATTCCTAATTTAGCATTAAGGAAAACATTCAAACTTGTGAAAATGAATAGATTATTATTGTTAATTATGGCAGTGGCTCTTTTTGCTTGCAACGAGTCACCAAAAGAAGCCAAACTTCAATTGTTTTTAACTGATGCCCCTTCTGATTATGATGAAGTATTAATCGACGTTGAAGATGTGCGGATTAATGTCTCATCTGAAGATGATGATAGTGGCTGGAGATCACTTAGTGATATTAATTCAGGTGTTTATAATTTGCTTGATTTCACCAATGGTTTAGATACCATATTAGGTGAATATATTATGCCTGCAGGTAAAATCTCTCAAATTCGTTTGGTGTTGGGAGAAAATAATAAGGTAATGGTTGATGGTCAATATTACGATTTGGACACTCCCTCGGCCCAATCTTCTGGTTTGAAACTTAATGTTCATGCTGATTTGGAAGAAGGAATTACTTATCGTATGTGGTTAGATTTTGATGCAGGACGCTCAATTGTAGAAAAAGGTAATGGCAGTTATTCTTTAAAGCCTGTCATTCGAACTTTTACAGAGGCTGCCAGTGGTGCAATCAAAGGAATGGTTTTACCGGTTGATGCAAAACCATATGTTATGGCTATAACGGCAGCAGAGGATACTTTTAGTACCTATGCAGATACTGTTTCCGGGTATTTTCTTGTGAAAGGCTTGGAAGAAGGTTCTTATAAAGTAGTTTTAGAACCAAGGAATGATGATTATTCTATGATGTTAATTGAGGATGTTATGGTTGATATTGGAGTTGTTACTGATTTAGAAACGATCAATTTTGATGAATAAATGAAAAGAGAGGCAATCGCCTCTCTCTTTTTTTGTTATCGTTGAGTAATGTCTCCACCACCTGATTCGTTAATGTTTTTAAGAGATGGATTTCCATAATAATCAATGTCACTTCCACCTGAAGCTTTAGCTGTTAATTCTTTTTCAACCCAAACTTTTGCATCAGCACCACCCGAAGTTGTTACATCAGCAACCTGAGCTTTCAACGCTCCTGCATCTATATCTGAACCTCCACTGGCAGTTGCGATAAGTTTTGGTGTTGTTCCTTTAATTTTTATATCAGAACCACCTGAAGAATTTAGTGTTATTTCATCAGCTACCACCTCAAGGTAAGCATCTGCACCACCTGATGTTGAGATTTTAATTTTAATCGCATTAAGCACACTCTGACCATAAACATCAGATCCACCACCAGCAATTAATTCCTCAAGTTGTTTAAACGTTAAATATACTTTAGGAGCCTGCTTAACGCCCCACATATAGTTTCGTTTATTATAAATCTTTAATGTGTTATTGCTGACTTCGGTAATGATTTTATGCATTTCACTTTTGTTACCTTCAACAATCAGTTCAATTTCTTCACCTTGAGTAATATATAGATTTACTCCGGATGATACTTCTATCTTTGAAAAATCAGAAACAGTTCGATGCTCTTTTTCCTGTGCGCTAGTAATGAAGTTTGCAAAAAGAAAGAGGGCAGAGGCTAATAAGATTGATTTCATCTTCATGCTTGTTAGTTTATATTTTTTGTATGACGCCCCAATTCAGTTAAAAGTTACAATTGGGTTTGGAGTAAACGTTTAAATACAAGTTAAGAATTAAATATCAATTATTTGAGTGGTTTTTGATCTTTGAAAAATATTTGATGGTTGCCCGTTTTACATGAGGTGCCAGTAATAATGCTGCAATCATATTTGGGAATGCCATTAATGCATAAGCTGAATCAATAAATGCCACAACTACATTAATAGAAACTACTGCGGCAACAACGGCACTTATCACACTAAAACCATTATAAATGTTTTTTGATTTTGTGCCAAACAGATATACCGAACATTTATTTCCATAATAAGGAAATGTGATTAAGGTTGAAAGAGCAAAAAAGATGACGCATACAATTAGTAAATATGGTCCGTATGTTGGAATTGCCTTATTAAATGCCATAGCTGTTAAGGTTATTCCATTGATATCATTGGTCTGCCAAACATCAGTTACCAAAATGGCAAGAGCTGTCATGGTGCAAACAATTAAAGTGTCAACAATTGGTCCCAGCATGGCAACTAATCCTTCACGTACAGGTTCATTGGTTTTAGCAGCACCGTGTGCCAAAGGGGCAGTACCGATACCAGCTTCATTGGAGAAGGCTGCTCTTTTTACTCCTGTAATAATGATCGTTCCTAATGCGCCACCCAACATTGCATCGGCTGTGAAAGCATCAGTAAAAATCAATGAGATTGCATGCCATAATCTGTCGGGATGAGAAAATATAATATAAAATACCACCAGAATGTATATGATTACCATTAGAGGAACCATTCTGGATGTGACTCTACCTATACGTTTAATTCCACCAAAAATGACAATGGACATAAAGAAAGCGATGATCAGACCAGTAATCAAATCTGATAAAAATCCTGTTTGAACACCATTTGGCTGAAGAACAACATCTCGAAAAACCTGTGTTAACTGGTTGCTTTGGAATACCGGAAATACAGCAAACATGGCTGTAACAGCAAAGAAGACTGCCATTGGTTTCCATTTTTTGCCTAAACCTTCCGTAATAATGTACATCGGACCACCTTGAATTTCTCCTTTGTCATCTTTTCCCCTGAACATTACGGCAAGTGTATTAGTGAAATATTTTGTAGAGATACCAAATATTGCACTCACCCACATCCAGAAGATAGCTCCTGGGCCTCCTTCCGAAATGGCAACAGCCACACCACTTATGTTTCCCATTCCAACTGTAGCAGCCAAAGCTGTTGATAGAGCTTGGAAATGATTGATTTGGCCGGCTTCATTTGGATCGTCATACTTACCTCTGAGAATATCTACTGCATGTCCAATATGACGGAATGGAATCAATTTACTGTATAAAGTAAAAAAGAATCCCCCTCCAATAAGTAAAATTAATAATGGTGTTCCCCATAAGAAATCACTGATCTGAATGATGGTTTGTTCAAAAGCTTTCATTTTTGCAAGGTAATTATTCCTAATTGTTCTGCAAATATTTCAATAAAGAAGGCAATTATCTTAGTTTTGCAGGTAAGTTAATGAACAAACAACTTTTGCTTTAAAAATACAATTTAATTATGGGTGATTTTAAATACCAAAAACCATTTCCTATCAAAAAGGATACTACGCCCTACCGATTGTTGACCAAAGAATACGTGTCGACAATTGAAGTTGATGGACGTAAGATATTAAAGGTTGATCCAAAAGGATTAGAACTTCTTTCAAAAGAGGCTTTTGCTGATGTTTCATTCTACCTTCGTCCAACACACCTTCAAAAGCTTTCTGATATCTTGCAGGATGATGAGGCTTCTGATAATGATCGTTTTGTAGCTCATACCATGTTGATGAATCAGGTGGTAACTGCTGAAGGTGAACTTCCTACTTGTCAGGATACAGGAACAGCAATTGTTATGGCAAAGAAAGGGGAGGATGTTTATACTGGTTCAAACGATGCTGAACATTTGTCAAAAGGTATTTTTGAAACCTATCGCGATCGTAACCTTCGCTATTCACAGGTTGTTCCTTATACAATGTTTGAAGAAAAGAATACAGGAACAAATTTACCTGCTCAGATTGATATTTATGCCGAGCAAGGTAATAAGTATGAGTTTTTATTCCTTACAAAAGGGGGCGGTTCCGGAAACAAAACATTTTTGTATCAGCAAACAAAAGCTTTATTGACTGAAGAGAATCTGACAGCCTTTGTAAAGGATAAAATTAAAGATTTAGGAACATCAGCTTGTCCTCCTTATCACCTCGCTTTAGTTATTGGTGGTACTTCAGCTGAAGCTACCCTGGCTGCAGTTAAAAAGGCTTCGGCTGGTTATTTCGATCATCTTCCAACAGAAGGAAACGACGGAGGTCAGGCTTTCCGCGACTTAGAATGGGAAGCTAAAGTGCAGAAGATTTGTCAGGAAAGTACAATCGGAGCTCAGTTCGGTGGTAAGTATTTTGTACATGATGTTCGTGTAATTCGAATGCCTCGTCATGCTGCTTCATGTCCGGTAGGAATGGGTGTTAGTTGTAGTGCCGACCGTAATGTTAAAGCAAAAATTACTGAAGAAGGTATCTTTTTGGAAGAACTGGAAAAGAACCCATCACGTTTTGTTCCAAAGGAAGCTCCACATATGGCGCCTGCGGTTGATATTGATTTGGATCAACCAATGGAAGATGTTTTAAAGGAACTAACTAAATATCCTATTAAAACAAGACTGAATTTATCAGGAACATTGATTGTTGCGCGTGATATCGCACATGCCCGAATCAAGCAAATGCTGGATGAAGGTAAACCAATGCCTGAGTACATGAAAAAGCATCCTGTTTACTATGCCGGACCAGCTAAAACACCTAAAGGTATGGCTTCTGGTAGTTTCGGACCTACCACTGCCGGTCGTATGGATCCATATGTTGATTTGTTCCAGAAACATGGAGGATCAATGATTATGGTTGCCAAAGGAAACCGATATAAGTCGGTGACCGATGCATGTAAAGAAAACGGAGGTTTTTATCTGGGATCAATTGGTGGTCCAGCTGCTATTCTTGCCAAACATTCCATTAAATCAGTTGAAGTGGTAGATTTCGAAGAATTAGGAATGGAAGCTGTTCGTAAGATTCGTGTAGAGAATTTTCCTGCTTTTATTATTGTTGATGATAAAGGAAATGATTTCTTTGCGAAACTATAATATTGTAACATTATAATATCAACCCGTTTGCTTTGGTAAACGGGTTTTTTATTGCCTGGTATTTGATATAGTTTAATACAGTATAATGTATAATTATTATACCTCTTAAAATTACATTCTGATTATATTTTTCTGAAAATTCAATTTTATCTAAATACCACACTTTTGGTTTCGTTATATTTCGATAATAACTATATTTGAAAGGTAATAAAATACGGTGTCAATAAAAGAGAAACATATGAAGAGGTTTTACTTTCCAATTTTAACTGCATTACTTGTCTTAATGATGGTAGCTTGCAAAAAGAATGTTCCGGCTGATCTCAACTCGGTTCCATTTATCCCATATCCGGTAATGGTTAATGCGAATGGAATTTCTTACGTTTTGGATGATGAAAATATTATAGAAGTTGCGAATTATGAAGAATTAGGTGCCATCGCTGAATATATGAAGAATCAGATGCAATCTTTTACGGGATTGAATTTTGTTGTACGCGAGGTAAAAATGGCCAGTGGGAATAATATTTTTATTGGGCTTAATAATGAAAGTAAAGCGGATGAATCTTATGAATTATCAATTTCTAAAGCTGGAATTACTTTAGTGGCTCAACAGGCTAGTGGTGTATTCTATGGAGTTCAAACCATTTTACAAGGTGTTGAATTTAAAAAGTCCGAGGGTGTTTGGATTATGCCTGGAGGAGAAATTTCAGATTATGCGAAATATGGTTATAGAGGTGTGATGCTTGACGTAGCGCGTCATTTTTTTAGTGTTGATGATGTAAAACACCTGATTGATTTGATGTCTGCTTATAAATTAAATCATTTGCATCTTCATCTTAGTGATGATCAGGGTTGGCGTATTGAAATTAAATCATGGCCAAAACTAACAGAGATTGGAGGAAGTACTGCTGTTAATGGTGACGAAGGTGGTTATTATACCCAGGAAGATTATAAGGAACTGATTCAATATGCCAACGAACGCTTTATCACAATTATTCCCGAAATAGATATGCCTGGTCATACCAATGCAGCCTTAGCTTCATATGCCGAACTTAATTGTGATGGAAAAGCCAGAGAATTATACGAAGGTATCGAAGTTGGTTTTAGTACGTTGTGCACAAGAAGTGAGATTACATATCAGTTTGTGGATGATGTAATCAGGGAATTGTCAGATTTAACAGAAGGACCTTATATTCACATTGGTGGGGATGAATCTCATGTTACGGAATTAGATGACTATATCTATTTTATGAACAGAGTAAGAGAAATTACTAAAAAGTACGGAAAGGTTATGATTGGTTGGGATGAGGTAGCTCATGCCGATATTGATAGCAATGATATAGTTCAATTTTGGGCAAAAGAAGAGAATGCCACAATGGCTGTTTCAAAAGGAGCCAAAGTTCTTATGTCGCCATCAAAAAGAACTTATCTTGATATGCAATATGATTCAACCACTAATCTGGGATTACATTGGGCTGCATATATTGAGTTAGACAGTGCCTATATTTGGAAACCTGAAGAACTGGTTAAGGGTGTTGGTAAAGAACAAATTGTAGGAATTGAATCACCTTTATGGACTGAAACTATAACGAATTCAGCTGATATGCAGTTTATGATGTTTCCTCGTTTAGTAGGGCATGCCGAAATCGGTTGGTCTCAGGATAAATATTTGAATTGGGAAGAATACAAAGTACGATTGGCAAAACATTCAGCTTACCTTGATAGGCTAGGAATTAATTATTATAAATCGCCAAAAGTAGTTTGGCCGGTTAAAGAATAAAACCAAAAGAGGCTGTTCATTATGAACAGCCTCTTTTGGTTTTATTTAACGGCAACTTTAAATACAATCTTCTTAATTTTTGATGGTACATCAACACTTACACCTGGCGCATGTAAATCATTAGGATATAAAATACATCCCATTCCAGCACTAAGTCTTAATGTTGAAAAATCAGCAACAGTTGGAAAATATACATCCTTTGTGTCGTTATAGGTATCATCTTTGACGATTCGTTCAATGGGAGCAACCAGAATTTGTTCTGTACCACTATGAATGTATTGAATATCGATGTATTGTTTATGACCCTCAAAGAATGCTTCTTTCATTGATTTGGTCTCATAAGATTGAAAAACAGCAAATAATTCACGTCCGTTAATTTCAACTTCAACAGGTGAACCTGACTCAACCTGTTGGAATATCTCATCCAGATCTGTTGATTCAATGTAATTTAATGCAGTTGAGAATAAGTTCGGATCGCATTGTTCAAAAAGCGTAGATAATGTTCCTGAAATTGCCATAATGTTTCGCATTAGATTAAGCTATAAAGTTAAGTAAAATCAGCTAATCTGTTCACCGGTCTTTTAAATTAAGACAAATTCAGTGTACAGACTTATTCTCATATCCTGATTAATAATACTCTAATTAAAATCTAAAATAAGAATATTGAGTTTAACACAATCATTCAGTTTGTTTTATGATTTTTTATAAAATTTATGTTCATTTAGTTAAGTGTCAAGCTATCAGTGAAATGTTGTATTTTGTTTTGTGGTGAATCTGAAAACTTATAAAAACTGAATTTTTGTAACTAATGCGTTTAATTCTATTACTAAAGAATGTTTTGTTTAAATTGTAAAATTAATATTCAGTATTACAATGGAATAGATTATTATCTCAAAAATTGTTCGAAAAATAGTGTTACGTTTTATAGTATAATGGTATTAACTATTGCCTTTAGCTGGATATCTTTTCCAGAAATGAGGAGTGAAAGGGATATTGGAGAACATTCGGCTAGAATTCAATTGATTAATTGATTTAACTAGCTTATGATGAAGAAAAAAATGAATGAGGGAAAGTCTTACTTGAGAAGTGAGTCTTTTGAAGCGTTTCGTAGTTTCTATAAAGATTCTGCCCAAAGTGGGGAAACTTTAAGTTCTGCATCACCAATTAAATTGCGTTCAACCCGTAGTTTAATTACACGCAGAACTACTTTGTTGCGCGAGTCTTTTAAACCGGATGTAAATGTGATGGCGACTTCTTTGCTGGTGCCATCAGAATTATCGTGGGCATTAAATTGTGTCCCGCTTAACTTAGAAATGTTTAGTTCATTACTGGCTTCACATTCAAAAATTATTGAGCTTTCTAATAAAGGAAGTCTTACTGCACCAAGGTGTAGTTTTATTAATTCAGTAAAGGGAGCGTTGGTGGAAAACCTGATTCCGAAACCAGATATTTTGGTTAGTTCCTCTGCCTATTGTGAAGGGGTTAGTTATGTGTTTGAGGATTTCAGGAAAGAATTTGGGACTGATCATTTTCATATTGATTTACCAGTATACGCTGATAAGGAATCGGTACCTGAATTGGCAGTTCAGTTGAAAAACCTGTTTCTGAAGATGGCTGATTCTTTAGGAATAAGTCACGAAGAGGCTTTGGGGAATTTTAAGAAGGTTATGTACAACAGTACGTTGGCTCGAAAAGAATTCCTAGAATTATGGCAGTTCAGACATGAAAATGGCCCGGTTGATTTGGGATTGGAGCCTTTGCATTGGCACATGCAGTTTTTGCCAATGTGGGGTGATGAAAAAGCGGTTGGTATCTGTCAGCGCTTGAAAGAAGAGTTTGTAGATCATGTAAGTAATTATGAACATGATGATGAAGCCGTACCCATCGGATTTTTTGGATTGATACCTTATGGAAGAACTGAAATGTGGAGTATACTAAAAGAGAATAAAGCATACATGGCATTTGAAGGAGTCAATTTTTTGGGTGATTATATTTTACCCAACATTGAAAATTTTGAAAGTCTTACAGTTGATGAGTTGTTTCAGAATTTGGCTCATAATCTGATAAGCGTGCCGATGCGAGGTGGAAATATCATAGAAAAATCTGACTTTTTTATGAAGGAAGCTTCTGATATGGGTGCAAAAGGTATGATGATTATTTCGCATGAACATTGTCAGTTGTTGGCTCCTCGTCTCCATGAATTGGAAGATCAGGCAACGAAGAATAACCTTAAAGTGGTATCGTTGGGCGGTGATTGTATTTTAGGAATGCCAAAGGGACCAACCAACTTTCGTTTGCGAACCTTTTTAACATCAATAACCAATGTAAAAGCAAATGAGCTTGATTATAAGAGTTTGAATCCAGTGAAAGAGCAGACTCTGGCTGGGTATCGCCTGGGAGTTGATTTTGGAAGTGGCTTTAGCAAGTATATGTTGCTGGATGAGAAACTGGATGTGAAATTGAGTGGAGTAGTTTCATCAGGTATAGATTATCCTGGTTTGTTACATGATATCACTCGAAAATTAGCTATTGACGGACCTGTTCGGCTTGGCGTTGCAGGTATTGGTAGTGATAATCCTATCTTTAAAAATCTGGTACATAGCCAAACAACCGAAATTAACGCACTGATAGGTTCTTGTCGTCAACTTTTTCAGCAACGTGAGAATCTTCTGGTTATTGATATAGGTACTCAGGACGTTAAAATTTTGCATTTTGATAATATGTATGATGCTCCCTGGATTAATACTAATAAGAGTTGCGGGGCTGGTACAGGAATGGTGTTAGTTCAGATTTTGGAACGTTGGAAACAGACCATGCCTAATGTAACATTTGATACCTTGGATAAATGGGCAATGGAAGCAACCGAAAGTGAAGTGATCAACACAACATGTGGAATTTTTGCAGTAACTAATGTTGTGTCGGCATTGGTTCAGGCATCAGAAGAAAGAAGAAAATCAATTTTACGAGGTTTATATGATTATGTGGCAACACAGGCAATTAAATTACTGCCTTCGCAATTACAACGCGGGCATGAAGTTTATTTAACGGGAGGTGTTGCCAGTCATGAAACACTAAAAGAAGTGTTTCGACAACGTGGTTTTACATTAATTAATCCCGAAAAGGATATCCATCCACAATTTTTAGTGGCATTTGGAACGGCCCTTTCGGTTCCTAATTCTTAAATATTATGAGCGTTTTCAGTCTTGGAGTAGTATTAATTGTTTTAGCAGGCGTACTTTGCTGGTTTATTGTCTATTGGGCATTTCGCAAATCATTCGTACTCCTGATCGGCTCTTTGTTTTTAGCTGTAATTGATGCTGTGGCTTGTTTTGCCTTTGTTGTAGGTAATCAGGGATTGGTTCATTTAATATGGGCAGTGCCTGTTTCTATTGTTCTTATTGTATCTTCTTATTTTGTGTTATCAAAAAAAGTTAAGGATCCGATTCAACATTTGACGAATATATTACAAATGATGAGCGAGAAAAACCTGAAGGAAGATGTCAATGAGAAGTTTCTAACAGAAGCCTATGAGATTGGTAATATTGCAGGGGCAGTAACAAAGCTTTTGGATTCTAATCGATTAATGGTAAAGTTGATGGATGATAGTTCATCTGTTTTACTTGGCTCGAGTTCGAATATAACATCCAGCTCATCAAGTATTAGTTCGGGAGCATCAGAACAAGCCAGTGGTATTGAAGAGATTTCAACATCAATTGAAGAAATGACAGCTAATATTGCTACCAATGCTGATAATGCTAAGAAATCACAAACATTATCTGCTCAGGCACAAAATCAACTAGAATTATCATTCCAAAAAGTAAAGGAAAATGTGGAGTTGATGAGAAAAATAGATGAACAAACAGCTTTTGTTAGGCAAATAGCTGAACAAACAAATATTTTGGCACTTAATGCATCTATTGAGGCCGTTAAGGCTGGCGATGCAGGAAAAGGATTCTCTGTAGTGGCGAAGGAGGTGAGGTCATTGGCTGAACAAGCCAATCAGGCTTCCACTAAAATTGTTACAATGGTTAAAGATGGTGTTAATCAGGTAAACGAGGTGATGGATGAGATTACCTTATTGGTTAATAAAACAAGTGAATCATTAAGATTAGTGCAGGAAGTGGCTGCTGCCAGTGAAGAAATGAACATTGGTGCCAATCAGATTAATTCAGCTATTCAGGAACTTAATAATGTTGTTCAGGAAAATGCAGCTTCAGCAGAAGAGTTAAGTGCTTCATCTACACAGTTATTGGATGAAGCCAAAGGCTTGAAAGGTATTGTAAATACTTATCAGTATAAAATAATGGCTAATTAGTCAGACAATATAATCTACTAATATGCGTTAAAGATTATAACTTTCATAAGTCAAGTTTTAATTCAACTTCATAGGGTGTCTTTTAGGCACCCTTTTTTTATTCATCAAATTCATGTTTCTTATATTTTAAGTGAGAATATTTTTCATTCTATTAAAACATTTTTATTTGCAATTGTTACTATAGCAGTAAATAATCATGATGACTGAAGTTAAAAAGAAAAAAATTACTCGAAGCGGTCTCAAGGAGGCTTTTCAACTTTATAAATTTATTAAGCCATACAGGCTCCAATATTTCATAGGTATTCTTTTTTTATTGGGATCGAGCCTTGCCTCGTTAGCTTTTCCAAAGTTATTGGGAGATTTAATTACGGCCGGAAGTAAAGGTTTATTAGCTGAAAAAATAAATGGTTTAGCGTTAATTATAGGAGTAGTGTTAATCTTACAATCCTTGTTTTCGTATTTCAGAACTTATCTGTTTGTGAAAGTAACAGAAAAAGCCTTGGCTGATCTTCGACAATTTACTTTTAATCATCTGATAAAATTACCACTGGCCTTTTTTGAAAGGAGAAGAGTCGGCGAATTAAATAGCAGATTATCTGCTGATATTTCCTTACTTCAGGAGTCCTTAACTACTACTTTTGCTGAATTTCTGCGACAGTTAATTACAATAATTGGTGGTATTGGAGCAATGGTTTACATTCTTCCAAAACTTACGGTGTTTATGTTGGCAGTAATTCCTGCAGTAGTTTTGTTAGCTGTAGTTTTTGGTCGTTTTATAAGGAGATATTCAAAAAAAGCACAGTCAGAAGTTGCCGAGTCTAATACTATTGTTGAAGAGACACTCCAGGGAATACAGAGTGTTAAATCATATGCCAATGAGTTTCTGGAAATGGCCAGGTACAAAAAGAAAACAAATGAAATTGCTCAGGTAGGAGTAAAAGGAGGTGTATACCGTGGAGCTTTTAGTTCATTTATGGTTTTTGGAATGTTTGGTGCATTAGTGGCAATTATTTGGCGGGGAGCAACTTTGATTGCATCGGGTGAAATGGATGCAGGTGAATTATTTTCATTTGTTTTTTACTCTGGTTTTATTGCCGGTTCAATTGCCGGTTTAGCAAGTTTATTTGCACGGATTCAAAGATTTTTGGGAGCAACAGAAGATTTATTTGAAATAACAGGTGAAGTAGTAGAAGATTTAGAAGAAATAAAAGAGATAAAGCCTTCTGATCGCCTTAAAGGGGGAATAGAATTCCGAAATCTATCTTTTGCATACCCAACCCGACCTGATTCAAAGGTTCTAAAAAATGTAAGTTTCACCATAGAGCCAAATCAAATGGTTGCCTTGGTTGGAGCCAGTGGTGCCGGAAAAACAACCATAACATCGTTGCTTTTCAGATTGCATCATGTTGAAGAAGGAATGATTTGGTTTGATAATAAAGATGCTGCATTTTTTTCCCTTTCAATATTAAGATCACAGATGGCTTTGGTTCCACAGGATATATTCCTTTTTGGAGGATCGATAAGAGAAAATATTGCCTATGGTAAACCAGATGCATCGGAAGAAGAAATTATCAATGCAGCTAAAAGTGCTAATGCCTGGGAGTTTATCGAAGATTTTGAGGACGGTTTGGAAACAATAGTAGGAGAGAGAGGTACTCAACTATCAGGAGGACAAAGACAGAGAATAGCCATAGCACGTGCATTATTACGTAATCCAAGAATCTTAATTTTAGATGAAGCAACTTCTGCATTGGATTCTCATTCCGAGAAATTGGTTCAGGATGCACTTAAAACCCTTATGAAGGGCAGAACAACTATTGTCATTGCTCATCGCTTATCAACCATTATAAATGCAGATCAGATTTTTGTGTTGGAAAAAGGAGAAATAGTTGAGAAAGGAACACATGTTGAATTGTTGTCAAAAGATAATGGTGTGTATAAGAAGCTTTCGAACCTTCAAGGTATTGAACAACAGATATTATCATGATGCTTTTAATCGACATAAATAGAGGGTTTTAGCTTATTGTGTTAAAAATATATTACATCAAATAATCCTGTGCCGATATCTATTAAATATCTTGATTAAAAACAGTGAAAAACCTGTATCATTGGCTCAAATGCAGTATTTTATCAGTTAAAACACTATAAATATATATATTGGTTATCTGTAAGTTGTAATCTGTGAGTTGTTGATTATTATGGGTTATTAATATGGATAAATGTAAATTTCTTTCATAGTTACACATCTAAATCCTATGAATATGAAAGAAAAACATTTATTTATGTTGATTTTAGGAGTGCTGTTATTTACAGGCTTCATACAGGCTCAACAAAGAACCATAACGGGTGTTGTAACATCCTCAGAAGATGGTTCTGCAATTCCAGGAGTATCTGTTTTAGTTAAAGGAACAACTATTGGAACAATAACAGGAAGTGATGGTGCATATGTTTTAAATATACCATCGGATGCTCAGGTTGTGGTTTACTCTTTTATTGGAATGTCAACTCAGGAACATAATGTATTAGGTTTGGATAAGCTTGATATTATACTGGTGCCTGATGCCATTGATGTTAAAGAGGTAGTTGTTACTGCTTTAGGTATATCACGCGAGAAGAAAGGACTGACTTATGCTGTTGAGAAAGTCAGTACAGATGATATGATTAAGGCGAAGGAGACTAACTTTGTTAACAATCTGACAGGGAAAGTTGCAGGGGTGCAAGTGACACAATCAAATGGATCAATTGGTGCTTCTTCTAGAGTCATACTTCGAGGTTGGTCATCTGTAACAGGTAATAATGAGCCTCTGTTTGTTATTGACGGTATTCCTATTGATAATAATAATTACTCAAGTGCTGCCGATGGATTTAGTCGGGGAGGTATTGATTATGGTAATGCTGCCATGGATATTAATCCCAATGATATTGAAGATATCTCAGTACTAAAAGGAGGAACAGCCGCGGCTTTGTATGGATCTCGGGCAGCTAATGGAGCTATTATTATTACTACTAAAAGTGGTAAAGATGCCAAAAATAAATTTGGTGTTTCTTATAATTTCGCCGTTTCAATGTCTTCGCCTTTAGTACTTCCTGATTATCAGAATAAGTATGCTCAAGGTTATGTAAATTTGGGTCTTGGTTGGGCTGTTGATGCTCTTGGATATGCTCCTGATGAAAGCTGGGGCCCCGAAATGGATGGACGAATGGAACTTCATCCGATTACAGGTGAAATGGTTCCGCTTACTCCCAAGCCCGATAATAGAAAAGATTTTTATGATACTGGTGTAATCTATACTAATAACCTGGCAATAGTTGGGAAATCTGATCAGTTCGATTATCGGTTTTCATGGACAAATCTGGATCAGAAAGGTATAATGCCAACCAGTACATTTAAAAAGAATCAGTTTTCGTTCAACGGTAGTTTTAAGCCAAATGATCGCTTAAAAGTTTCTTCATCAGCCAATCTTGTGTTATCTGATGCTCACAACCGTGATCCTCAGGGACAATATGATTACGGTGGTATAAACATGATGTTTTTATGGTCGGGTCGTAACTTCGATTGGCGCGAGATGCGTAATCTGAAAGATGAGAATGGTCAATATATGGGGTTTTATTACTCCGATTGGTGGGATAATCCCTGGTTTATCCTGGAACAAAACCCAAATGATGATAGCCGCACCCGCTTTTTTGGCAATATAGAAACCGAGTTGAAAATAGCAAAAGGACTATCACTGATTGGAAGAATAGGTATTGATACTTATAATGATAACAGAGCTGAAAAATTTGCTTTTGGTGGCTTTAGTACTGATAAAGAACGTGGTGGTTTTATCAATTACTTTGTGGATTCGGAACAGATTACTTCGGATTACTTTTTATCGTATAGTGGAAAGATTACTGAAGATATTGATATAAATGCCATTCTGGGACATAATATTAATCAGCGTATTTTTAGTGATGCCAGAATCGAAGCAGCTTCATTAATAAATAATGGTTTGTATAGCCTTGATAATGCCACAAGTGTTCAAACAACCGATTTTAAATCGATACGACGATTATACGGCGTTTATGCCTCCTTGAATTTTGGATTTAAGAACTTTTTATTTCTCGATTTAACGGCTCGTAACGATTGGTCATCAACGTTACCAAAAGATAATAACAGTTATTTCTATCCATCAGCAGGATTGGGCTTTTTATTTACCAATTTATTGGATATTGATCCTTCCATATTAAATCATGGTAAAATACGTGTTAATTGGGCACAGGTAGGTAATGATGCTGCACCATATCGAATTCAAAGTGTTTACGAACGTACAGATGTTCATGATCCTCTAAGTGATAATCTGAAATTTCCAATCGGCCAGGTAAATGGTTTTTCAGTTGAACAATCGAGAAAAAATCCAAACCTTAAGCCAGAAATGCAAACAAACTTTGAGATTGGTACCGAACTATATTTTGTAAATAATCGCATTGGTCTTGATTTGACTTATTATAATCAAACAACAAAAGATCAGATAATCAGACATGCCGTTTCAGCCAGTACTGGTTACAGTCAAAACTACATTAATGCTGGAGAAATAGAGAATAAGGGTGTAGAAGTATTGCTTCGTTTGAATCCTGTAAAAACGGATAATTTTAGTTGGGATATTGATTTCAACTATTCAAGAAATAGAAATAAGGTACTAAGTCTTACTGAGGGTGTTGATGCCATTACTTTACCCGGAGGATTTACCAGTCCAAGTATTCAGGTTAGGGTAGGTCAGCCATATGGTGTTATCTATGGTTCTTATTTTGAGAAAGATCCGGATGGTAACTTGATCGTTAATGAAACAGATGGATTGCCTGTAATTCAAAATAATCCAAGAAAAATAGGAGATCCAAATCCAGATTGGATGGGAAGCGTAAGAAATACTTTTAAATATAAGAATCTTTCATTAAGTGTTTTGTTTGATACAAAACAAGGAGGAGATTTATATTCAACGTCAATTGCTATTTTAAGATATTCAGGTCAGGTAGCTGAAACTGAAACAATGTTTGGTTATACAAGAGAAGATGAATTTGTTATTCCAAATTCAGTTAATATGATTGAGGATGCACAAGGAAATGTAAGTTATGTGCCTAATTCAACTCCAACTACCATTAATGATTATCATTGGCACAACTTATTCTCCGTTGATGATCAGTTTGTTTTTGATGCTTCTTATATTAAGCTTCGTGAGGTTACTCTGTCATATCAGTTACCAGTTGATTTGTTAAAGAAAACCAAATTTTTCCAAAGTGGAAGTGTTTACGCTTCCGGACGAAATCTATTGTTGTTCGGAACAAATATCCCACATATTGATCCGGAAGTAGATGCTGGTGCTACAACAGGAAACCTTCATGGTTATGAGTATGCAAACAGTCCTTCTACAAAGAGTTTTACATTTGGTTTAAATCTTGAATTTTAATTTAAAAGCAAGAATTATGAAGAAAATATCTATATATAGTCTCGTAGCCTTCACTTTATTAATCTTTGTGGGAGGCTGTGAATCTGATTTTTTGGATGTAAATCAAAATCCAAATGATCCAACAGAAGTAGAAACCGAATATTTAGTAGCGGCCGCCGAAGGAGCCCTGGCATATTATATGGGATTTGAAGTTAATCGTGATGCCTCATTAATATGTCAGCAATGGTCAAGCATATATACTCAATATTGGGATGTTGATAAATACAGGTTATTACCAACAGATTTTGATAATCACTGGAGCAATTTTTATGGTCAGACTTTATCTGATTTAAATGCTGCAATTAAATTATCAGAGCAACGTAATTCACCTAATATAAAAGCAGTTTGTATGTTGTTGCAAGCATATACATATCAAGCCATAACAGATATGTGGGGTGATGCTCCTTTTTCGCAGGCTATGCAGATTGATGAATATATTACACCTGCCTATGATAATGTTTCTGATATCTATCCGGCATTGCTTTCAATGATTGATGATGCTATAGATCTGATGGAGGGAGAGGAAGAACCCACTCTGTTATTACAGGATGTAATTTATAATGGAGACCTTACCAAATGGAAGGCATTTGCTCAAACACTCAAGCTAAGGTTGATGATGAGAATGAGTAATACTGATGAGTTTACTTCTTCAGATCTCACAGCTTTAATTGCTGAAGGTGGATTTATTGAGTCCAATAATGGAAATGCAATATTTACTTATGGAACTACAACAAATAATTATAATCCACTCTTCGAACGATTTACTTCTGCTGGTAGGTCAAATGATTTGGCTCCATCTTCAACTATTGTTGATTTAATGAATGACACTAATGATCCAAGACGAACAAACTATTTTGAACTTGCTTCTGGAACAACTGAATATATAGGTAATCCGAATGGGTACGGAGCAATAACAACTGAAAATTTATCAAGGTTACCTTCATGGTGGTATGATAGAAATGATCAGGCCGGAATGTCGAGGCCAACCTTATTAATGACCAGTTCAGAAGCATATTTTCTTTTAGCTGAAGCTGCAGCACGGGGCTTTTCTTCAGGTGATGTAAATGACTTATACAATCAGGCAGTTACTCAATCTATGTTGCAATGGGAAGTTCCTGAAGAAGATATCTCAACTTTTCTTTCTAATAATTCATATGTTGATCTGGATGGATTATATGTGCAGAAATACATATCACTTTATGATCAGGGCTTGGAAGCTTATAGTGAGTGGAGAAGGAGTGGTCTGCCAGTTTTAGCTGTGGCTGCAAATAGCCAGAATGGAGATCGCATACCAGTACGTTTTCCTTATCCTTACGATGAGTTTAGTACCAATTCTGATAATGTTCCCGATGATGATATAAACACTCCAATATGGTGGGATAGATAATTAATTTACATGAAGCCAGGGATATATCTCTCTGGCTTTCTTTTGGATTATCAAAAAAAATGTTAAATTTATATGTCCCATATTTCATAATCCAAAAAATTCCGCCTTGAAAACCAAGTTAGCTAATGTGTTTATTGGCTTACTTTTACTGTTCGTATATTCATGTTTTAATAAAACTGCTCATTGGTGGGCGCTTAAAACCCACTGATTATTAATTGTTTATTTTTAAGTTCTTTGACATTTTTGTAATCGTATTTCGTAAGCACCTCTCTTA
>JAFMVE010000036.1 GCA_025499705.1 Carboxylicivirga caseinilyticus
TCAAAGGACTTTCAAATTACTCCGAATGTTTTCAAATTAATTTGAAAGTTTTGCTGGTTTTCATCAAACCAACATGGACTTTACCGGATGCTTACAATGATTTTATATCGGTGTTAATTTGGCCGGTTATTTAACCCTTAAAAAGACTATAATACTGACATAAATTTAACAGGTGATATTAATTAGGACAGAATTGTTTAAATTATTATTCTTTCATTAAATAATAATACCCACACTTCTTCTAGCTCTTGTTATAGCTACATATAGTTTTGCCCTCGTTTCATTTTTTAGTTTGTGAGTATTATCCTTAATCCATTTACTCATATCAACCGTTGGGTAGATGAGTATTCGTTCGAAGGTCTTTCCTTTTGACTCACCAAAATTTAGTGCTTTGTATGATTGGTTAATTTTTGTTGTACTACTCCATCTTAATTGGACAGGGTTATGAGTCTTAAGATATTCGTCTACTTCTGTTTTTTCAATAAAGAACACCCCTTCATGATTAGATGGATTACTTCTACATTCATCACATTCACAAGCAGGTACTGTTGGAAATTCAGGATAGAGCTTCGAAGAGAAATTACATATTTCCTTGTTGTTTCTATGCGAAACATTTAGACTGGTTTCATCAATATTGCCATTGATTAAAGTCTTACATTTTTCAAGTAGAAAATACTTTATACGGCCATCTTTGTAGTTCCCATTCTTTGCCTCATTATGTGTGAGATATGTTACTTGGCGAGGATCTCCAACCATTGTTACTTTTGATTTTGATTTAAGAAGTAGCTTAATGACTTCTAAATCATAACCAGCTAAATCCTGTACTTCGTCAATGTATATCTTATTAAAAACCTTTTCTAATCTGTCAATTACTGCACCATCCGATGCTTTATTACAATTATAAACAAACTTAGCTATTTTATCAGAATAGATTTTTTGTCCTATTGTAAAGTAATGTCTTTCAAAATCTTTAGTTTCACTATAATAGATAGGTCCTTGTGGCGTTCTACATTTAAAGCCAGATCTTTGATTAACTAATAACATGCCATTAATATCATAATCATAAAGGATTTCGTTTAATTCTCCTTGATATGGTTCAACTCCATGCTGAAGTAGAAATGAAAACCAAGTTTGTACAACAATGTTATTTGGGATACATTTCTGTAGTTCAATTATTTTATTTTTTATCTCCACCTCATTTTGTTCTGTATATGTTGTAATGAGGATTTTTTCCTCACTGTTATTAATTGCGTCATTAACAATATGAGTTGTTTTTCCTGAACCTGCAGCTGCTATTATTAATTTATTCATTTATCCAGTCAATTGCGTTAAGAATGTATTCAGGATATTGAAGTTTAACTTTAGATTCAAAAACTTTTAAAGCCCAATCTGTTTTATGATGCTTCATGTAATTAGAGATTGGTATCATTCCGTTGTACCTACTAAAATCAATTCCGATAACATCACATAATGTAGGGAAGTTATCTCTGTTTGCATCAGCAAATTGAGGCTCAAGAGTGTTTAAACCTTCCCTTTTATCAGCAAATATTCCAATATGATTACAGTTCCAGTAATCTTCGTATTTTTTAACTATATATAACTGGTAATTAGTATCATTATCTGTAATGACTGCTACTTTCTTATTCAGTTTTTTAGCTAATTCTAATAGCCTCTTAAAAGATAGGCCTGTTGAGATTACATCGATACCATTTTCGATTGGTAATACTCCATTATAAATGTCCATATATGCCTTTTGAACTATGAGTTCGTCAGATGGTCCTTCAACCAAGATTGCCTTATTACTTAGAATCAACCGAAGTGTATCAAAACCAGGAAGCTTTTTAAAATAATCTTCTGTAGAACTGTCTAAATCAGAAAATCTTGTGACTTGTTGTTCGTTTAATAAAATCAAATTATCAATTCCTAGTTTGTTAGCTACATAACTACTATGAGTTGTAATTATAATTTGCTTGTCATTTACGTTATTTACAAGGCTCTTTATAGTTTGATTTAATTTTGAATGAGATAAATGGTTTTCAGGTTCTTCTATAAGTATACAGCCAGCATTTTTTGAACTGTTTTTTGCTAAAGCAAGATTAGTCTTGACAAGACATTGTTCTCCTTTTCCAATATGAATGAAAGGCACCTCGTTTACATATGTTGTTAGCCCATTTTCCCAAGCATCTTTAGTGGCGAGGTCTACAGATATTTCAACAGATTTTTCACTTATTTGAGCACTTTCAGTTATACGCTCATTGATTTTCAAGACCGCCTTGTCTGTCATGAACGATTCTTTTAGCTTTCTATAAGCCTGAGAAATATCAACTTTCTCTTTTTCTCCGAGATCACTTTTAATTATTCTCGAAATATAGATGTCAGAACCATTATTATACCTTGAAGAAGATGAGTCAATTAAAATAGATTTAAAAGGAATTGACTTTGAAGTAATTGTTTGTCTTGCAAATGACTGCCAGGTTATTTTGTAGTATTCAATTGGAATGGTCAATACCTCATGCTTTATCAATTCCTGATATTCACCTTGATATTCATTATCAAACTCTATTTTTAAACTGACACCGGCAGAATTTTTTCTTTCGCTATTATTGGTTCCTTCTAAATATGCATAATCACCACTTTCCAAGAAAACTTCAATCAATATTGATGGAGGAGATATTGGATTGGAAGATGATAAACTATCAATATATCGTTTTTCTACTTGATTATTAAATAAATATTGAGATAGTTCACCTTTAATAAATTTTCCATTAATTATACCTGACAAGGCTAAATTAATAGCCTCTAATATGGTTGATTTACCCGTTTCATTATTACCAACAATAATGTTTAATTCAGGATTTAATACTAAAGAGAACCTACCATCAAATAACTTAAAGTTCTCAATATTAACTTTACTGATGTTGCTCATTTGTCAGGTTAGTTTGGTTTAACTTATTTTTATTTACAACATTCTAACTACATCAATTATACTTTGTGCTGTATAAGTATCTGGCACGTCCTTCGTTTCAAATACCATGAAGTATTTGTAATTGTCACCGGATTTTTCAGCCCATTTCTTACCCAACAAGTTTTTGGCTCTGCTGTCATCGTTATCTAAATGGTCACCTTTGGTTTCAATAAGAATTAGGTTGCCGTTTTGTGTATAGATAATGAAATCAGGGTAGTGGTCGTTTTTAAAACCGTTCAGGGCAAATCCTTTTCCTTTTTCAAGGTTTCGGTGCCAGAATAACACATTCTCCAAAGAGGCAATATCCATAATTACCTTTTGCTCAAAATTATTAACCGATGCTTCTCGCTCGTATAATGATTTATTGATTGGGCTACACAGGTTAATATGTGTTAATTCCGGAGGAAATTTAAAACTAGGCTTAACCATTATATTATTGGTGTCAAGCAATAACTGAAATTGCTCTTTGGCATAGTCGTTTTCCAATTCCTTAACTTTATCCTTTATTTTTCGGATATACAAGAACTCATTATTGATTATATCTCTAATCTGGTCGTTGTTCAAATCCTCAAAAACACGAGAAACATACTTAGTAATATCTTCATGTGAGATGGGGGTCATGTCGCCCAGCTTTCGCACAATAAGGGAAGTAATCTCTTTTATCTGTGTTTCTTTCGGTTTGGCCAGGATGGTATCTACCAAGATTGATTTTGCCCTGGTTGAAAGTTTCTGCATGGTAGCAGTATGCTTTGTTTCATTGTAATCAACCTGAAAAACTTCAGTAGCCGTATCATCAAAATTAATCTCGGTACTTTTTGAAGCAAGCTTAAATCCTTTTAAAAGACTATTCCGATTTAATAGTTGCTCTTTTTGTGTAAGCTCTTCAAATATAATTGTATCGTGAAGCTCATCGTTTGGAACTTTGCGATAGAATTGTGGTATCTCAATATCGGTTACTACATCAACAAAAGGTTCCTCAATCTTATATTTTTTCGGTTCTTTACCCATTTCTCGTAATAAATAGTCGGTATTATCTTCGGTATATGATTCGGCTTTTTGCTCAAAGGATTTTCCTTCACTTTCTCCTTTTTGAGTGATTTGCTTTACAATATCGTTGGTGTTACCAATTTGGTCAGGCGTTAATTCTGTTTCGGGATTAAAGTCAATCTCATCAACCTCAATTTCGTCAACAGCTCTCGGTGTCTCGTCATCGGTCTGTTTTGGTTCTGATTCTCCGAATAATTCGTTTTGCAACACTTCATTGTCCGATAATTCTGCTTCCGGTTGTTCTTCGGCATAATAATCATCCTTACTAAAGCCGGATTCTTGCAACGCTTTAACAATATTATCCAAAGTGTCTTGGAACTTTGAGCTTGCCGATAGTACGAAAGACAGGTTAAGAAGTGGTGTTTGATGCTTGGTGACATAAGGTTGACGTAAAACCCTGCCTAATATCTGCTCCACATCTACAGCTGATGATTTATCGGCTAATGATGCCAAAATATAGGCATTGGGGCAATCCCAACCTTCTTTTAAAGCATTAACGGTAATGATGTATCTGACTTCACAGTCTTTTGCCATTAAGTCAATACCTTTTAACTCATCTAAACCACTAACCTTAATCTTAATTTGTTCTTCGGGTATTTTCAGTTTGGTGAGTTGCTCTTTAATATGAATATAGGTGGTATTGTCTTTGCCTTTAATGTTCGATTGTGCCTGAAAAAGTATGATAGGTCTGATGTATTTACCTGTTACTTTTTCTTCCTCTAAAGCAAGCAATTCCAATTGCCTTTGGAGGTGTAAAGCACTTGTGATTACTTCTTCTTTTTTATGATGATTGTAAACAATAACAGGCAGCTTTACCATGTGTTCTTTTTTAAGAGCCATAGCATTTACAAAGCTTATGATATTGCTGTTCTCTTTTGGCGTAGCTGTTAAATCCAATACAAACGAAGGATTCAGGTTGTTTAGCATTTCAACACTTAAATCACTTTCGGCATTATGGCTTTCATCAACCACTACCACCGGATTTAAGGAACGGATTACATTTATAAGTGCTGTTTCATCCGTATCTTCAATAACCAGGTCATTATCTACAAAGCCACGGAATTGCTCTAAAGCTCCGTTTTGCTCATAAACTTTACGGTCGTCCTTCTTTCTTGAATTAATACGGATACTACTAAAGTTGAAAACGAAAATATTTAGTTGTTCCTGAACCGAAGTAGGGTTGAATCCAGCACCTTGAAGCAATTGCTCTTTTTCCAATACCTCTACACGGTTTCCAAATAAAGCGTTTAGCTTTTCTCTGTATGGATGAGTAGGGTTCGATAAATGACCAACGGTTTGTTGTAACAGGTTCGACCAGGGAACTAACCAAACAACCGCTTTAGGCTTTGAGGCATCGAACGATTTAAAAATAGAAGACAATGCGTTACAGGCAATAAAAGTTTTCCCTCCGGCAGTAGGCACTTTTACAGCTATGTGAGTAGCTCCCGGAATATTGTTTTTGTATGGTTTCATTCCTGAAAACGAACCATCGAGCTTAACCTGGTATTTACCAACTTTATCTTCCCAAAACTGATTAAAAGCTTTAGCTGAATCCTGATAAGTATTAACATATTCAAGAAACTTATCGAGGTCGTTTATTACTTGCTGTTGATATGGTTTTAATTCCACTTTTAAAAATCGTTAAATCGTTATTCTTCTAATGCCAATAATTTTTCAATCCATTTATTAAAGCGAGGGCATTTATCCCTAATGGTTCTCAAACCAATTTCTTCTGCTATCATTGAGCCATATAAAGGTTTTTTATAGCCTTTTATAATCCGTTTTAGCCTTTTTGATGGTGCTGTTGTAGCTCCATCATTTATATTTTCAGGATTGTCTGTATTGGTTGTTTCCACTAAATAATTGTAGTCGTTGAACTCATTTTCTTCAAAGCACTCATCAAAAGCTTCAATTTTGCTAAAAAGCAAACCTTCAAACTCATGTAGTTGAATATAAGGAATGAACCTGTTTCTGAGGTTTTCTTCAATATCTTCCAACATACCTTGTTCTAAATTGCTCATGCGTTCAGCCCTGTCAACTTTGGTATGTGCTTCATCCCATTTCGGAAAACCATGTTCTTTTTTCAATCCATAATAATCAATGAGTGTGGTGACAATTAAATTAGGGTCGTGCTTTAAATAATTACTAATCTCTTTTTTTAATGCAGCCCATGATACTATACCGCCACCTGATTTGGTAATTATTGCATTATGAGGGTATATGTTTTTCTCAATTAAAAGCGGACTTAATACATCGTTGCAAAAGGCTTGCTCTGTTTGCCCTTCACCTATTATCGTTATTCTTGTCATTTGGCAAAAGGTTGAGCTGAGTTAATAATGTTACGTTCCCAAAGTTCCCCTAATGTATGGTCATTAAGCCACAGTTGTAGGTCGGTTGAATTTAAGCGATTAAAAACCGATTGGTTTTCTTCAACACTTCTGTCAACGGTAACTATATCCTCCGGATGAAAGCAGTTAACCAAATTCACGGATTGGGTAGATAAAATCAATTGAGTTTTTTCTGACGCTGCATCAATTAAAGCAGCCAGCTTTTGAATAGCTTGTGGATGCAAACCTAATTCCGGCTCATCAATCACAATTACTTTTGGCGGTTCAGGTTGCATAAGCACAGTAGCTAAAGCAATAAAACGTAATGTTCCATCCGAAAACTGGTAAGCATTAAAATTTGAATTTGGGTCGCCCTTTTCTACCCATCTTAATTCAATTTCATCTTTATTCAACTTTTTGGGTTGAAGTATAAACTTATCAATATACGGTGCTATTGATTTTATAGTTTTTTCTATGCGCTTGTATAATTTCGGATGTTCTTCCTGTAAATAATACAAAAAGGCAGGAAGGTTTCTTCCATCTGTTTTTAAGTAATCATTATCGTTTATATCGCATTCACGGCGAAGCATTGAGGTTGCCGAAGTATCGTGAAAGTGATATATCTGAATGTTTGATAAGTATCTTTTCAGATAATTATTTCTATAAGAACCATCACGAGTAACTGATGTTTCTTCGACATTTGATTCTGTAAAATAGTTTTGATAATCGTTATCACGGTTAACATTGTAACCGGAACCTTCTTCTTTTATAAACAAGCCTCCCTCTTTGGTTTGAGCCAGGTTAAACCAATAGGCATTGTTATTTTGTGCATCTTCGGTAAATATCATTTTACCGTACATGGTTTCAGTCATCTTTCTACCAAAATGGAGGATGTTGTCTGCTTTTTCTTCAATTACATATCGTTGTAGATGCTGATTGAAAATAGCATGAACCATTTTAAAGAAAGACACAAAGTTACTTTTACCTGCACCATTGCTACCTATAAAAACATTGATGGGTTTTAGTTCCAACTGCATGTTTTTTACAGATTTAAAGCCTTGTATTTCTATATATTCTATCATAGTAATCAGGTTAAAATCGTGTTATATCCCTTGGGATTTTCTTAAATGTTATATGGTATTTCTGCATTAAACTATTGTCTAAAACACAATTGTCTGCATAAATAATATATTGCTCTGCCTTAGTTTTTAGTTTACGCAAAAAGCTATCATCTAAAGTTGTTAGCTCATCTTTGTAATAATAAAAGTAGAAAGCCGATGAATTAGCCACTCCTAATAAGTGTTCCTCCTTTTCGTTCACTTTCTCGTAGGGTTTACGAGTTTCGGAAAACCATACATACTCACGGATTTTATCTAAACCAACTTCTTCGTTTAGCATTTCATTATCTAGGAATAAAGGTTTGCCTAATTCGTAGAAGTCGAAGCTGTTTTCTATTCCATCAACTTTTTTATTTCCTTTTCCATACCCCGTTGTAACATTCTTAATCCTTTGTGCAGTTAAAGAATCAGCATAATTTTCCATTTCTATTAAAATGTACTTTCTATTACAGCTATCTTGCTTGTTCAAGTTTAGTATGGCGTGGGCAGAGGTTCCTGAACCAGCAAATGAATCAAGTATAATATCGTTATCCTTTGTAACAAAGGATAATATCTCTTCTAAAAGTTCTGTTGTTTTTGGATTTTTAAAAGGTGTTTTAGCTTGAGTAAAAATATCCTTCAATGTATAAGCACCTTTTCTACCATCTAATTCAATGACACTTGGAAGTTTTGCCCTATATTCATGTGCATATAGCTTTAATTCTATAATTTTTGATTCATCGTCACCAAAAAGGATTTTTTTGGAATCAAGCAAATTAGTCATTGTATCTTCTGGGAAACGATACCCCATTAAAGGTTCTTTACAAGGTTTTTTTGTGATAGGATGAATTATATCATATCTGTAACCTTCCTTTCCCGGGTTATGAACACTTTGACTACCAGTATAAATTCCTCCATAATCAATGTACTTATATCTATCAAAAGGCCATAAATATGCTTTGTTTTTTGAAAACCATTTCGTGTATTCCTTCTGAAGAGTCTCAATATCATTTGGAAATTTATTGATGAAATCTTGTCCTACCTCCAATAACTTATCTTTAACATCTAAATTTGGAGACTTCCACTCAGATTCAATCCATTTCTTACTTTTTGAATAACAAAGTAGGTATTCATGTTCATCTGCAATCTGTGTTGGATTATTATCTGTGGCATTTTTCCAAATAATATTTCCTACAAAATTTGAAGCTCCAAATATTTCATCCAATACTAACTTTAAGTTATACAACTCATTATTATCTATTGATATAAATATGATTCCATCTTTATCTAGTAGCTTGTAAAGCAATTTAATCCTTGGAAACATCATGCATAACCACTTATCATGACGAGATAAGTCTTCTCCTTCCTTTCCAACTACTTTATTTAGCCATTCCTTTATTTTTGGATGGTCAACTTTATCACTATATTTCCATTCATCCTTACCTGTATTATATGGAGGGTCAATGTAAATACACTTAACCTTTCCCTCATATTCAGGCAAAAGAGCTTTTAGTGCTTCAAGATTATCTCCATGAATTATTTTATTACCGCTATTGGTTTCTTTTTTGGTTTGTTTTCCATTGTCGAAACCATAGGAGTGTTCTAATATTCTGTAAGGAACATCCATGTGGTGGTTTATCACCTTATCTTTTCCTATCCAATTTAATGTTGGCATTGTTTATTTCCTGTTATTTATCCTGTTTGGTTGATACTATCAGTTCCCTGGCATCAACATTCAATTTCTCTGCAATTTCAATCATGGTTTCAATACCCGGCTGTGTTTCATTGGTACACCAACGCGATACAGTAGTAAGGCTTTTGCCCAATTGTTCAGCCAACCATTTGTTTGTTCTATTCTGCTCTGCAAGAACAATTTTCAACCTATTTATTTGCTTTCTTTGTGTCATAATACGCAAATTATGTGCATTTTTTTAACCAAGAAGCTAATTTATAAAACTTATATGAAATTAAGGAGTTTTCTTTTAGATAATTGTTTAGGTGTTTAGCTCAATTGAAAATCCAGTTGATTGGTAACAAGCTTAGTTTTATTTTGAGTAGATTGAGATAATTAAGTATGGTGAAGTTCAAAAAATATAATATACACTCAGATAGTGAGTTATATAATGTTGCTCCAATAAACAAGCTGAATTGATATTGAAGACTTCGACTAAGTATCGCTAGTAGAAAAAATAGATAGAGATTTGGTTGTAAGATTTGATTGTTTTTAAAGGACTAATCCCCTGACCAACTTTATTTATCAATCATTCCTAATTAGTAAGTGGAGTTAGGAGTAAAACTTAGATGGCAAGACAACATTACTATTCGTCGATTTCCACAGGATAAAAACTAACAATTATACCTTCTCCGGACAACAAACACTCAAGATAATCCATCGTACCACCCATTAAAAGCTTTCCAATTTTGACTTCACAGAAGAAAATAAATTTCCCAGTTTCATCTTCATTCTTGTATTCTTCAAATGATAACATTTCATAATCTTCTTTTGATGGCTTCCTGTTTAATAATTGCATTAAAAGCTGTTCCAAAACCTGTTCCTCAGCAGTATCAAAAGCATTCATAATACTCTGTTTTGTTACATTACTCGATTTTAAGAATTCTTTTAATCGAACTTCTTCTTGGATAATAGTTAGTTTTTTGCAAGCTGTCATTTAAATAAAGTATTAGTTCACAATCTTATCTGCGAAAGTATATGTTCGTCTTTTTGGCTAAGTTAGAAACTTATTATTCTTTTAACTTTTATTGAATATCAAACCAAGCAGCATGCCTGTAACTATGATGTTCACCTAAATCCACATATCCTAATTGATTTGTAACAAGCTTAGTTCCATTAATATTGGTTTCTGGCATATTGGCGTGGTGATGAACATAGATCCAGTAATCAATTTTCCAATCATGTATTAATGAATATTGCTCAGAAACAAATGCAGGATTGATATTGGAATTACGATAACACTCTGGATTACATATTTGTGTTGGAATATGATGTGTGGCAACTACCTTCTTTTTCGCTGTTGATTCTGGAATTGATATCTTTAAAAATTCCAGACTCTTTTCATGATGTTGATTGAATATCTTATAATCAAGCCTTTTGCCTTTATACTTGATTTGATGAAAATCACCAACTCCATGTTCTACAAATAAGGATTTCGACTCAGGTATATGCGACCAAAGTACAGTAAAGAAGAAATCAACATCATCAACTGTTATTACCTTGCTATTTACAAGATATACATTCTCCCTTATGCCTTCGTAAAATGGTTTGTCTAATATTCTTAAATCCTTTCCTGTATAAAACTCATGGTTACCCGGTATATAGTACACCTTCTTAAAATGATCGGATACATAATCGAAGAACCAATGTGTAAAGTGTTTCTTCCCCCAATAAGTAATATCCCCGGCCAGAATCAATATATCACCAACCGGTTTTATGGGATTCTTATGCAGAAATAAACTGTTTTGAGCAAATTCTAAATGTAAATCAGAACAATATTGCACTTTCATAAGGGAAGAAATAAATCGTTTAAAAACTAATGCCCTAAAATAATCATTTGCTCATTAGCTTTTATTAATTTTGACTGGACATATTAGAAAACATTATTGCGTTACTGACGCTTCTCCTCAGAAAAACCGCCAATTTAGAAGAGTACGAGAAGTCAGGAAGTGAACGCATCCTATATGGGTGTGTTCCTTTCGCTTGTTTAGTGTACTCTGGTGCTTGGCGGTACCTTCTGAGGCTAAATATAGCAAAGGGCATGCCCACCTTTTTATAGGGCTGTCACAAAGGAACAGGCCTATGGAAGATTTCAAAATTATTCAACCAAGTATTTCTGACTACTTTGATGGATTAAGCAAGGATACACTTGATGAGATTCTAACTCTTTATGATGGTCAAGAGATCAAGATATTGGATCTCATTAAAAAGTTTGAGCTCAAACCAATCAGTGTAAATACATTTCGAACTCATCTTTCACCAATCATTTGCCACGATTTTATCTGTCCTGATTGCCTGACCGTTTCATGGAAGGATCATTTGGCACGTAATAAGTATTCAATTCCTTATTGTCCGGAATGTAAAAATTATCTGTATTCTGATTTTGATCCGGTAAAAAATGAGAAAGAAAAATTATGGCGATCTAATGCTTGGAATTCATTTGGATTCTATTTTGATGAGAATACTACCGAACTAGATCCATATGAAAATTACACGATCACAAGACAAACTTATTCATCTTTGGATTATGAAAGTAAGGTCTTCTTAGGAAGCCTTGTTGCTAATAGCTTATCTGAGGACTTATCAACTATTCAGGGATGGCGTTTAAACAATGTAAAGTTTTACCCACTTCCTGAAATGACCAGAGAAGTAATGTCAAGACTTGGTTTTACAGATCGTACCCCGGAATTAATGGATATTGAAATAGCAACAGATGTTGCACAGGAACTTTTATTTCCACAAAAACGGCTTGAAGGAACTATCCAGGAACAGTTTGAATTATGGAAGAAAATAGCAGTTGGGGAATGCAAAGAATTGTTGATTAATGAGATGGAGGAATGTGGATTCCATCTTAGACAGGGTGAAATAGTCAATCAGATAATTAGTAAACTATTGGAAGACTATTCAGTTGGCCAGGTTTATAATATTATATGGAGAACAGTTAGAAATGCGACTCAGTTTTATGCAAAAACTGATAATAGGGTTTATGCAGCTAATTCTGTTATTCACAATTGCCAGATGTTAGGAGACAAATTTAAAGCAGAAGGCAAAATACTGGATAATTATACACGTCGCTATCATTCCTTTCAATCAGAGATTGCCAGGTATTATTTTGATTCTGTCTTAAAGATTGGAAATGTGGGAATTGAAAAACATCCATCACCGAAATGGCTATTAGGTTTTGAGAATTATGATATTTCATGAAGGCCAAGTCTTCAACTTTTTGGTTTTTTCGGGAGGCAACGGCCTCCCTTCATTCTTAATCTAATCCAAATACCAATGATTATAACAATTGAAAAAAATGACAATGCCAACAATTATTTACCGCTACCGGATGAAATAATTAAGAGATATGATCTTAAGGTTGGTGATAAGTTAGCAATGCTTCAAAGGAAACGGGGCGTTTTAGTTGTTCCTCTTCCGCATAAAATGGTTAAGAATCGCAACGGAGAAGATGTTAACCAGATATATGAAGTAGTTCAAAGAAATTTTAGAAGCGTTGAAGTAGAATATGTATCATGCTATTATTTTGACTATTATGTCGATGAAAATACCGGAGTGATTGATTATACAAGATTCGATAAATTTTATACTTCGGAGCAATCTGATTATGATACAAAATCATTTAAAGAAGCTTATCTGGATGCTTTGGACGGTGAAACTCCTCAAGAAAAAATGATAGATAACATTGATCCGACTACCCTTCATGATGAAATTGATTTTGGAGGTCCGGTTGGAAATGAAGAATGGTAATAGTCATGAAAGATTTTAAATCAATATCAGAAGAAGCATTCTCTCTAGGAATATGCAGAAAAGAATATGCTAATATTTTACAAATTAGCACTTCTTCATTGTATCGATATCTAAAAGAACCGCAAAAGGTTTCGGCCAAGTGCAAAGATCGATCAGTAGTGATTTGTAATTTGATAAACAAAGGGAAATCAACCTTTGGAGATAAATCCAAGTTTTCACATTGGCTATTTTGTAAGAATATTGCGTTAGGAGGTCCTAAGCCTATCGAGATGCTTTGTACTGTTGAAGGAACAAAGCAAGTAGATTTTTGCTTGAATAGAATTGAGTGGGGGATATTTGCATGATTATTAAATAAATTCTAAGAAATGAAACTATTTGAATTAATTAAACAATTTCAGTGGTCGGAACTGGAAGTTCGCCTTCCAGAACTTTATCCTGATCAGGAAAAGGATTTAGAGGGATTCAAAAAGGCATTCGCCAGATTACAATCATTAGCTCCTCTGGAATCCATTATGACAATTTTGGTAACTCCTATCAAGGAAGATTGTGATGAAGTGGAGTATGCTCATGTAAATGGATGTAAAACAAATCCTGAAGATGAAGAAGAAAATAAAATGACTTACTCATTGATGATTACTCAATGGCCTGAATGGCTGGGGATGGAGGTTTCAGAAGAAGCATTCAAGTATTATGGAGAGCTAGATACATTGGTACATATTCTTTGGGAAATGACCTTTGTCGGTTATAAAGAGGAGAGTGCAGCTGAATTTGATGAAGAGCTAAGAAGGCAGGATTTGGATAATAAAGAATAGAAAAACCAAATTAATATGCGAAAACTAAAAGACAGACTTCATGCTCAAAAACGTAAAAAGCTTTGAGATTTATTTGATTGGAAATATGCTTCGACAAATGCTCTTAGTAAAAACCATTCATTAAGATGTAGATGTAAAATGTGTGCTATTGAAAGATACAATAAATGGTATGCCAATAAACGCAATCGTATTGATGCTAGAGAAGCACTTGCAAATCCAGATGATTTTAGGATTTATGAGGTAAATAGGAGGATAAGAATGGCTCTGTGACACAATGTTTTTCTGGGAGTATAATCAAAATTTGACCTTTCAGCCATTTTATATCATTCATAATAAGTACTAAGGTTGTTAAATATTGTATAACATGTTTTTAGTATAACCTACTTAAACAATTTCTTCTTTGTGATAATGCGTGAGTTCTAGAAGCTCTATAATCTATTGGATTTAACAGCAATAAAATAGATTGACATCAGATAATAATAGTATGATATTTGCACATCGCTATTGTCGAGCCTGACTTTGATATGCTATATGTGATCAAATTCTATTGATTTCGAAATGTTTTAAATGAATTTCTGCACAATGAAACTGGTTTTTATTATTTTGACAATATCCTTGTTGACGTCGGTTATATGCGCTCAAGAGAATGAGTTTATTTATACAATAAGTGCCGAAATAGATGGAGAAAAACAAAATTTAGATTCAATATTAATTGAAAACTTAACTACTAAATTAAGTTTCGTACATAGTGAGCTACCCAATACAACTACATATGTAATAGACTTAAATACAAATAAATTTATTGGTATAAATAGCATATTATCAGATAATAATAAGTATTGGCAGTTAATTAGTAACACAGCAGGGGTTTTAAAGTTAAAAAATCAGATAGCAACAAATGAATTTACAATTGCTGTTTATGATATTGAAGGTAAGCTGATATTTATACAAAACGGAAAAGCTAATGTTAATAATGTGTTTGAATTAGCTATTCCCCATCACAAAATATATGTGGTGAAAATTTTTAACAATGATTATGCAATCGCGATTAGAGTATTTGGCTCTGAGCATAATGAAAGTTTTAATTTATCTAAGGTAGGCACTTCAAATTGGATTAATAATTTATCAAAATCTTATTCAGATAAAAGCAATGATCGAAGTTATTTTAATATTGGGGATAGTATAAGAGTTTCCGTATTTAAATCAAATTATTATACCTTTCCGTTAAATGATACAATTGCCTCATCAAAGAGTCATGTATTTAATTTGAATGAGGAACAAGTTGATGAAACCGGCATTAGTGATGCCTGGTTCGATATTTCTGCTTATGAATATCACGTTAACTCCTATAATGAAGGGATTGGAACAGAAGTGGTTTTAAATGATAATACTTCACCTATTGTTCCAGGTAATATTATAGTGCTGGATATAGATACTCTCGGATTGCTGCAAAAAGTTGTTTTTGTAGAGGTCAATAATGATAGTATCATTATCAAAACAACTCCTGTTTTTAGATGAAGTATTCGTTAATAAAAACTTTAAACTTAATACTGCGTTGATTGAACCCCAATCATTGCTTAAAAGCAATGCAACTAACCTTGAGATATCCAATGCTTTAACTGACGATAAAGGTTATATTCATCCTGTTAAAATAATATATTACAATCAATTTGGTGAGGCTGTAAAGCAAAAAAGTGCATTTGAAACCAAGGATATTTCATCAGATATTCCAATGGTTGAGATTCATAAAAATTTTGCCGGTTATGATCTTTAAGTCATCATAACAAACTATAAATGGCTTATTTCGGTTTGGAATGCCATTTTCGATTGCAAAGCATCTGTCACTATGATTTGTAATGGTTTCAAAACCTATTTGAGAGAATTTACCAGCAACGTCGATTGTTTTACGATCTTATAGGAACTAATTTTACGTGCTATCTCTTGAAATATTTGCATCATATAACTTTTACCAACACCAATATTCCCAGTAATTAATAAACCTTTGCTTAAGGAGTAAGTGGGGTGATAATTTTCGAAATCATAGTAATGAAAAAGATAAGCATAAACCATTCTATAAACTTTTATATCAATTTCATTTAGATGGAAGCTAGCAACTTTCTTTTTTCCTGTCGCTTCAATGATTTTTATGCAATCATTCGATTTAGAGTTCAACATAGAATTCATCATCATTTTTATTGGGTTTTAAAAATTTGGTATCTCTATTATTTTCTTCTTTTTCATTCTTCTCATTCTTGTTTGGTTTCACGAGCGTTTCACGGTTGTTTCGCTTTACGATCATGGGCGTTTCATCTGTGTTTCGGTTTCCTTGGTATCTGTCATAATTACAGATGGTTATCCGTGTCGTTTTGGGTAGTCCTTCTATTTCAATCATGTTCTGCTGTTCAAGTAGTTTGAAAAAACGGTTAACTCTAGATTTTGACCAATTAAAATCTTTAGAATAGGTCTTTAGGGATCTGATACTTTGGCCTCTTTTGCAAACGTATATACTATCACCTATAGGTACCTCTATGTCCTGATGGTTAACTGTTAACAAGAGATGTATCCAAGCATCTCGCCTCGTAAAAGGTTCATTTGACATATATAGCCAGTGTTCCATGATATTTCGATGTAATTTTATCCAACCTTCCATAGTTTGGTTGATTATATGGATGTATATCCATATTTTTGTGAAATAATTGATTAAAAAAGATTGATTAGCGTTGTGTGGAGGCAACGCTTTTTTTGTTGCGCTACTTTCTATTACGCAATAAGAAATCAGATGCTTCTTGATCAAGATCGCTCTCTGTTCGTACTCGGTTGGTTTCCAGGAGCCATCTGTCAATTTCATCTTTATCGAAGAATAATTTTCCTCCTCCTGGTTTGCTGTATGGAATTGAATATGTGCTTGTTAGCTTGTAGAGGTAAGAGGGTTTGAATCCTGTGTATTCTACAACATCATTAAAGGACATCGATTTTTTCTGCGATAGTAATAGCTTTTCGATTTTAGTTAATCGATCATTTATGTTTTCGTAATGATCCATGTTATTTAAATTAATGATTATACATGGATACCAGCGCTAGTATCATTTATTAATGAACATTGCAAACCAACGAAAACATATCAAATCAAAGAAGTTCATATCGCAAGTATGACAATGAAAAGTTTAGTAAGGTTTAGATTGTCAAGTATATAGTGTTTTGATATTAGTGGAAAGTTATTTGTACTATGACAATGCTTGTTTATGTATAAGTTCAATTTCATCGTCAGAGTAGACTTTCAACCTGTTCTTCTTTTTAGCAGCTAAGCCATTGTCTGATAAATTTGGATTGATTTCATCAAAAACAAAGCGATCTCTAATAACAGGGTGAATTTTTCCAGTTATGCATTCCTTTGATAAAATATGGATAAAAAGAAAAAAAGTACTTTCCTTTTCTTTTGAGACAGAGAATGTAGTTCCCAACTTAGAATCACTGGATATTAGATCAATTAAATCATCTACACTACAATTAAATAATTTATGTCTTCGGTTAAAATAACTACATATCTTTCTAAATACAGATAAATCACCTTTACTTCTATAAGTAAATTTTAAAGGTGCAGGTAGGTTTTTGAGTTCACTTAAAAATAACTGATAGAATCTAGCTAATTTATAAATAGAGGCACCTTTTGTTTCATTGATAAGATCAATGTGCTTTTGTGATGAAATTCTTTTTTCTAATTCTCTGATACAACTTAAGCGCGTGGGAAATGGTAATAAGTGTATATCTGTGGCGAAACACTGAAACATCGTCTGGTAACCAATTGAGATGTAATTATTAGTGGTCGTAAGAAATAAATCATCTGATTTTGCATGTTTTAGTATGTTACTGCAGAAATTAAATGAAAAATTTTCCACCTTCTTATTACAAATTTTATTCTCGAGGATGTCAATAAAAGTATACTTAAAAATAGCATCGCTTTTATAAGTATCAACCCAAACATGACTTGAAGAGAGAAGATTAATGAATTGTCGTTTAGCATGTCTTTTTAATATTTCAATTGTTGTGCTGAAATGTGACTGTATATTTAGACTTAGCCATTGATATAGTTTATTGTTCTCACAATTTGCAAGAACTTTATTTTTGAAGTCATTAAAAAGGATGTCGAATTGTGTTTCATTTAAATTTATTGGAGAGATAGGTTCGTGTTTGGATAAATCACAGTAATGCAATACAAAATTCTCTATTTCAACTCTAAGTTGAGCTAAAAGTGTATTAATTTCAAGTTGACTATTGTAATCTTGGTTTGTGTTGTGGTGATAAAAAAACTCTTTGTATGTTTTTACGTTATGCTGAACTTTTAAATTATTTTCAATATTGGGCTTTGTAAAGAGTTTACTATATATTGATTTCATATTTATTAAAGAGTGATGGTTGGAATAATATTGGCAGCTTCTTTGTTCTTTTGATCAACAATCTTGGCATAGATTTCAGTTGTCCTAATTTCTTTATGGCCAAGTCTTTTTGACACAGTATAAATGTCCGCTCCGTTTTCAAGCATAAGTACAGCATTTGTATGCCGGCTCGAATGGAATGTAAACTCCTTGTAAATGCCAGCTTTATAAGCCCACTTCATTAAGATATTTGTAGTCTGGGCGGTATATTTTAGGTTTGGAATTACTATTTCTTCTGGCGCTCCTCTTTCTCCAAGTAAATCTCTAGCATTTTGGCTAATATATAGGTACTCTAAACCATCAGTTTTTTTTTGAGTAAAAACAATTCTTAATTCATCTTCATTCTCCCGAACTTCCTTCCAGGTTAGCTTTTCAATATCAGAATATCTTAAACCGGTTAGGCATGCAAATAAAAAAGCTTTTTTGATACTTGGGATACGACATTCTGCTTTTGCCAATTTTTGAACTTCACTATGAGTTAAATAGGGACGTTCAACTTCTGCTTTAGGAAAACCTTTTACTCGTTTTCCTGGATTGTCATAGATAATTCGATCTTCAAAAGCTTGATTTAATGCAGCTTTAACTTTTGCAAAATAGGATAATTTGGTATTGGGAGATAATTTCTTGCCTTGAGGAGTTATCGCTTCTTTATCCAGATATTCCTTAAAGGCCTTAATTTTTTCATCGGTAAAATCTTTAAATAGAAGCTTAATGCCGAAGTAATTTGTTAAATGTTTGTAGCAGCTATCCCAATTACCATGATTACCTTTGCTTTCAAAGCGTTCGTCAGTAAGTTGTTTGAAATATTCAATAAAATTGGCATTAATTTTTGAATTGCTTTGAAATCCATATTTCCCGGAATCAAATTCAGCCTGTTTTTTAGTCTTTATTTTCTCAGCTAAAGTAAGTGTGTCTTTGTTATCCTGTTTTTCGGTCAGAGTTTTTGGCTTGTCAAAAATAGTTAAGTTAAGGTTTTCGAACTCCCTATTGTGCTTGATTTTACCGTTTTCATCTTTTGTGTATCCCTTATAGTATTCAAGGAATAAACTAGTTTTTCCATTCTTTAGCTTTCTTTTTCTAAGACTAATTTTCATTCTTTACAACTTTTACGATGAGAGTTGTAAAAATATGGTAAAGAATTGTAAAATAAAAGTCAAGTGAACGAAAAGTAATTAATCATTTTATATGCGACACTATTTATTGTTATTGTATTTAATTGTCATGTATATAGTGATTTATATTCCTTTGGTTGTGTTTTATTTTACTCTATTTGACTTTTTGTTTGATTCCGAAAAATGGCTATTTACTTTCCGATACAGAAATTCTTAAAGATATTACCCAATATTTCATCAGTGTTGATCTGACCAGTTATTTCACCTAAGTAATGCAATACTTCTCTGATATCCTGTGCTAAAAAGTCACCACTGATACCAGATGATAAACCTTCCGAAACTCTTAAGATGGCTTCATATGAATTTTGAAGAGCTTCGTAGTGACGGGCGTTGGTAACAATAACTTCGTCATTGTCCAATGCCGTAAGATTAACTGTCTTAAGTAATTCTGAGGTTAACTCGTCAATATTGGTATGAAGTTTAGCCGAGATGGGCACAATAGCATCCGTACCTGTTAGTTCCCGGAATGAGGTTTCGTGGAAGCGATTCTCAACAACAATATCTTCAAGCAGGTCTGTTTTATTTACCACAACAATTAATTGCTGACTTTCATTCATCCTGCTTTTAACATTATCAATGGCTTCATGAATCTTATCATCCGGATCGTTCACGTCGAGCATCAGAAGTACTATCTGTGCCTTACTGATCTTATTGTAGGTTCTTTCAATTCCCAGAGATTCAATTTTATCAGCAGTGTCCCTTATTCCGGCTGTGTCAATAAAACGGAAGGTGATGCCTTCAATGTTTATGGTGTCTTCAATAACATCGCGGGTTGTGCCGTGAATATCAGAAACAATGGCTTTCTCTTCCTGCAGTAAAGTGTTCAGCAAGGTTGATTTACCGGCATTGGTATGACCAACAATGGCAACCGGAATACCATTTTTAATAACGTTACCTAAAGAAAACGATTTTATCAGTTTTGTCAGTAAGGTGGAAATATTTGTTACCAGTTTAGTTAGTTCATCACGATTGGCAAATTCAACATCTTCTTCGCTGAAGTCTAGCTCTAACTCAACCAAAGAGATAAAATTTAATAATTGTGCTCTTAGATTGATTAACTCATTTGAGAAACCTCCCCGCATCTGTTGCAAAGCCACTCGTCGTGCAGCTTCACTTCTGGAGGCAATCAAGTCGGCAACTGCTTCAGCCTGACTTAAGTCCATCTTACCATTTAAAAAGGCACGTTGCGTAAATTCGCCTGGTTTGGCTAATCGCGCACCATGTCTGATTAATAATTGAAGAATCTGTTGCTGAATATAGGGTGATCCATGACAAGCAATCTCAGTTATGTCTTCACCGGTAAAGGAATGAGGATCTTTAAATAAGCTGATAAGTACTTCGTCGATACTTGTTTCTTCGTCTTTAATGGTTCCAAAGTGAATGGTGTTTGCTTTTTGATTGGCTAAAACTTTACCTTCTTTGGCAGGTTCAAAAATATCTTGACAAATGGAAAAGCTTTTTGGACCAGATAAACGAATAACGGCAATGGCTCCCATGCCTTGGGCAGTTGAAATTGCACAAATAGTATCGTTGAATTGCATAACTAAATTTTTTGCAAAAGTAGTAAGAATTTAATTAGGTGTTTTTGATTCTGCCATTGTATGTACTATGACCTTACAAAATAAGCTTGTTGATTAATTCGTGTGTGAACCCCTCAACAATTTTGTGAGGATTATCCATTAGAACAAGTTCATCGATATATCCTTCAATCATGTTAAAGGGGAACTCAACTATTTTGTTATCTTTTAGATAAATATTGGTTAGCATTTCAGCCTGTAACAGAAGCTCACATCTGCTGGTAATACTGTTTTCACTGAAATCAATTAACCACAGCGATTCCAAATTTGAAATCACCTTTGGAATGTTTTCAAAGCGGTTGTTTGCCAGATAAAGCTTTTCTAAATTAAAAAGCTGAGCCAGTTCGAATGGTAAATCGGTTAATTGATTAAGTCTGATATCAAGAATTTTTAATTCTTCTAATTGACTTATTTTTTCAGGTATTGATGAAATGTTGTTTTCCCTAAGATCCAACTGTTTTAAATGTTTAAATTGGAAAATCTCTTCCGGTATATCATTCCCGAAACCTGATTTAAAAACATTCAGGTGTGTTACCTGATCATCTTCATCTAATTGATAACCTTTTAAAAACCATGTTAATTTTTTATGCTCTTTTAAAGGATTTCTGAGTTTACTATTCAGTTTATCTATCAGTTGTAAATCTGACATAAGAAATCATTTTATTATAAACTCTCGTTTAGGATAGCATTGATAGCTTTCCAGAATTTATAATGAAACTCCATGCTGTCCTCATCAATCCATTTGTTTAATGATTTTTGCGGACCATTGGGTACAAATTGAAATTTCCTGGTTTTTAAAAAGAACTGTGCCCGTTCGGGATGAAATTGCACGGCCATAACATTAGGGTAGTATGAATGGAACATACCTTCGATTATCTTCTCATCCAACGAGGTGGCTCCAACCTTAAAGCCTTTACCAAGTTTTTCAACTGCCTGATGGTGATAGCTGTTTATTTGTGGTTTTTCTGTAGCATCAATGTCTAATAAGTCTACGAAAAAATAGTCTTTAAACTGAATTCGGTGAAAGTGTGATCCTGCCAATTTTTTTTGGCCAGTAGAATGAGGATAATAGTTTCGATGAATCTCTTCATTGGAAAGGTTGGATAAGCCCTTTTTTTCACTGCTATTGAAAATTTCAGAAGGAATATCCTGAATAATTGTTCCTCCAGTGGCTACATTCATGGTTTGCATACCCAGGCAGATACCCAGGATGAAATAATCTTGTTTGGCATCCAACAGAGGTTTGAAGGTTGCATCCTGATATCCACCTAGTAGATGAAATAAAAAGGACGCTTCAAAATAGTGACGGTAGGGATCAGTAACTTCAGTTCTTGGATGCGGTTTTTCATTATACATTGCTGGTGGGATATCTGGGCCACCAAAAAATATAATACCATCACTGTTTGTAAATAACTCGTTAAAGGTGGCGCTGCATTTATTTTTACAATATAAACTATCCAAAAATAAGGTGTCAGTCACTCTTATCAGATCCATTTTGAAACAACTTATGGTATCAAGCATTTTGGATGATTGAGAATAATCATAAGCTTCATCTTTGTGATATACACCTGATAATTTCATTGTACTGAAATCAACTTGTCCACTTTTTTGAAGTGCATACATTACTTCGATAGTTCCTTGAGTAGGATGTGCCAATAACAGATGTTTTTTTATTTCATCCGGCAGATTATCAGCAAGAACAGAACAACTAAAAAGAAATGCAAAAAGTTGAAGGGCCAAATTTTTGAACGTCATAATCTGAACTCGAAAAATTAGGGTGATTAATCATTTTTATTTTGTAGCAGTAAAGATATTAAAACTTGTTGTTCAGCAATGTAATTAACTAATAATCATTTAAAATTATAAGTAATAACATTGATAATCTTATGATTTGGATTTTTTGTCAATGTGCTTTTTAAAATAAATTGAAACAAACAGGATAGTAAACGGTTATTTACAGTAAGAATTTAAACACAATACTCTTTAAATCAATAAATGCTAATAAATCTTTTACCCTATGAGTGTTTTAGTTAAAAAGGATTCAAAAGTTATCATACAAGGTTTTACCGGAAGTGAAGGTACATTTCACGCAACTCAAATGATTGAATACGGAACGAATGTTGTTGGTGGTGTAACACCTGGAAAAGGAGGAACCCGTCATCTGCAATTGCCGGTTTTTAACTCAGTTTCAGAGGCTGTTGAAAAAACAAAAGCTGATGTTTCAGCTATTTTTGTACCCCCTCCATTTGCTGCCGATGCCATCATGGAAGCAGCAGAAGCCGGTATATCTGTAATTGTTGCCATTACTGAAGGAATACCAACATCAGATATGGTTAAAGTAAAAAAATATCTCGATGGCAAGGATGTTCGTTTAATCGGACCTAATTGTCCGGGTGTAATAACTCCTGGAGAGGCTAAAGTGGGCATTATGCCTGGATTTATTCATCAAAAAGGAACGATTGGAGTTGTTAGTCGTTCTGGTACATTAACCTATGAGGCTGTAGATCAGTTGACAAAGCAAGGCTTAGGACAAAGTACTTGTATTGGTATTGGAGGAGATCCTATTATTGGAACTACAACAAAAGAGGCAGTTGAACTACTAATGAACGATCCGGAAACAGAAGGAATTATTATGATAGGGGAGATTGGTGGAAGCATGGAGACGGATGCTGCTCGTTGGATTAAAGAAAATGGAACCAAACCTGTAGTAGGCTTTATAGCTGGTCAGACTGCTCCCAAAGGAAGACGAATGGGGCATGCTGGTGCAATTATCGGAGGTAAAGATGATACGGCAGCAGCTAAAATGAAAATCATGCGCGAGTGTGGTTTATATGTTGTTGAATCACCTGCTGATTTAGGTTCAACAATGGTAAAAGCTTTAGGCAAATAGAAAGATTCGTATACTTCACATTAAAAGCCGGGGTCACTAGTTTGATTTCGGCTTTTTATTTCCTTTCATGTTGCTTGGTTCGACAAATCTCAAAAATAGGACGATTGCATTCATTTTTTTAAAAATGTGGTGAAAAGCTGATAATTGTTATATTTTTGTTGCTGCATTTGATTCTCAGGCGAATTCGACTATAAAAGTTGAATGTTCAAAAGAGATTTTATGGATGAAATTGCTGAACCGTAAGATATAGAGTTTAGCATATTTATAACTTAAATAAGACAAAATTATGAAGTTATTAGAAGGAAAAACAGCTATAGTAACAGGTGCTGGCCGTGGAATCGGAAAAGCAATTGCTTTACGCTTTGCTCAGGAAGGATGTAATATTGCATTCACCGATTTGGCCTATAATGAAGCTGTTCAGGAAACTGAAAAAGAGCTTGAAGCACTTGGAGTTAAGGCTAAAGGATATGCTTCTGATGCGAGTAACTTTGAAGACACTCAAAAAGTAGTTGCTGAAATCGTAAAAGATTTTGGTGCTGTAGATGTATTGATCAACAATGCAGGTATTACAAAAGATACTTTGTTGATGCGCATGACTGAAGATCAGTGGGATGCTGTTATCAACGTTAACCTTAAATCGGTATTTAACTTTACCAAAGCTGTTCAGCCAACAATGTTGCGTCAGCGTTCAGGTTCAATTATTAACATGAGCTCTGTTGTTGGTGTAAGCGGTAATGCTGGTCAGGCCAACTATTCAGCTTCTAAAGCAGGTATGATTGGTTTTACTAAATCGATTGCTAAAGAATTAGGTTCCCGTGGAATCAGAAGTAATGCTATTGCTCCTGGTTTTATCATTACAGAAATGACAGGAAAATTACCTGAAGAGGTTAAGAAAGACTGGGAAGCAAAAATTCCTTTGAAACGTGGTGGAACTCCTGAAGATGTTGCAAACATCTGTGTATTTCTGGGTTCTGATTTGTCTTCATATGTTAGTGGACAAACTATTCATGTTTGTGGTGGAATGAATATGTAAGAAAAATACAAAATCATAGATAAAGGGTGGTTTTTTAACCGCCCTTTTTTATTTTTATGGTGTCTTTGGTTTGATTTTTGTTATTATGCTAATTATTCAATCCTTAGCCAATATTCAAGAGGTTGTTCTGATGGAAGTAAAGAGGTTGGTGATTCAATGAGCTCTTGGTAAGATACTTGTTCTATGATGAAATATACACTTTCTTTAATCCTTGCAGTATTGTTGGTTGCTTGCAGTTCAACAAGTTCTATTATAAGTTACGAAATTCTTCGTCCGGCAAAATATACTGTTCCTCCAGAAGTTAAGTCAGTTGTATTAATTAATAACAGCTATCCTTATGAGCGAAAGGATATTCATATTGCAAATATTGATGGACAAAGTCAGGTGCTGGATACTTCCTTGTTTGTAGGTTACCCTGATTCTGTTTTGGTTAGTTTAAGGCACTCTTTACTTTACAAGAACTTTTTTGATACAGTCTACTACGACACCATTCATTATAAAAAAGTGTTGCCAAGTAATCCGATTGAAAAATTATCAGAAGAGCAAATCAAAAATATTTGCGGCAAGTATAATGCTGATGCTGTATTGGCATTAGAAGCTTATGTTTATGGAACAAAGTTGGAACTTGAGAATCATCCTGAAATTTGCTTTTCGACTTTGGGGGTTTATGGGTTTAATTATTGGCGTATGTATGATGGATATACCTATGAATCAATAATAAGCGAAATGCAAAAAGATACAATCTATTGGTATGGTGATGGTTATAATATGGATGTTTCATTAATCGGTTTTCCTACATTGGAAAAAGCCAATACAGAATTTGCTTTTTACATGGGTGATGAATTTTCTGGGATGATGGTTCCTGAATGGGAAAGGATTGAACGTAATTTATTTATTAAAGGGAATAGCTATTTTGTAGAAGCTAATGAATGGTTAGGTAAAAACAATACAGATGAAGCACGTAAATTGTGGGGTTATATTTATGAGAAAGGGAAAGAATTGGAAAAAGCCAGGGCTGCTCATAATATAGCCGTTACCCTTGAGAGAGAAGGAGACATTAATAACGCATTAATATGGGCGTTCAAGAGTTATGAGGTTTATAAAAGAATGATGAATTCACTTTATAAGGAAGAATCGGAGGATGCGAAGAATTATTATGTGTATCTTACTCATCGTAAAAACGAAATAATAAGATTAGATGAACAAGTTGGGGGTGGTTAGTAAATTAAAAAAATCAATTGTCATTTTATGTCTTGGTCTGATAGCATGTTCAAATTCAATACCAGAAGATGATAAATTTATTCAGGCATTTAATCAGATAAGTATTAATGGCTTTGTCAGTGCTTGTGTCGTTGATATCAATTCAAATGAATCTGTGGCTTCATTAAATGAGCAAAAAAGATTAATTCCTGCTTCATTAACCAAGATATTTACTACTGCTGACGCATTGGAAATATTGGGAAGTGATTTTCGATTCGAAACACAAATTTATTCAGTTTCTACCTCAAAGAAGAATAATTCAATTATCATAAAAGGGGGAGGTGATCCAACCTTGGGTTCTGATCGATGGGATTATACAAAAGAAGAATCTGTCTATAATAAGATATTGAATGAATTGAAGAGACAAAACATTCAAAAAGTTGAAGATATCTTCGTTGATGATTTCCTGTTTTCGGGAATCAAGTTTCCATCCAAACGTAATTGGGAAGATATCGCAAATTATTATGGCGCTCCTCCAAGTGGTTTGTCATTCAGGGAAAATGCTTTTAAGTTGACTTTGTCATCACCCAAAAAGGTGGGGCAGTTATGTAAAGTTGTAAAGTGTGACCCAGAAATTAATAAAGAATTAAAATGCTATGTGTTAAGTTCTTCAGTTAATAAAGATAGCGCTTATATCTATGGGCACCCTGAGATGGATAACTGGTATGTGAGTGGTTCAATACCGGCTGGCAGAGAAGCCTTTGTTATTAAAGGAGCATTGCCTGATCCAGCTCAGACTTTAGGTTTTAACTTCAAAAAATTTCTGACAAAACATGGCATTCAGGTTGTTGGTGCTATTAAAAAGATCAAAACCGATGATATAAAGAACAAAAAGTTGTTGCTTAAGCTTGAATCCCCCAGTTTATTGGAAATAGTTAAAGTGATTAATAAGAAGAGTTTCAACCTTTATGCTGATCACGTTTTTTTTCAATTGGCTTTTGAAAAAGGTAAAAAAGCAGGTTGGGATAATGCATCCTCAGAACTCAATTTATTTTGGAAAAGCAGAATTGATGGTTTTACCGGTGCGTTCAATGATGGAAGTGGATTATCTCCTTTTAATCGATTTTCATCCAGAGATATGGTAGAGGCATTGAAGTATATTAATCATCAAAGTTATTCAGAAGATTTTCGACAGTCGTTATCAGTGGCTGGAGAAGATGGTACACTTAAGAGCTTATTTAAGACTGAAGAAATCGATGGAAGATTTATAGGAAAGAGTGGATCGATGAATAATGTATTGTGCTATTGTGGATACCTGACAACTAAATCGGGTAAGGAATTAGCGGTTTGTGTGATGGTCAATGGGTTTACAGAATCTTTTTCTGATGTAAGACAGAATATTGCCAATGCCTTAAAAGAAATAATGCAGGATCAGTGAGAAAACTGTAATTTTGCATTTATACAACCGGGTTATGGGATTAGTTTTGATATTCTTATATGTTTTATTGCCAGTATTGGCTATATTTCTTTGTAATAGATTTGAGTTTTTAAATAAAATAGGGACTGTAGTTCTTTGTTATGTTTTTGGTTTAATTCTTGGTCCTTTGGGAGCTTCTAATGAAGAGTTTTATAAACTGCAGGACACTATCATGGAAGTAACGGTACCATTAGCAATTCCTTTGATGCTTTTCACTTCTAATGTTAAAGGCTGGAGAAAGTTGGCTCTCAAGCCATTTTATTCATTAATATTTGCCTTAGTTGCAGTTTTTATTTCGGTGATGTTAGGTTTCTTCCTGTTTAATGGGGAATCATTGCCAGAATTTAGCAAGGTAGGTGGTATGCTTGTAGGTATTTATAGTGGTGGAACTCCCAATCTTGCGTCTTTAAAAATGCTTTTGAATGTAGATGAAGAGGTTTATCTGGCTGTTCATTCTTACGATATGGCAATTGGAGCCGTATATCTCTTTGTATTGATGGGATTGGGGCAAAAATTATTTGGTTATGTATTGCCTTCATATAAGCCTCAAAAGTTGAATGATTGGAAAGAAGCTGATGCAACCTCATTGTGGTTAGTACTTAAAAATAGCTCTCAAAGAAAACGCTTACTTATTGTTTTACTTATAGCACTGGGATTGGTTGCTGTGGCTGGTGGAATTATGATGCTAGTTTCGGAATCGATGAAAATGGTGGTCTTTATCTTTTTAATTACCGCATTTGGTATCATTGGTTCTTCATTTAAAAAGGTTCATAGTACAGAGGGTACATTTGACCTTGGCATGTATCTGATTCTGATTTTTAGTGTTGTTGTTGCTTCTAAGGTTAGTGTGAATAATTTTACCAATATAAATCCATCTATCTTTGGCTATATTACTTTTGTTGTGTTTGTTAGTCTGATACTACATGTTTTATTGGCCAAAATTAAAAAACTAGATGCTGATACTGTAATTGTTACCTCGGCAGCATTGATATGTAGTCCTCCTTTTGTGCCTGTAGTGGCAGGGTCATTAAAAAACAGAGAGATCATTGTTCCCGGACTTACCATTGGTTTGATTGGTTATGCTGTTGGTAACTATCTTGGTTATGCGATGGCGATGTTGTTAACCTGGATTTAAAACAAATAATTAAGTGTGATGTAAAGACCTGATGTGCCATCTTGTTTATTGGCTGCAATTCCATAGTCGGCAGAGAGAACAAAATTTTCGTTGAGCGCACCTTTAAGACCAATGCCATAGCTAAAGTGTAACTTATCATTAGCTTCTTTGAAATAGAGTGGGTAATCACTACCTAATTGGTTTCGGGCCTCTGTTAAATCAATTTTATATTTCTGGGTGATCATACCCATGTCAACAAAATAATTCGAACCGAGATAAAAATCTTGTTTGAAAAGTTTTGTTCTCCATATTTTCCAACGTAATTCAATATTGGCAAGTAAGTTACCGTCACCTACCACTCGGTTTCTGCTAATGCCTCTCAATGTTTTTGCTCCTCCCAAACCTTGGGAAGTGGCCGAAGTTAGCACGCTGGATGCCATATGTGGCAATAGATAAAATGGAATATCACCAGAGAGTTTGTGCTGCAATCCAATCCGGTATGCAAAAATGAGATTTCGTTTCGAACTTAATGCAAAATATTGGCGATGGAACAGGTTTATTCTTGTATATGAATGATCAAAACTTGAGAAAAAAGAAGGCATATAAATAAAAAATAGCTCAGTCCATATACCCTTCGATGGATTAGCCAAAATATCCCTTGTGTCATACGATAGTCCAGCTTTTAAATAGGCATGACTACCACCATTAGCCTCCTCTTTTTTTATGATTCCCCAATCGATGTATTTGTCGTAAAGCCCCGGTAATTCGGGTAATGCATTTTCTTCATCTTGCTTTCGGTTTAGCTTTTCAATATCAATTGATTTAATGTTGAAATCAAAGAAGGTAAAACCGGCCATCCATTCCCAGGGTGAATCCGTTGACCCCAAACGGCCCTTAAAGTTTGTAAGGATTCTGAACATGTCGCGATGATGTCTGTAAAACACACGAGATATATACTCATTTGATGAATCATCTTCCCATTCCTTGTCGTAAACCGATTGATAACCATTGAATCCATAGAAATCCATTGTTAAATCACGGAAATAAGTTAAATCTACGGTTGTTCTTATATTTCTGATGGTCATTGGTGAATCATAGTAACACCTTAGTAGGGTTGAGCCTGCAGTGTATTTTGAAGCTTCCATGTATAAGGAGTGATCGTATTCAGGGTAACGACTCCCATCTCCATACCAGTACAAATTAGTTAAACCTCCGTATTGAAATCCTAAATCGGCATCAAACGATATGGCTGGTAATAAACCAAAAGTAAATCCTTCTTTTGTGTAGGTTGTGTCCTTTTGAGCTAATAGCCCAATGTTAATGACGAAACCAATAAATAGGATTACTGCAATTTGTTTTGGTATGTATAGATTTTTTTTCATGATGTCAAATTAGTGAATTTGGTTCATATGAAAAATAAAAGATCCGCTAAAAACTAGCGAATCTTATTGATGTGGTAAATCTGCCTTTAAGTTATTCTTCTTTTTCCTGAAGCGATTTAAAGCCTTCCCCTAATATTTCTGATGTATCCATTACAGTTAAAAAAGCCTCTGGATCAATCTGGCTAATCATGGCTTGTAATGTGCTCACCTCTCTTCGTGTCACAACTGTAAATATTACTTTCTTTTCCTTCCCACTATACATTCCTTCTCCGGTAAAATAGGTACCTCCACGTTCCAGACTGTTTAAAATTCTATCTTTTATCACTTCATGTTTATCAGATATAATTATTAGTGCCTTCTCATATGATATTCCATCAAGAGTTATATCGATTACCTTACCTGTAATGAAAATTACGATCCAGGAATACAATGGGATTTTCCAGTCTTTAAACACAACTAAACCAGTTAGTACAATAATTGAATCTACAATAATAAGAAATTGACCTACTGATATTTTTGTGTACTTATTTCCAATCATGGCTACAATATCTGACCCTCCTGATGTTGCCTTGGCTTTAAAAATCAGACCTAAACCAAATCCGATAACGATGCCTCCAAATACAGAAGAGAGTAAAAGGTCGTTTTGGAGTCCTAAATGGTCATGCTCTCCTAAAAAATAGGTGAGAGAATCCATAAAGATGGTTGTTAATACCATTCCTACAACTGTTTTTATACCAAATTTCGGACCGAGAATTCTTATTCCAATTAGTGTAAGGGGAATATTTAAGAGTAATCCAAATGTTCCCACAGGAATAGCTGGAATGATATGATGAACAACAATACCAAGACCGTAAACTCCGCCTGGAACAATTTTATATGGATTTATAAATAAAACGAATCCGGCTGCTAAAATAAAGGATCCAATTGCGATTAGGAGATAGTCAATAATATGCCGGCGCTTGTTGCCACCGTAAATTTGCTTAGATATTTTCATGTTGTCCTTAATTAAGTCGCGCAAAATTATACTCTTTTCCGAAATAAAAAATTAAATATCACATAAAGTCTATTAAATGTTTAAAATATAACTTTAGAGTATTTTGTTTTGATCATACAATTAGCTTTAATTGTAATTTAATTATCAATTCTAAGAGGTATGAATGTTTTAAATGTTGCTTTGGTACAACATGATATTGTTTGGGAAAATACAAAGGAGAATCTTACAAACCTTGATGGGCTGCTGGATGGGTTGGATACGAATGTTGATTTGGTTGTGCTACCAGAGATGTTTCATGCCGGTTTTACAATGAATCCGCAAAATGTAGCACAATCTTTTTCGGATGAGGTATTGTCGTGGATGAAAAATAAAGCTCAGGATTTAAAGGTTTGCCTTATAGGAAGCGTTGTTTTTACAAATGAAGAGAAGTTTTTCAATCGCTTATTTGTTTTTTATCCCGATGGAAAATTCAAATATTACGATAAACGGCATTTATTTGGAATTGGAGGAGAAAATGAACTTTACGAAGCAGGACAGGAGCGATTAATTTTCGAATATAAAGGTTGGAAAATATGTCCGTTGATTTGTTATGATTTACGATTTCCGGTTTGGAGCAGAAACACCGTTGATTATGATCTTCTGATTTATGTTGCAAATTGGCCACAACCCAGAAGAGAGGTTTGGTCTGTTTTGTTGCGTTCCAGATCAATTGAAAATCAGTGTTTTGTAGTTGGTGTAAATAGGGTTGGTAAGGATGTGAATTGTAGTTATAGTGGTGATTCTGTTGTGGTCAATCCTAAAGGGAGTCCAGTATTACAATTCGAAGACGGTCAGCAGGCTGTAAGATCAATAGAGATTTCAAAGGATGAATTAATTCAGTTCCGGGACAGGTTTCCGGTATGGAAAGACAGAGATGAGTTTACTATTTTATAAATTTATTAGTAAAGAATTGAAATATTATTGATAAAAGGAATTGACTATTGAATTTAGTTTTGTTAACTTTAATTAAAGATGGAATTAAGTCAAATAAAATTAGAGTTTTATGAGGTCTTTTAAGGTAATTTTATCAAACGACAAAGTTGAATTCTTCACCGAATTAATGAATCGGTTAGGAATTAAATACCAGGATGAGATTCAGGCAATGAAAGAGGCTAATAAGATGAGAGGAGAAGCCGAAAGAGTCATAAGTAATTCGGGATCAAAAGTCGGACAAAAGAATATTCCAATGGAAGACAGCAGTATAAAGGAGGTTCTTAAGAAAATTGAACAAATGAGAGGAAATTCCAGAGGGTAATATTTAAGTGTATTAAGTTATTGATAGTGGTATGATTATTGTATTGATTAAAGAAATAATTTAATACTTAATCCGATGAAAACCTTTCAGTCTTTTTCCTGCATTTTAATTATTGTTTTCTTCTTTCTTGCTGATGTAAAAAGCATTGCTCAAACAGATTCAAGCGAAGAACAAGTTGAATCTGTTGTTGACAAACTTCCTAAACTCAATAAAGGGGGGAGTAATTTTAATAAGTACATTGCCAAAAATATTGAATACCCTGCTAATGCCAAATTAAGAGGTGTTGAAGGAGATGTTTGGGTATCTTTTATTGTCACATCGACTGGTGTTGTTAAAGATGTTAAAGTTGACAAAAGCGTTGACGAAACGTTGGATGCCGCAGTTGTGGATTTTGTAAAGCAAACAGGGCCCTGGAAACCAGGAAAAAAAGGCGGAAAAGAAGTGAATACTCAAATGATGGTTCCGGTTAAATTTTCATTAAATCAAGACGAACGTGCATTGGCAGATATGTTGAAAGAGTTTAATATTCTGGATGCACCTCCTTTATTTGTGCTTGATAATAAATTGGTAGAAGGGTATCTTACTATTGAAGATTATAATGTAAAGTCCATTCGTATTTTAAAAGGTAGTAAAGCAACAAATCTTTATGGCGATAAAGCTAAAAACGGTGTTGTAGTTATTACCTCCAAAAGAGGCACGCCTCCTGTTTATTAAAAATATAGAAAGCCCCATCTAATCGATGGGGTTTAAAGTTATTTTCTAAAATTAGTGCTTTCAAAAATTTTATCAGCTGATTTGGCGATAAAGCCATTGAATAAATTACCGTTAGGCATTTTGTACCGTCGTGCAAATTCATAATAGCAGGCAGGCACATTAAACGTACCTTCCTTAAATTCCATTTGAACCATATCAGCTAAGGTGCTGGATTGTTCCAGAAATTCGCTAGGAGAACCTTTAATTTCTCCACCCGATGAGTTTAGTTTAAAACCATTGTCTTTTAATGATATATTGAGTTCTTTCAGACTTTGAATATGCTCAAGCTTATTTACAAGTACCGTAAAGTGGTTTGCTCTGAATCCAAAAATATAAAGCCAGGCTGCATATTCCGATTCTTCAAGAAGTGTTTCATATATTTGATAGCTTGGTATTCCCCAAATATTACCTGCAAAAAGGATATCATCACCTTGCGGAATCTTGGCTTTGCTTTCATTTATGTGTTTATCTAATATTTTTTGAACCGGTTCTGATAGCTCTTCAACCATCAATTGACTAATGAAAATTTTTGGCGCAGAAGGATTATTTTCAATTTCGAAGTGTTTTGCTGTCAATTTTTTTTGTTCAAAACGATAATAACCCTTTTCTTTGTAACCTCTTTCAAGAAATGGCTTAGCCAAGGCATTTATGTTAACAAGTGGGTAATTGAACGTTCGGAATGCGATGTGATCATTGATAATTACTTCGTTATGAGAATTGAATAATTGATGGATCAATTTAACTGAAGGATTCAGGTTTTGATACTCATCAAATAATCGATCGAATAATGTTACGTTGTCAAGCATGTTGTTTTTGATTTCAAATTAGAAAACAATTTGATGAATGTCAAATTGTAAGTGAATATTGAAATTATTCCGAAAAATCAGGTAAAATTTGGATGTTTTTCAGCTGAATTAAGAGCTTGTATTGCAAATTGAAAGTATTGATTCTTTTCTTTGTTTTACGGCTGTTTTCTGTTTTTAAACATCTTAAATTGATGATAAAATACATATGAAATATGCAAATTTCGCAGTAGCTTTGTGGGAATTGCTAAAATTTAACTTTTTTAGAAACGGAAATGGAATTCATTGAACAGCTCAAGCTTAAGGCTAGTCAGAACAAAAAGAGAATTGTTCTTCCAGAAGGATTGGAAGAAAGAACTTTGAAAGCAGCAGATGTAATTTTAGGTGAAGGATTCGCTGAAATTATATTAATTGGTAATCCGGAAAAGGTAAAAACTGAGGCCGGAAAAATGGGTCTTCAAAATATTGATAAGGCCACTGTTGTCGATCCTGAAAATCATGATAAGTTGGATTCTTACACTGATTTGATGGTAGAAATCAGAAAAAGTAAGGGTCTTACAAAAGAAGATGCTTTACAACTGATTAAGAATCCATTATTTCTGGCTGTAATGATGATTAAGGCTGGTGATGCTGACGGTGAAGTTGCCGGAGCTGACAACGCAACAGGAGATGTTTTACGTCCTGCTTTTCAATATGTAAAAACTGCTCCAGGAATTAGTGTTGTGTCAGGTGCGTTTATTATGATATTGAAGGATAAAGAGTTTGGAGAAGATGGTATGATGGTATTTGCAGATTGTGCTGTTCATCCAAACCCTACAGCTGAAGAATTAGCTGAAATAGCTGTTTCAACAGGACAAACAACCAGAGCAATTGCTGGTTTTGAACCTAAGATCGCAATGTTAAGTTTTTCAACAAAAGGAAGTGCTAAACACGAAATGGTTGATAAAGTAGTGAAAGCTACTGAATTGGCTAAACAGCAAGCTCCTGATATGAAAATAGAAGGTGAATTGCAATCCGATGCAGCAATCATTCCTGCTATTGGTCAGAAAAAAGCACCGGGAAGTGAAATCGCTGGTCAGGCTAATGTTTTGGTATTTCCAACCCTGGAAACAGGAAATATTGCATATAAATTAGTTCAACGAATGGGGCATGCCGAAGCTATCGGACCAATTTTACAGGGTATGGCAGCACCAATCAACGATTTATCCCGTGGTTGTTCGGTTAGCGACATCGTTAATCTGGTAGCGATTACTGCAAACCAAGCAGCTGGTACAGTATAAATTCAGAGCCGGTTATCCGGCTCTTTATATTTCAAGGTTAATGATCATATTGGTTTTAAATAGTGGTAGTTCTTCCATAAAATACCAATTGTTCAACATCGAGGGGCAGGAAAAGTTAATGGCCAAAGGTGTTATCGAACGAATTGGGATTGAGGGAGGTGCCCTGAAACAATGTGTGAAAGGAGTACCGCAGTTGGTTTTTGAAAAAAGTATTCCGGATCATACAGTAGGTTTAAAACTAATATTTGATCATCTGGTAAACGCAACTGATGGTGTTTTAAAAGATCTATCCGAGATTAATGCGGTTGGTCATAGGGTGGTTCATGGTGGTGAATTATTTAAGGACAGCATCATTATCAATGAAAAGGTAAAACAGCAAATTGCCGAGTGTGCTGAGCTTGCACCTTTGCACAACCCCGCCAATCTTAAAGGTATTTTATCTGTTGAAGTTCTTTTACCCAATGTGCCTCAGGTAGCGGTTTTCGATACATCATTCCATCAGACCATGCCTAAACATGCTTTTTTATACGGCATACCATACAAGTATTACGAGAAGTATAAGATACGCAGGTATGGTTTTCATGGTATAAGTCATAAATATGTCGCTCAGGAAGCTGCCAAATTGTGTAAAAAGGACTTTGCCAAATCAAAAATCATAACATGTCATCTGGGTAACGGTGCTTCCATTACTGCAATAGATAATGGTGAATCGGTTGATACCTCAATGGGATTTACTCCGGTTACTGGTTTGATGATGGGGACTCGTTGTGGTTCTGTCGATCCAGGAGTGTTATTATTTCTTGAAGAAAAGGAACAACTAAGTATCCGGGGAATTTCTAGCCTGATAAACAAAGAAAGTGGATTACAGGGAATATCTGAATTATCATCAGATATGAGAGATATTGAACAGGCTGCAATTGATGGAGTTTACAGAGCGAAACTTGCATTGGACATGTACATTTATCGTGTACGCAAAAAGATCGCTTCTTTCGTGGGTGTTATGGATGGACTGGATACATTGGTATTTACTGGAGGTGTTGGTGAGAACTCATTTAAAGTAAGAGAAGAGGTTTGTAAAAAACTTAGTTTTTTTGGGGTGAAAATTGATCAGCAACAGAACTTAAGTACCTGTGGTCAAACAGGTGTCATATCATCTTCCGATTCCAGTGTAACGGTTGTAGTTATTAATACCAATGAAGAACTTGTTATAGCCAGAGAAACCTTTGAAATATTAAATAAAAACTAACAGGAAATTATTAAAAATAATTATAATGGCTGAAATTCTTGTAGAACCTATTGAATTATATGCTTTAGGTCAGAAAAAGAAGGGTAAAACTCTTTTTTCAAAAGTTGGGGTTGTAGGATGTGGAAAAGAAGGGCAAAGTATTGCTCGTATTGCTGCTTGGCATGGAATGGAAGTTGTTTTCATTGAGTTAAGTGAAGACAAAATTACCCAGGCAATTGAAAATATTGGTAGTGAGCTTGATAACCGTATTGAAAACTGGGGGTTAACTCCTGGTGATAAGCGTGCTATCATGAGTCGTATTAAAGGATCTATGGATTATAAAGATCTTGCGTCCTGTGATTTTGTTATTGAAGCTATTCGTGCAGACGAGACTGGTGTTCGTAATATTGAAACACGCAAAGAAGTTTTCAGAAGAGTGGAAGAAGTAGTAAGCAGTGATGCAATTATTGCTACAAATGCTACAACAATTGTAATTACAGAATTGGCTTCTGAATTAAAGATAAGAGAACGTTGTGTAAGTCTTCACTTCTTTGTGACATCTCCAGAGGCACGTATTATTGAGGTAGTAAAAGGGTTGTACACTTCTGAAGAGGTATATCAGCGAGTTTGTACTTTTGTAAAACTTATCAATCGCGATGTTATTCCGGTTGAAGAATCAGCTGGTATCGTAAGTGTTCGCCTGTATGTTACTTTGTTAAATGAAGCATGTGCTACTTTAATGGAAGGTGTTGCAACTCTTGAGGATATTGATAAAACCATGGAGATTGGATTGGGCATGCGTTTTGGTCCTTTTAAATCAGCCGATATTATTGGTTTGGATAAAGTAATGCGTTGGATGACTAATCTTCATGAAGAGTTTGGTAGTCAGAAATTTACTCCATCGCCATTGATTCGCAGATTGGTTAGAGCCAAGCGTTTAGGTAAAAATGTTGGTGTAGGATTTTATCGCTATGATAAAGACGGAAACATTTTACCAAATGAAGATCTTGTACGCAAGATATAATTATCCAACAGAGTTACAAACATGGTTGAAAGATGCCTTGGCATCGTCAAAACAAAGAAAATAGACATGAAAATATTAGTATTGAACTGTGGTAGTTCATCAATAAAATATCAGTTATTTAATATGGAAGGCGCCGAATGGGAGGTAATGGTTGCCGGAGTAGTTGAAAAAATTGGTTTAAAAGGTTCTTTTTTAAAACATCAGAAAAGCGGTGGTAAAGTATTACTGGAGGGTGAGATTCTTGATCATCAGGCCGGTATTGATTATATCTTAGGTGTTTTAATTAGTGAGAAACACGGATGTATTAAAAACCTTGATGAAATTGACGCTGTTGGACACAGGGTTGTTCATGGTGGAGAAGAGTTTAATTCAAGTGTATACATTACTGATGATGTTATCAAGAAAATGGAAGAATGTATTGACCTTGCACCATTACACAATCCTCCAAACTTAAAAGGGATCGAAGCCATTACACAGTTGTTACCAAGTGTACCTCAGTGTGGCGTGTTTGATACTGCTTTCCATCAAACAATGCCTAAGAAGGCATATATGTACGCAATTCCTAAAACCCTTTATAATCAATACGGTATTCGTCGTTATGGATTTCACGGAACAAGTCATCGTTATGTGTCAAAACGTGCCTGTGATATGTTAGGGGTGGATTATAAAGAACAACGGATCATATCTTGCCACTTAGGTAACGGTGCTTCAATAGCTGCCATTCAAAATGGTGAATCGGTTGATACATCTATGGGTTTTACGCCACTTGAAGGATTAGTGATGGGTACTCGTGCAGGAGATTTGGACTTAGGAGCTGTTACTTACATCATGGATAAAGAAAAAATTGGCACTCGTTCAGCCAGTGTTTTATTCAATAAGCATAGCGGATTGCTTGGTTTGACAGGAATTTCTTCAGATATGAGAGAGATTCAGGATGCTGCAGCTGACGGAAATGAGGTTGCTCAATTAGGATTGGATGTGTATGATTATCGTGTTAAAAAATACATCGGTGCATATGCAGCAGCAATGGGTGGTATCGATATTTTGATCTTTACAGGTGGTATTGGAGAAAATTCAGGTATGAGAAGACAGGAAATCTGTAAAGGTCTTGAATTTTTAGGTGTTGAAGTGAACCAGGAGGTTAATATCGGCGTTATTGGGGATGAAAAGGTAGTTAGTACTGATAATTCCAAAACAACGGTTATGGTGGTTCCAACTAACGAAGAATTAGTTATAGCATTGGATACCAAAAATATTGTTGAAGAATTAGCTAATCGATGATATAAAAACTCAATCAACAAATCTCAATTTTTATGTTTAAATCCCTTAATGATCTTCAAAAACTTATTCTCCAAAATAAAGTCAAGAAGAAATTAGCATTGGCCGTGTCGCAGGACGGACACTCCCTCGACGCGGTTTACAATGCTTATCAGGCCGGAATTATTGATCCTATATTGATCGGATCAAAACCGGAAACAGAAGCAATTATTGCGGCAAAAGGTTATGATTTCTCCCACGCAACCTTTATACATGAGCCCGATACTGAAAAATCTGTTCAAATTGCTGTTAAATTGGTCCACGATCAAAAGGCAGATATTCTTATGAAAGGAAAGGTGGCAACACCAACCTTGCTGAAAGGTGTTTTGAATAAAGAATGGGGCTTGCGCACCGGAAGACTTCTGTCGCACTTTGCCTTATTTGAAGTTAATACCTATCATAAGCTTATAGCAGTGACTGACGTGGCCATGAATATAGCTCCCAACTTAAAGGATAAGATCGACATTGTAAATAACTCTGTTGGATATTTGAATAAGATGGGAATATCGAAACCTAAAGTTGCTGTTTTAGGTGCCATTGAGATGGTTAATGAAAGCATGCAGGCTACATTAGATGCTGCTTTGTTGTCAAAGATGAATCAACGAGATCAGATAAAAAATTGTATCATTGATGGTCCGTTGGCATTTGATAATGCTGTAAGTTTTGAGAGTGCCAAACATAAAGGCATCAAAAGTGAAGTGGCTGGTGATACCGACTTGTTACTAATGCCCGATATTGAAGTAGGTAATGTACTTTATAAAACACTGGTGTTCTTTGCTAAAGCAAAAGTTGCTTCAGTCATTTTAGGAGCTTCAGCTCCAATAGTACTGACATCCAGAAGTGATTCGGAAGAATCGAAATATAATAGTATTTTGCTTGCTGCAATGGCCTGATCAAAGGCTTCTTATCTTATAAAAAATCCTCTTAAGTTTTAATGTAATGAAACGAAATAAAGTTTTAGTGATTAATCCCGGATCTACCTCTACAAAAATTGCGGTTTTTGAAGGTAGTGAATCTATTTTTCTGAAAACTTTAAGACATTCGGCTGAGCAATTGGCCCAATATGAAAAAATTTCAGATCAGTTTGAATTTCGTAAAGAGTGTATATTAAGTGAATTGATTCAGGCCGATATTGATATTGATGATTTTGATGCAATTGTGGGTCGGGGTGGTTTGGTTAAACCAATTGCTTCTGGTGTATATGAAGTAAATGAAGCTTTGAAGGCAGATTTACGAAAAGGTATTTTAGGGCAACATGCCAGTAACCTGGGTGGATTGATTGCAGATGATATTGCTAAGGTAATTCCTGGTGCAAGGGCTTTTATAGCCGACCCTGTGGTAGTGGATGAATTAGAGGAAGTAGCCAGAATTACAGGTCATCCTGATATGCCACGTCGCTCTGTCTTTCATGCTTTAAATCAAAAAGCTGTTGCAAAGAATTTTGCCATATCCATCGATAAAAAATACGAAGAATTAAATGTGATCGTAGCGCATCTGGGAGGTGGAATATCCATTGGAGCACATCGTAAAGGACGAGTTATAGATGTAAATAATGCATTGGATGGTTATGGTCCATTTTCACCGGAACGAGCAGGTACTTTGCCAACCGGAGCATTGATTGATGCTTGTTTTAGTGGTAAATATACTTATGAAGAGATGCGTAAGTTAGTGAATGGTAAAGGTGGTTTGGTTGCTCATTTAGGAACGAATCAGGCAAATGAAGTGGAAGAGAAAGCACTCGCAGGAGATAAGCATCATATGCTTATATTGCAGGCTATGGCCTATCAAATAGGCAAGACAATCGGCAGTTGTGCTGCAGTATTAAAAGGACAGGTTGATGGCATTATTATTACAGGTGGAATTGCGCATGATAAAACTGTAACAGATTATATTAAGGAAATGGTTGGGTGGATAGCACCTATGAAAATCTATCCTGGCGAAGATGAGATGAAGGCTTTAGCCGATAATGCATTCAGTGTTTTAGCTGGAGAAGTCGAATGTAAAGTCTATGAATAATAAATAGAAAAAATTGCTCTTACGATTGCCGTGGAATTTTCTGCGGCAATTTTTTTATATCTTAAGCACATAATCTAAACAAAAAGTATGGAAGGAATCAGTGCATATTATATTTTAATTGCTGCAGCCATCATCATCATATTATCGTATCTCTTTAATTTAATAGCAAAGAGAACAAATGTACCAAGTGTTATATTACTTATAGCCAGCGGTTATTTGGCCAAAGAAATGCTTGGATACGATTTTAATGAAGCGGATTGGTTTCTGCCATTAGAATTATTGGGTATTGTTGGTCTGGTTTTAATTGTACTCGAAGCTGCACTTGATCTGGAATTAAAAAAAGAAAATCTGAAGCAAATACTGAGGGCATTGCTGGTTTCTGGCTTGTCATTATTCTTTAATACCTTTTTATTGGCTGTAGGAATTCAGTACTTTATTGGAAATATTGATTGGTTATCAGCCATCATCTATGCAATACCATTGGCTATAACGAGTAGTGCCATTGTTATACCAAGTGTTAATGGTTTGCCAAAAGACAAAAAGGAATTTTTGATTTACGAGAGTACCTTATCTGATATTTTAGGTATCATGTTCTTTTATTTATTACTCGAAAATATTAATGAGAATGGTGCCACTATGATTGGAGTTAATATTATTTCCAATATTGGGGGAACAATATTATTAAGCGTGATTTTATCATTCGCCATGATATTTGCTTTTCAGAAAATAAAGTCTGAGGTAAAATTGTTTTTATTTTTTGCTGTTTTAATACTAATATACGATATAGGAAAGCTCTTCCATCTTTCTTCTTTACTTATGATATTGGTTTTTGGAGTAATCCTTGAAAACAGAAAATTGTTTTTTCGGGGCAAGCTTAGAAAATATTTGATTGAAGAAAACGTTTCAAAGGTATTGGTAGATTTTAAGTTAATTACAAAAGAAAGTTCGTTTGTCGTTCGTACATTTTTCTTTTTTGTACTTGGTTTGTCAATTACATTGGCAGGGGTTTTTGTACCGAAGATATTGTTTTTAACAGCCTATTTTATGATTGGTGTATATGGCTTCAGATGGTTGATTTTTAAGTTGATGTTCAGGAAAAATTATTTTCCACAATTTTTAATTGCCCCCAGAGGTTTAATATCAGTACTTTTGTTTTTCGCTATACCAATTGAATTTAGGATTAACGACTTTGAATTGGGGATATTAACTTTATCAATTGTGGTGACAAGTATTGTAATGGCCTGGGCTCTTGTACACGACAGACTAGGACGAATGGGAAGGATAAAACGTGTATTGCCATTGCTTAAGGCTGTAAAGAAAGTTGGATTAAACAGGGATAGTGGAAACGATTAGGATATCTTGAAAGATTCTGATCCCGAAACTTTTCAATGGATTAATTGTAAAATGAAGTATGTTAAGAAAATTATTTTTGGCACTGCTTTTTGTAAGTAGTATTTCAATATATGCACAAATATCGCATGGAGGTTCTCCTTCTGATATCATACCTGTTAAATCTGTTCAATTAATTGGTGAACCTGCTATTATCGCCTTAAAAGATGAATCAGTTATAGAGAACGGACCATTAAGGTATGCCTATCCAATTTATACAGATTATACTCCACTTAATTCGGGTAGCTGGTACGATTTAGGAAATGGTACATTAATATGGCAAATAGCACTAAGTTCAGATGCTGCCAAAAGCTTAAGTGTCAATTTTAGTCGTTTTAAATTAACAGATGGAGGAAAAGTCTTTATTTATAATAATGACAGATCTTTAATCTTAGGAAGTTTTACCAGTGATAATAATAAGAAATCAGGAAGATTATCTACTTCACCCGTTCCTGGTGATAAAATCATTGTTGAGTTACAAACACCTCAGAAAACTGCTGACAAGCAAGAGCTAGTTATTAGTGAAGTTTATCACGACTTTTTGGGAATAAACGATTATCTGAAAAATAATATTCATTTTGGATTATCTGGTGAATGTAATGTGAATGCGACATGTGATGCACGTATCCCAGAGGAAATTAGACGTTCTGTTGTTAAATACATAACCAATGGATTTTTGTGTTCAGGTACTCTTGTTAATAATACCAATAATGATGGTGAGCCATATTTTCTTACTGCAGCGCATTGTGTTATTAATCAAAGCGAAGCTGAAAATATGGTGTTCTATTTCAATTTTGAATCACCTTCATGTATAGATTCTATTGCAGGTACTGATCAGCAACAATTAAGTGGAGCAGATTTTATGGCTGGTGTTGAAAATATGGATTTTTCACTGGTTAGATTATCTTCTCAACCTCCGACATCCTATCGACCATACTGGGCTGGTTGGGATCGTTCAACTTCGATATCAGATGCGGTTTATAGTCTGCATCATCCTGAAGGTGATGTAAAAAAAGTATCCTGGTCGGGTGGGGGACCCGAAGCCACCACATTTAGTGCCTTTGGATTTATAACAGATGGTCATTGGTTAATTTCTGATTGGGTGAGTGGTACAACTGAAGGAGGATCCTCTGGAGCTGGATTATTTACGCAGGATAATAAATTAATTGGTACTCTCTCTGGTGGGTATGCATCCTGTGCTTATCAGCACGATGATTATTATGCGCGTTTAAATAAGGCTTGGGATACCCAATCTGATCCAGCAATGCAATTAGCATACTGGCTTGATCCTTCCAATTCAGGTGTGCTTTCAATAGATGGTTTGGATTTTTATAACAACGAAGTAGAAAGAGTCACATTCTCAAATGATGAGTTGACTCCTGTGTTACATTATAGCAATGAATTTACTGGCCCTTGGTCAGGTACAAACGATAGAGGTTATGATGGTTTTGCTCAGTATTTTTATGATTATAGTTCAGTAACCATTGAAGGAGTTTATATTGTTCCTGCAATATGCGATTATTCAACCTCTACAAGTATTAATGTGAAAATTTGGAATAGCATTGGTGGAACGCCTTCTGATGTAGTATTTGAGAAATCAGGAATTACGCTTGCTCAAATGAAACGTCGCGAATACCTGGTTGAATTACCTCAACCAGTACAAATAAATGGGGAGTTTTTTATAGGAATTGAATTGAATAATCCTGCCAGTTCTGATACCATTGCCTTGTATAATGTTGAGAAAAACATTGGGAGCTTTACCAAAAACAGAGCTTTTATGCGTGAAAACGGAAGTTGGAAAGGTTTTGATGAACTTTATCCAACCGGAGAGAAAGGTGCCTTTTGGATTGATTTTCTGGGTTCGAATATGCAGTTATCTACTGAAGTCGACACGCTACTTGAAACACAGGTTACAGTGAAACCAAATCCCGCCAGGGGAGGATATGTAAATTATGCAACCAACATGGAGCATTTATCAAGTATAGAGTTATATACGGTAAATGGTGCCCTGGCTTATGTATATAAAAGAAATGGTGAGAAAAGTGATAAGTTGGCTCTTCCATCTTCCATACAACAAGGGTTGTATATTATGGTTTTTAATAATTCTGTAAGTTCAATTCCTAAGAAGGTATTGATATTTCCTTAGTTATTAATTTTTAAATTGTCAAAGCAAAAATATTTTGGCATCGTGTAATCAGATGATGTATCCATCGAAGAGGTTAATTGAAAGGATATCGAATAAACATCACCAAGTGGATTAAGATCAACTGTTTTCCATGTTGTTACTATATATCTTTCTGTTGATTTTGGATACTGATAATCTGCTAGATAAAAGTCAATTGAACTTATAATAGTATTAGATTCATCATATCCGTTAATGGTAAGCAGGTAATAGTCAATGGTGTCTTTCTTTTCAAAGCCTCCAATCATCGTGCTATAAGCAAGGGTTGTGTTGTTAACTTCCATTGATTTTAGTGAATGAGCTTGACCATCTGAGAATGTGATTTTATGCAAAATCTCATCGGATTGTTTAAAAACTCCGAAGTTCTCTGACGATTCAGCTCCTGATGTATTATAAACACTAAACTGATTACTTAATTTAGTAGAAGTTTTGTCTGTTTTATTGCTAACAGCAAAGCCACTCCAATCAATATTATTTCCGTTATAATTATTACTAAATTGGATATGTTTAAAAGAAATATAGCCTTCTGTAGAATAATAATAGAAACCACTATCTTCTAAAAATTCATTTTCCTCAAAAGTGCAAAAATCAATTGCGTGTACAGGAATTTTCATACTGTCAGAACCTGATGGCGTTGAAACTATGAAGGTAAAGTCATAAGTTCCATAATCATATCCTTTAAATAAAAAGTCTTTTTCTGTTGAAATAGTTTCACCATTTAATTGCCAGTCGTAAGAAGATGAGATGTCGTATATTATTTTGGGTTCGATGGTGTATGTGCTATCAATATCAACGTCAATACCCTCCTCATCCATATCAAGATAAATAGTTGGCTCAGGGATGACTTTGTCATCATTAAGACAGGAAGCAATAATAAGACTTAATGCAATAAACGTAGCTATTAAATATACTCTCATCTATAAATTATTAAAATGATGATCTAGAAATCCTGGAATTTGTTCAACTCCTAAACGTTTGGCTAAAATCTTCTTATCCTTATCTAGTATATAGATTACTGGAGTACTGTAAATATCGTAATTATTTCGGTAGCCACTTTGGTTATATGGATCGTATAAATGAATCCATTCCTCCAATTGGTGTTCTGTAATAAAATCAACCCATTCTTCTTTGTTGTTTTGAGTGTAAACAGCTACAATTTTGATTCCTTTATCAGCATATTTTTGCCACACTTCTTCGTACAGTTTAGGTATCTCTTTTTTACAATGCCCACATTCAGGTTCCCAAAAAACAAGTATAGTAAAAGGAGCTCTAATTTCGCTTAGTCTGAAATGTTGTTCATTATAAGACTGCATTTTAAAGTCGGCTGCTACCTTATTCAAAAGCGTTGGTTTAATTTTATCGACTCTTTCTCTAAGTTTTGTCAGAAACTCTTCATCAACCCAGTCGGCTCTGCCGTTGAGGTAATAGGCATCTGCCATATCAACCATCACAGCGTCCATTCCCATTGTTTTACTTTCGTTTGCCCAGTTAAATAAATATTGAATAAGGTATTTCTCCATTTCAGGATTACCTTCAGCTGCAGCAATCATTTTATGACAACCAATCATGATTGTATCCGGAATGACCAAAACCTGAGATAAATATCTGTCGATTTTTTCAGTAAAATAAGGCGTGCGAAGTAGACGAGAGTCAGACAGATCCAGGTTGTCAAAGTAATGAGCTTTGTAGTAATTAAATCGCATTCGTTGCACTTCCTGTTCCGGATTTGCACTTCCTGCAGGCGCTTCCATCTCGGGTACATCAATTTCTTGTATTCCCTTTAAGAATAAAGCTAAAAAGGTATTAGGATTATTTTGGATGGTTTTTATGGCTTTTTGTTTTACTTCATCTCCAAAACCTTGCAATTTACTGGATAAATCTTTTTTCTCACCTTCGTCTGTTGTTTCCTTAAGTTTATCCTGAATACTTTTGGCTTCAAGCTGCTTATTTCGGAGAAATTTTTGATAATCTAAAAAGTTTACACTCTCATCAGATCCTTTAATTTCCAGATTTGCTAACAGATCATCAGTAGATGTTTTGATTGAAAAAGTTTGATCCTCACCAATTAAGACATCAAAATATTGGTCACTGTTTAAATATACTATGTAAACACCTTGTTTAATGGGTTCTTTTTTATCAATTAAAAACCTCCCCGATGAATTAGCTGGAATAGTATCTTCAACAAACATTTGTTTGTTGAAATAATACCCCAGAATGATAGTGTCTTTATTAAATTCATTTATTTGAATATCAATTTTGCAAGATTGACTGTATGTGTATGAACTTATTATTAGTGTGAATAGCAGTAATATATTTCTCATCTTAATATTTGTAAAGAAGATATTGGTTAATAATTATGCTGTTATTTTAATCTGTTTACCAAATATCCTAATTTATAAAAGTCATATAAAAAGAGATTTGGATTATGTTTCTTTAATTGAATGATGATTCTTGGTTTTGTAATTTTAAAAATAACTGAAATAAGTGATTTTAGTTTTAATGCTTCAATTAATTTAAAAATTCTTAAGACTTTAATTCGTTTAAACATCAGACTATCATTTGAATGATAATTCTTTAAAAGTATTAAGGTCTCAAGTCGTTGCTCTGATTTTGTTATAAACTCATCGTTATTTTCCAATCCCAGATGAATGACTGCGTTGTCGATGTGCTCAATTACTATTTTGTTTCTTTCAAGTTCAATGCCAAACATTGTGTCTTCATGTCCCGATCGTTCAATCTTATCATTGAATTTTACAATATTGAATATTGCTCTTTTTATCAGAAAATTGTTAGACATGAAGCTTTTATTAGGTACTTTATTTCGCTGTAGTGCAGAAAAGTCTTCACGATATCGACCAACCTTCCAGCGCAATGATAAATCTGGATCGGGTAAACTGGAAGGATGAATTCGTCCTCCACAAATAATTGAATAATCAGTTTCAAAGAAATATTTATACTTATTTAAGTAGTCATCTGGTATTCCTGAATCACTATCAATGAATAAAAGATTATCAAATCTGGCTTTATGAGCTAATTCATTTCTTATAGCGGCACTACCCAGATTCTTTTTCAGTTCAACATAGTTTACCGATTGTAGATCTGCCAGAGAGCGATTCTTTACTTTGAAGATATCCAGGGAACCATCATCGAAGATGCATATCTCAACTTCAATATTTTCTTTGTTTGCCTGATCAATTAACCTTATTACTAAAGTTCTAACATCGACATTATAAACAGGAATACAAATTGAAAGCATGTCTATATTTCCTTAGTCTTTTCGATTAACCAATTTTTGTCTGATTCACTAAGGTATTCTGATAATGCTTCACGTACATTTTTGTGATAGTTATTAAGCCATGCTTTTTCAGAAATAGTCAATAGTTCTGTATCAATAGCATTAAGGTCAATAGGGCAAAGAGTTAAGGTTTCAAACTTAAGGAATTCACCAAACTCAGTTGTTTGATCCGGTACACAAAGTATCAGGTTTTCAATTCTTATTCCATATTTGCCGGTTCGGTATAGTCCTGGTTCATTTGATGTTACCATTCCTTCTTCAATGATTATTCCATTGTCTTGCGGACGGATGCTTTGTGGCCCTTCATGAACATTCAAGAAATGACCAACACCATGACCTGTTCCATGTCCGTAATTCAATCCACCTGTCCATAAAGCCTGGCGAGCTAATATATCAAGATGCACTCCTCTGGTACCTTTAGGAAAAACAGCCTGATCTAATGCGATGTGTCCTTTTAAAACTAAAGTAAAATCTTTTTTCTCCTGGTCATTTAGAGGACCTAATGCTATAGTACGTGTAATATCTGTAGTTCCTTCAAGATATTGACCTCCTGAATCAACCAGATAAAAGCCTCTTGGTTCAATTTTTGAAGCTGTTGTTTTGTCAACTGAATAATGAACAATGGCTCCGTTGGCAGCATAACCACTAATGGTCGTAAATGAATCACCCATGTAGTTTTCCTGCATTGATCTGAATGAACTAAGTTTCTGAGCAACTTTATATTCATCCAAGTCTTCATCTCCAACTGCATTTTCTAGCCAATGTAAGAATTGAACCATCGCAACTCCATCTTTTTTCATTGCTTTTTTGATATTCTCAATTTCTACACTGTTTCTGCGCGATTTTAATTGAGTTATCAAACTGGCTTGTTCAATTTTGGCAGCTTGCGAAGGCAGATGACTAAAAATGGAACTATTGGCACGGTCCGGGTCAATAAGTATAATACTATCCTGTAGCATGTCTTTTATAAATTCATAAAAGTCACTGTATAAGTATACTTTAATATCTTCCTGAGCCAGCTGTTTGCCAATATTAGAGGTTAATTTGTGCGGATCAATGAATAGGTTAACCTGATTTTCGGTAATGATTAAGTAGGAATGAAAAACCGGGTTGTATGCAACATCTTTACCACGGAAATTTAGAGCCCAGGCAATTTCATCCAAAGAGGCAATAACATAGTGAGTTGCCCCTTTTTCTAACATCATTCTGCGTATTAACTCAATTTTTTCTTTTCGGCTAAGTCCACAGTATTTTGTTTCTAATTCATAAATACCATCTTCTGGAATGGGTGGTCTGGCTTCCCAAACATCTTCTTCAAGGTATACTTTCCCGTCTATGCGAATATCAACTTTTTTGAGTGTTTTGGCTAAATCTCGATAGGCATTAACAGTTATTGTTTTGCCATTAATACCAACAATACAACCAGGGTGAAGATTAACTGTCAGCCATTCTTTATAATCAGGTGTGTCTGATTCACCCATTCGATACAAATCGATTCCAGAATCTATCAACTGTTGTTCGGCTTGTAAGAAATATCGTGAATCAGTCCATAAACCGGCTTGTTCCTGACTTACAACCAAGGTTCCTGCCGAACCGGTAAAACCCGATAACCATTCACGAAATTTCCAGTGGTCAGCCAGATACTCGCTTAAGTGCGGGTCGCTACTGGTTACAATATAAGCATCTACTCCAATGGTAGCCATGAAATTTCTTAACTTGAATAAGTGATCGGCAGCTGACATATTAGTATGTTTTTATTGTTAAATCAGAATTTTTATTGAAAAGTATAAGTTGGCCAGTGGTTATATTATCAGAATTAATAATACCTGAAAACGACTGTTTGGTGCCTTCTTTTAGTATTTGCAATTTGTTTTTGTCGGGATGATTTATTGTACCATTAGTAACCTCACCATTAATTACGTATGAATAATTGACTGGTAAAGAAAGAATGGTGTTTGCCATTTGGTTGGAGATGGATAATTGCGAAAGAAGTGCCCCAGAATTAACCATCAGTTGACCTCTGTCAATTTCAAAAAAACCATAGTTATTGAGTTTTTTGCAGTTAACAATTAATTGCTTACCTGTTACCTTTAAACTGTCACTCTGGTTAACGTTAATTCTATCGGTATTAGAATTTAAACTGATACTTTTTGCATCGTCAATTTTAAAAAGGGAATATTCACTTTTAAAATTCATCTGCATCATTTTATCTGCAGTAATGGTGCAGTTATTTAGTTTTCCATCAATTGCATTACACGATTCAAATTTAGCCTCTACAAAATTCAGGTTAAAAGTATGTGCAAGTTTATTGTTGGAATTTATCAGATGCATATTGCCATAATCCTGTTGTAAATTAATTTTGCCATCAATATTCTGAATTAACACATCACCCAGGTTATTGCTTATCTGAAGCATCATTTTTTTAGGTAAACTAATGTTGTAATCAATACTGAAAGGAAAATTTGAAAAAAACTCATCATCAAACTGTGTGCGGAAAATAAGCATGCCTGATCTGTCGGCTCTTTCAATGGATATAAAGCGCAATACTTCCTCTGCAGAGTTACTACCAGGAGCCTGAACATTTATCAAAGTTTGAACTTCAATTGTATCTCGATCCCATCCATTAATGGTTATATTGCCGTGTTGGTTGGTTATCTTTAAGGTTGTGTAATGGCCTGCGTCAAACTCAAGTATTTCTCTAATGCCATAACCATCACCTGTTTTTGCATAATCCTGTGCAGTAACTTTAAAGCTACAAAAAAGTGCAGTAACTATAAGACTAAATAATATTTTATGAAGTTGATTCATCATATCTTTCAATGTTCAGATGGCTAATTTAAGCAAAATAACAAGGCTTTTAAAATGCGTTCTGCTTAACTTTATTCTTTGGTCTTGGAAGAAATGGTAGGATTTAAAAATGATTGTTGAATAAGCCTCTTATTTCTAATTGTTACTCATACTTAATTAATGTTGTTTGTTAAAAAGTGAATTATTTTATTGAAAGACTTTATTGTATTATGCAAGTATGTCATGTTTACACTGTAGTTTGAACTTAACTAATAGTTTGTGAGATGAATGGATCTTTACTATGAGACATTAAAAATAAACTTATCTTTGTTGCCTGTAATAAATGAGTCAACAAAAGAAACATATCGTCCCAACCAGACTTCGCTTCAGCCAATGGAGTCGGAAGAACTGGGCAGTCTTTCATAGCCTGGGAAGAGAGGTTTCAATTGGTCATATCGATGTGCCTGTTATTGGTCAGGCTCTACGTAAAAGCTCTTCGTCTGGAGCTATCCTTTTAAATGAATATGCTCTGGATGTTGATTTTGAAAGTGATCTGGAGGAAGATTTGATTTTGCCTGCGTTAGTTAGTTTGTTAACTGTTTTTTTATTTTCAGTATTAGCTGTTGATCTACCGTCCCTTTGTGGGGAAATATCATTAGAACATATATTATTTTTTAACCTGTCTTTAACAGTGTTAAGTATGAATTTATCTGCTTCGGTATGGAAGCGGAAAGATATTCTATTGTCTATTATTTACCATTCTATATTATATCTATTTAATTATGAAAAGAAAAGTAATGTTTTCGCAAAACGTCATTTCATTTAAACATTGGTTGGGAAGAAGTTATGCCATCTTCAGCAGTATGCATAAGTTGGTTCGTATTGGAACGTTATTGGCAGTTTATTTAAGCTGGTTTGGGTTAAAAGATACACTTGCACAAACTGATACTACATCGATGAATAAGAAAATTAATCTTGAAGAAGTGGAAGTGACAGCGCGTCGCTCAACAGCCGTCTACTCAGAGGTTGGACGTGTATTGCAAGTGATAACCCGAAAGGAAATTGAAGAACTGCCGGTTTATAGTGTTCAGGATCTGTTGCGTTATGCCATGAATGTGGATGTTCGTCAACGTGGTCCTTTGGGCACACAGGCAGATATCAATATCCGGGGTGGATCGTTTGATCAGGTAATGGTACTTTTTAACGGTATCAATATCACAGATCCTCAGACGGGACATCATAACCTTAATCTCCCGGTTGATATGCAAAGTATCGAACGGGTTGAGATACTTGAAGGCCCAGGTGCAAGAGTATATGGTCCCGGTGCTTTTAGTGGAGCCATTAACTTTATAACCGGATCAAAATCATCCAATAATGCTACAATTAATGCCATGGCCGGACAACACGGTTTGTATAATATAACAGCCAATACAACCGTTCAAACCGGAAAATTAAAAAGTTATGCATCAGCAAGTGCTGCTAGCAGTGATGGTTATATTAATAATACCGATTTTAAAAATAATAGTGTTTTTTATCAGGGGTTACTTGATTTTGGTAATGAGAAACTGGATTTTCAGCTTGGATATAATGATAAGGCTTTTGGGGCTAATGCTTTTTACACTGCAGCCTATCCTGAACAATTTGAGCAGACTAAAACAACATTTGCCTCGGTTAAGATGACATCAGGTAGTCGAGTTAAAATAACACCTGCTTTGTATTGGCGACGTCATCAGGATCGGTTTGAACTCTTCAGAAACGAAGCTCCAGGTTGGTATACAAAGCATAACTATCATCTCACTGATGTATATGGAGCAAATGTAAATGTCGTGGTTCCATGGGTATTGGGTAAAACTTCTTTAGGTGGCGAGTTGCGAAGCGAAAATATCTGGAGTAATAATATTGGAATTGATATGGATGACCCTATGGATGTTCCGGGCGAGGATGCTCAATTTACCAAGTCTTATCAGCGTACCAATATGTCAACCTTTCTGGAACACGTTTATACCTACAATAAATTTTCTGTTTCGGCAGGTTTGCTTATGAATTGGAACTCATCATTAGACTTAGGTGTGAATTTCTTTCCGGGTCTGGATATTAGTTACTGGGCTTCATCCAATACAAAGATCTTCGTTAGTATTAATAAGTCATTGCGTTTACCAACTTTTACTGATCTATTTTATGATGGACCAACCAATATTGGAAATCCCGATTTAAAACCGGAAGAGGCTCTTACTTATGAAGGTGGAGTTAAATATATAAATGATTGGTTTAAAGGACAGGTTAGTGCGTTTTATCGTGAATCAGAAAATCTGATCGATTGGGGAAGACTGGAAGGGGAAGTGGAATACAAAACCCGTAATCTGTCCGATATGGATTCATACGGAGTGAACTTACAGGGTGAACTTAATGTAAAAGATTTATGGCAATCATCACCACTTAACTCTATTGACTTTGGTTATTCTTATATAGATCAGGAAAAGAATGCACCTGCTGATTATGAATCGGTTTATGTAATGGATTATTTAAAGCATAAAATAAATATAGCAGCCAATTTTCAGTTGCTAAAGAAACTTAGCGCCGGAATCAATGTGCAGTGGCAGGATCGGGAAGGTGGTTATCGCAAATACATTAGTGCAAGCGAATCGGTTGCTGTTGATTATAATCCATTCTGGTTAACTGATTTGAGGTTACAATGGAGTGAATCCAAATATAAAATCTACGTGGATGCCAGTAACTTCTTTGATGTAACATTTTACGATTTAGGGAATGTTCCTCAACCGGGAAGATGGATTAAAGCTGGTGTACAGGTTAGTTTAGATTGGTAGTAATACCAATAAATAAGACACAAATTGGTCACATGGATATATGCTGCATAGCAGATGCCTGAATGTGGCCAATTTGTGTTTTTAATTTACTTGATAAGTTGTAAGTATTTACATGATTAAGAAAAGATCGACTACTAACTACTGACTAAAAACTAAAATACTAATTCTTCTTAACAACATTCATTTCGCAGGCTTTGCAGTTAAATTCTAAAAGGTAACTGTCCTGCTTATTAAATAAGGTCATTGGCAGCTGTTTTTTTACATCAGGGTGTTCCTTCAGGCATTTTCCAGCCATATACAATAAGCAATGTTTGGTTGTCATTACCTCAAATGAATGCTTAATAGTTTGTTTCTCAAATCCCCATTCGGATTTGTCTACACCATGACGTTCGTAAAACTCTTTTGCTTTAGCATTGGTAATGTTAGCCTTAAAGTTGAGTTGTTGAACAGGATAAGGATGTGATGTCTTCGTAAATTCAATTTTCTTTGGCTGATAGGCTTTTAACCTTTCTGAAGTATGGTTTTCAATGGCCAATCGGCGTAGTTCGTTTAATATAGAGGCAGGAATAAACCAGTAGAATTCATGATTAAGCTGAATCTGATCAACGTAATATGGCGTGTTACCCAGTTTTGTTAACTGATTCTCAGCCTGACTAATCAGACGTTCCTTGTTTTGGGCTGTTTCTTTGGTTTCTAATTCAATAGTTGTAGTTGAACTGATATCATTCTCATCCTTTATTACTAACTGCAAACCTGTTGAAGTTTCAAAAAGTGTCATATTAATCCTGATTCGTCTTTCACTTTCTTTCTGCATTAAGGTTTGTTGAAACGCAACATCATTATTTCGGTAAATTATGGTTCCCTTTTTCAGGCCTTTCATGTCGTTAGGCATTATTTTATTGCCGTTACTTGTATTAACCCTTAATCCCTGAAGGTTTTTATATTGATCAAAAAAACATAATCCATCACCATTAGCAATCTTAATTGACTCATTTAGTTCAAAAAAGTCTTTGCCAATTTTACTTACAACGCCAATGTATTCACCCAAGGCCTTAGGTGTGTCAATCGACCATACTGATTCATCTCTATCGTGTAGATAATAACTTGTAAAACCACGGTTAAAACTTTTTTCAGGAAATGGTTGAAAGTTATTCGAGATTTTACCTGTAGAAGCTTTTTGTAAATCAGTCCGTTTAGCAATAATCTCATCCAGTATCTTGCGGTAATGAGCTGTAATGTTAGCAACATAGTCTTTTGATTTAAGACGACCTTCAATTTTAAATGAAGTGATTCCTGCATCAATCAACTCATCCAGATTCGGAGTTTGATTCAGATCTTTCAACGAAAGTAAGTGCTTGTCTTTGTACAAAAGGTTGCCATCTTTATCTTTTAACGAGTATTTTAATCTACAGGGTTGTGCACACTCACCTCTGTTGGCACTTCTGCCGTTAATAGATGCACTCATATAACACTGACCACTGTAGCAAACACATAATGCCCCATGGATAAAATATTCAAGTGCAACATTTGTCCGGCTGCTAATGTCATTGATTTGCTTAAGTGATAACTCACGAGCCAAAACAACCTGATCAAAACCAGCCTTTTGAAGGAATTCTACTTTCTCTGGGTTTCGATTGTCAGTTTGAGTACTTGCATGAATAGGAATGGGAGGTAGGTCAGTTTCCAGTAATCCCATATCCTGAATTATTATAGCATCTACACCGATGTTATATGCTGAATGAATCAGTTTATTGGCAGCTTCAATTTCATTGTCATTCAACACGGTGTTGATAGCCATGTATATTTTAACGTTAAATAAATGAGCATATTCAATCAATTGTGCAATATCTTCTAAAGAGTTCCCAGCCTGTTTGCGGGCTCCAAAACCCGGACCTCCAATGTAAACGGCATCTGCTCCGTTATTGATAGCTGTTATACCGCATTCAAGGTTTTTAGCCGGTGATAAAAGTTCAATTGATCTGATGTTTTGCTGCATTTATTTCTAACCAAAGCAAACCGAATAAATGAAAAATTCGGTAATTAATTTATAATTTCTATTTTTGTTAGTTACAGGTTTGGCCTGAAACAACGCAAATTTAGCATATTTATTTGACCTCTAACGCATGCAATATTTTGATGTGATCATAGTTTTTGTGGTTATTGCTTTCATCCTTGTGTCCTTATATAAGGAAATAATGGGAGCCGCATTCACATTTTTCGTTGCTGTGATGATTCTTGGTATTTTTAAAATACTTACTCCTACTGAAATTTTAGCAGGCTTTGCCAACGAACAAATAGCAGTAATAATAATGCTCTTGCTTCTGGGTGATGCAATCCGGCAAACATCAGTCATTGAAATTTTCTTTTCCAGGATTTTTCCTGTTTCATCTACTTATCGAAGTTTTTTGGGCAGGATGATGCTGTGGGTTGGTGGTTTTTCAGCTTTTTTAAATAACACGCCGTTGGTGGCCGTTATGATGCCTTATGTACACCAATGGAGTAAGCGGAATGGAGTATCTTCATCAAAACTATTGATTCCACTGTCGTATGCCGCAATTTTAGGAGGTTGTGTAACCTTAATCGGGACATCAACCAACCTAATTGTTGGAGGTATGGTTAATGATCAGGATATTATACCTGATATGCAACCATTGGAAATGTTTGATTTTTTCTGGGTTGGATTTCCAATGTTGGTTATTGGGTTTCTTTACCTTTATTTCTTTAGTTATCGATTGTTACCCGACCGTTCAACGGCTATCGATGACTTTCAGGAGTCAGAACGTAAATATCTGGTAGAGGCCGAAGTACGACGCAATTCCAAGTTAATTGGTAAAACGCTTAAAGAGGCAGACTTAAACGGCAAATACGGTTTGTTATTGGTTGAAATTATCCGTGGTAAACAAACCCTTCAGATATTAAAAGATAGTTTCGTTTTAAGAGAAGGTGATTTGTTGCGTTTTGCCGGTGATAATACTAATGTGGCCAGTCTTCTTTCTGAGAATAGTGACCTAACAGTTCCTTCTGTTGGAATGATGTCGAAGTTGAAGCGGTCTCAGATTGTGGAGATTGTTATTTCGCATAATAGTTCGTTGATAACGAAGCAGATTAAGGAGATTTATTTCAGAGGTAGGTATGACTCTGCCTTATTGGCGATTCATCGGAATGGTGAGCGAATCAGAGGAGCCATTGAAGAAGTAAAATTAAAGGCAGGCGACGTTTTGTTATTATTAGCCGGTGAAAGTTTTACGAGTCATATTCAGAATCAAATTGATTTTTATGTAATCTCTCGTGTTAAGGAGCTACGAAAACCTGAAAGATATAAGATTTGGGTATTGTTTGGTGGAACACTATTAGCCATATTTCTTTCTGCAATCAAATTGGTTCCATTGTTTTTAGGGCTTTTGATTGTGCTTGCTTTGATTAATCTCTTAAGAGTTGTGTCGGCAAAGGACTTACCTAAGAGTATTGATTATAACCTGGGTGTTATCATTGCCTTATCGTTGGCTTTGGGCACAGCAATGATGAAAACAGGTGTTGCTGATATGATTGCCAATTTTGTGATTTCTATCTTCTTACCTTTGGGTCGGATATCATTATTGGTTGGTATTTACCTGATAACATCGGTGTTGGCAGCTTATATTACTAATAAGGCGTCCGTTGCCATTCTGTTTCCAATTTCTATTACTGCTGCTAAAAATCTGGGATTAGATCCAATGCCTTTTGTTTTGGTTGTTTCCTTTGCAGCAGCGGCCAACTTTTTAACTCCAATTGGATATCAGACTAACTTAATGGTTTATGGTCCGGGTGGATACAATTTTAAGGATTTCTTTAAGATAGGATTTCCTTTAACTGTAATTTATATGGTAGTTACAGTTGCTGTTTTAAGCTATATCTATTTTTAAGTTTTTAATAATGCCCCAGTAATTTGGCAATACGGTCGATGTATTTGTTTTTATTCGGGTCAATAGGGTTATTACTGGTTTTGGCAGATAGAAGTTCTTTGCGCAATGCAATAAAGGCATCAGAAATCTCAGTCAGATTTTGTTGACTCTTAACCAGTCGTTGTTCTAGATTTTTTACTTCAGAGGTTTGAGCCTCCAGAGCCTTTGAAATTTCAAATTTCTTAGCATTAGTGTCTGTTAGTTTAGATTTTGTATCACTCAATTCCTGTTGTAAATTTTGGCTTCGTTGTTTAGCCATGCGAATTGAATATTGCAGGTTGGCAGTGTCTCGCTTTAACGCAGTTATTGTTTGAAGTGTTTCTTTAAGTTCTTCTTCAGCTAAATAACCTGCTTTTTCTTTTGCCTTGAATTTACCAAGTGTTTCATTTAATTTCTGATTAAGTTCAGCTGATTGATCTTCCAGTTGGGTTACTTTGATCATCAAATCTGCTATCTCATCAGATCTTAGGGAATTACTCTTACCGAAATCAGTTTTAATTTCTTCAAAATCTTTAATAGCTTGGTTTAGATCGCTTTGTAATTCTTTATTTTCCTTGTTCTTAGTTGTTAAGTCATCAGCAAGTTCATTCTTTTCAAGCAGTAATGCCTCATATTTCTTTTTAGAAACAACACATGAGGTAAATAAAAATGAAAGGGCAAGTAATACGAAAATGTTCTTAAGCATAGCCAAGACTTTAAAAATGATTTTTAATTTTATCAAAATTATAAAAAACTTCTACAATGCAAATTCGAATTTCAAAAGCTGTCGTTTTACTGTTAATGTTTATCTCTGGCTCTGTATTTGCTCAAAATATGACCTTAAAAGGTGTTGTTATCGATGCTGAAACCAATAAACCGGTGGAGTTCGCCAATCTTGGAGTTGTAGGTTCATTTATGGGAACAGCTACTGATTTTAATGGTTTATTTGAACTTACAATAAGTGAGGAGTTTAAAAATTATACCGTAAGAATTTCGGCCGTTGGCTATCTTCCAAAGGAATTAAAGGCCTATGAATTGGTAGGTTCGCAAGGTGTAAGAGTTAAGATGATTCAGCAAAGCTATGGTATCGATCAGGTAGAAGTGATGGCAGAGTCAAAAAGATTATATGGAATTATTAAAACGGCTGCCAATATGATTTCTGATAATTATGAAGGATCTTATGGTTCAAGGGTGTATTTTTCGCAAATAGTTAATGAGAATCAGAAAACAGAGATGGCTTTGAAATTTTTTGATGAGAAAGGGTATGGGGATCGAAGTTTTAGCAATGCATATGAAAATAGGGGCTATGAAGTGCAGGAAGTAAGAAGAAATTTTGAACAGAAACCGATTGTTAAGGGCATGTTGAGGGCTGACGATTTGCTGGAATTTGATATTGTGCGGGTTAGGGGGAATGTGTTGGATGTAAATGTGGTAGATAAGTTTAATTTAGAACTTGTTGAACAAGAAAGCCAAAATATGGATTCGATATGGGTTATAAAGTATAGTCTGGATAATCCTGCTTTTGATGCAACGGGAGATGAACAAGTGATAGACTACAAAGGTGTTATTTATATTTCTTCGAAAGACTATGCGGTTTTAAGAAATGAGCTGGAAGTTAAGAGTAAGGGGTATCATCATGCAGGTCGTAGTTCTGGATTGGTTTCAGAAAAACAGGTATATGAATATAAAGTTGTTACTTCCTATCGTAAGACAAGTAATAATAAATATGCCCTGAGTAAGATCGAATATTCAGGCACAGGTTCTGAGAAGCTAAAAATGGATTGGGTAAGCTATGATTTTACATCAGGTAGTAAAAAGGGGGTTGATCGTACTTATTACTCAACCTCCCAAACGGATGAAGATTTTTGGAAGCGATTTGAAATCCCAAAGAAATAAATAGAAAAGAGGGTGTCCAAAAATTAAACATCAGAACAACGTTAGTTTCAATTTGTAATAAAATATCATTTTATGTCACCCCTAAATCCCCTGAAGGGG
>JAFMVE010000037.1 GCA_025499705.1 Carboxylicivirga caseinilyticus
TACTAAATATCAAGCATATAAACAAATAATTAAGAAGATAAAATACTGATTATGAACAAAAAAAGAGGGCATCCGTTTTTGGACACCCTCTTTTTGTTTGATAATATTTATACTATATCTTTATTTTGGGTGATGAAAATTACCAATGTATTTGTTATCAATGTGCAAGAGATACTAGCATTTAAAGTGATTTAGCTTTTTAATTTTTAAGGTTCTATAGACTATTAGTTATATTTATCTGCTTATAATAGATTATTGTGTATCTGTACAAAGCAAATTAAAACACGGAAATAATGAATTATATCGAAATCAATAAAAATCTTTGGAATAAAAAAACAGAAATACATTACGAATCTGATTTTTATGATGTAAAGTCATTTCTAAAGGGGAGAAGTTCATTAAATCCAATAGAGCTGAATTTGTTGGGTGATGTAAAAGATAAGAAAATATTGCATCTTCAATGTCACTTTGGGCAGGATACACTTTCGTTTGCCCGCATGGGAGCGAAGGCGACAGGTGTTGATTTATCAGACAAAGCGATTGAAAAGGCGCGACAGTTAAACGAGGCGGTTGGAATGGATGCAATATTTATTCAAAGCGATATTTATCAATTATCCGAAGTACTGGATGAGCAGTTTGATATTGTTTTTACTTCATACGGTACAATAGGTTGGCTTCCTGATATGGATAGGTGGGCTCAGGTAATCAATCATTTTTTAAAACCAGGTGGACAATTTCTGATTGTGGAGTTTCATCCTGTTGTATGGATGTTTAGTTACGACTTTACCAAGGTTGAGTATAATTATCTTAAATCCGATCCAATTGTGGAAGAAGAGGAAGGAACCTATACAAATAAAGATGCTGATATAAAAGAAACATCAGTAAGCTGGAATCATGGCATGGGAGAGGTGGTAAATGCTTTAATACATGCCGGATTAACAATAGCCGATATGCATGAGTATGATTATTCCCCTTACGATTGTTTTCAGAACACAGTTCAGATAGATGATGGAAAATATCAGATAAAAGGCTTGGAAGGTAAACTTCCTTTGTTATACTCTGTGTTAGCACAAAAGAGTCAGTAAATGTTCAATTTGTAAAGATTTTAAAGTATGTTGATTACAGCATTATTAGTCAATATTTAAGTCAGTTTATAAAACGAATATGAGTGCCATAACCCAATCAGAATACGAGCTTTTATATGATTTCCTTAGTGTCTCAGCACCTGTATCGGATGAACTTTTTCTGATGTTGAAAAAAGCATTCAAAAAGAAATGCTATAACAAAGGTGATTCTATTTTACGAGAAGGAGAGATTGAAACCCGATCAAAATTGGTGATGAGCGGGGTGGTGCATCAGTATATTTTTGAAGATGATGAACCTGTTACCATTAATATTACTCCCAAAGGTTTGGCATTTAATTGTATTAAGAGTTATGTCGAAGGTTCCCCTTCTATCGAAATTCATGAAGCAATAACTGATGTAGAGTTATTGTATATTGAGAAAGGTGAGCTGGAAGAAATGGCGAAACAAAGTCAGGAACTCAGCTATTTATTGTATAAGATTTATGAAACCATCCTTGCAGACCGCGAGAATCGTACATTGATGCTACAATATCGGAATCCAACCAAAAGGTTTCAGTTGTTTCACGAGATTGTAGAGCGGGCTCATTGGATATTGGGAGATACGCCGGATAAATATATTGCCAGTTATTTAAATATGACTCCACAGCAATACAGTAAAGAAAAACGTATGGCTGCAAAGAAGTTATCCTGAGATAACTTTCCTTTTAAGTGAATGTGTTTTTTTTGATCCATCAAATTAAAATAAGCATGTTTAAGTACACCTTTCTACTGTTATTGATCAACCTGTTTGTTTTTGAAGGTAAATCCCAGGTATCAGAAGCTGATATTCAAACACTTTTGTCAAAGCGTCATGGAGAGTCTGATAGAAGTATTGTTTTGAAAATTACTAATACAAAAGAGTATAAATTAGATAGTCTGGTTGAATTCAATTATAACGAGAACTCTCAGCAATGGGATAGACCATTCATCAAAGAATCTTTCACATATGATCATGACCAGGAAACTTTATGGATTTATTCATCGTGGGATGCGGGTGAAAATGTCTGGAGTGAACTAATGAAAGAAGAGATGAGCTACGATCAGGAAGGTAATCTTTCAGGTTTTGTTACTTATGTAATAGGTGTTGATAATGTATGGCATGAATTTATCAAAGAAGATTACCGATATAATACAAAGAATAAGCTCAAACAAACCAATCGTTTTGCATGGAAGTATAGCAGTAAACAATGGTTAGAAACAGAGCAAGTTTATTATAGTTATGATGATGAGGGAAAATTGCTGAAAGATAGTGTAATGCAATGGAGCTCAGATTTAGAAGAATGGGAGAAATCTTCGAAGAATGATTATACCTATATCCATACAGGTCTTCCTCACTATATTTATCATTCAGTTTATAATAAAGAATTAGCTGAATGGGAACAGGATGAATATGTTTGGTATTTATATAGTTACAGCTTTTGGCAATTGCTTTCAAAAACAGTGTATCATAAGCATGGCGAGGAATGGAAACGACATAAAATGGAATCATATATTAGAGGAGAAAGAGGCGATATTAATGGCAATAACTCTGTAGTTTGGGATTATTCCAATGAACAACCTGGTTTTGATTATAAGAATTCGGTATTTGAATATGATTATGATATCTCTTCTGATGCTATTTTGGTTCCTTATTATTTCAGAAATTCAGAATCGTTATACTATCATCATAAAATAATTGATAATAATCTGTTTAAGAAGGAAGAAGGTAGTACTGAAATGGAGCAATACCGTAAAATCAAATATTATTATTCAGATACAAATAGTTCTACTGATCTAAATGAGGCTGAAAATATTGATTTCAATGTTTATCCTAATCCTGCGAGTGATTTTATAACCATAGAATGTGAAGAATCTGTTCACACATATCAAATTGAGATCTATAATCTGGCAGGAAAGAAAATATTGCATAGAAATTTGACTTCTGGTTATGAAAGAATAGATGTGAGTCAACTTACTAAAGGAATTTATTTCTATTTGATATATTCTAATTCTAAACGGCAATCTGGTAAAGTATTAATTAACTAATGGTGCATATAATTTGTTGAGGTTGTAGTCTTTGCTACTTTTGTTTTCCTATGCAATTAGTTCCTCAAATTATTACTACACATCAACGGATTTTAGTTGGTAAAAAGCTACAGATGAGCTTGGCTAACTATAAAATTAGTGAGCTTTGGCGAAGTTTTATGCCTCAAAAAAGGGAGGTTAAGAATCGTTTGAATAATGATTTGATTTCATTAACGGTATATGATTCCAACTATTTCATGGCATTTGATCCTGAGAAAAATTTTATAAAATGGGCTGCTGTAGAAGTTACAAGTATGGATGAAGTGCCATCGGAGCTGGATATTATGGTTATACCTGAAGGAATGTATGCAGTATTCAATTATAAAGGATTAGCCTCAGATCATTCTTTCTTTCAATATTTACTGGGATCCTGGTTGCCTGCTTCTGAATATGTTCTGGATGCCCGACCTCATTTTGAAGTTTTGGGTGAAAAATATAGTAATACAGCTCCTGATTCTGAAGAAGAAATATGGATCCCTATTAAAAGCAAGCATAATTAATTACTTCATTTTGGCAGGTTTTATGGTCTTTATTTTTAGTCTATAAAACTATTTGTTAGATTTCAGGGTTATTTTTTATTGAAACAATAAATCTAACCTATGAAATTCCTGAAGAGATTACTTTATACACTATTAAGCTTAGTTCTTGTTGTTTGGTTGGCATCTGTAGTTATCTTACAATTAGAAAAAAATCAATCGGCATACCTGAAAATCAATAATCATCCCGAATTAAAAGCAAATTCATACATTATATCCAATGTGAATATTATTCCGATGACTGCAGATACTGTTTTGGAAAATATGACAGTATTGGTGGAGAATGGAGTTATTAAAGAAATAAGCAAAGCAAAACCTTTTGTTGAAGTTCCTATTATTGATGGGAAAGGTGGTTATTTATCTCCGGGATTGATAGATATGCATGTTCATCTTTGGGATCGCTTCGAATTAGGTCTTTACCTGGCTAATGGTGTCACAACAATCCGAAGTTTATTGGGGATGCCATTTCATCTGGAGGTTAAAGAACAATTGCAGAAGAGTGAGATCATAGGTCCGGAGTTTTATACTTCATCTCCACAATTTTCAGGGCCAGATGATGGTGATATCTTTCATAAACAAGTGAATACTCCGGAAGAAGCTGCACAATTAGTTATAAAATATAAAGAGGCTGGATACGATTATATAAAAACATACAATCTTTTACCAAAACATCTATTTGAAGCCGTACTTAATCAAGCTACTTTGTCAGGAATACCAGTGATCGCACATCCCAGTTTTCTAGTCGAGTACAAATATCATTTCGATGATAGAATTAGCACTGTTGAACATACCGAAGATATTTATCAGCAAGCATTAAACTATAAGTACGACCGTGAAAAGTTGCAGGAGGTAGTTGATGGCTATGCCCATTCAGGACAGACTCATTGTCCTACGATAACAGTATTTTTTAATCTAACTGAAATCTATAATAAAGGTGAAGCTTATCTTCAGTCGGAACAGATTGCATATCTCAATTCTTTTGTTGAGGATGTTGGCGGAGATTATAACAGGCATATGGCAATCCGATCAAGTGACTCATCATCCATTCAGCGAATCAATGAGCAACAACAGTTTCATATGGAAATTCTACAAAAGTTGTATGAAGCAGGTGTTAACATTGTTGCCGGAACCGATGCCGGCATCGTGAATACGGCAGCAGGTTTCTCAATTCATCAGGAACTGGAATTTTATGTGCAGGCTGGCATGAGTAATTATGAAGCTTTGCAAACGGCCACTAGAAATCCTTCCAAAGTGTATGAAGAATACTCTAACTTTGGAACAATTGACTTGGGTAAGCATGCTAATTTAATTCTCACTGAGGATAATCCATTAAAAGATTTGTCAACCCTAAAAAATCCGAAATGGGTAATGATAAAAGGAAGAAAGATTGAGAATGATCTGATGCAACAATTTAAAGATAAAGCCGCAAACAGGAAAAACTACCTGGCAACAATGATTAAGGCTATATCATATGTACTTTGGGGTAAATAATTTACCTGAAAATTGATCAAAATATAACAGATGAGGTTTTTTAGAATAATCAGACAAGCCCTTTTGTCAGATAATAAAATTAAGAAGTATGTTACGTATGCTTTTGGTGAAATAATATTAGTTGTGATTGGTATATTAATCGCTTTAGCCATCAATAATATCAATCAGGAACATAATATACGTAAAAAGGAAAAAGTGTATCTCGAAGGGTTGCAAAAAGAATTGGAAACCAGCAAAAATAAGTTGCAAGAGCTTATTAAGATTAATCATGCAAACTATGAAGGTGCAAAAAGGATCGTCTATTTTATTGAAAATCCTGATTCGTTAATATCAGAAGAGCAGTTTTCAGAATTGATATTTAATAGTCTGGCTTTCGATATTGCTTTCAATCCCAATAACTCCTTATTAAACGAAATGATTAATTCTGGTAGTTTAAAAGATATTTCAAATAACCAATTGAGGGTTTATCTTACTAATTGGATTTCGACACTTGATGATGTTGCTAAGCAGGAAGTTGATCTTGAAAAACAAAGAGAAAAGGTGATTAATATTCTATCTGGTGAAGAGTACAGTATTAAGACAATCTTTGATTTTAATCAGGGTATTAAAAGTCAAATTGATTTACCAACAAGTAAGATTACAAGAAGTAATCTGAAAATATTAGCTTCTCCTGAGTTTGAGAATAATCTTATCATGTTTATTCTATCAGCTTTTGCTACTGAGCAGAATCATTACATTCCTTTGCAAGATGAGCTTGATAGGATGATTGAGTTGATAACTGTGGAGTTGTCAAAATAAACTGTTGAATTGATTCTGAAAATCTTAATAGAGAATAGTATATAAACTTTTCAAGAATAAAAATTCATCAAAAGTAAATCGGAATCTAATCAAAGCAATGTTTTTATAAGTTGAAATTTTATGCTTTAGCCGATCATTAGTACATTTGCTGAGGCTAAATTCAATATATGAAAGACTACATCCTGTTTATTGATACAGAAACATCGGACAGACCACATCAATGGAACTCATCAACTGATGATATTCATAAGTGGCCATATGTATTGCAGGTATCCTGGACAGTTTGTAAAAGTAGTGGAGAAACTTTGTTTACGCGCGATTTTTATATTAATCCAGGTGAAATTCAAATCAATCCTAATGCATATAAAATCCATGGGATCAATCTTGAATTTTTGCAGCAAAACGGGATATCACGCGAGGATGCAATCATGAAATTGGTTGACGATATTAAAAAATACAAACCTTTATTGGTAGGGCATTTCCTAAAGTTTGATCTGCGAATGATTGAAGTGGCACTTAACCGTGTTGGAGAAACTCTTGATTTGGATGCTTTACCAAAGTTTTGTACCATGCTTAATACACGACGACCTTATGCTCCGATTGATACACCTATGTTGAGATTAAACCAATTGTATCAACAGCTCTTTAACAGAGAATTGAAAGATGCACATAATGCAAAAGTTGATGCAGTTGCAACAAAGGAATGCTTTTTTGAACAAGTAAAACAGGGAAAGATTGATGACAAGGTAATTCAGAGGCAGCAAAGGTATTTCAGAAAAAGTGGCAAACTCAGAGGTTTGTTACTGCAATTTTTGTCATGATATGACTTTTGTTTTTCCTGAAAAATTATTGTTTATAGCTTAGTTGAGTGTTTTGTTATGAAAGATAATAAAGAGTTTTTACAACATATATCCCCCTTTTGTATCTTACCTGATTCTATTCTCAAAGAGGTTTCTGATATGATGTCGATTAAGACATTTAAAAAAGATGAAACTATTTATATTCAGGATAAGAGTCCGGTTACCACAATTGATATCATTGTGAAGGGGGCTTATAAAGCCAATTTTTACGATAGTACAAATGTTCTTAGGTTAGAAGAATTATATAATAGTAATGATATCTACGGAGGAAGTTCTGTTCTTCTTAATAAGCAATTTTCCATTCGAACTGTTATTGCCCTTGAAGATACTGAGGTTCTTACTCTTGATAAAGAGGAGTTTAAAGCTTTGTGTCGCAGCTATCATGAGTTTTTTGAGTTCTTTTCAAATCAATTTGGCAATAAAATGCTGAATGATGCATATGCGCATTTTGTGAAGCAAAATACCATGTTTGAAGAGAACTTCATTGATGCCGACCTGATCTTTACACGTAAGATCGATACCATCACTCCACGTCTTTTAGTTACCTGTTCGCCTCAAACACCATTGCATGCAGTAGCTGCTTTAATGCGCGATAATGTTGTTAATTGTGTTTATATCAAAGAGGATAATGAATTGGTAGCCTTTGTATCAAAAGATACCATTATAACAAATGCCATTGCCAACGAAAAGAGTATTTATACTGAGGTGATGGAAGTTGCTGAAAAGGAAGTGGTAACCATTTCGAAAGATGCATTGGTTTATGAAGCTTTATTAGCTTTGTACCCTTCACAGAAAGAGTATCTCTTAGTCAAGGATGGAGAACAAAACCTTGGATATTTAAGTCGTTATCGTTTGTTGACAGAGCATGCTCAGTCACCTTTGGTTTTCATACAGTCTGTTAAATTATCCAATACCGTTTTTGAGTTAAAAGAAAAATGGGCGAAAGTTCCTGAGTTTATTGAGTCGATGTTGGGGAGAGGTGTGAATGCCGAAATTGTAAATCGTATCATAAGCACGATTGCTGATGAAATTCTTTTCAGGGTGATAAAAGGTGTGATTAAAGAGATGCCTCCAGCACCTGCGCAATTCTGTTTTATGGTTTTGGGTAGTGAAGGACGAAATGAACAAACACTGGCTACTGATCAGGATAATGCAATTATATACGAAGACAAAGCAAATCTTCAGAGAGAAACAGTAAGGGCTTATTTTCTTGAATTTGCCAATCGTATATCAACGCGTCTGGATGATATTGGTTTTAAGTTTTGTACCGGAGGATTTATGGCGAAAAATCCAAAGTGGTGTCATTCATTATCGCATTGGAAGCGCAATTATGATAGCTGGATTGCAGAGCCGGCACCTGATCAGGTTGTTAAATTTTCAACCTTCTTCGATTGCCGGTTTGTTTATGGCGATAAGTCGTTGTTTGATGAGTTACATCATCATATGCTGGATTGTATCGATAAAGCGCCTCCAAAATTTTTATATAACCTGGTAAGTAACACTTTGCAATATGAGGTTCCTTTAACTGTTTTTAAAGGAATTAAGACCTTTGTGAAAAACGACAAAAAGGTTTTTAATATTAAGCATTCGATGAGTACCATTGTTGATATGGCACGTATGTATGCATTACAACATAAAATTCAGGATAACAATACCGGAGCGAGACTTAAAGAGTTGCACAAAGCAGGTCATTTTGATGAGTCTCAATACAAAGAGTTGCTCAATGCCTATTATTATTTAATGGGATTAAGGTTGAAAAATCAATCAACCCAAATATTGCGTGATTTTACCGAAGCAACCAATTTTCTGGAGTTAAAAAGGTTGACGGCTGTTGAACAGGCTACCCTACGTGAAATTTTTAAATTTATTAAAGATATGCAATGGGTTATTAAAGCCAGATTTAATATAAATCGTTAATTTAAGCTTCTGACTTGGCACTTATTTAGCTGCCTGTTAAGTGGTAAAGCTTTTAACGATGAAGAATAAGCAAAGAATACCAATTGTTGATAAAAATTACCTCCTTGAAAAGTTTCCAGGAAAAGGAGGGTGGACCTATGCCGAAATTCCTGAAGTTGAACCTGATAAACATGCCTGGTTTAATTGGATAAAAGTCTGTGGATATATTGATAACTATGAGTTAAAACATTCCCGATTAATGCCAATGGGTAATGGCAAACTATTTCTACCTGTAAAAACGGCTATACGAAAAGCTATTAAGAAACAAGAAGGAGACACAGTGCATATCGTTCTCTTTCCTGATGATTCTTTAATTGAGATTCCAAAAGAGTTGTCTGTTTGCTTTGATTTTGAAGATACACGATTAAAAACTGCTTTTGAAAAGGAACCGGAAGGAAGGCGCAAAGAATTTATTGAGTGGATTGCAGAGGCTCGTAAAGAAGAAACGAAAGCAAAACGAATTGGAAGATGTATAGACTATCTGAAGGATAAATATAACTTATAAGTACTTAATAAATAATTTACAATATATTATCAAAATTGTGAAACCACGATTTGTAGAAGTCGTAGTAAAAAATATTTAAAGCAAACACAATAATCAATATTGTTTTTATTTATTCTTATATTTAAATAAAATCAGGATAAGAAAATTTTGGAAATAAAGAATTCATTACAAGATAAGTCGCTTAATCAGGATGAGTTAAATGATAAGATACTGAAAAAAGTATTTCTTGTTCTAACAGTTCTCGTTGTTCCGGTTGTCATAATTGCTGTTATTCGATCGTATCTGATCTCTGGTGAATTGAGCACCGTTGGTTTAACTGGACTAACGCTGATATTAAGCCTTTCATTTTTATTTTATACCAATTGGCAAACACGCTTTCGAATCCATCTATTCCTGATAGTTTTGATATTGTTGGCAGCATTTGGCATGTATCACTATGGCTTCTTTGCCTTGAGTAAATACGCCCTTGTATTGGTGCCGGTCTTTTCTATTCTTTATTTGTCGTACAGACGAACCTTGGTTTTTGGTTTTATTTCACTTCTCGTTTATATTGTTTTTGGGACTTTATATGTGCTCAATGTCATACCATATAAAATTGATACCAGTACTCTGGCAAAATTGTCAACTACATGGATTACAGATGGTTTGGTGCTGGTTATCATTTCATTGTCGATAAGCACTGTGGTTTACAATATGGTTAGTGCCTATAAAACAGAGGTTAGCAAACTAAAGGCCAGCGAAGAAATGCTTTATAATAGTTTAAATGATCTCCCATTACCGGTTGCCATTGTTAATAAAGGATACCAGATTCTTTTCCTGAATAATAGTTTTGTAAACCAGTTGGGATATTCGTTAAATGATGGAGCGGATGTTTATTCAATTTTAAAGTTGGCGATACCAGAATTCAGAGTTTTTCAGGAAGTCATCAAAGAATGGCAGTTTAATATCGATAATGCTTTTAATAACAAGGTTTTGCCTCCAGTAAAAGAGTATGTGTATAAATGTAAGAATGGAGAAGAACGGATTGCAGAGATTCACTACAGTTTATCGAATGATAAAATATTGCTGATGTTTGTAGATCTGACGGAACGAAAGCAGAGGTTGAAAGAGATTGTTAAGGCCATTGTTCAAACAGAAGAAAAGGAGAGAGGTAGGGTGGCCAAAGAATTACACGACGGATTAGGACCTTTAATCTCAACTGCTAAAATTTATGCACACAGTCTTACAAAAGTAAAGGATCAAAGTGTTATCGATAATTATAATTTGCGATTACAACAGATTTTGGATGAATCTATTAATGAAATTAAAGATATTTCAAATAACCTAAGCCCCCATATTCTTCGAAATTATGGATTAAAAGATGCTGTACTGACTTTTGTTGAGAAGCTTAGACCTGTGTCTGAAATACATTTTTCTATTGATATTGATGTGCAGTCAACATTAAACGAAGTTACACAGTTCACAACTTATAGGTCTGTTGTTGAGTTGATTAATAATTCAATTAAACACTCAAAAGCTAAAGATATTGTTGTTGAAATTCAGGATAAAGAGGAGGGGCTTTTTATTGCATTTCGGGATAATGGAGTTGGTTTTGATTATGAAAAAAACAAGAACAAAGGTTTTGGATTAAATAATCTGATTGCCAGAATCGATAATATTGGCGGAAGTTTTAATTACTCAACCAGCCCTGATGAAGGAGTTGAAATAAAGGTTTATTTACCATTGTAACGATTATGATACGAATTGTTTTAGTTGAAGATTTAGATTTGATACGGGAAGGAATCAGAGTATTGGTTTCACAAATTGATGATTTTGAAATAGTAGCTGAATATAGCAATGGTAAAGAACTGGTTGATAATATTAAGCACTTGCAGGTAGATATCATAGTAACAGATATCGATATGCCGGTGATGGATGGTATTACTGCAACACGAAAAGTGTTAGCTGTGAGATCCGATTTAAAGGTTATAGCCTTATCGTTGTATAACGAATCACAGTATTATCACGATCTGGTTGCTGCCGGAGCTAAGGGGTTTATTCTTAAACAAGCAAGTATACAGGAGCTTGAAGAGGGAATACGTGAAGTATATAAAGGAGGTAGCTACTTTTCACAGGAATTATTGCAGAATGTTATTAAAAACATGAAGTATCAGGACTCTGGTTTAAAGGCAAATGACGATTCAGAAAATATCACAGAGAAAGAAGCCGAGATGTTGAAACATATCTGCGAAGGATTAACAAATCAGGAATTGGCAGATAAGTTATTTGTAAGTGTAAAAACTATCGAAAGCAATAAGGCTCGCCTTATGCGAAAAACGAATTCGAGAAATAATGCAGCTCTCATTTTATGGGCTATAAAAAACAAAATAGTGAAACTGTAAAATATAGGGATTTCCCTATGTGAAAACCATGTTTTCACTGTCTTTTGTTAAGTAAATCATATCTACCTTGCATACTAGAATAACGTACATCGTTATGTACAACTTGTGAGGAAACAACATCCAAATATAATTATAGTTAATAGTTCGAAAAGTATGGTGGATGCTATTGTTGATTTTATTGAAAGCAATAGCGAATATATAATATTAGGTAGCGCGCCAGACTGTAAAATGCTGTTAAAATCACCAGAGCTTAACGAAGCTGATTTGGTACTGATCGATATTGATATTCTTGATGATGAGAGTAAAGAATCAGTTAGCATGCTAAAAGCAATAAGACCAGATTTCAAGCTTATAGCAATTAGTATGTACAGTGAAAAGGTATACTGGGAGGATTTTTATGAAGCAGGATTTTCTGCGGTTGTGCATAAATATATGATTACAGAGGAACTACTGAGTACTATTAACAGGTTGATAAATGGATAGTTATAGATAATGCAGTTTTGTTGTAAAAGGTACCATAAAACTGAAATGGATGATAAATAAAAGAATGAAGGAATAAAATAATAAGTGAGGTAAACAACGCAATTTTTGAGTGGAATATGTTACCCAGTAAAATAGCATCAAAGGTTGAGGGAATAGGTATTAGTTTGAAGTATAATTGAATAGGCAAGGGGGTTTAAAAGAAGCCATTTCCTTTTTTAAGCTAAAAAATACGTAGTATCGGGTAACTTTTTATAGGGGGAGTCGTGAGGTCTTGTAACGCAAAGTTACAGGGCCTCGCTTCATTTATGACTATCTGTAAAAAACTTGGTTGGCTAATTTATTTGATCTTTTGACCAGAATCTTACATCCCATTTTGTAGTTTGATGGTAGCTTAGTTGTATGTTATAAATCCTAATCCAAAAGTTATGAAAATCAACCTTATCCTATTAGCTACTTTATTGTTAAGTCAAATTGTGATTGGTCAGAATCCAGTTAATTCAAGTTACTTATTTGATGTATTTACCGATGCCACCATTCTAATGAAAGATGGTACAACAGCAAAAGCCAAATTAAATTATAATACGCTGGATGAACAGATGGTTTTTATGCAAGATGACCAGGAATTGGCTATAGCAGAACCTTCAAAAGTAAAGAGTGTAAAGATTCATCAATTTACCTTTGTATATGGTTTTGCTGAGGCCTTCTTAGAGGTTTTATCCATTGGCGATAATCAGGTTTTTCTTCGTCATAAAACAAAGTTGCAGAATGGAGGATTGGCTGCAGGATATGGTACTTACAGTGAATCAAGTTCAGCTCAAAGCTATACTTCAGTTCAAGGTGCCGGAGGCAGAGCTCCTCAAATAGATGTTGATCAGTCAAACAGAATCATGGAAGAGGATGTATTATATGTTTTTAATGAAGGTGAATTCTATCCGGTATTAACGAAGAAACGTTTAATGAAAGTGTTTCCGGATATGAAGGATGATATAGAGAACTTTGTGAAAAATCAGAATACAGATTTTAAAAAAGTAGGGGATGTATATAAAATAATGGTTTTCTGCTATTCTCAGAAAAAGTAGTATGGTTTGATTCAATAGGTTAATTGTGAATTTGTTTTAGTGGTTAGGCTGTCTGCAAGATTGTAGGCAGCCTTTTGCGTTTTTATTTAGAAAAATGAAAACAAAGTTGAATTTTATTACCTTACAAAATATTCAGGAAATACTTTAGTAATGACACTTTTATTTGTTTACGGTACACTTTTATATAAGGTAGATAGCAGGATGGCAAATTTTTTAAAGGATAATGGACGACATTTAGGTAGTGCATACATAAATGGAAGATTATATGAAATAGATGGATATCCGGGAGTTGTAGTTTCAGATAAATCTGGTGAGAAGGTAATCGGGAATATATTTGCAATAGAAGATGAAGAGACTGTTTTTACAGAACTGGATAAATATGAAGAAGTAGGACCTACCTTCGCACAACCGAATGAATATAAGAGAGAAAAACTGGAAGCATTTATGAATGATGGACAAAAAGTAAGGTGTTGGGTGTATACTTACAATCATTCGGTTGATAAGTTAAGGCAAATTGCATCAGGAGATTATTGGTCGTATGTAAATAAATCAAATTAAATGGTCAAAATAATTCTTGGAATATTATTTATGGGTGGTTTGTTTGCGAATGGTTTTAAAGCTGATCAGAAAAAATTTAAAAGAGTGGCTGATGCCTATCTAGAAAAGGAAGCAGGGTTAAAAACTCTTTTAACTCAATATGGTCTTAATTTGGATCAGCTTGAAGTGTATCTGCGAGCTTTCAAGACTGAAAAGGAACTGGAGCTTTGGGCCAGAGACAAGACTGATAAAAATTTTCAATTGATTAAAACATATAAAATATGTGCAACTAGTGGAAAAATAGGCCCAAAAAGAAAACAAGGTGATTTACAGATACCCGAAGGTTTTTATCATATCAGTGCTTTTAATCCGCAAAGTAAATTTTATTTGTCAATGCGACTCAATTATCCCAATGCTTCAGATAAGATCTTAAGTGATAAAAAATATCCCGGGAACGATATTTATATACATGGCGATTGTGTTACCATTGGTTGTTTGCCCATTACTGATGATCAGATAAAAGAACTTTATTTAATCTGTGTTGAAGCACGTCAGAATGGTCAGAAGAAAATTCCAGTGACGATTTTTCCTGCTCGGTTAACAGATAATCGTTTTACAGAACTAAAAGAGAAATATCAATCTAACATTGAGGTAGTAAACTTATGGAATGATTTAAAAATCGGATATGAATTGTTCAATCAAAAAAGACAATTGTTCTCTGTGAATTTTTTGCCAGATGGACGGCATGAAGTGAAGTAGTTTTATATGTTGCCAATAAATAGACTAATATCAGATTTTCTGTTCTCCAATGGAGCTCAATTGGTACGTTTTGTTGATGTGTCTCATCTTAATAAAAAGCAAACACTGGGTTATAAATCAGCGGTATTAATTCTTATTCCTTTATCGCCAGCCTACATCCAGGAAGTATCTGCCAATCCCGATTATGTGAAAGATATGTTGCGAACCAAGCAAATGAATCAAGATCAATTTCATTTAACCGAACAAAAATTGATAACCTGGCTGATATTCTGGCAACCTATTTAACAGACCATGGGTATGAGGCTTATTCTCAGTCAGAAAAAAATCTGGAAAAAAGCCAACGTTATAATTTACAGGAGTTACGAACTCCGGTACCACATAAAACCATTGCTCTGCTTGCAGGTTTAGGATGGATTGGTAAGCATAACCTGCTTGTTCATCCAGACTATGGAAGTGCTCTTTGTATGTGTTCTGTTTTAACCAATGCACCCCTGGAAACAGAGAATCATGAAATAATCACCAGTAAATGCGGACAATGCAATGAGTGTGTAAAAGCATGCGTCCCAAAAGCTTTAAAAGGTATTACCTGGAATCAGCAACTGGACAGAAATGACTTGTTGAATATTGAAAATTGTACTACTTGCCTGCAATGCATGATGGCTTGTCCATGGACACAGAAATTTGCTTCAACTCTTACCCTGTAAGTATGAGATATGTTTGTTTATCTTTGCGGGATGAAAGCTATGGAAGATCAAATTAAGAACTATATAAATGCTTTGGGAATAAGTGAGTTAAAGCCAATGCAGCAAGAGATGCTCACAACCGCTGCAGCGGGTAAAGATATCATTTTACTTTCGCCAACAGGTTCGGGCAAAACACTGGCCTTTTTATTACCCTTACTTTTAAAACTGAATCCTGAAAAGGAAGTTGTTCAATTAATGATTTTAGCCCCTTCGCGAGAGTTGGCTATTCAGATAGAGCAGGTTTTTAGAGAGTTGAAGACCGGATTAAAGGTCCTGTGTAGCTATGGAGGACACTCTATTCAAACGGAACGAAACAGCTTTTTACATCCACCCACTGTATTAATAGGCACACCAGGTAGAATTGCCGATCATGTTCGTCGTGAACGTTTTTCGTTTGATCACCTGAAATATTTGGTGCTCGATGAATTTGATAAATCACTAGAATTGGGTTTTCAGGCTGAGATGAAAGAAATCATCTTTCAATTGAAAGCGCTGAAGCAGCGAGTACTGACTTCAGCTACCAACTTAAAGGATATTCCTGCTTTTGTGGGAATTAAGAATGCTCAAACCCTTAGTTATATCAGTGAAGTAGAAAAACCTCTTACCTTGACCTTGAAAGGAGTTCGCTCGGAAGGTAAAGATAAACTGGATGCTTTTTTTAAACTGGTTTGTCATTTGGGTAACGAGCCAATGCTTGTTTTTGTAAATCATCGCGAAGCAGCCGATCGAATCAGTAATCACCTGCATGATATGGGCCTGAGACATGATGTTTTTCATGGAGGCATGAAGCAGGAAGACAGAGAGCGTGCTTTAATCAAATTTAGAAATGGCAGTCATCATTTATTAATAACAACCGATTTGGCATCGCGTGGTTTGGATATTCCTGAAATAAAATATGTGATTCATTATCATTTACCAGGTAAAGAAGATGCCTATATACATCGAAACGGACGAACTGCCCGAATGAATGCAGAAGGAACTGTATACTTATTACTGGCAGAAGAAGAACCTTTGCCTGAATATATTAAAACAGAATTACAGTTCGAAGAGGTAAATTCGTATACCGAATTGCCCGAGTTACCCGACTGGACAACTCTTTATATTGGTAGTGGGAAAAAAGACAAAGTCAATAAAATTGACATTGTTGGTTTGTTTTTTAAGAAAGGAAGGTTACAGAAGGATGAATTGGGGCGAATAGATGTGCTTGATCATTCGGCCTTTGTAGCGGTTAAAAGTGGCAAAGTAAAAAAACTACTTCAAAATCTTAAGAACGAGAAGATAAAAGGGAAGAAGCTGAAGATGGAAGTATCGAAGTAATATTATTTCGAATTAAAAATAAACAGCTGTGGTTACATTATCATATCACAGCTGTCTTTTTTTAGGTTTTGGTTTCAATTCTCTAACTCATCAATCAGTGCTAAGGCATTATCGCGTATAGGCTTTTGTCGTTTGCGCCATACCAATACGCCAATAATAAAACTTGCAGTTATTGCAATTACAAATATTATTTGAAACTGAATTATATCTGATATAGCTTCATGTGTCATGGGTATTTCTACCTTGTTAAGCGAAGAAGCAATATTAATGAGTAGAACGGCTCCGATAGCTATTGTCAGCTTTGGTTGAAAGAGTTTATATCTTTGAGCGGCTTTACGAAGCATCAAAATCGTAGGGAGTGAATAGTCAATCTGACGATATTCCTTATTGGCTTTTCGGAATAAAAGGGCAAAAGTGATCCATGCCAGTACATAAAAGAATCCACTTAATGAATCAGTCCAACTGTTATCTTCATCAAATACAAAATGAAAGATAAAAACGAGTGCATATACAGCACCAAATACAAAATAAAAGATTTTAAATCGATTGGTTGATTTTATGCTTTTTTCATCTTCACTCCTTAATTTAGAGATAAGTTCGTTAAGATGTATTTGTGGTTTATTTGATTTGTTATTCATGGCCATCTGGTTTTAATTTGGTTTTCAATTGTTCTTTAATACGATGAATCTTAACCTTTACATTGGGTTCGGTTATGCCAATAATATCAGCAATCTCACGCATGGTTAATCCTTCAAGAAGAAGAGTTATGAGAGATTTGTCAATTACCGATAACTGATTTAGCTCTGTTTGCAACTGGTTCAGTTTTCTTTCGAGTCTTACTTTGTTTTCCGTATCATCTTCATCCAGCAGATTGTGGATGTTAGATGTATCGGTATTAACAATCAGTTTCATTTTACGGAAGCTTTTACCGGTAAAGCTTAATGAAGTATTCACAGCAATTCGGTAGATCCATGTACTGATGGCAGCATCGCCTCTGAAAGAATGTAAACTGTTCCAGATGTTGATAAGTATCTCCTGATACATATCTTTTTGTTCATCCGGATCGGAATTGTAATAGCTGCAAATGCGCATTATTTTAGTTCCATGATCAGATACCAGTTCATTAAACTGTTGTTCTTTGTTTTTCATTCTTTAATTAGGTTTTGCTATTTAGATGGCCTAACAATTGAATCGTTACATTTTTTTTATTAAAAAATAAAACCCGACAATTGCCGGGTTTATTTATAAGTTCGAAAATAATAAAAAACTACCAATCCAATCCATACTGATCGCTGATATCTAAAGGAGGCATTGGTCCATCCAAGGGCTTCAGATCTTTAACATACCAATCCATCCAGGCAATTTGGCGGTACAGAACATCGATTTGTCCCACTTGTTTGCGGTTACCATGTCCTTCGCCCGGATATTGCACGAGTCGCACAGCCGGATGATGATTCATCTTCATTCTTCTATATAACTCATAACTTTGAGTAGGATGTACTCTAGGATCATCAGCACCACCATATATAAGTGTGGCAGTCTTACTCCGATGTGCATAATAAATAGGGCTTCGTTTTAGACTAATATCCCACATTTCTTCCAATGGTTTCCCACTGTGTACGTATAACTCTTCGTAAGGAATATCAGTAGTACCACGTTTACTGATAATATCGCTAATACCCACAAACATACCAACGGCTTTAACATAGTCGGTGTAGTAGGTGGCAAACCAGGCAGAGGCATATCCTCCATATGATCCACCAGCCATACCAACTCTATCACGGTCAGCACCTTTTTCTTTTACAAGGTAATCAATTGCATCTGCCAAATCATCGAATTCAGTTCCGGCCGGATCTTCAAATCCATGCATGCCGAAATCTACACCATAACCAGTACTGGCCCGGTAGTTGATATAGGCTACTAGATAACCTTTACCTGCCATAACCTGTCCTGGCGTTGCATATCGACATAACCAGCCATTTGAATGGTGCGATTCAGGACCTCCGTGAACAAACATAATGAGTGGGTATGTTTCATTCTCGTTGTAACCTACCGGTTTAATTAACAAACCTTCTATTTCCAGGCCATCGCGGGCATTAAATTTTATTACTTCCTGTTTCCCTAAAGTTCTCTCATTTAATACAGGGTTGATGTTTTTAACTTGCTTTAAAGCTTTTTTACTATCCCAAGTGTAGATATCGGATGCATTAGTTGGTGTAGATGCGCTAAAGACGAAGGTTTTAAAGTCATTGGAATAAAGAGGAGAACTAAAGATTATTCCATTTTCTTCAGAATCGAGGAGAAGGCTTCTCTTTTCCTTATTGACTGAAAAAGTGTATAATTTATTATTGACACCTTCTTCGCCAATATATAACAACTCTTTGTTATTCTTCCAGTCGGCCCAGGTAATATGTCCTTTGTATTTATCAGGTGTTATGTTCTCTGTTTTTTGAGTATTTAAATCAAAAATATAAGCCTGACTAACTGAATGATCATTGATGTTTAAAGCCCCGGTATAAACAAGTTTTGTTCCATCCGGACTAAAAGAATAATTACCTAATTTCCCTTCGTTGCTTAATTGATGAGATACTGTGCTGGATTCAAGGTTATAGATTTTTATTTTTCTGAACATGTATTTCTGATCGATCAAATTGAGCTCACTGCAACTGTAGGCAATTTGTTTTCCTTGTTTATCAAAAGTAAAATCCCATATATTTCCTTTGGTAGTAATGGCCTTAAGATCTGTAGGTTTAAATTCAATATCAAAATTTTGAATCCATAAGTGGTTATTGATTATGTCTTCTTCGTAAAAAATAAAATCGTATCCTCGTTTTTCCAATTCCTTTTGTTTGTCAGTTTTTCCAACAGAAGCAATGTAGGCAATGGCATTGTTTTGCGGGCTCCATTGAAAGCTATTTACTCCTGTAGGAGAATTTGTAATTTGGTATTCATTTCCATCATTAGAAATAAAAAATACTTGTCTGGTTCCTTTAATGTTCTTTATAACAGCCAACAATGATCCATCGTTATTCCACTGAGGAGATGAAGCTTTTTGGTCGTCATCAAACAAAGGTTTTGACTCGTTGGTATTAAGGTCCAAAATCATATAAGTTGATATGGCTCCACCCGGTTTATCATTTGCCGAACGAGGAGTGTAAATGCTATACATAAGCTTTGAGCCATCAGGGGTTAATTGATTTGTATGGATTGATTTAAGACTTAATAAATCAGCCGGACTCAAAACTGACTGGCTGAAAGCTGAAAACATACCCATTGCTAAAACTACAATTAGTACAGTTAACTTTTTAAATGGAGACTTCATGAGTATATGATTAAAATTTTAATAAAAGTAATAAGAATGTATAGTACTTATAACAGAATTGCTTTCTATCTGTTTTAATGCTCTCTGTTTATAGCCGAAAATATACTAGTTTAGTGTCTTCTAAATTTTACTTTATGCCCTGGAATAAAAAATGGTTTCAGTTTTCAGTTCTGCTAGTGTTGGCCTTTGTATGGGGAAGCTCTTTTATTCTCATGAAAATTGGTTTGAAAAGCTTTGAAAGTGATCAGGCAGCTTCCATTCGAATAGGTTCTGCCTTTCTGGTATTGTTACCCTATTCCATAAAAAGCTTCAGGGTTTTAAAAAAGAAAGATCTGAAGAGTTTATTAATAGCTGGTTTTTTGGGTAGCCTGATACCTGCATTTTTATTTACAAAGGCACAAACTCGAATTGACAGTGCTTTAGCAGGTATGTTAAATTCACTTACTCCGGTTTTTACTTTTATCGTTGGTTTGCTGCTGTATAAAAGTACCTTTAAAAATGCACAGTTTTTAGGAATTCTTATGGGGTTACTGGGTGCTGCAGGATTAATCTCAATGGGTGGAGGACTCGATTTAGGGCAAGTAAATAGCTATGCCTTATTTATCGTTTTGGCAACCATTTGCTATGGTGTTAATATTAATGAGATTAAAGCCAGACTAACGCATTTAAATGGAGTTCAGATTACTTCTCTATCCTTTTTCTTTATTGGTCCCGTGGCTATTTTTTATTTCTTGACAACCAACATTACTAATGCAATTCAGCATGAGGGATGGTATATACATTTAGGCGCTTTAATTTTATTGGGGATTGTGGGAACTGCCCTGGCCATGCTTGTAATGAATACTTTAATTAGATATGCTTCTGCAGTTTTTGCTTCTTCTGTAACATATATCATACCCGTGTTTGCAATTCTTTGGGGATTGATTGATGGAGAATCCATTTCGTTGATGCAGATAGTTTTTATGGCTGTTATTTTAACAGGAGTCTACCTGATTAATAGAATGAAAGGCAAATAAAAAGAGCTGCTCAAAGGCAGCTCCTATTAGATTTATCAATGTTTTGATTATTCATTTAAGCATTCTGCTGTTTAATAAGATTAAGTGCTGAACCTGCTTTAAACCAGTCGATTTGCTGTTTATTATACGAATGGTTAAGAGTAATAACATCTTTAGTTCCATCAGAATGAACCACTTCAATTTTTAAAGTCTGACCTGGTTTAAACTTATCCAAATCAATGAAGTTAAAGGTATCATCTTCCTGAATCAGATCATAGTCGGCTTCATTTGCAAAAGTTAATCCCAACATACCTTGTTTCTTAAGGTTTGTTTCATGAATACGGGCAAAACTTTTTACAATTACAGCTCTTACTCCTAAATGACGGGGTTCCATGGCAGCATGCTCGCGAGAAGATCCTTCACCATAGTTATGATCACCCACAACAACAGAAGGAATACCAGCTGTTTTATATGCTCTTTGAGTAGCTGGAACTTCACCGTATTCGCCGGTTAACTGGTTTTTAACTTTATTGGTTTCATCATTAAAAAAGTTAACACCACCAATCAGCATGTTATTTGAGATATTGTCAAGGTGTCCACGGTATTTTAACCATGGTCCGGCCATTGAAATATGGTCAGTAGTACATTTACCTTTTGCTTTAATCAGCAATTTGGCACCTGTAATATTTTTTCCATCCCATGGTGCAAAAGGAGTCAATAGTTGAAGACGATCACTTTCAGGGTTTACCACAACTTCGATGCTTGAACCATCTTCAGCCGGTGCCTGATATCCTGGATCTTCCACTCCAAAACCTTGAGGAGGTAATTCATATCCGGTTGGCTCATCCAGTTTTACGGTTTCACCTTTTTCATTTACCAAAGTATCGGTGATTGGATTAAACCCAAGGTTTCCGGCAATGGCCATTGCGGTCACTAATTCTGGCGATCCAACAAAAGCATAAGTGTTTGGATTACCATCGGCACGTTTTGCAAAGTTTCGGTTGAATGAGTGAACAATGGTGTTTTTCTCTTGTTTCTCAGCACCCGTACGTGCCCACATTCCAATACAAGGTCCACAGGCATTGGCAAACACTTCACCACCCATATTATTGAATATATCAATCAATCCATCACGTTCAATGGTGTATCGTACCTGCTCTGAACCGGGTGTAATTTTAAACTCACCCTTAGCTTTAAGGTTTTTCTCTGCAGCTTGTTTAGCAATTGAAGCAGCTCTTGAAATATCTTCATAAGAAGAGTTGGTACATGAACCAATTAATCCCACTTCAACTTCCAATGGCCAACCATTCTTTTCTGCTTCTTCCTTCATTTTTGAAATAGGAGTAGCACGGTCAGGAGTGAAAGGACCATTCAAGTGAGGTTCTAACTCATCAAGATTAATTTCAATTAACTGATCGAAATATTTTTCTGGATTTGCATACACTTCAGCATCGGCTGTCAGATGTTCTTTTACACTGTTGGCAGCATCTGCAACATCAGAACGGTCGGTAGCACGAAGGTAGCGTTCCATCGATTCGTCGTATCCAAAGGTAGAAGTAGTTGCACCAATTTCAGCACCCATGTTACAGATGGTTCCTTTACCAGTACAGCTTAACGATTGAGCTCCTTCTCCAAAATACTCAACAACACAACCAGTGCCTCCTTTTACAGTTAATATTCCTGCAACTTTAAGGATAATATCTTTTGGTGCTGTCCAGCCATTTAATTTACCGGTAAGTTTAACACCGATTAATTTAGGAAATTTCAATTCCCATGGCATACCTGCCATAACATCAACAGCATCGGCACCACCAACACCGATGGCGATCATTCCCAGTCCACCCGCATTAACAGTATGCGAATCTGTTCCAATCATCATTCCACCAGGGAAGGCATAATTTTCCAAAACAACCTGGTGAATAATACCTGCACCTGGCTTCCAGAATCCAATACCATAGCGGTTTGATACTGAGCTTAAGAAGTCATATACTTCCTTGTTGCTAACTTCCGCTGTTTTAAGGTCAGTTGAAGCCCCAACCTTAGCCTGAATCAGGTGATCGGCATGAACTGTTGACGGGACAGCAGCTTTTTCTTTGCCGGCTTGCATAAATTGCAATAGGGCCATTTGAGCTGTTGCGTCCTGCATCGCTACACGATCTGGATTGAAATTTACATACGAGCTACCTCTTTCGTATGCTGAAGCGGGGAGATTATCAGCAAGGTGGGCATATAAAATTTTCTCTGTTAAAGTTAAAGGTCTTCCAAGAAGCTGACGTGTTTTTTCTACTTTATCAGGCAACTCAGCGTAAACCTTCTTAATCATCTCAATATCAAAAGCCATTTTTCTGATTTATTTAGATAATGTGAATATTGCGGTTTTAGAAATCAAATTTACTAAAAAAAGTCTCTCAGTTAATAACAAGGTCATCAGGTTTTTGTTGTTCTTCTAACAGGTTTAAAATTCTTTTGCTAACTTGACGCTGAAATATTATGTACCATATACCTAATTTGTAAGCTCATTGTCAATCGTATGAAGCTAATACTGATCTATGAAAACCTTCGAATAGCCTTCGGTTCAATCCGTTCTAATTTATTACGTACTATCCTTACCATATTGATAATTGGAATTGGTATAACTGCCTTAATTGGGATTTTGACTGCAATTACTTCTATTAAAGTGGCTATAAGTACTAAGTTTACAGGAATGGGTGCTAATTCATTTACCATCGAAAACAGGGGAATGAATGTACAGGTGGGTAATAACTCTATGCGTCAGAAGAATTATGGTTATATCTCTTTCAAAGAGGCTATGACCTTTAAAGAAGAATTCGATTTTCCGGCAACAGTATCTGTTTCCTATAATGCAACGGGTGCTGCAACAGTTAAAGCAGGGGAGAATAAATCAAATCCTAATGTAGCTGTTTACGGTGTTGATGAAAACTTTATTGATGTAGAAGGTCATACTTTAAGTAAAGGAAGACATTTTAGTGTTCAGGAGGTACATGATCACAGATACGTAGCTGTTTTGGGAAGTGCTTTGGCAAAAAAGGTATTTCCTGATGTCGAGAATCCTGTTGATCAGATAATAAGTGTTGCTGGTGCAAAATATTTGGTGATTGGAGTATTGGAAGAGAAGGGAGCCGGTTTTGGTAGTCAGAGTGATAATATTCTATTGCTACCGGTAACGAATGTAAGACAGAAATTCAGTCGTCCGAATATGTCTTATAATATTGTTGTGAAGGCAATGGATAGTCAGCAGATTGATAATGCAATAAGCGAAGCAACAGGATTATTTCGGATTATTCGACGTTTGACAGTACATGATGAGAATAATTTTAATGTCAACAAAAGTGATAATTTATCACGAATACTGATTGAAAGTACTGGTACAGTTACTTTAATTGCTGCAGTAATTGGTTTAATAACGTTAATTGGGGCGGCTATTGGATTAATGAATATAATGTTGGTGGCTGTGGCAGAAAGAACCCGTGAAATTGGCATCAGAAAGGCGATGGGTGCAAATACCAAAGCAATCCGTAATCAGTTTTTATTGGAATCGATTATTATTGGACAGGTTGGTGGAGCTGTTGGCATTATATTGGGTATTATTATTGGAAATTTAATGTCTATTGCATTGAAAGCTCCTTTTGTTGTGCCTTGGAACTGGGTAATATTGGGTGTTGCCATTTGCCTGACAGTTGGGTTAGTTTCAGGACTTATGCCTGCATTAAAAGCTGCTAAGCTTGATCCGATCGAATCTTTACGCTATGAATAATTTAACTTCTACAGTTATGAATTAATCCAACATATATGTCGAAGATATCCAGAAAGAATGGAGTTGTACTAGTACTTGGAATTCTATTGATTCTTATCGCAGGTCTATTTATATGGCTGAGAGTAGAAACCAGTCCTGTTATTTCTCCATTTAAAGAGGTTTATGTTGATAGTCTGGATTCCATTGTAATTCAGTCTGATTCTTTGGTAGTACCCATCATTTATCATGGTAATCCCGATTTGAGGAAAGTCAGGGGTGAAGAGAGAAAAGATTTATTTGTGAATTTGATGCTTCCTTCAATAATGATAGCGCAGAAAAAGGTTGAGCGGGAAAGAAAGAAGCTCGAACGACTGGCTCAAAAGATTGAGAAAGGCAGAATCAAAGCCCATGATAGTTTATTGGTTGATTCGATTGTTACATATTTTAAATGTAAGGATATACATCAGGTAATTAATAGTTTAGAAAATCATCCGGTCAGTATTATATTGGCTCAGGCTGCTATTGAAAGTGGATGGGGTACTTCACGTTTTTTTCTGGAAGCCAATAACGTATTTGGTATTTGGTCGTACAATGAATTTGAAGAAAGAATTGCTGCTTCAGAAACGAGGGATGATAACACAATTTATCTTCGTAAGTACAATAACCTGTATGGTTCTGTTTACGATTATTTAATTACTGTTGCCCGGGCTCCGGCATATAAAAAATTACGGGAAGTGCGTTTGGAGTCTGATGATCCGTATGAGTTAATTCAGTATCTGGTGAATTATTCTGAGCTGAGGGATGAATATGTGAAAATACTAGGTGCCGTTATCAGACAAAATGATTTTACGCAATATGATCATTATAAATTAGTTGATATAGATGAAGACGATCCACTCTGGCAAAGTTTATAAATGGTTGAGTGTAATGTTTTTTACCAGCCTATTTTTTATTGGCTCGCTTCAGGCCTGGCATTTAGCTATTTCAAAAGTCATTCAAAACAATAAATGGTCTGTTAAAGCATTGGTTTATCATCGATTTGGAGATGACAGATATCCATCTACAAATACATCTGTGGAAGATTTTGAAGATCAGATGAAATGGCTGAAACAGAATGGTTATATTTCAGTTACCTCATCTCAGGTTTATGCCTTAAATGATAAGGATGAGAAAAAATATGTATGTATAACAGTTGATGACGGATACAAGTCTTTTCTGCAAAATGCATTACCAATTTTGCGGAAATATGGCATGAAAGCTACTATTTATGTCAATACAGAAAGTGTTGGTTGGGGTGATTATTTAACTTGGGATGAATTAAAAGCGATTCAAAAAGAGGGTGTGGAAATTGGAAATCATTCGCATTCGCATGCCTACTTTTTAAACAAAGATGTAGAAGAGCGAAGTATTTATTTTGAATCTGATCTGGATCTGGCAGATAAACTATTTAAAAAACATTTAGGAAGCATTCCTAAGTCGTATGCTTATCCATTTGGCGAATTTGATGAAAGTATGATGAGTGTACTTAAAAGTAAAGGATATCGCTTATCTTTTGCTCAAAACTCTGGTGTCTGGTGTGAATCTGATGACTTGTTTGCCATTCCAAGGTTTCCAATGTCAGGAAAGATTTCTATTGACAAATTTATTTCTAAAGTTGAGATGGAACCTTTCAGGGTTTCAACTGATAGAAAGTCTCCGCATATTGAAGTTGCCGGTAAGAATATCAAAATTTCATTTAAGTACAATAAGAGTGATTATATAGGCAGTATAAATTGTTTCATAAATGGCGTAATTTATAATAATGTTCAAACGTATGAAGATATTTATATGGTTAAATTAAATCTGTTACAAAAAACGAGACGAACCTTGGTAACGTTAACAACTAAAGATAAAGAGGGTAATTGGTGTTGGTATAGTCACCTAGTTATTATACCTCAAATAGGAGAATAAGCCTTTATATATAATGTAAGTTAGTATTTTATGACACGTCGTTAAGATTTTAAATTCATTGTAGGGAACTGAATAGAAAAGATACAGAAAAAAAAGACTTTAATATCTTCCTTAAAATCATCATATAAGCTTATTTATCCTAAAAAATATTAAAACTTCTTTACTAAAAAACAAACTTTCCTAAAAAGGCTGCGTAATACATTTTAACACATCCAAACTGCTAATATGTTAAAGTAGGATACAGACAGGAGAGCAAACATATTCGCACAATACATATTGAATAAATAGCATTGTTTATCCAAAGCAGTGGGGTGATATTATACGCTTATATTTTAGCATATGAAAGAAAAACTACTATCCTATTCAATGAGTATCTTTTTATTGTGTATTGGTTTTATTTCCAATGCGCAAGTGGGGCGTGAGTTCTGGTTTGTAGCACCTGAAGTTACAAATGCTCATGGTGATTCTCCGGTTGTTTTTCGTATTACTACTTTTGATGTTGGCACGAATGTTACCATTTCAAGTCCTGCAAACTCATCTTTCACTACCGTTAATGTATATATTGGACCTAATACCCAATATACAGTAAACGATTATAATTATGCTCAGGATGTTATTGAAAACAGGCCGAGCAATCAGGTTAATAATAAGGGTATACTAATAACAGCCCATGATGCCGATATCAGCGTTTATTATGAGGTTGTAAATGGTAGTAATCCTGACAAGTTTACGTTAAAAGGTTCAAACGCCTTAGGAAATGAATTCTTTGTTCCTTCTCAGAATATATATATTAATCAAACATACACACCAAAGGCTAGTGAGAAAGTAGATATTGTAGCTACAACAGATGATACAAATATTATATTTATTCCGACTGCTGATGTGGTTGGTTATTCTGCTGGTGATACAATTGAAATAACCCTGAATAGAGGGCAAACATTTTGTGTTGAAAATACAAACACAACACAAGGTTCATCCTTGGCAGGTTCATATATTTCCTCAAATAGTCCAATTGCTGTTACAATTTCTGACGATTCAATAAATGAAAATAAGAATGGCGGAGGATCCTGGGATTTAATAGGAGATCAGTTAATACCAACTAATGTTATTGGTTTTAATTATGTGGTTGTTAATACGGCACCCAACGGACATAATAAAACAATCAATAAAGTTTTTGTATTGGCCACTGAAGACAATACAAAAATAACCCTAAACGGTAAAACTAACATTGTAACTACCTTAAATAAAGGACAACAGATAACGATAGATATTACTCAGCATAATATGTACATCGAAGGTACTAAACCAATATATGTCTATCAGTTATCGAGTTTAGATTATGGCAATGGTAATGAACTGGGTAGTTCATTAATACCACATTCAGAATGTACAGGATCTGATATGGTTAGCTTTACGCGGATATTTACAGATCACTTTTATCTGCAACTATTAGTTAAAGAAGCGGATAAAGAAAACTTTACCATTAAAGATGAAAATGGAAATCAAATATCGGATTTCTTTAAAAATATTGTCTGGAATAAGGTAGAAGGAAGTGGAGTCGGTGATGAGCAATGGTTTACTTGTAATCTTGATCTAAGTTCTTCAATTTCTACAAATCAACCTTATTATATTTCTAATTCAACAGGACTTTTTCACCTGAGTGTTTTAGAGGAAAATGGTAAGAGTGCTAGTTATGGCTACTTTTCGTCATATAGTAATATGGTGATAAGTGGTTTGACTGAAGCTTGTTATGGAAATGTTTTGAAGTTAACAACCGATGAGGAAATGTTAACCTATCAATGGTTTTCAGACCAACCATCCGGAATTGTTTCTGATCCAACTCAAAGATCAATTGATGTTAATCAAAGTGGTAAATATTGGGTGCAGGCAGAAATGATATTCGGTGGCTGCGAGTTAGTTGATACAATTGATGTTGTTTTTAATCGCCCGGATATTGATCTGAAAAATGATACCACTGTTTGTCCGGGAACAGTTTTAGATTTTGCAGGTCAAGAGGTTTCATACACTTATAATTGGAGTAATGGTGCAAATACAATCAATACAAGTGTTACTGTAACTGAACTTTATGATGAGGATCTATCTGTTTTGGTAACAGATGCGGACGGTTGTACAAATAGTGATACCGTTAATATTAAAGCATTCATTATACCTGAGATAAATTTAGATTTAGATACTGTTTGTAAAGGTCAGGCAGTTACTATAGTAAATACCTTCTCAGAATACGAATGGAGCTTAAACGGAATTATTCTGAATACAGATCCAACTCAAAACTATTTAATACCAAATATATCGGGTACTTATACTGTAAGCTGTTTAACTTCCGATGGATGTGATGTAACAAAGAATTTTGACATAGTGGTAAATGAATTACCTGCTGTTGATTTAAATGATGAAACAACTTGTGTGGGAGAATCAATTATAGTTAACGGGCCAACAGGAACAGGTTATTCTTATTTATGGAATGATGGTAGTACAAATAGCACGAATGAATTAACAACGGAGGGTACTTTTTGGTTGGAAGTAACAGATGCAAATGGTTGTGTTGGAAGAGATGAAGCTGAATTAAGTTTTACAATTCCTTTTCCAATTGATTTAGGCCCAGATAGAGTCGAGTGCGATGAAGCATTATTAGACGTCTCTGACTTTCAGAATTATAATAATTTTAGTTGGTTCTTTAATGATGGAGCTGTTGAAACAGAAGTTATTGGTAACCCGACTGAGCATCAATATCTGGTATTGAAAACAGATGGATCAACCGAGGGACAATACAAGGTAGAAGCTGAAGATGCAAATGGCTGTCCGGTTAAAGATTCAGTAAATGTTAGTTTTATTCATGTACCAGTACCAGCCATAACTCTTAGTCAAAACTTATGTGCAAATGATACGGTGACTTTAACTGCTTCATCAGGATATAATGCATACAAATGGTTTAAAGATGGAGCAGAACAAACTCAGTTTGCTGATTTACGTTCGATAGAAATATTTGAACCGGGTCAATATACTGTTGAGGTAACATTGTCGCAATGTTCTGCCAGTAATAATATTGATGTGTTGGAATATGGATTACCTACAGTTGAGTTGAAAGATGGTAATATCATTTGTCCAGGTGGAGAAACCACTTTAACGATTGCCAATTATACACAATCATCCAGTGGAGGAGGTCTTGATTATCTTTATTGGGAAACCAATGATAATGTCCGCTTTACAGATTGGTCAACTGCTAAATATAAGGTTGATCAGGTAGGACAATATACTGTTACAGTAGTTGATAAATTTGGTTGTATATCAAATGATCAGGTTGATGTAACTCAACATACGCTTCAATCCATTAATTTGACCGAATCATCCATTTGTGAGGATGAAAAAATTACCTTACAAAATCCATTAACCAATGCGCAGAGTTACGAATGGTATCAATTGGTTTCGGGATCAGAAATTAAAGTAGCTGAAAACAACGATTACATTGTTTCAGGGTTGAATAGTGGTGTTTATTCTTATAAGCTTACTTTATTGGATGCAAATGGTTGTGAGAATTCTGATACTGTTGATATAACAATCAATGCGACTCCATCTTTCACATTAAATGATGCAACTGTTTGTCCGAATATTAACCATTCTTTTGATGGTCCCGCCGGTGCTTATCAATATTTATGGAGTGACGGTTCAACTAATCAGTCTTTGGTAATTTCAAATACCGGACAATATACTTTACAAGTTACAGATGCAAATGGCTGTTCAGCTTCAGAATCAGCTTATTTAAGCAATTATTCACCTATACCAATTAACCTTGGCCCAGATCGTCAGGAATGTGCGGGAATTGATTTGAGTATTTATTCTATCTCCAATCATTCTAATTATTCCTGGACTTTTAATGATGGTTCTTCAATTACTAATTTATCAGTACCATCACCAGAGGATTCAATGATAATTCTTAACGGGCAAACAGCTGATAATGGATTTTATAAGGCAATTGCAGAAGATTTTAATGGTTGCCGTGTTGAAGATAGTATTAAAGTAGAATTTATTGTTACAACAGATTTAGAGCTGGTTCAAACAGAGAATTTATGTGAGTCAGATACTATTGAAATAATCGCATCAAATTTATACAAAACATACCTTTGGTATCATGATGGAGCGTATCTGCCAGAATATGATGATTTACAATCAATTTATATTAATGAAGAAGGAAGATATACAGTGGTTGCTTCTGTTCCAGGTTGTGTAAAAACAAATCACACTGATGTAGAGAAGCACGGATTGCCATCAGTTACCTTACCTAATGATTATTCTATTTGTCCGGATGTAGAAACAACTATTTCGAATGTTCAGTTTACAGGCGTAGATCAATATAGTGTCTTCGACTATTTATATTGGAATGGAGATAGCAATACAAGATATAGCGATATTAGTCAGGCTTCATATGAGGTATCTGCTCCGGGAATATATACTGTTACGGTTGTTGATACGTTGGGGTGTAAAGCATCAGACAATATTGAAATTACAGAGTTTGCAGTTACGCCACCTGAACTTAATGGTCCGTTTACAGCCTGTAATGATATAGGTGTTACCTTACAAAATACAGCAATTAATCCATTAAGTTATTCATGGTTTAAGGTTGTATCTGGTATGGATATCAATGTTGCTAATGATGTTGACTACCTGGCAAATACAAGTGGAACCTATAAATTAGAGGTTGTAGATGTAAATGGCTGTGAAAGTAAAGATAGTGTGGAAATTACCATTAATTCTGTGCCGGAGTTTAAATTGGATGATGCCATTGTTTGTCCTGGTATCACGCATCGGTTTGAAGATATCAATCTTAATGTTGCTAATTATGACTATTTGTGGAGTGATAACTCTACCAACTCTTATCTGGAGACAAATCAGGCAGGTACCTATAGTTTACAAGTAACGGATAAAAACACATTGTGTTCTTCTGTCGAATCCGTTGAATTATCGAATTATACACCGGTTACTTTTGAGTTGGGAAATGATTTGTCAGCATGTGTTGAAACAGACCTCACCATAACAGCTCCTTCATCATTCTTTAATTATATATGGAAATATAATGATGGATTGAATCCTGAAGTGACTTTAGTAAATCAAAACCCTGAAAATGAATATCAAATTATTAATGCCCAGGTTTCTCATTCGGGAGATTATATTGTTGAAGCCAATGATGTAAATGGCTGTGCAGTATCAGATGGGTTGAATATTGAGATATATAATATTGCTACTCCGGAACTTGAATTGTCTAATTATTTGTGTGAAGATGAAAAGGCAACCATTATTGCAACTGCCGGATATGATAGTTATGAATGGTATCGAAACGGGCTTTTAATGTCTTCTAATCAAAATCTTGAGATTGATGCATTTGGATTTTATGCACTTGTAACAACTTACCGACAATGTGTAAGAACAAATGATATGAATGTAACGGAATATAGTAAACCAAGTGTTCAACTTCCAATTGCTTATTCCATCTGTCCCGGCGAACAGGATGAATTAAGAGTTTCTTCATACGCAGGTAGTCCTTTTGATTATCTGTATTGGAATGATGCCACCAATCAACGCTATAGTTCTTGGCAGACAGCCAAGTATAATGTGACAATACCAGGCGAATATTCTGTAACGGTTGTTGATACTTTGGGTTGTGCGGCTTCAGCAACAATTCAGATATCGGAAAATTCTGTTACTCCATTGAACCTACCAGAATCATTCACCAACTGTTTAAATACAGGACAGACGTTAACTCATAATGAGACTAACTATCAATCATACTCCTGGTATAAGTTGAATAAAAATGGAGAACAGTGGTTGGCAACAGATATTGATTATCCGGCAACAGAACCAGGTAGTTATAAATTAGAATTAGTTGATGTGAATGGCTGTCAGAAATCAGATACAACCGTAGTGATTTTAAATCCATTCCCTGATATTGATTTGGGTGATGATCGTACAGCTTGTGAGATGGAATATTTGGTGATCACAGCTCAAGGCGATTTTGCAAGTTATAAATGGAATGATGATGCAAGCTTGAATACCAATGAGTTGTTGGTGACAACAGCAGGTAAATATAAGGTTGAGGTTACTAATACAGTTGGTTGTGTGGCAGCAGATTCTGTTGAGATAAATGTACAGCCTGCACCGCAACTGGATTTGGGCCCTGATGTAACTCTTTGTCCGGGATTGACACATTCTTTATCAGCTCCGGCAGGTTATAGCTATTTATGGTCTAATGGTTCTGTTGATCAGAATATTGTAGTGGAAGATGGTAGACATGCTTTGAAAATTACTGATAACAATGGATGTAGTAGTACCGATACTGTTACTGTAAGCTATTTTCCACAGGTAGTTGTTGATCTGGGAGAAGACGAATATATCTGTCCTGTTCTGGGAGCAATTGAGTTGGATGCCGGCGATTTTGTTTCTTATGAATGGCAAAATGGTGAAGTTACAAGAACAATAAGGGGAGAAATTTCAGATACCGTAAATATTGTGAATGTTGTTGATGCTAATGGCTGTCGTGGTTTTGATACCAAGATGGTAAAACATCTGAGTGAACCTGAAATTGAGTTGTTGAATGATACTTCTATATGTAGCGTTGATTCATTATTACTGTCTGTAGACTGGACGTATAACAATATTCAGTGGAGCACAGGTGAGCAGTATCCTGAAATTTGGGTAAGTAATCCTGGTATCTATTCTGTGCTTGTAAACGATGGATGTTTCTATTTAGCCGATACCATGGAGATGGTAGTTGTACCAACTCCTATTATTGCCAGCCTTGATACTTCAATTTATGCTCAGGTAGTGTTGTATCCACAAGGAGGAACAGAGCCTTATCAATATTCCATTAATGATGGATTTTATCAGAATGATAATGTATTTAGAAACCTGGAAAATGGAGAATATATATTCAACGTGATGGATGTGAATGGATGTATGGTTTCCGAAATAGTAAATATCAATGACAATTTAGATCTGGAAATTCCAAAATTTATTACTCCCAATGGCGATGGATATAATGATACCTGGGAGATCACAGGCTTAGATCGTTTACCCGAGAGTATTATTAGTATTTACGATCGATATGGAAAGCTTTTACATAAATACTCAGCTACTGATCCGGGGTGGGATGGTAAATATTTAGGTAAGCCAATGAAGTCTGATGATTATTGGTATGTGATAGAACTTGTACCTCTTGGTAAACACTTAAAAGGTAATTTAACCTTAAAACGATGAAGAAGCTTTTAGCAATATTATTTGGTATTACCATTACCCTAACGGTGGTTAATGGCCAAAAATATTATCTGACAAATCAATATGTATATGACTTGTTTCAGATGAATCCTTCAGCGGCTGCATTCCAGAAGAACTGCATTACCATGCATGGATTTTATCAGAAGCAATGGCTTGGTACTGATTTAGCACCAAGTACACAAATATTAAGTTTACAAATGCCTGTTGGCGGACAGATGGGATCTGGTACTTACATTTATAATGACAGAAATGGAAACTATAAAGAATTGGGTTTAAATCAGGCCTTCTCATATGAAATATTGTTATTGAAGAAAAGAAAGAAACTTATGACTCTTTCTTTTGGTTTATCCTTTTTACTGGAGCAAACCTCTTTAGATATGTCTAATTTATTGGATGGGGGAGCTTTCGATCCAATCATTACGGGTGCTGGAGAAAGTGGTTTTGGATTCAACGCGAGTACGGGAGCTTTGCTTAAATATAATGAAACGCATATAGGATTTGCCATTACCAATCTCCTACCTGAAACAAACTCTATGTATCAGTCGATGTATGAACCAGACAGGGTATTGGATTTTAATCTTCATGCTGGAGGTAGTTTTAAGGTGGCCGATAGAGATCTGTACCTTGAACCATTGTTCATGTTCAGAAAAAATGTTCTAACCGATAGCAGAATGGACTTAAATCTAAAAGCTTATTTACCCACTCCAAATCCCGATTGGTCGACATGGGGATTAGTTGCTTACAGACACACCGTAGATCATAAATTTGGAAAAAGTCTTGGATTGGCTTTTACAGGCGGTGTTGTTTATCAGCAGGTTAGTCTTGGTCTTGAATATCAACTTGGTTTAACAAGGGCTCAGATAGATTATGGTAGTAATTATCAATTAGTTCTTAGTTACAGGATTTGCCGCGAAAGAGGTAAGGGTGCTATACCATGCTCTAAAATCAGGCGAAATAGGAAATCTAATTACCAGTTTTTGGGGTATTAATAATTAATCATGTTCAATCATTTTTTTATTGAAGTGTATTACAGATATATTTTGTGAAGTATATCCTAAATATTATGTTTGTAGAAACACTTAAACATACTTGTGATTCGACATCTTCAAATAGCCATTTTAAGCTTTGTATTTGCTTTGACATATATTAATGTGAGATCACACAATAATGTCATTTCTTTTTCACCATTTACTTTGTCTGTTAATGAGATACAAAGTTCTGTAATCGCCTATAATGACTATGCTGTAGTAAATGAAAGTGAGACCGTTAGGATTAATGTATTGAATAATGATATAGGTGTAAATGAGGGAGTTGGTTCTCTGGTTGTCGAATCAGATCCTGCGCATGGAACTGTTATTGTAAATAATGATAATACTATACAGTATACACCCGAAAAAGGATATAATGGAATGGATCAGTTTACATATAAAGTTTGTAATAACTCTGGTTCATGTGATGAAGCCATAGTTGATATAAGGGTTGATGATGTGCACTACATACCTGAAGCTGTTAATGATTCGATGGTATATTTTCATGAAACAAATACTGTTTATTCGATACTTGATAATGATATTATAAAAGGGGATTTACCATATGTTGTTACAATTCTACAGAACTTTACCAAAGGGGATGCATACCTTGATGATGATTCATTGATTCCTGCCTTTCCCCGGAATTTTGGAGGAATAGACTCGCTTCAGTATTCTCTTTGTGATGCTGATAATGACTGCTCTGAAGCATGGGTTTTTATCGATGTTCAGAATGATGGTACCACCGATTTTTTTATACCAAATGGCTTTTCTCCTAATGGGGATGGATATAACGATACTTTTTATATTCCTGACTTCAGGCAATATACCAACATTTCAGTGACCATTATTAATGAATGGGGGCAAACCGTATTCAGTGAAAGCAATTATCAGAATAACTGGAACGGTAATGCTAATTCCGGACTAATGAAAGGTAAGTCTGTGCCCAGTGGAACTTATTATTATGTATTTTCTATTGAAGGTATTTCTCAGTCTCTAACGGGTTCAATTTACTTAAGCAGATAATGGGAAAACGAAGTTACATAGTTATACTGCTTTTGTTACTTTCATTACGAGTACTTGCTCAGTTAGAACCGCTGTCAACTCAGTACATGTATTCTCAATTGATGATTAATCCCGGATATGCTGGGGTCAGAAATGCCTTTTCAGTAAATATTATGGCCCGGCATCAATGGATGGGAATCGATGGTGCTCCGGTCAATTACAATGTATCTGTTCATTCTCCATTAAATAAATCAATGGTTTCACTGGGGGGAGCCTTAAATTCTTATCAGGTCGGTCCAACTCAAAATAATCGAGTTAATTTTTATTACTCTTATTTGATACGGTTACGTTATAATATGTTTATGTCGATGGGTGTTACGGCAATAACAAATCATTATGGATTTAAAGGACTGGATTGGAAATTAATTGATCAGGAGGATCCTGATTTTGTTGGTACGTCCCAAAATAGTTTCAAACCAAATTTTGGAGCAGGTCTATTTATTTATTCACCATCTTTTTATTTTGGATTTTCTATTCCTCAGTTCTTAGCTTATGGGTTTAAAAATAAAGATAGTGATCAGATACTCACTGAAGTCAAAAGACATTATTATATTTCTTCAGGCTATGGTTTTGCGCTCAATAAAGAGTTTTATCTAAAACCCTCAACTTTGGTTCGATTTGTTGAAAATGGCATGTATAGTATTGATGCAAATGTTGAAATGTTGTATAGCGAGATTTTCTCTGTTGGGATATCCTATCGGATAAATAATTCTATTGCATTTATTGGTGGCTTTCGCATTAGCGATAATATTAATATGCACTATTCGTATGATTTGTCTACCGCTCCTTCGGGTATTTCAAAAGGAAGTCATGAAATAACCTTAAGTTTTGATACAAATAAAATACTCAGAAGAAACCGAAACAGAATGTTTAGCAAAAAGAAGAAGGAAGAAAGTGGAGCAATGCGTTCAATCAGGTATTTCTAATAATTCAATTCATTCGTCTTTAAATTTTTAAAGCCTCCAAACTATATTGTTAGGCATTCCCGGATTCCTCAAAGATGAATACCTATTGTTACCATTCTTAAGTGTGATGGAATGAAAATAAATTACTGAATTATAGATTGATAAAATAAAAAAAAGCCTCCGCAAAGGGAGGCTTTTAAAATATATGGAAATTCAATTATTTTACTGAATCCATGTACTGAATCAATTCACATACTTTAGCTGAATAACCCATTTCGTTGTCATACCAAGATACAACTTTTACGAAAGTGTCAGTTAAAGCGATACCAGCTTCAGCATCGAAGATAGAAGTTCTAGTGTCACCAGTGAAGTCGTTAGAAACAACAGCATCTTCAGTGTAACCTAAAATACCTTTCAAATAAGTTTCAGAAGCTTCTTTCATAGCAGCTTTGATGTCTGCATAAGAAGCAGGCTTAGCCAAGTTTACAGTAAGGTCAACTACTGAAACGTCTGGAGTTGGTACACGGAAAGCCATACCAGTTAATTTACCATTCAATTCAGGAATTACTTTACCTACAGCTTTAGCAGCACCAGTAGATGAAGGAATAATGTTTTGGCTAGCACCACGTCCACCTCTCCAGTCTTTAGCTGAAGGACCGTCAACAGTTTTTTGAGTTGCAGTAGTAGCGTGAACAGTAGTCATCAAACCATCAACAATACCGAACTTGTCGTTCAATACTTTAGCGATAGGAGCTAAACAGTTTGTAGTACATGAAGCATTTGAAACAAAGTTCATGTCGTTAGAGTAAGATGTATTGTTTACACCCATAACGAACATAGGAGTATCGTCTTTAGATGGAGCAGACATTACAACTTTTTTAGCACCAGCGTCCAGGTGACCTTGAGCTGATTCTTTAGTTAAGAACAAACCAGTTGACTCAACTACATATTCAGCACCTACAGCACCCCAGTTGATGTCAGCAGGGTTTCTTTCAGCTGTAACGCGGATTTCATCTCCGTTAACGATTAATTTACCGTCTTTTACTTCAACAGTTCCGCTGAATTGGCCGTGAGTTGAATCATATTTCAACATGTAAGCCATGTAATCTACATCAATTAAGTCATTGATAGCAACAACTTGAATAGTTCCTTTAGCTACAGCCTGACGGAAAACGAAACGTCCGATACGGCCAAAACCGTTAATCCCAATCTTGATTTTTGACATTTTATTGCTTTTTTAAGAATTGTTTTAATAAGGTCTTCAAAAATGCACTGCAAAAGTAAGAATTCATAATTAAATGTTCAAGAAATAAGAAAATGATTTTTTTAATAAAGTTTTAAGAAATCTTAAAGATTGAATAAATATGTAACAGTGCTGGGGCTTTGCGAAATGCAAATAAAAAAGCAACACAAAAGCGATGATAACATCCTTTTATGTCACTTGATATGCTTTTACCTGAATGATAAGTTTACGCTCTCTCTGCAGGTTGTTCGGTAGGTGCTTGGCTGTATGCAGGACAATCTTGTGTGGTTTTGCATGAACTCATTCCAATTGCAACAACAAACAATACAGCGGCAAATAACAAAATCTTTTTCATTGTCTATATCTTTTACTTGTCTGTAAAAATAGGAGAATATTAGAGATCTCCAAAATCTTTATTTCTTTGCTATAAAACGAAAGGTTTTAAGTTATGTTTCGTTTTTATACTACAACTTGGGTAATAAATGGTTTTTATCAGTGAATGGGCCTTATCATTCCATTAATTAATAAATAAAAGGAATAAAAAAACCCGGATAAACCGGGCTTTGTATATTATTCATCATCCTCTGTTGTTCTTTTCGGCCATCTGATGGTATCATCGTCAACAAATTCAGGACCAATTTGAATAGTAGTTAAACTTCCTTCTTCAAACCAGATGTTAATGTTTTCTTTATCGAAAATATATTGTTCCATATCTTCAAGTCCATCTTCATCAATTTCTTCCACTTCATACTCACCCATATCGAGTTTTTCTAAAGCTTCTAAAAAGTCTTCTTTCGACATGCCTGGTTTAATGGCATTGTGCAGAATAAAACGGTCGCTTTCGAAAGAAATTTCTACTAATCGGTATCCTTCTTCACTGTCAAAAGACATAGAAAGACCCAGGTCATCGTAATACAATACAGTTGCTGAGCCTCCATCTCCATAGTTTTGAACTTCTGTTTCATCAGGATCACCAATGTTGCTGGAAACTTCGTGTTCTTCCATTCCAAATTTAATGCTGCCGAATCCTATGAACGGCAAGATGGCTTTTGTTGTCATTTTTAATTTAAAAAGTATTAAAGATTTACACGGTAAATATAGAAAACGGGTTGAAAAATTTCTAATGTAAAAACAAAAAAAATCCAACACTGTTCTAATTTGGTGTTGGATTTTTAATTTTCTATTTGAAATTCAAATGTTTAGTCTTTCCATTGAGGAATTCTTCCTTTAGTGTGTGGAGCGTTTAATTCATCCATTAATTGCCTAACTTCCGGTATTTTATAGGTTAATATATTTTTTACCTTCTCAAGAACAGGAGGAAATTCCTTTTTTAAGATTTCAAAATCACGCATTGAAGTAGTTGTGATATTTGATGTACTTTCAATCTGGGTATAAATAATGTTGTTAAGCCTTTCGATCAATGGCATTTGAGCAGGAGGAATCTCTTCCCAACTTGCTTTTGCTTCTAAACCTTTAAATGTAAATTCAATTTCGTCTATCTCTTTTTCCAATTCCAATAATGCCGGAATTAATTTTTGATGTGCATCAGGTACGGCCAAAGCGGTCTGTTTCATTGATGTAACTTCATCTTTAAACTCCGAAATCAAATGCATTGTTCCATTCATTGCCTTAGAAAGTTCTGTAACTTTTCTTTGGAATTCAACCATTGCTTTTCTGTCGTCGGCTGGAAGTGTAGTGTTATTTAAGGCTTTTACTTCAAATGATTCAGGACCTGCTAATAAAGTGCTCGTTCCATTTTGTACCTGACTGATTTCAACGGTATAAGAACCCGGCATTACATAAATGCCACTTTCAGGTTTTTTGAAAGGATCGAATTTTTTAGATCGTACAATTTTCCAACTGTCATAAGTAAGATCCCAGTTAAAACGGGAAACATTTTTTTCTGGTTTTTTTGTAAATGTTTTTACAATGCTTCCTTCAGCATCTTTGATTGTAACTAACAGGTAGGCAGGTGCTTCTTTTGATTCATCCTGTAATTCTTTCCATGTTGGCTGAGGTATTCGATCACCGTTTTTGAAAAGTTCTTTTTCCATTTTCTGGCGAATTTGTTTTTGAGTTTTGGGAACTTCTTTCTGATAGAAAGTAAATGTTGCACCAAATTCAGGATTGGCAGCACCAAAGTAAGTGGCTCCCTGTCCGTAAATTTTACCGGTTTGGATAAATAAATTAGCTGGTTTTATATCAAATAAATAAGCCTCTTTTTTAGCAATTTCTTCAGTTAATTCTTTCAGGGGTTGGTAATTATCCAATACAAAGAATCCTCGGCCAAAAGTTGCCAGTACTAAATCATTCTCGCGCTCCTGTATAGCTAAATCACGAACAGCTATGGTTGGAATTCCTGATTTTAACTGAACCCAGTTCTTACCTTCATCAATAGAGAAGAAGAGACCAAACTCTGTTCCGGCAAATAATAGTTCTTTCCGTTCGAAATCCTGCTCTAGTGTATGAACAGTTCCGTTTTTCGGTAGATTAGAAGAAATAGAAATCCAGGTCTTACCTTTGTCGTTACTCTTTAATATATATGGTGTAAAGTCGTCGTTTTTCAAATTATCAAAAGTGGCATAAACTATATTCTCATCAAAACGTGAGGCGTAAATGTCACTTAGATAGGTGTAAGCCGGTACCCCGGGGAAGGAGGATATTTTTCTCCATGTTTTTCCATCATCTTCGGTTACCTGTATTACTCCGTCATCAGAACCGGCATATATCAAACCTTTTTTAACAGGTGACTCATCTAATGAAACGATGGTATTGTACTGCGAGGTGGAGACATCTTTCACTACAGCATCGGTACTCCAGTATTTACCCATCACCGGCCAGGTGTTTCTATCTATTTGAGCAGTTAAATCATCAGAAATAACCTCCCAGGTGTCGCCTCTATCATTACTTTTAAATACTTTATTGGCTGCTATGTATAAGGTTTTGTGATCGTGCTTACTTAATATTAATGGTGTATTCCAATTCCATCGGTAGGTTAATTCGCCTTCTCGTGGTTGAGGCTTAATATTAATTTTTTCGCCACTTTTTTTATCGTACCTGACGATGTTACCATATTGCCATTCGCTGTATACAATGTCGGGATTGGTTGGATCTACCCTTGACCAGAATCCATCTCCAAATACTGTTACAATCCATTCTCCGCTTGTAACGCCAAATGAACTTGTGTTCTGAACAGGTCCACCTAAGGTTGCATTATCCTGAGTACCTCCATAAACATTGTAGAAAGGTTCTGCATTGTCAACGGTAACGCGATAAAACTGAGTAACAGGTAAATTGCTGACTTGTCTCCATAATTCTCCCGCATCATAAGAAATATAAACACCTCCATCACCGCCAATCATGATATGATTATTATCTTCAGGGTTCACCCAAAGTGCATGGTCATCTACATGGCGATCTTTGTTGCTTAATCTGTTCCATGTTTTACCTCCATCTTTCGTGCAATATGATAAGGTTTCTACAGAATAAACTTTGTCAAATTCAACCGGATCACAATATATCTCGTTATAATATTGTCCGCTTGAATGATGATCACTCATCTTATTCCAGGATTCACCCCGATCTGTAGTTCTGAAGAAACCACCAGCATTGTTGGCTGCTTCAATAATAAGATAGAGCACATCTGGATTTTGTGGTGAGATGGCAATTCCCATACCTCCAATATCTTCTTTTGGTAATCCGCTGGTTAGTTTACGCCAGTTTTTACCGGCATCTGTCGATTTATAAACTGCAGACTCCGGACCTCCACCAATCTTGGTATGAACATGACGACGTCTTTGTTCAGAAGTAGCGTACAAGATATCAGGATTTCGGGGATCACAGATAATATTATTAACTCCTGTATTTTCACTAATTTCCAATATCTTTTCCCAGTTTTCACCTCCATCAGTTGTTTTATATAAGCCTCTGTCTCCTCCCGGGCCCCAGGCAGATCCTTCTGCAGCAACATAAACAATATCTGAGTTTCGAGGATCGATTAAAATCATACCAATTTGGCGGGATTCTTTTAATCCCATGTTTTTCCAAGACTTTCCGCCATCAATGGTTTTGTATACGCCATCGCCATAACCAAGAGCTCTTTGATGATTATTTTCTCCCGTTCCTGCCCAAACCACATTGCTGTTGTTCGGATCCATTGCAAGACAACCAATTGAATAGGCTCCATATTTATCAAATACTGGATTGAAAGTAATACCATTGTTTATTGTCTTCCAGATATGCCCACTGGCAACAGCAACATAAAATTCAGAATGATTATCCGGATTAACAGCAAAGTCGGCAATTCGACCTGAAGTAAAGGCAGGGCCAATATTTCTGAGTTTTAATCCTGAAACCAACGAACTGGTTATAAGAGTGTCTTTTTGACCTGACTCTTTCTTTGATTTTTTTTGAGCCTGTAAATCTAATGGTGAAGTTAACAATGCAACTGCCAGCAGGGTAAAGGCAATTTTTTTGAGGTGATTCATTTTTATTTGATTTGGGTTTAAACTTGTTTTTCAATCCCTTAAGTTAGTAAATCTAACTTTTAGAAGTTAAATATAAAACGAGTTTTTTTGTAATAAAAAAGGCGGTCAACCGACCGCCTTATGTTTTAATTATGTGCTATTGGATCTGGATTTCCATCCGGATCACCATTTACATATCCATCTGTTGTAAGATTGTTTGTGATCAATAATAAACCACATACATGAGGAGATGCCATTGATGTACCGCTTAAGGTAGCATAGTCACCTCCTTTATAAGTCGAGTAGATACTATAGCCAGGTGCGCAATAATCAACACCAGCTCCGTAATTTGAAAAATAAGCCCAATTGTCATTTATATCCATGGCTGAGATGGTGTAGATATTCGGACCATTAACTCGCGCAGGTGAATGGTTTGCTGCATCATCAGATTCATTACCTGCAGCTAAAGCAAATTTAAGTACAGATGAAGCTGCCAATACAGCTTCGTCTAAAGTTGTAGAGATTCCTCCACCTAAACTCATGTTGGCAACATCACTTGAAGAGGCGTTGGCTGCAACATAATCAACACCTGCAATAACGCCAGAGGTTGTTCCACTTCCACGACGGTCCAATACTCTAACCGGAACTACAAATGCACCAGGAGCAACCCCAACAACACCAATAGAATTATCAAGTGCGGCAACTGTACCAGCCACATGAGTACCATGGCCATTTTGATCATCTGCAGTATAACGTGTTCCCAGGAACTGAGCAGCTCTGTCAGTGTCCACATTTAAATCTGGGTGATCTAAATCAATACCTGAATCAATAATCCAGGCTGTCTTTCCAACACCACTAACTGGTCCTCCAACGCGTGTAATTCCCCACGGAATAGATTGTGAAGCATCAACCACTGTACCTGGTTTCTTTTTAATAGTTACAGGAGATAAGGAGATAATTTTATCTTCTTCAATGCGTAAAACTGATTCGTCAGTTTTTAGAGCTTCAACTTCTTCTGCCGTTAATTCCAGAGCAAAACCTTTAATGGCTTTACCGTAGATGTGTTTTAACGATTTTGATTTAATGTTTTTCTTAGTAAAAAGTTTTTCTGCCTTGGCTTTTACCTTATCTTTTTTCGAACTGTACGATTCTCCTGATACTTCGGTAATGGCATCATCTTTTAATACAACAATGTACGAATTACTAACTGAAGATGCCTTTAATGCAGGCTCTAGTGTTTCAACTTCAGTAGTTGCAACTGTTTCTTTTTCACAATTTGTTAAAAACAAAATAGAACATAGCAGTGCTATGCCAATTAGTGCATTTCTTCTCATGTTTTGACGATTAAATAATATTAAATAAATAGGTTTTAGCAATTACTGAAATTTTATCCTTAATGTCAAGTTTTTTATAAACTTTCAAATTGAAAGTTATTAACACCTAAATGTTAGTATTAGGATTTATTTTTATCGAAAATGCAACAAATCAGAAATACTATAAAAATAGTTTGGATACTATAGTAATAGTACTATATTTGTAGTAGATCTTTTGAATTGATATATATGATGGAAATAAGACAGCTTACAAAGGCAGAAGAAGAAGTAATGCAAATTCTCTGGAAGATTGGAGAAGGAACGGTTAAAGATATTTTGGATGGATTTGTTGAAAAACAACCGGCTTATACAACCGTAGCTACAGTACTTAAAGTGTTAAAAAAGAAAGAGGTTGTCGATAATAGGGCGGTTGGAAATACTTATATTTATTATCCTCAGATTACAAAAGAAGATTACTCTTCATTTCAGATGAAACATCTGCTCAATAACTATTTTGGAGGTAGTTTTAAACGTTTGGCTACTTTTTTTGCAAAGGATAATAACATGGATTTAGATGAATTGGAATTCATGTTAAAAGAAAGTGAATCGAAAAATAAACCTAACAATTAATCCAATGGATTTACTTACCTATTTTACCCGATCAATTATAGTTCTCGTAGCTTTTACCTTGCTGTATTTGCTGGCATTTCGTAAAGACAGTCATTTTACATTATACCGCATATTTTTATTACTGGGTTTGATTGCTGCTATGTTCTTACCCTTTATTGAAATCAATTATACTGTTTGGATTGAGCCTTTTAAATCAAATGACATTTTTAAAGAGGTAGAAACTCCTGTGGCAACTGTAGCCGAAATTGCAGGTAATACTGAGGAAGCTTTTAATTGGTTTAATTTAGTGTATTGGGTTTATCTGGGTGGTGTTTTGCTTTTTGTAACGCGAATGCTAGTAGGTATTGTTCGGGTGTTACGCCTTATGAATAAGAGTACCCGAAAAGAGGTTGATGGCATTACCTATTTTGTAGGAATGGATATCTCAGAACCCTTTACGTTTGGTTCCTTTATTTTCTTGGATGAGAAATCTTTTTATAGTAAAAACAATTCAGATATTGTTGCTCACGAAAAAATACATCTGAAGCAGAATCATTGGCTGGATGTAGTTTTAAGTGAATTGTTGATTGTTATACAATGGTTTAATCCATTAGCATGGTATTATGGACGTTTGGTTAAGCAAAATCTGGAGTTTTTAGCTGATAGGGGAGTATTAGAACAAGGTTATATAATTGAGAATTATATACAATCAATAATTTGTGTAACAATGGGAGCGGAAGCATCAGTGCTAGCCAATCACTTCCGGTTCTCCCAAAATAAAAGACGATTAAAAATGATGAAAAATGTAAGAAAATCCAAATGGCGACAACTAAAATTGTTGTTGACATTGCCTTTAATTGGAGGCTTTCTCTGGGCTTTTAGTCAGCCAAATTATCAATTAAGGCCAAATGATGAGCAGAATGTTGTTGAGTCAGTGATGAAGGATGTTAAAAAAATTACGATCACCGGACAGGTTGGAGTTGAAGATACAATGGAAATTATGGACCCTAACACGGGTCAATATAAACGTATGATAATACTTAGCCCTGTACCAGGTGTTAGTATTGTTTTAAAAGGAAAAACTATTGGATGTGTTTCGGATATGGATGGTAAATTTGCCATTGAAGCTACTGAAGATGATTTATTGGTGTTTTCTTTTGTAGGATTTAAGACCGAAGAAAGGAGAGTGGAAGAAGGAAAAGAGTTAATTGTTTCTTTAAAGCCAACCTCCTATGAGTTGGATCCGGCACCTTTTCGAAAAGATTTTAAAGGTAAGGTAACTCCTCCGCCACCACCTCCGCCACCACCGGTTGTGAAAAAAGAAAAGATAGCTCCGCCGCCACCTCCACCGCCGGCAGAGAATGATGAACCTGTGTTTTTTATCGTTGAAGAATTACCAAAATATAAGAGTGGGATAGTAGATTATTTTGCTTCATTATATTCAAATATTGAAGTGGAAAAAGCGAAGCAGAATTTGAAAGGAACGGTTAAAGTGAAGTTTAATGTTGATACAAAAGGAAATGTAATTAATGTTGAAGCAATAGGTCAAAAGGGTAAAGAGGCTGAAGTAGCTGAAAAGATAGTTGCTGGTTTAAATAATTGGATGCCCGGTAAACAAAGAGGTAAGCCGGTATCGTGCAGTATGATTGTACCTGTAGAATTTGAATAAATAAAAAGCCGGATTATCCGGCTTTTATTTTTGCTTGTATGCTGTTTTTAAATTCTTTAGAATGGTAAAACCCCGGTCTACGTCTTCATCATTTACAATAATGGTAAATTCGTTTGTTGTTGAAATAACCTCCTTGATATTAACCCCTTCCCACGCGATGGCCTTTAAAATGTGATAGTAAAAGCCGGTTACCGCTACGTTGGCAGTTGGTAGTTTTAAGGTAATTGCAGAAAGCTCGCCTTGCTTCAATAGGCATTCTTCGTTTCCAAAGTATTTTTCTACCAAATCCTCATAGGCAGAACTTACCACCAGGTTTGATTCGAAAACACCACGCACCAAAGTGTAAAATACATCCTGATGTGCCCCAATGTCCTGCATTACTTTGGTGTGGCTGTTAAAAATGGTATTACTGTTTCTGAAAGTAAAATCAGTCAGATTCGATCGTACGATAATATCACCAAGCGATTCAAGTAGTTTCTGTAGATTTTTATTTAAGGTATAATCCAGTTGTGGAGTCAGTCGGTTTAATGCCATCACCACTGCTCCTTGTTTAACTGGTTTTTCAGTAAGTTTTTCAACCATGGGTTGTATTTGGCGGGCCAATGAAGAGATGTTTATTAATCCTTCACAAAGGGCTTCGATCACAAATGGTTTTACCTTAATAACTGACTCAACTGCTTGACTGACTGTTTTCATAATCCTTGTAATTGATCAAACTAAAAATGGTAAGTTTGATAAATGATTGTACAAAGATAAGGAAAGTTAAAATATTAACATAGTGTTATAAAGAAGTTTTTTTTGTTTAAAAAGTTTAGTTTAGATAATTCTTTTGCTAATTTTGAACTGAAATTTTATGGTAAAATTATGCAAAACTTTGATTTAACAGGTTCAATAGTAGCAATTGCTACTCCGTTCAAAGCAAATGGCGATATTGATGTTGATTCATTTGATCGCCTGATAGATTTTCATTTGGAAAATGGGAGCGACGGAATAGTAGTTTGTGGCACTACTGGTGAAACTCCTGCTTTGACAGGGGATGAGGATGCTTTTTTAATTGAACGCGCTGTTAAAAAAGTGGGTGGAAAGGTACCGGTTATTGCTGGTACGGGAAGTAATTCAACTCTTGAATGTATTAAATATAGTAGAAAAGCTGAAGCCATTGGGGTAGATGCGGTTTTGGTAGTTGGACCTTATTACAATAAGCCAACTGAAAAAGGAATGTATCAGCATTTTGCAACTGTAGCAGATTCTATTGAGACTCCTATTATTTTGTATAATGTTCCGGGGCGCACAGGATCGCGAATTTCAGTGGCCAATACAATTAAATTGGCCAACGATTTTGAAAATATTGTTGGTATTAAAGAGGCATCGGGAGATCTTGGTTTAATTGCCGAATTAGTAGCTAAACGACCAGATAATTTTAAAATTTACAGTGGCGATGATTTTTTGTCTGCCTCAGCTAATCTTTTAGGGGCTGACGGCTGTATATCTGTTATTGCGAATGTGATCCCTGCAGAATTTGCCCAGTTAATGAAAGCTTCTTTGAAAGGAGATATTACAGCGGTAAATAAATTGTTTTACCAGTATCGCGAATTAATGGATCTGATGTTTATCGAATCTAATCCAATTCCGGTGAAAACAGCTTTAGCAGCGATGGGATTGCTGGAAGAGGAATTCAGATTACCAATGTGCAGTATGGAAGATGCCAATAAGCAATTGCTTTTGGATGAATTGAAAAAGCAAAATATTATATAATGTAATTATTTTTTAGTGTTGTTGAAAAAAGGGCTTCGAAAGGAGCCCTTTTTTAATGCTTTAGTTGAAATATTCTCTTATGATTCTGATACTTTCTTCAGGTTGTTCTTTTATCATATCATGACCCGCATTTTTAACTATTTCCATTCGTGCATTTGGGAAAAAGCTCATGTGAATATCCTGAATATCTTTTCCGATTAACTGGTTACATTCACTTGTTAAGAACAGAACTTCTTTGTCGTATTTATCGATGCCTGTCACCAGATCAATTTCAAATTCTCCCTGGCTATTCATACCAGTTTGTCGTATTGCCTGTGATGCCTGCATGCTTAAACGCCAAAACATATCTTTGCTATCAGGCATAACGCCATTGCAATAATAACCAGCCATGGGATGATCTTCAATATCATTCATTCCTATAATCCGGGCCATCAGATAATCCATACTGGCTTCTTGGTCGGGTTCATGAACTTTTAATGATTCTAAAAAGGCTTTGGTCATTCGCCAAACAGTTGAAAGGGTCATCTCGGGCATCATGCCATTGGTACGTTCCATTAAGGTTTGAGCTGTTTCGGTTGTAAGAAATCCTGGTTCGGCCAATACAGCCTTGTCTACTTTTTCGGGATGTTGAGTAATATAACCCGAAGCCAACATTGCTCCCCAGCTATGGCCAATTAAATAAACAGGTTTATCAGGACTGTAATAGTTTATAATAGCATCTAAATCACTTAATGATGATTCAAGAGATAATTCACGAGTGGCAACACGCGGTGATAATCCCGTTCCTCTTTGATCGTAAAAAACAACTTTAAAAGAATCGGCTAATGCTTTTAAGGGTAACAATGATCTGTAATCCTGACCAGGTCCGCCGTGAATGGCTATAATCACTTGTGCTGTATCAGGACCAAAGCTTTCTGCATGAAATACAACGGTATCAATTGTAATATGAGGAATTGTTGAATCCTGTGCCACCGTTTTAGGTATTTCGAACTGAGGTTTAACCATAAAATAGGTAGTTAACAGAATCAGTAAAAGAGCTAAAAACAATAATCCGATTGATTTAACGATCAGTTTTAGAATTTTCATAGATAAGAAATTAATTCATTTCAAAATTATTACGTTGTGAATATATCATTTTTTAATTTTGAGAGCTATAAGGAACAAATTAGAATTTTAAAGCACAATAAAATGAATTTACTGAATACACTTACTCAACGTCGGAGTATTAGAAAATACAGTGATAAAGATATTGATCAAAGTATTTTAGATGAAATACTTGAAGCTGGAGTAAGAACTTCTACCACCGGTAATATGCAGGTGTATAGTATTATTGTTACACGTGATGCAAATAAGAAAGAAGAATTGGCTCCATGTCATTTCAATCAGCCCATGATTAAGAATGCACCCGTAACTTTAACTTTTTGTGCCGATTTTAATCGTTTTAATCTTTGGTGTAAACAAAATAATGCAGAGCCCGGGTATGATAATTTTTTATCTTTTATGACAGCTGCCATTGATGCCTTGTTGGTTGCTCAAACAGTATGTATTGCAGCAGAAGCAAAAGGATTAGGTATTTGTTATCTGGGTACTACAACCTATACTGCCGATAAAATAATTGATGTTTTGGAGCTTCCCAAAGGTGTTGTGCCGGTTACAACAGTAACTTTGGGTTATCCTGATGAACAGCCTGATTTGGTGGATCGTTTGCCACTTGATGCGGTTGTTCATAAAGAGGTATATTCTGATTTTTCAGAAGAGAAAATTAATCATCTCTATCAATCAAAGGAACAATTGCCATCAAATATTGCTTTTGTAGAAGAAAATAATAAAGAGTCATTGGCTCAGGTATTTACTGATGTTAGATATAAAAAAGCTGATAATGAGCACTTCAGTAATGTGCTTCTCGAAGTATTAAAAAAGCAAGGGTTTTTATCCTGATTTAAACCTACTAAAATTATATAAGGCAAACATTTTATCATGTTTGCCTTTTTTTTTGCTGTGTTTGTCAATTAAGTATTGCTCTCGCTCAACTACTACTTTATATTGCTGTTTTAATTCAATAGTCAGAGACTTGGATTAACAACTTTTTAATTAAAACCTGAATAAATGAAGAAGATTACCTTAGTACTAGGGTTACTGATGATTGCTTTTGTCGGACAAGCACAGTCTTTGGAAGATTATTTGTCGAAGTATACGAAAGAGAACGGTAAGATGTACTTGCAACCTTTTGCAGATGCTTTCTCTGCTGATTTTAACAGTGGATTATTTCATAATGCTAGAATTCATAAAATGGGATTTCAGCTTTATGTAGGTATTGTAGGCCAGGTGGCCATGATTCCTTCGAGTGCCAAAACATTTCAGGCATACACCGAGAGTTCTTTATATCCTCCTGAAGGTCCATATACAGTGCCTACGGTTTTTGGTTCAACTGATGGGCGAATTGTGGATGTTGCAGCCAGTGGAAATTTATTGCAATATTCTTTTCCGGGTGGTTTCGATATTGATTATGTGCCTTTAGCTATGCCTCAGATTACCATTGGTTCGGTTTACGGAACTGATTTTACAGCCCGATATATTTCAGTTGATATTGAAGATGCTGGTAAAGTAAATGTCTTTGGTTGGGGATTGCGTCATAACATTGATCAATACTTGCCATTTATGCCGTTGGATCTGGCTTTGGGTTATTATCATCAGTCGTTTAAAGTAGGAGAATATATGGATGCTAAAGCGAATGTAGTAAATCTTCAGGCAAGTTACTCTATACCTGTAATAACAGTTTATGGTGGTTTGGGTTATGAGAATAGCAAGGTAAATGTTCAGTATACCTATGAAGGACAGGATAATACTGATCCGAATGTGTCAGCAGGCGACCAGGTGAAATTTGATATGAAAGGTGCTAATACAGTCAGGTTAACACTTGGTCTAACTTTTAACCTGGGACCAGTCAAATTACATGGAGATTATAATCTGGCTAAGCAAAATACATTTGCTGTAGGATTAGGTATTGGTATTAATGAAAAATAATTAAAAAGATAACTATATGATAAAGAAGATAACAATTTTGGGTTTATTGGTATTGGTTTTAAATGCCTGTGAAAAAAAGGAAATATCGTTGTATCCAAATTTTGAAGAGAGTGTAACTTTTGATATCAAAACACATGGGTTTGAGGTTTATGATAAAATATATGCCTCAGATATTTCTAATTCAGTAAACGATGCTGTTGAAGATGGAGAGACCATTGAACAGGTTGTGTTGGAAGGTTTATGGTTTGAGGTTGAAAAAAACAATGCCAATACAGCTGAATCCATTACAATTGAGTTGAAGATAAGAAAGAGTGGATCAAGCGAATATTTCTATATTCTTGATGACTATACTTTTGAAATAAAGGATGGCAAAGTAGTTTTTCTTAGTTCTCTGAAAGAAGAAGGAGTAAATGAATTAAAGGGTCAGATTAATAAAATTGCAAAGGGGCAAGGATTCGAAGATATTGAATTAAAGGTAGAGGGCGAAGTTGCTCCGGAAGGAAGTGTTGTTGATGTTACTGTTAAAATGTTTGTGAATGCAACGGTTGTTTATAAAACAGAAGTAGGCATGTAATATTAGATTAAGTGGGTAGAAGAAAAGCGTGATAGAATTTAATTTTTATCACGCTTCTTGTATTATTTTATTCCCGATGATTATAAGTTGCACTTGCCTGTGCTGTTGGCATAATCAAAACATCGTTAATATTAACATGCACAGGGCGGGTAATCATAAATTCAATAGTATCAGCTATATCTTGTGCAAATAAAGGTGTTAAACCTTTGTAAACATTATCGGCCTTATTTTTATCTCCATGATAACGAACAATTGAAAACTCCGTTTCAACCATTCCTGGTGCTACAGAACCTACTTTAATATTATAAGGTAACAAATCAATTCGCATACCTTTCGTCAAGGCATCAACAGCATGTTTGGTAGCACAATAGACATTTCCATTTGCATACACTTCTTTACCGGCAATGGATGTAATGTTGATTATGTGACCTGACTTTCGCTCAATCATTCCTGGAATAATCAATTTGGAAATATTAAGCAACCCTTTAATATTGGTATCAATCATTTGTTCCCAGTCGCTCCATTGACCTTCATTAATAGGATCGGCACCTGCAGCCAGTCCTGCATTATTAATTAGTACATCAATCTCCTTCCAGTTTTCTGGCATGTTAATAACGGTCTCATCTGTTGTTTTTTTATCTCTTATGTCGAAACAAAGAGTTAGTACTTTAACAGCGTATTCCGATTCTAAATCTGATTTCAGTTTATCTAATCTTTCACGGCGTCTTCCTGTAATAATGATATTGTATCCTAATTGTGCCAGTTTTTTGGAAGTGGCTTCGCCTATACCAGATGTGGCTCCCGTAATGAATGCTGTTTTTGTCATTATTCTATTTGTTAATCCTGAAATCCAGAATGTTGTTATAAATATTTTTACAAAATAAACTTAATCTTATACAAGGTAAAATCTTTCAACTTTTTGAATGAATTTGATTTCTATTGAAAGGCGCTAAATTTAAGAGTTTTGTTTGCAATCTGCGTTATTTTATTTACTTTCATCTTCAACAATTACCATTTTTGGTCCGTCGAAAATTAGAGTAAAAGGGTGCATTGAAAAAATTCAAAAACAACAATTATGGACACATCTATACCAACATTAGCAGAAGCTGAAAAACTAAATCTTACCTCAATAGAATTTGAAAGGATAAAAGAAATATTAAAGCGATCTCCTAATGCTTTGGAACTCGAAGTGTTTTCCTTGCTTTGGTCAGAACATGCCAGTTATAAAAATTCATTGAAATGGTTGAAAACCCTTCCAACCAAAGGCGAAAAAGTTCTTGTTGAAGCTGGTAAAGAGAGCTCCGGTGCTATCGATTTGGGAAATGGTCTGGCATGTGTGGTAAAGATAGAGTCGCATAATCATCCTTGTGCTATACAACCTCGTTTGGGCGCTAATACCGGATTAAGAGTTGTTACTCGGGATGTGGCCTCAATGGGAGCAAAACCGGTAGCTATCTTAAATTCGTTAAGGTTAGGTGATGGGAAAAGAGATACTGCACGTTGGCTTTTTGATGAAATATCAAAAGGGATGTGTGAATTTGAAAAAGGTTACCAGGTTCCCATAATTGGAGGAGAGACCTATTTTTCTAAAGGTTATAATTCAAGTCCGGTTGTTAATAATTTCGCAGTAGGAGTTGTCGACAGTTCTAAAATACTTTCAGGAGTAGCCAAAGGAAATGGAAATCTTATTCTCATTATAGGAGCTCTTACAGGTAAGGATGGTATTGATGATGACGTTTTTACAACTGATGCCATCAATGATGTGGGAACCAAACCTGTTCCAATTGAATTATTGATGGATGTTTCCATTGAAAAACAATTGCAGGAGGCCGTTTATGAATTGAATCAGAAAGGCTTGTTGATAGGAGCCGAAAATATTGCAGCTCAGGGTGTAATTGGTGCGGCCTGTGAAATGGCAGCACGTGGTGACTCATCAATTAAATTGAACCTAGATAAGATTCCAACACGTGAAGAAGGTTTAACAGCCCGTGATGTTATGTTAGCGCAAACCTGGTCAAGAATGTTGGTTTGTGTTAGTCCTGATAAAGTGGAAGATATAAAGGAGATAACTGATAAGTATTCGTTGGCACTGGGTGTTGTTGGTGAAGTGGTTGAAGGTAATACTGTTGACTGTTATTTTAATACTGATGTTATAGCATCTTTACCAGCCCGTTATGTAGGATTGGGTGGTGAAGCTCCGGTTTATGACCGCGAATTTTCAACTAATGGAACAGAAGCCACAAATATTAAACTTGATCAATTTGATGAGCCGGATCATTATCCTGATGTAGTGAAAAAAATGTTGGTCAACCTAAATGTTACATCCAAAAACTGGATGAGCGATAAGTTTGATCAGTCACTTTGCGCTGACGGTGATAATTTTAAATATCCATCGGATGCGGCTTACATTGATTTGGAGGGAACAGATCAGGCTTTGGCCATTACCATCGATTGCAATTCGTCTTATATGACATCCAATCCGTTTTTAGGCGCACAGATAGCCGTTGCTGAAGCCTGCAGAAATATTGTGTGTGGAGGAGGTATTCCATTGGGTGTTTCCGACTGTCTGAACTTCGGAAGTCCGAATGATAAAACAATATACGGTACTTTTGTGGATTCAATTAAAGGAATCACAAAAGCTTGTAACGACTTTGATGTTCCGGTACTTAGCGGTAATGTCAGTTTCTTTAATCAGCGATCAGAAGAAGGTCAATTGAAACCTATCACGCCAACTCCCGTAATTGGCATGGTTGGGTTACTTGAAAGCAAGCATAATCATTGTACTTTGTCATTTCGTCATAAAGGAGATATGATTTTTCTTGTGGGAACATCAAGAAACGATGTCAATTCATCTGAGTTTGCTTCAAGTATTCTGAATATTAAGAATTCGATTCCGCCATTTTATGATGTGGATGAAGAAAAAGACTTACAGAACGCTGTTTCAGGAATGATTCGAAAGGATTTGGTTCGATCTGTTCATGATGTATCCAACGGAGGATTGTTTTTTACTTTGCTTGAGTGTGGTATACCTCTTGAATTTGGATTTGATATAACATCGGATGCAGAAATCAGAAAAGAAGCCTTTTTATTTGGCGAGTCACAAAGTAGGGTTGTGGTTTCAGTGGCTTCGGCCAAGCAGGATGATTTTGTTGATTATATGATGGATACCGGAGTTCCATTCTCAATTTTAGGTCATGTTACCAAAGGTGAGATAAGAATTGACGATGAATCATACGGTTTTATTGATGAATTAAAAAAAGCCTTCGAACAAAGATTAGGAGATTGGGTTGAAGGTGAATGAAATAAAGATTAGAAAGAAGATATGAAAATTGTTTTGAAATTGTTCTTTGCCCTTGCGGTAGTTGTAGGAGGTTATTTTTCAATATCCTGGGCGAGCTCTGAAGAGATTGATTTTGTTAAAGTTGGTGATAAGGTACCGGCATTTGAATTAAGTAACAAAACATCAAAAATTAATGCGGAAAGTTTAAAAGGAAAAGTAGTACTGATAAATTTCTTTGCAACCTGGTGTCCACCATGTGTTAAAGAATTACCGCATTTAGAAAAAGAAGTTTGGCAGGAGTTTAAAGACAACAAGGATTTTGTTCTGTTGGTTGTTGGTAGAGAACATTCACAAGAGGAGATTGATAAATTTGCAGAAGGTAAAGGTCTGGATTTACCTTTTTATCCTGATCTTGAGAGAACCGTTTTTGGTAAATTTGCCAAACAAAATATACCTCGTAATTTTATTATTGATCGCGAAGGAAAAATCATTTATAGTGCCGTTGGGTTCAATGAAGAAGAATTTACTAAGATGAAACAGCTGCTTAATACACAGTTAAAGTAATTATAAAATATTGTGAGAAGAAGGGAGTAAAACAAGTGAGTTTTATTCCCTTTTTTTGTTGTGTAATTTCGATTAAGTAAACATTGAATTACCATTACTGTTACATATTTCATTAACAATTGTATTTTTGCCAAAAATTTATCAACGAATGACTGTTAAGCCATATAAATCTGAAGCAGGGTCTAAAAAAAGCCAGGTAGCTGGTATGTTTAATAATATTGCTCCTAAATACGATTTTTTGAACCACTTTTTATCAATGGGTATTGATAAAATCTGGCGAAAAAGAGCAATTAATCTACTTAAGAACATACCGAATCCATTGGTGCTCGATGTTGCAACCGGTACCGGTGACCTGGCTATTGAAGCCAATAAACGACTTCAATGTAAAGTAATCGGTGTTGATATCTCTGTGGAGATGCTGAAGGTTGCGCAGGAAAAGTTGGAGAAAAGAGGATTAACTGAATATATTTCCGTTAAAGAAGGTGATTCGGAAAATCTTCCATTTGAAACAGATTCTTTTGATGCTGTGATAGTGGCTTTCGGTGTACGTAACTTCGAGAATCTGGGTAAAGGACTTACAGAAATGTGCAGGGTGTTAAAGCCTGGTGGTAAGATGGTAGTTTTGGAATTTTCAAAGCCTGCATATTTCCCTTTTAAACAACTTTATTTATTTTATTTTAGACACATATTGCCCTGGCTGGGTGGGGTTATTTCTAAAGACAAAGATGCATACACATATTTACCCGAATCAGTATTGAGCTTTCCGGATGGTGAAGATTTTGATAATGAGTTGGTAGCAGCTGGAATGAAACCTGTTAAGAGGTATAAGCAAACTATGGGAATTGCAACCATTTATTTGTCGGAGAAACAACAATAAATTTTTAAATATTTAGTTTAAAGAGTGTACATCAAAATATCTTAGCATTGAGAATTTCCGGATTAGTCTTATTTGTTCTACTCTTTTCCATGCCCTTGCTTGGACAGGTTGATAAGAAAAACATACCTAACCTTCGTGGGTTCGACGAAAAGCCATTGCATTTTGGTTTTTTAATTGGATTTAACACCATGGATTTTCGTGTTGATAACAAAGCAGAAGCCCTTGGTTCGAATGGTGAGCTTCTCTATGGAGATGTTATCAATCTAAAACCTGGAATTAATATTGGTATAGTTTCCAGTTATCGTTTACGTCCGAATTTACATTTGCGATTTCTTCCCGGTATAAGCTTTGGACAGCGAGATATAGTGTATTTTACTGAGAATTATCCGACTGATGACGCAGATAAAATTGAATCATCGCCCTTACAGATTAAATCTACATTCCTTGAATTTCCGTTGCTTTTAAAATATAGTGCACTACGAATGCATAACGCCAAGCCTTATTTGATTGGAGGTTTTAATACCCGTTACGATTTGGCTAAGAATGTTCAGGATGGATTATTATTAACCTCCCTGGATGGATATCTTGAAGCCGGAGCCGGATTTGATTTTTACATGACTTTCTTTCGTCTGTCAGTTGAGTTAAAAGCATCCATTGGCTTATCCAATGTATTAAATCCTAAAGGTACCGGTGAGTTGGCCGATCAGAAATATACTGATGCATTAAGTGGACTGAAATCACGTATTTTCCATCTTACCTTTTATTTCGAATAATTCAACTATTTTTGTGCCATTAATAGTGAGTTTAGGCAATTACGCCTGCCTTGAAGAATGATTTGTTGCGAATGAAACGTGAAATTGTACTGCGCCTTTCTCCGAAAGATGCATCTGATGAGATTTACTATCGACCATTAGTGGCTAAAAAATTAAAAGTAGCCCCTGAGAAGCTTACATACATTAAGGTTGTCAAGCGATCGATTGATGCACGTAAAAAACCGGTTGTAGTGCAATTACATATCGAAGCATATGCAAATGCTAAACCACCAAAACCAAAGGAAATCACTTTTAACTATCCGGATGTAAGTAATGGCGATGAAGTAATTGTTGTTGGTGCCGGACCGGGTGGTTATTTTGCTGCTCTTCGTTTGATTGAGTTAGGGATGAAGCCCGTTGTGCTTGAGAGAGGTAAAGGAGTGAACGAGCGTAAAAAAGACCTAGCCAGACTCAATAGAAACGTTCAGGTTGATACAGACTCTAATTATGCATTTGGTGAAGGTGGTGCTGGTACCTTTTCAGATGGTAAATTATATACACGCAGTACTAAACGAGGAGATTTCAATAAGGTATTGGAAGTGTTCGCCTATCATGGTGCCAGTGATGAAATTTTGATTGATGCACATCCTCACATCGGTACAGATAAATTGCCGGGTGTGATAAAAGCCATGCGTCAGTCAATTATTGATGCAGGAGGGAAAGTTCTGTTTGATACCAGGGTAACTGATTTACTGGTTGAGGAAAAAGAAGTGATAGGTGTGGAAACAGCTTCGGGTGATAAAATTTTGGCCAAAGCAGTTATTCTTGCCACTGGTCATTCAGCCAGAGATGTATATTATTTCCTGCATGATCGAGCCATTCAGCTTGAGGCAAAAACATGGGCAATGGGAGTTAGGGTGGAACATCCTCAGGAACTGATTGATGAAATACAATATCATACTCCATCAGGAAGAGGAAAATATCTGCCAGCAGCATCTTATAGCTTGTCATGTCAGATTGAAGAGCGTGGAGTTTATTCTTTTTGCATGTGTCCGGGAGGTTTTATTGTTCCTGCCATGACAGATGATAATGAGATGGTGGTGAATGGTATGTCTCCATCACGACGCGATTCTCCATTTGCGAACAGTGGAATTGTAGTTGAAATTCGTCCTGAAGATATTGGTGAATATAAAAACAAAGGTGTTTTAGGAGGTTTGGAATTTCAGAAAGAGTTGGAACGGCTTGCATTTGTTAACGGGGGTAATGGTGTTATTGCACCTGCGCAGGGATTGGCAGATTTTGTCGCCGGGAAACTGTCCTTTGATCTACCTGATTGTTCATATGTGCCGGGTACGGTTGCCTCTCCGATGCACTTCTGGTTACCCGAACACATCGGGAATCGACTTCAGAAGGGTTTTGCCTATTTCGATAAAAGAGCCAAGGGTTTTGTTACCAACGAAGCCTTAATTTTAGGGGTTGAAAGTCGTACTTCGTCACCTGTTAGGATACCCCGAGATAAATTTACTTTTCAGCATGTTCAAATAAGTGGATTGTTTCCGTGTGGAGAAGGTGCCGGTTATGCAGGTGGAATTGCTTCATCTGCCATTGATGGCGAACGTTGTGCCGAAAAAGCTTATGAATTTATTACCGGTAAGAGTCTTTATGAGAATTTAACTTTGTAGTTGAAATTCTAATTAGGGATATTCAGAAGTTGATTTATTTCTTTGATAATTAAGTAATTATCACTATCTTAAAAGTGTAACAAAACCCCGAAAACAGGCACTTT
>JAFMVE010000038.1 GCA_025499705.1 Carboxylicivirga caseinilyticus
ATGTAGAGAACCGCCGTATACGAGAACCGTACGTGCGGTGGTGTGAGAGCTTCTCCCTGCTAGCGTTTGCTAGTGGGGCTGGCTACTCGATTGTAGCCAGTAATTATTAAATTAATAGATTTTACAGATAATCATGAGGATAGTTTTTATCGATAATTTCATGCTCAATAAATAATCTCAAATATTCCTTTTTTCCATCGTAGCTAGATGAGAGTTGCTCTAAATCTTTTATTAAATCAGTTTTAAACATAGTTTTGTACTTGTCTAAAAATTGTAGTGCCATAACTTTATTAGAAATCACTTCATCCATTAAGTCTACTATATCTTGCTTTTTACTTTTTCCTAATATTCTTTTTTTCTCTTGAACAAGGAGATTGTTCAGAGTGGTCAATTTACTATCGCTAATATTTGTTCTACCCTCAACATTGTCAATAGGTTCAGTAGGTTTAATCGGTTCAATAGGTTCGTTTTCTTCGTTTGTTACTATTACAGGCTCTGGTTTTTTAGGCAAAACAGAGGGTTTGCCAAAATACTTAATTAGTCCAAAGAAAAATAAAAAGCAGGTCAGTACCATGCCACCAATAGAGAAAGTATTAATTAAGTTCAGTTTCTTTAATTCAGCTGGCATCTCAGAAACTCCCATCCATCCTGGCTGTTTTGCAAGCTCAGCAAAAGCAGCAACTTGCTCCTTATATTCACCTAAATTTTGTCCTCTTGTAATATAGGAGCCTCCAACAGTATTGGTAACTTGATTGAATACCTTAATATATTTGACATGATAACAATAGATAAATCCAATTGTAGAAAAAATAATAATTGCTAAAAAAACTTTTTTATTTTTCATTATATCTCAATTTTTATGGTTCTGTCATTATTGGCTACAACGGTAATAATATGAGCATTAGCGGACTTTAAAGCGGTTTCGTATCAAGCTACTAAGTAGCCAAAGCTGCACCTTAGTCAAATAGTCAAATCGGCCGATTTGGCGGGGCTGATTAGAACCACAACCGCCCGAATACCCTACAGAAACCGCTATTGCTTATATTTAGTGTTATGCATTTGTTGTTTATTCTTTTAATAATTTTCCTTTTTCTATTTTTCCATTCATGAATATTGTATAAATGTATAATCCTTTTCGTAAAGCACATAAATCAATAATGTCATTATCTTCTATTTTCTTGGAAATAATCTTACGTCCATGAATATCAAATAATTCAAATAAAACAAATTCATACTTATCAAGTAATACAAAATTAATATAGTCTACTACTGGATTAGGATATATCAATAATTTTTTGTCTGCCGTCATATTAATAGACAATTCTTCGTCTTTTGAATAATAATAAGATCCTTTTTTACTACTAACCCAATTTGCACTTGAAATATCCCACTTATGCATTATAAATTCCAAAGGTTTGTTTATTAGTTCATAATTAGAAGAAACTGGTGCAAACCAACCTAATGGTGGGCAGATAATAGAGGACTCATATATTGTTAAGTCATATGTATATTCATATTTTAAATTATTTACCCAATTGCTTGAGTCTTCATCCCAGATTTGATAAATAAATTGTTTAATATTATCATTTTCATCATAATTAAAACTAAAACAGTATGAAGTTGCCCACTGGCTTGTACTATTATCCCAATAATACCCATATTTGTTAACAAGTTTGCCATTGATATCATAGGTTAAATCCTCTTTGGCATAAACAACCCATTGATTTTCTTCCCAGTTGTAATCCAATTCAAGAATTCTTTGACCTTCATTATTATAACTATATTCAAATTTATATGACGTTATCCATTCTGAATAAAAATCAGAGAAAACTTCTGATATACAATTTCCTTCTTCACTGTAATTATATTCACCCTTGTATGAATTTTGCCATAGATTTGAACTAATATCCCAGTCTTGATAAAGTTCTTTAGCCATATTACCATTGTCATTATAAGTATATTCAGCTTTATTTGAAAAAATAAAATCATCTGAATTTTCTTCTTTTAGGGATGTAATTATTTGATAAATTAATTCGTCAGAGCTATATGAAAGTTCCTTTTTTGAATCAACAACCCATTGCTCTTCATTTGCTGACCAACTTTTAACAATTAAGGTGTCAAGTCTTTGTTTTGATTCAGAAGTTTGACAAAAAGCACTTAAAGAATAAAGAATAATGAATTGAAGTAGTAAAGTTAAAGTTTTCATTTTTTTATTTTTAGAGTTACAGTTTTTTAATCATGACTAACGATGAATTTATTAAACTTAATCAACTTTAAAAACTTCCCATTAGTTTGAGAACTTAATCATCTTCTATTTTGGGAAATGTAGATGTGTGCAATAATGCATAACGGTAAATTGTATCTACCGTAACTCTATTTTCAGATGTTTACTTTTTCTTTCATTTACTTACTTATCAACTATTTACGTAGGTTGAAGTTTTGATATACTTACTTGTTTTTCTACTTTTGAAGTACAAAAGTATGGCAAAATTTATGGTACATGTTTTGGCGAACCTATCCACAAATATCTGCCATACTGAATTGATTGTATAACCAAAAACAAGTTTCAGTTATGACAGGTAAAGTTAGTACAGCCATTGTGCTTTTCAAAAAAAGACAGAAGAAAAACGGTAAGTACCCGGCAAAACTCCGATTGACACACAACCGCAAACAGATGTATTATAACATCGACAACAAGAACCGGGTTTATGAGTTTACAGAAGATGAATTTTCTAAAATCACATCAGTAAAACCAAGGGGTATTCATAAGGATATTTCTATTGAGTTTTCATTAATAGAAGAAAAAGCCCAAAAGATTATTCGTTCATTTAGTGAGTTCTCATTTGATAAATTCAAAACACACTTCGGAATATCGGGAACTGACTTACGTAACATTTACTACTTTATGGATTTAGCTCACAAGAAGTATTCTGATACAGGTCTTGGTAATAAATCTGTAAAATCCACAAAGACCGCATTGGTTGAGTTTACTAAAAAAGATAAATTCCTTGATTTTAGAGAAATAACCCCTACAAAACTTCACGAATTTGAGAAGTTCTTACGAGAAGATAAAGGGCTTAAAACTGCTACTGTATATTGCTATACGAGTGCTATAAGAACAATGTTCTACCATGCAAAGCAGGAGAATGCCATTCCTGCTGACCTATTCCCTTTTGGAAGAGGAAAATACCAAGTGCCTAATTGTGCCAATATCAAACGAGCATTAAAATTGAGTGATATTGAAAAAATATATCATTACAATCCGGAACCATACACTCATGAAGAAGAAGCTTATTATCTGTGGATGTTTACATACTTATGCAACGGAATCAATATGAAAGACCTTTGCAACTTAAAGTTCAAAGACATTGGTACGGATTTTATTTACTTTATCCGTAAAAAAACAGAACATGCATCGGGAAAAACAAAACCTGTTACAGCTCCGATAACAAAAGATGTTAGGTTTATACTTGAAAAACTTGGTAATAGCGATAAGTCTCCAGATAACTACGTTTTTCCCTATCTCGATGACAACATGACCCGAAAGCAAAAAATGTATAAGATTGCTTGGAGAGTACGCAAGACCAATGTACACATGCAAAAGATAGCTGCAAAGTTGAGAATCAACGAGAACATTACAACTTACACGGCTCGCCATAGTTTTGCTACGGTTCTTAAACGTTCCGGAATATCAACCGAATTTATTAGTGAGAGTTTAGGACACAGAGACGTTAAGATAACCGAATCGTACCTTGATAGTTTTGAAAACGATCAGAAAAAAGAAATTGCAAAACACCTTACTGCTTTTTAAGATTAAGACAAACAGATATATTAATATTATTTTGACATACAAGCGCAAATGATACAGAGGAAAAAACTTGTTCTTGGTATAATGCTATTTCAATTAATTATAATTTAAAACAAAATTTAATGGCAGAACAAGGAAACGTAACATTTGAGAAGAATTGCCTTGCAGTATTTGAGAAATTACTGCAAGGCTACAAAAGAGCTAAAGAATCAAACGTATGGGAATCGAATATTGAAGAACTATTGGATAAGATGACACAGTTCCCGACAGACCCATTTTCATCAAAGCTGATGGATATGTTTGATTACGATTATCTGGTCAAAGCAGAAAGTATTGAAAATATAATTGAGAAGTCACTCACAATAAGAGAACAACTCAAGCACACAGAGAGATATGTTACCGTTAGTGAAAAGTATTTCACCCTTCCCTTTTTACCTCCAAACACACATCTTAAAAAGCTCGAAATATTCAATAGCAATGGAGAGCTATGCTATACGCAGAAAGGAAGAATGCGCATAAATATCATTCGATTATTCATTTGGATATTTCTCCGAGAGAAAAAGCAAAAACTACAAGATATTATCTCAGTTCAGCACGAATCTACGGAAATTAAGTTATTGGAAATTTACTACTACTCCGAATACATTAACTTATCTACCACCGACTATAAAGCCTATTACAACTTCTTTTGTGATTACTACGGAAAACTAAAGTTTCTCAACTATATCAGGGCAAACAACAATATAACGATTGAAACAATTGAACCAACAAGTGTTAAAACCATCAGTGAATTAACCAGCATTCGTCAGGTGATATGGGCAAAGTTCATTTTTAATCTCATAGGGTTAAGGCTGCGAGAAAACCTCGATACAAGCTCCCTGGCTAAGTTTCTACTTCTAATCAACAATATGAACCTTGAGGATTATAAAAACTCATACTTCTATAAGATTGCAGGTAAACTTCAGAATCTAAGCTCAAAAAAGTATTATCGGGAACTTGAGTATATGAGAACATATTTTCAAGAACGGAAAATTCCAACCAAGGATATAGACAATGAGTTAGAAAAATTGAAGCGGTAACCGAGTGAAAACTGACCGTTTTTTTATTTGTTGCCTTTTGCTTTGATAAAAAGTATCCGACAAAAATGGCAAAAAGTGTCCGACAAGGTTGTTTACCACACTTGTAAGGTGTTGAATATGTGAGTTGTGAAAATTATTTTAAAAATATCGGATAGTCCGACGTTGGAGAGTAGCATTGCCTCGCCTTAAACTTGCATCCATAAAATCGAAGTAAAAAAATGATTATGGATAAGCAAGAAAATTTCAATGCTGAGACATTAAAAAGTCTCGAAAAATTAAACAACCAGGTATCAGAATTGATACAGGTTCAAAGAAAAGCCATTACTGGGTACGACTATATTAATGTACACGAGCTTTCTCAATTGTTAGGCGAAAGTATCAGTACCATTTACAATAGAGTTCATCAAAAGCAAATCCCTTATTATAAGCCGGGTGGTAAAGTCCTATTGTTCAAAATAGGCGAAATCGAGGACTGGATAAAGTCAGGTCGTCACTCCCCCATAGATGAGATTAGGCAAAATATTTAATCGGTCAGCCTGTATAAATCTATGAATGTGAAGACTGAGAAGAATAGAAAGAAGAACAAAGGTCGGAAACAAGGTGTCAGGTTCTATTTATTCAAAAATCTACTGAGGAAAAAATCGAAAACATACACCATTCCGGAACACCTTATCTGTAAGCAAAAAAACATAAAAAAATAAGGCTGTTATGAGAAAAATATACATCTGCGGAAACGAAACGGAATCAGATGATGGAAGATATTATCTGGAAACAGACAAGATTACAAAAAAGCTGAAATCCATGAGGTGTTCCGTTGTCAATCCAACCGAAATCCCATACATACACATGGGTTGGACAGATGCAATGGAAAGCAGAATCAAGCAGTTGAAAAAGTGCCAGGCTATTTATGTTTTACCCAATTGGAAGGAGAATATCATGGCACGAATCGAGCTGACCGTTGCAATGGATTTGAAGCTTGAGACAATATTCCATCCTGTAAGTAACAAAGAGATACGAGAAATACTAACCTCCCTTAACAATTAGCAAGGTTCCGGCAGGGCTGGATAAGGGCAGCCCTGCCTATATATCGAGTAACATTTCAAACAAACGATTATGACAGAAAAAATTAAAACCATAGCAAAGATTAACAATGTCAGCATCATGCTAATAGACGATGCCGACAAGCTTGTTCCAATTAGACCTATTTGTGAAGCCCTGGGCATTGATGATAAAAACCAAAGGTCGAAAATTAAGAACGATGAAATTTTGGGTTCTGTTGGGGTGCTGAGCACCTCTACTGGCAAAGATGGAAAACAATACGAAATGTTTTGCTTGCCATACATGTATGCTTTAGGTTGGATTTTTACCATTAATCCAAAAAACGTGAAGGAAGAATCACAAGAGCCTATTATTAGGTACAAAATGGAGTGCTACACGGCTCTGTTCAACCACTTCGTTGGCCAGTCGGAATTTTTGGAGCATAAACAAAAAGCCATTGAAAAGCAGTTAGAGGATATTGAGAAAATCCGTTCCGATTATGGCAATCAGAAATTGCTGCTATCAGAGGCTAAAAAGGCACTCAACAAGGTTAAGGAAATGACTTTTGAGCAATGGCAGATAAACAAGCGACAACTTTCTATTGATTTTCCAAACTAAAACACATGACAGCATTAGCACCTAATACGGTATCGAAGTTATTTTACTTTGATAACCGTATAAAAAGCATCTTTGAGAAATACGGTCATACCGCAATCCCGTTTGATGGCACAAAAGTTCAAGCCATGATACACAAAGCGCAAAAGGAACTGGTTGCACTCTTTTACAAGATATGGGGTTCATCAATGGGGTATCACCTTTTAAACAAATTCTATGATTTCAGGGGAAACATTTACGAGTTCTTTATGAGCCTCGATAACAAGAACCGTGAATTATTGACAGGTAAAGATTGGTAGCCGATGGATGCTAAAAGGGTTATAGAGCAAATCAATGATGAAATTTACGAGGTAGTATCCGGTTTTATCACACTAAAGAAAGCAGGGAGCAATTACAAAGCGTGTTGTCCATTCCACAATGAAAAAACGGCTTCGTTTAGCGTAAACCCGGCAAAAGGTATTTTCAAATGCTTTGGTTGCGATAAAGGAGGTAATGCTATTGAGTTTATTAAGGAGCATGAAAATGTTGAATTTAAGGAAGCGGTTGAGATTGGCGCAAAACTTTTGAACCTCAATTTTGAATGGAAAAGAAGCACCAATTGGGATGAAGCCAAATTCAAACATGAAGAAAGCCTGAAAATAGCTTGTAATATCATTGAGAAATTCTTCCAGGAACAGGTCAACCATAAAAATGCACAGGATTACATTAAGGAGCGTAATCTTGTTATTCCTGAAAACAACAACTTTAATATTGGTTATGCTCCAAGCGGAAATGCTCTACTGTCCCATGCAAGGGAAAAGGGTGTAAAAATTGAAATATTGGAAGAAATTGGCGTACTGAAAAGCAACGACAAAGGCATTTATGACTTTTTCTACAACCGATTGATGTTCCCTGTATCCAACTCCAAAGGTCAAACCATTGCTTTCGCCGGGCGTGATTTGAACGAAAAACCAAAGATTAAGTACCTGAATACACATGAGAGCTGTATTTACACAAAAGGGAATGAATTGTATGCTTTGAATGTTGCAAGGTTCGCCATTAAAAACGAAGACCGGGCATATATAGTAGAAGGTTATACGGATGTACTTCGGATGCACTCTATTGAAGTAATCAATTCAGTTGCAACTGGTGGAACTGCACTAACAAACCCACAGGCAAAGCTCCTGAAAAAATATACCAATAAAGCTACGCTCATTTACGATGGCGATAGTGCCGGAAGAAATGCAATGTGCCGTAATGCTGAAATCCTGATTAAAAACCAATTTCATGTTTCGGTAGTTGTACTCCCCGAAAAACAAGACCCCGATTCACTTTTTACCGACAGCGATACGTTTCTTCAGTACGATGAAAAACAAGAAGATTACATCATCTATAAGACCGCTGAATATGCTGAACGCTTTGCAAACGACCCGGTAAAAAAATCAGAAGTAATAAAGCGGATGGCAGCCCTTATAAGCTGTTATGATAAAACGAACCAGGAGGTTTATCTCGACTTTGTTTCAGAGCAGATTAAACCAAAAAAAGCTTGGCAGGATGCTTTAAAGGAGAATAGCCAACCCGTTGAAAAGAAGGTCAGTAAAAAAGAGAATATCAACGACATTATAAAGCTGAAAAAAGAGCAACAGGAAAACTTCTTGGAGAATCAGTTTTATGAAGAAAAAGGGGCTTACTGGACTGTGGAGGGCAAGCATCCAAAGCAAATATCCAATTTCACATTTGAAGCTTTATTTTGTGTTTTCCATAATGATGGTCAAGGACGAATCGACTTGAAATACATTCTCAACCTAAAGAGCCAATACGGGCGAAAACGGCTTGCTACAATTTCATCCGATGACTTTTGTACCCCTGCATCATTTAAAAAGCAGGTTCACCGCAGACATGGTTTCTTTTGGTATGGGAACGACACCCAGCTCGACAGCATAAAGAACGTAAAGCTTTTGGGCATACCGGAAGCAAAGGAACTTGAAAGGGTTGGTTACAATGTAAAAAACCGCTTTTGGGTATTCGCCAATGGATTGTATTACGATAAAACATTCCATGAGATAGATGAGTACGGTGTTACCACACATGCAAAACGAATAAACAGTATGGATGAGTTTAAGGAGATACCGCCTGAAAGTCAGATTCGTATTGATGATACTTTTCATGTTTTAAATACCACCGCAGAATTTATCGGAAAATACGGAACGGATAATCTGAAAGATAAAATTAAACAGGGACAGGTACATCTTTTACATTTCTTCTTTTTGCCGTATGGGAAGCTGTTAAGAATAAGTACCAGCGATAGCGGAAACCCGTTCAAAGAAAACTCGAAGTACATAGCTCCCCCCAAAAACAGTGATTGGGATTTTGGCAAATGGGCAACATCAATGAACAAGGTTTATCCCGGCAATGCAGAGCTGCTTATAGCCTACTACATTGCAACCGTATTCAGCGATGTAATCTACAAAGCCAATTTCGGATACTTTCCTTTGTTGTTCCTGTTTGGTAAAAGGCAATCGGGTAAAAGTACGGCTGCTCGAAGTATCATGTATATGTTTGGTAAGCCTCCAATGGAAGACGGCATCAACCTTGCATCGGGCAGTACAAGTACAGGTATGCAGCGTAGTATGGATTCCACGACCAACCATCCGTTTTGGGGCAATGAGTACAAGAACAGCATCCATAAAAATACCATCGAGGCGTTAAAAGGTATAGCCGACCGAAATGGAAAGCTTACTGGTGTAAAATCGGGCGGTAATGAAACACGAATTGCAAAGCCCAGGGGTTCAGGCATTATTAGCGGTCAGGATTTACCCACACAAGACCCGGCTCTCTCAAGCCGAAGTTTGTTAGGTGAATTTGACGATACCAATCGGGGAAAGTATGAAGACCTGAAAGAATTTAAATCAGCCGAAGAAAGCTTGCAGTTTACCAACATTACATGTTCGGTTTTCGATAACCGACATTTAATAGAGGAATATTACTCCAAAGAAGAACCAGGTATTAGTTCAGAGGTCATGGATGAATTAATAAGTGAATTTGGTAACGTTGACCGCAGGACTGTGTTGAATATTTCATCGGTACTTACACCTATGAAAATTCTAATGGAACAATCCGATTTAAAGTTCCCTTTTGATTATCAAACGGCAAAGGCTGCCCTAATCCGTTCAGCAAAACTTACTATTTCGGTACAGAACCAGAGTGATGAAGTAGAACAATACTTTCATGTGCTGCAATCACTTATTAACCTATATAGGCTGACCGAAGATGTACATTATAAAATTGTTAATGCCGACCAAAATACAAAACACCTTTACCTGAGAGTTGGGGCTATTCATGGCTTGTATCGGGAACAGGCACGAAAAGAAGGATTAACCGTACTTGACCAGGCTGTTGTTGGTGAGTACCTGAAAAAGCACCGCTCCTTTGTGGATTACCGGAGAAAGAATGTGAAGTTCGGTGAGAACAGGACAAGTGCCTACATAATGGATTACGACATCCTGATAGAGCAAGGTATTGAAATGGAACGGTTCAGTTTGTAGGAATAAAGTAATGGAAATATATTTTTTACCCCGACTTATGGTACTAATGCAAAAACCGTCCTCATTTCCTCACTTACTAAGTATGGAGTATAATAATATACTGATATATAATACTATATACTTTAATGTTCTAAAAATAAGTGAGGACGGCTGAGGGAAAAAAGAGGAAATATGAGGGAAACGTGAGGAAAAATCTTCCTATTTCCTCACTCGTCCTCATTGTCCTCAAATTACTCGATTGATTATCATGCGATTAACTGCAAAATGAGGAATGAGGACACTTTTTGAAAAATACCATAGCCTCTGAAAAAAAAGAATTTTCAATAAAACAGGAACAAGATTAATATACAATTAAACACTTTTTATGCGATGAAAAAGAGCAGTAACGTACAGAAAAACAATAACATTCACGACAACTTCTTTAAAAGCCTTTTCTCTGTAAAAGAGAATCTTGAAGATTTACTATTAGGTACACTTCCGAAAGAAGTGCTACAATGTTTAAAACCTGAAACACTTGTTTATGACCCGACCGAATACGTTGACCAGGAACTTGCTCCATATTTTAAAGATGTTTCATGCAATATGTTCTATGGACACACCAATATCAAAGTTTCGCTACTGTATGAACACAAAAGCTATCCCGACAAAAATATACACTTGCAATTGCTTAGATATATCCTGAACGTATGGGAAAATCAGGCTGCCAACAAACAGCCACTTACTCCTGTTATTACGATGGTATTCTATCATGGAAAACCGAAATGGACGGATTCGGGTTTTGTTCAGGTTCCGGAGGAACTAAAACGCTTTGTTCCTTTATTTGATTATGCTTTGTTCGACACCAAGGATATTGAAGACCATGCCATTATCCGACACTTTAAACGACCAAGTGTAAAAGTAGCCGTATGGTTTATGAAGCGTAGCGACAATCTTATTGGCTTTATCAAGAATAATCCTGATTTGGCACGAGAAATGTTCAGTCAGCTAAAGGAGATTGACGAAACTATTTTCCAAAAAATAGCGTTATATTTGTATAAAGTTTCTGGTTTAGAAACTGATAAAATTGATGCGATTATGGAAACAATTTCACCACAAGTTAAAGATGCTTTTGCAGAGGCAGCCAACGAACTGAAATATATAGGTAAGAAAGAAGTTGTTGCTAAAATGGTTGCCAAAGATTATTCGGATAAAGAAATATCTGAAATAACAGATGTTGCCATTGAGGATATTCAAAAGATTCGGACAAATAACTCTCATTAAAGAGTAAATAATCTAAAATATAGCCCGGTATCAGTTTTTGTATCGGGTTTTTTATTGCCTTATTTTATCATTTATTGCCTTTTGAATATTACTTTTGTATAAATAATAACAGTAAAACTTATAATTTGAAATAAGAATAAAGGAAGCGAACATATAATCTTAAAATATTAAGACTTAATCTCTTAACAATCGAAAATCGCCAAATTTTAATTGCAGTAAAGAGAGTAGGTACGGGCGTGGTCTGTACTACTTTACTGCGTGGGTGTTTGGCGATACCTCGATTGTTGGTGGTTTCAGTGCCACGCTTCTTTTTTTATACCATAGAGAATGAAAGATTTATATGTTTGGTTGCAAAACGAGGTAAACGAATCGCTTGAGTTATTAGATAATGAAATAATAAAAGATGAAGCAGATAAAATAGTCTTCTCTTCCAGTAAAGAATTCCTGAATAACAGTAAAGATGTATTGAAAAAATTGGTTGACCTCCTATCTAAATATGATTTGGATATAATGAAACTGATTAATTTAATTGCCAAACTAAAAACCGAGGGTAATGATGCTGATGAAGATGCTATCATTCAATCTATGATTGTGAAAATGTTGGAAACAAGCTCCCTGGACCCAAAAACTCGATAATTATCTCTATCTTTATGTAGCTAATTGTTAAGGGTATAATACTTGAATTTATGCCCAATTATCATTTTACCACTTTAAAAATGAGCCTCTTATCGGGGCTTTTCGTGTTTATATACCTTTCGTGTTTTAACAGATGCTTTTATTTGCTTCATTTTATTGCCCGAATTTATTCGATAATATTTCAACATGGTCTAAAAAATCTCACTTGTATTATTAAACTAACATATCTTTTCCGCCATTTGGGAAAAGCAGTCTTAAAATTCCTCCCTATTCCCCATTATTGCTATTATTTTTTTCAATCTTCTCAAAAGACTTTAAAATATACCCTTCCAAAAAATCAATATTCAAAAAAGTCTTTAAAATATTGTCTTAAAGTACTCAAAAGCAGTCAGCATAAGCTAAAAAGTACTCAAAAACCTTCAAAAGCAGTTAAAATATACTCTACAAGGCTGCTCTTCTCAATATTACAGGAGCGTTATCGCTCATTTTTTAACCCAAATCCAACACTATGATTGTACGCAGAACCATATTAAAGCAGGATTTGGTGAAGAAACTTTACCCTGATAGCGTTTCAGTTGATGCAGCTATGCAACAACTACGAAGGGATATTGAATTGTGTCCCCAATTAAAAGAACAGATAGCCAATACAGGGCAAACCAAACGCCATTACTACAACAAACAACAGCTCCTCTTAATCCTGGAACATTTTTGTATAACACTTGAAGAATTTGAACAGCTATGAAGTATTTCTTAGGTATAACCGATATTGAACAAGCCAAACTACATTACCGAAAATTAGCAAAACAATTACACCCCGATAAAGGCGGAACTGACGTTGACTTTCAGGAGATGCAAACTGAATACAAGGAATTTCTATTAAGCTTGCAGCAAGAACAAGAAGTTGTTACTCCTACACGGAAAACAACATCTATCGAAAAGGAATTGATAAACGAGATGAGTAAGCTTGCCAAAGTCCTGATTAAAAAACAAGTACCTCAAAATTACCTACGACTGAAAATGCAAACCTCAGAATCAACCCTAAAGAAAACTTTATTAAGTCAAGTAATTGACATTTTGAATGAATTATAATTTGGTAGTAATAAATTATTCTTTTGTTTGGATAACCAAATTAGTCGGCACACTACCGACTTTTTTATGCTCAATTTTTGACAAATATCTTCAAACACTTACAAACTCCCTCAAGTTCCATTAAACCCCAACACCCCCACCATAAGCCTACTATATGTTTGTTTCCATTATGGAAGCAAGCACAAAGAAAATATTAGGCACATTAGCAGCAGTTGCAGCCGTTGGCGGTGGTTTCTACCTGATTAAAAAAGGCAAAAAGCTTCTTGCCGGGGCAAAAATGAACTTTGCTCTTTTAGGATTCCGCATCCACAAGATGAACTTACAAGAAGTTCAGTTTGCCGTAAAGCTTCGTTGCTACAATCCCACCAAAGCACCCATCACATTAGCCGTTAACCAGGTTGTTGCAAACTACAAAGGTTCGGCAGTTGCTTATTCTACCCCCGATATTAAAGGACTTACCATTGGTGCTGGCAAAACACAAGAGCCTGAAATCGTTTTTCAAGTGCCATACCTAAACCTCATGGGTAAAGGTCTTACTCTTTCCTTGCTTTCCAATACTCAGCAACTTAAAGCTGATATGACTTTCACCATGACCATCAGCGTTAATGGCGAAACTCTTACTACCACGCAATCATTATCAGAGGACGAAAATATGAACGGATTAGCATTGGGCGAATTGGGCATTGTATCCGGCCCACGAAACACCCAAAACGGTAAACGTTTCAACCACCTTATAAAAAAGGCAAACGGACAGGACACATTTATAAAAAACGGCAACGTAATTGAAACCGTTGAAAGTTGTATTGATATTATCGGTACACATTTTCGGGAAGTCGAAGAACTGGCAAGTAGCCTTCAAGGTGATTCGCTCAAAGAATCTTGCCGAAACATCTTCAACTTTTCATACAATTATTTGCAGTACCATAAAGACGATGACGGAACAGAACAGCTCCGTACTCCATCTCGCTCTTGGTTAGACGGACAAATCAAGTTCAAACAGAAAGGCAAATCAGATGCAGGAATTGACTGTGATGATTACAGCATTTTTGTGGGTTCGCTTTTAAAGTGTTTGGGCATTCCGTTCAAGCTACGCATTACCAAGTATGACGGTAAGAAGAACTTTCAACATATCTATGTGATTGTTCCTGCCGTTGGTGATTCCGAAGATGAAATTATAATCGACCCTGTTCTCTCAAAATTCGATTACCAAAAGCCATACAGTTTTGAACGTTCTGATTTTGATATGTCATCACTTCAATTGGCAGGGCTTCGAGGTATTGATGGTATCACAGGTACAAGTGCATTAGGTTTGCCCATATCGGTTTTATCAGGTATTGATTTAGCCGGAGGTGTTCAGGCACAAGCCAACCATGAAGACCTTATTGCTATTGTTTCAGGTGTTGACTTTGACGATGCCATAAACGGCTTGGGTGATGCCGAAGATGCCACCTACAACTATTTAGTCCGAACCCGGAATTATCTTTTAAAGAATCGAGACAATAAGGACAAAATGGCTCATATCCAAAACCCTGACCAATTTATATCCATGTTGGACCAAGCTATTAAGTTTTGGAATACTCCACAGCGTGATGCCGTATTGGATAAGCTATCGGATATTGAAGAAAAGCTTGCCGAAAAAGGTCTGATTAAATACGATTCAGAAGCCATCCAGGGATTGGCTGAATTGGATGAGTTGGACGATGAAATGGACGGCTTGGGAAGAAGAAAAAGACGTAGAGGTCGATTCTTCAAGGCAATAAAACGTGTCGGTAAAAAGATTGGTAAAGTAGCCAAGAAAGTAGTTAAAGCCATCGTAAGGTTTAATCCTTTATCCATTGCTATCAGAGGCGGATTATTGGCAGCCTTGCGTCTAAATATGTTTGGAATTGCTAAGAAACTACAATATGCCTATCTGCCTGATGACCTTGCAAGCAAATACAACATCGACCCTGCTAAACATGCCAAACTGAAAAAGACACATGGCAAGGTTCGTAAGCTATTTAAAGGCTTACAGGGCAAAGAATCCAACCTTAGAAAAGCAATCCTGAAAGGTGCAAAGCAAAAGAGTTCCGATTTCTCCCTAAAAGGCATTGATGGTTTACTTGCCGATTTAAAAGGCTTAGAAGCCATTGGCGAATTGGCAGAATTGGGCAATATGGGTGCAGTAGCCACAGCAGCCTCAGTAACCGCAGCTAGTGGTGTGTTGGCAAAAATCGGAAGCTGGTTAAAGCCTATCAAAAACATCTTTACCAAGGTTAAAGATAAATTCAAAAAAGCAGCTCCTGCAACAGAAGCGGTATCTCAATTTACCAATCAGGCAGCTCCAACAACCGAGGCTTATGCTCCACCAACAAACAGCGTGATGCCTCCATCCAACAGCATCATGCCACAGTCAGGCAGTTATACTCCCCAACCCATAATGAAATCCGGAAACTACACTCCACAATCGACTACAACGAATCCTACTGCAACAGGCAAAAAGAAACTGAGCAAGGGAGCAAAAGTTGGTATTGGTTTAGGTGTTGCAGCTCTCGTTGGTACAGGAGCTTATCTCATGTTCCGCAAAAAAGACAGCACTCCGGCAAAACGGAAATCATCCCCCAAGAAGACTTCCAATAAAGAAGATTTAGGAAGCATCAAGCTTCAATAAATAATTGTGAATCAATAATTAAAATTTAGAAAACATGGCAGTTAAAAAATCAACGTCAAGTACCCCAAGGAGAACTTCAAGAGGTACAAAGATTGACTTTATGAAAGCTACCAACAACATAGGCAAGCCCATTGCTGCCGTAGCAGGGTTTGCAGTTGGCAAGTACGCTTTAAAAAAGTTGGAAAAGAGCCAGACCGTTAGCGGTTTGTTGGGCAACGAAATGAAAACCTACATCGTTCCGGCAGCCGTTACTATGGGCGGTTTGGTGGGTACACAGTTTACCAAAAACGAGTATGTAAAGCTGGGCTTGGTAGGTGCAGCAGGTGCAGGTGTTGAATCCATCATCAAGAAAGCCACAGGTAAGACCATCCTTCAAGGATTAGAGGGCATTATCGGTGATGAAGATTACAGCGACATGGATGAAATGGACGGACTACGTGCCTTAAATCCAATCACACAAGCTCTCCCGGCAGCCGACATTGACATCGAGCGTGAAATTCAGGCTTCGGTATCAGGCGCAGCATCGGACTATTCAATGAGTGACGACCCGATAGGTAGTGCAGCCAATGATTACGCAATGAGCGATGAGCCGATTGGTAGTTCGGATGATGATGATGAGCCTGTTGGTAAAATCCAAAACCTCGACCCCGATAGCATGGACTATGACATCTTTTCGGGCGATATGATGGCATCCTGATTCTCACTAAATAACATTTAATCAATTTAATAACAAAGGCTAATAAGCCGCAAAACAAATTATCATGGCAGAAATTAATGAGCAAAATGATTTGTACCCTTCGATGGAAGAAATAGAGGGTTTAGAAGAAGCGATTCTTGAAAAAGAGGAAGATGCTTTAGAGAAAGAAGAAGACCAGGACGATGCAGTCGAAGGCATTGGCGATTTAGGTCGTTCACGCCGTAGAACAAGACGCAGAGGGCGAAGAAGTCGCAGAAAAACCAGCCGAAAACGTGCTGTGCGTAGGTCATACAATGCCGGAGCAAGAAGTACGGCTGTAAAAACAGGACTTACGAAAGACCTGACTTCAAAAGGTCAGTTTGAACTTCGCAGACAGCAGTTGCCACCAGAGGTGCAAAAAGCATTGAAAGATGCACGTATGCAAACCGTTGACACGGCAATCTACACTGTTAAGTCGATTAAGGATAAGTCTGACATTGATTTAATGGAAGCATCGGACGATAAAAAGGCTGGTCGTACCAACCTGAACCGTGCGCAGTTGGATTCAGGAAAGTATTTCCTGTTAACTGATATTGTTCTTGAGTACGCTCACGGAGCATCGGAAGAAGACAACGACCCGGCAGATTTTGCATTCGGTCAGTTTGCTTTACCTCCGGCAATCCTGAACGGTACTTTCGAGATGACATTAGGCACGAAGGTAATTGTACCTGAAATCTCATGTGCGGTATTCGATGATACCGATACCACTAAACGCAAATTCCAATACAAGCTTGCCAATCCAAAGTGGTTAAAGCCATCAATGGATATTACACCAAAGCTGAACATGCCGAAATCGGTATCGGGTGATAAGATTTACCACCCTGCCGTTAAGGTTACGCTATTGGGAACTATCACAGAGAAAGCATAAGAGCTTGATATGTCATAATCGTTCGGGGGCGGTCAGCGGTTGTTAACCGCCCCTTTTTTCTTCTTAATCATTTCAAAAATGGAAGTACAAGACAATAACATACGCAAATTACAGGTCGTGAAATTCGAGGTCAAAAAAGGTCAGACTTACGAATTTAACGGCAATACCAAAACGGAACACGACCGTATCAAAGGCATTTTCTTACGCTTATCCAACCAAAAGGCATTACCCGGTGCCACACTAAGGGTTTGGATTGATGATACCGAGATAATCCCCGATGATACCGAGGTGGCATTGCTTCACCACAACGATGACATGAGTATTAAGGACGTGGCTTTCCCTGTGGATGAAAAAGCCAAGAACAGCCCTGTGCGTGTCATTTACAAAGACGACAGCGAGAACCTGGCTGTTAATGAAAGCTACAATGTTCGTGTGTATCTGCTTGCCGAGGTAGAAAAAAAGAAATAACCCAGAAATCTCCCGACAATGAAACGATATTTTGTAATTACAAAAACCTCAGTTGGCAACAAACACATCAACGAACAGGACTTGCTCCCAGCTTCCTGTAAACTGATTACAGGCATTGCAATAAACGCCCTGGTTAAAAAGGAATCAGAATTGGAAGATGTAACTCAGGATTTAGCTTTCCCCCAAGCTTTAATATCCGATTTGTTACTGACCGATGGCATTACCAACCTGTTCTACTCATACCTACGCACAAGGGCAAGCGAAGCCGAAAGTAAAGACTTTTTTGAAAGTGATATTCTTCCGGCAATCGTTGATATTTTGAGCAATAACATCAAATTTACTTGCCTTGATGCCGACCAGCAAAACAACCTGAACAACAGCATTGCAGAGCTTTTCAATACACAGTTTGCCGATTATCTCTACAACGAAGTGGGTTTGTTTGAAAAAGGTCAAACCATAACAAGCCTTGAATTTGCCGACTTGATAGCACAGGAAACATTAACCTTTGCCTATCTGCATAAATCCGATGTTTTTCTTCGCCCTGTTCAGGCTTACAAACAGCCTGAACCTTATGAATGTGGCAACATCAGCCTATTGGTTAATGGCAACAGTTTTCTATTGCGTGACTACATGCTTACTGCAAACCGAAAGGTCAAGCATTTAAGCAAAGAGGTTATCCCTTTCCACGAGCCTTTTGAGGTAAACAGCAATATCCATACGGTTTTTAAGAGCAATAAAAACAGCGGAGACAATACGCTAACCATTAGAATCTACATTGAATATGAACACGAGTGAGTTATTACATACCATCGCAAAAGACCGTGTTTCAGGGATGCGAACCATTGACAGCTACCAATTAAAACCAACGGTGATAATGGTAACAGGTGCGGATATTTCGCTGGACCTGAAAAACGACATGTGGATTCTGAACACCAAAGGTCTGCCAAGCTCTATTGATGAAATGGAACTCATTAGCAGCGATAACGTGTTTACCGCTACACCCGAAGAATACGACTTTATGGATGAGTACCGCTACCAGGTATTCACCGATTACATAGACATCAAAACCCAAGCGGAAAGCTTTAAGCCTTACCGATTGGAGTTTGTAAAGATTATTCCCCACCGAAATTAATACGACTATGTTGGATTACAGAGAGCAAATACAAAGCATATACGAGTTTATAAAGCGTTCGGAGGACGAACAAAAGTACCCTTACGCTTACGAAATATACCTGGTTACCGCAGCACAGGAAACGGCACTCACATCAAGAACCTCCGGAACGGATAAGTTTAATCGAGACATTGAAAGTGCCATTGAAAAAGCAAAGCAGTCTCACGGTTCACTCAGGGTTGATGTGTTTGGAGGCAAAAGCCCAAATGCCAGAAGCCTGAACAGCTATACAGTGAATATCAGCAAGCTTTTGAACCCACCCAAAGAACCCATTGAGAGAGCGGAAATACAAACCATCATCCAGGAGGAAATGAAACAGAGCCAAATCCAAAACAACACCAATGGATTGGGTGAACTGGATTCCTTGTTAGGATTATTTTCAGGAGATAACCCTGCCGTAAAATCCAAGCTTGACGGTCTGTTCGGTGTGTTCAATGCCTTATCGGGCAACAACAAAGAGGTTGAGCGAATCAGCTACCAAAAGCAGTTGGATGATTTTAAGTTCGAGACACGCTACAATACTTTGGAAGAAAAGTATGAGCGTTTACGCAACGAAAATGCAGAGCTACGTGCCGAAAAAGACCGCTACCAAAGCGAAAACAGGGAACTAAAAACCGATAAGACAGACCTTGAAAGCCGTCTTGCCGGGTATGCTCCCAATGAAGTAATGAAACGAGTTGCCACAGGTGCATTGGTGGGTATCGGTTCACGCTTACTTACCAACAGCCCGAAAACAGCAGAGCTATTGGGATTATCAGCAGAAGAACTCAAAGGAGCTTTGGGGATGCTTGATGATACCGAAGAAGAATCGGCACAACTCCCTGAAACCAATGTTGAGATTACCGACATAGGTACAGCTAATACTCCCGAAGACCGCAAGAAAGCTGAAATTATTAAAAAGCTATCCGATGCCCTTATGACATGGGAACTACAAGACGTAGCCAAGATTGCAAACATCGTTGGCTTATGCCTTGACAAAGCGGAGCTGATTAATAAAACCCTCCTGTTCCTGAACCAAGCCGTGAATGGCATATCAGAGCCGGAACCAGGAAATGCAGAGTTTGAAAACGAAGATTTAGATAACGATTAATACATACGATTATGAGAAAGTTTAAAGTAGGAATCACCATTGAAGCTGACAGTACCGAAGTAGTTCAGCAAGTAGGAAACCTTTTGCAAAATGCAGTCAACAAGGTTGAGCAACAGGACATGATTAAGCTTCTGACCAAGGTTGCCAAGAACCCAAAGATTGTGAAGACCGCATTACGATACATCTAAAACAATTATACCGTGCAATTAGATAAAGCAAATAAAGCAGCATTAATTACAACAGGAATCAAATTTGGTGTCCCGGTTGTAGTAGCCGGAATTGGATTCTTCGCTATCCGAAAAATTATCAAAGGGAAAAAGAATACAGATGGAACATCATCCCGGATAGCTCCATCCATAAAAGATACAGTCATTGAAAAGGCTAATCTTACTATCTCCACTTCTGATGCAGCTTTGTTTGCAAATACCTTGTATGGTGCAATGTTAGACTTTGGAACGGACGAGAAAACCATCTTCAGTACTATGGATAAAATCAACAGTAAGGACGATATGCTACTTGTGATTAAAGCATTTGGAATGAAGCAATACTTATGGGGCGGTCGTGCAGCATTCCTTGGTCAGGACTATAACCTTATTGGATGGCTAAGAGCTGAACTAAGCGAAAGTGAAATTTCAAAAATCAAACCCAAGTTCGATAGTTGGGGAATCCCTCTCTAAACTCTAACAATAAAGCTATGGACAAGAAGAAAAAGATATTATTTATTTCGGGAGGGGTGTTAACCACAGGGGCAATAGTAACCACAATTGTAATGATTCGCAGACGAAACAAACGCAAGCGTGGGCTATTGCCTCCTCGTGGTTCAAACGTTTTGACAACCAACAATAACGAACTGCCCTCAAACTTTCAGAATTGGAACGGTGGTAATACCTACCTCTCAAATGCACCCAGGGGCATACGCAACAACAATCCGGGAAACCTGATTTTCACCAACATCAAATGGAATGGTAAACTGCCCAAAGAGCAAAATAAGGACAGACGTTTTGAAATGTTTATTGCTCCGGTTTATGGTGTTCGTGCCATGATAAAAGACCTCAAGCACGACATTGAAAAGGGCAAGAATACAGTGCCGTTATTGGTTGAAGAATATGCCCCCCGATTTGAAAACAATACAGACCATTACATCCAGACGGTTTGCAAGGATTTAAAGGTCAGCAAGAGCGCAAAGCTCCTGCCTACAAAAAATACACTCCGCTTATTGGTGCTTTCAATGACAACGGTTGAGACAGGTGGTAATTACGTCTCGAACCAATTGTTTGAGCAAGCCTACGCAATAATTTAGCAATTAAAAGACTTTAGATATGGGAACGATAAAGATGTTTAGGGGAACAACCCCACCGTTATTGAAAAAAGGCGAATGGGCTTCGGATGGCCAGTACGCTTATTTGGGTATGGAACATGAACAATACAAAGTGTTTCAGGGCGTGTTTGATATGAGTAAAGACCAGCAGATAACAGGTTTTGAATACGATGTTGAACGCAAAGCGATTATTATTCCTTCGGGAACTCCTTTTTCAAAGCTTCAAAGGCTGTTTGATTCCCTGCCTAAAGCATTGAAGTATCATACCAACAAAAGTGCAAGTATCAGCATCATGTTCGAGGATGGTACTTACATCAACGATTTGGGAACGTTCCTGGTCCTTCGTGATTTCTCCTACCAAATTAACATCTGCTCATTGAGCAATAAGGTGGATGGCGTAGTTGGAACATACGTGAAGCCTGTGATTTTCCAAAGTGATAAGGCTATTGAAATTTACAATAGTGCTATCAATTTTGCAGACATACGCTTTGAATATACTGATGCCGGAAGCGGTGCAATAGCTTTCCTGAACAGTACCACCAACATTGACGATTGTTGTTTCGAGGCAAAGGTCAATCAGTCCTGTGTATTCGATAGAGGCTACAACAAGATTGTATTTTCTGACACCTACTTCAAAATGAACAGGGATATTCAGGACACGATACTTGACAGGGCTTCGGTTGGTTCATTCATCAATATTGCACGTTCAAAATCCGCTCCGGAATACAGACCAAAAACCATTGTTCAGCAAATTAGTGGTGGTTTGATTATCGCCGGGAATGTTGAAGACTTGCTCATATCAGAGAAAAGCCCTGTGTATATGCCCAATGGTGGTATCGAGGTGCATGGCGGTTTTGTGACTGACCCTGACGGTAATATCAATATTGCCATTCCGACAAAGCTTTCGCAGTTGGAAAATGATATGAACCTGACTTCCAATTTTCAGGAACTGCAAAATAAACCTACGACCATTAGTGCAGAACAGGCAACGGCAATTGAGAACAACAACAAAAAGAGCAGCTACCCACAAGCAGATGCAGAAAAGCTTGCAGGGATTGAGGAAGGTGCTACTGCCGGAGCTGATTGGAATACCAATATTCAAAACAAGCCTACTACTATTTCGGTAGAACAATCGGCAGCAATCGAAGCGAATACACAAAAACGTTCTTATCCCGAAGCCGATGAAAACAAGTTGACAGGGATTGAAGAAAACGCTACTGTTGGAGCTGACTGGGACACGAATGTGCAAAACAAACCTGTTACCATCTCTCCACAACAAGCAGCCGATATTGAAGCCAATAACGCAAAGCGTAGTTATCCCCAAGCTGATGAAGACAAACTTTCAGGCATTGAGGAAAATGCAACTGTTGGAGCAGATTGGAATACAAATATCGCTAACAAACCTACTACAATTTCAGAGGAACAGGCGACCGCAATTGAAGCGAATACAGCTAAACGTTCTTACCCCGAAGCTGACGAAACCAAGCTTGGAGGAATTGAAGAAGGTGCGACTGTTGGAGCGGATTGGGAAAGCAATATCCAAAACAAACCTGTTACCATTTCGGCAGAACAGGCAGCAGCCATTGAAACCAATGCCCAAAAACGAAGCTATCCACAAGCTGACCAGGACAAACTTTCGGGAATTGAAGAAAACGCCACAGCCGGGGCTGATTGGAATACAAATATTGCCAATAAGCCTGCTACCATAACAGAAGAACAAGCTACCGCCATTGACGCGAACACAGCAAAACGTTCTTATCCCGAAGCAGATGAAACTAAACTTGGAGGAATTGAAGAAGGTGCGACTATTGGAGCTGATTGGGAAACCAATATTCAAAATAAACCTGTTACCATTTCGGCAGAACAGGCAGCAGCCATTGAAACCAATGCCCAAAAACGAAGCTACCCACAAGCTGACCAGGACAAACTTTCGGGTATTGAAGAAAATGCCACAGCCGGAGCGGATTGGGAAACGAATATCGCCAATAAACCTACTACAATAACAGAGGAACAAGCTACCGCAATAGAAGCAAATACAGCAAAACGAACTTATCCCGAAGCGGATGAAACAAAGCTTGGAGGAATAGAAGAAGGTGCTACTGTTGGAGCTGATTGGGAAACCAATATTCAGAATAAACCGACAACCATTTCGGCAGAACAGGCAGCAGCCATTGAAGCCAATAATGCTAAACGTTCATACCCCGAAGCGGATGAAACTAAACTTGGTGGTATTGAAGAAAATGCCACCGTTGGAGCTGATTGGGATGTCAATTTGCAGAACATTCCTGATTTCCTGAAAAAGTTCTTACAGGTGTATGCTGATTCCGGCATTTTCTCAGGTGAAGATTGGGAAGCAAAGCTGGCTGAGATACTGAACTTCCAAATCAACTTCATGAAAAACTTCGTGGATGCCGATGTGGATAGCCTATCGGTAGATGTTGCAGGAAACAATCTGAAGCTCACTTTCAAAGACGAAACCGACAAAACCATTACACTACAATAATTATGAAAGCATTAGTAATAGCAAGCCTTTTCACGGCATTTATAGCGTTGGTAGTTTATCTTACTTCCATCATAGCGGTTCATGGCATCCGCAAATCAATTTCCGATAGCAATTACTTTTTACGCAAACCTTACAAGCTTGTATTTGAGATAGTGATGTGGGTTTGTGGACTGGCCATCATCATTACAGGTCTGTTTATTAAAGAATCTGCCGATTGGTGGGTTATCGGAGGTGGTATCGGAATCTTTTTAGTCGGTGTGTTTTCCGACTTTAAGCGAAACCTGTTTATTCGCATTGCTCACTATGTATCGGCAATTGGTGGTTTTGCGCTCCTTGGATTAAGCTATTATTTCAGCTTCGGTAATATCGAATACACCATCATCATAGCTATTTCGGCTTTGATTGCAACAGGCTTTGCCGATAAACGAATCTGGTGTTTGGAGTTGACAATGGCAGCAGAGATATTCATTGGTCTTTTCTATTTGGCTCACACAATCATGTAGTTCTTGTTTGTTCATGGATAAAAAGGGCTACATATCAAGGATTCGTGAGGATTTAAAAGGCGGACGTAAGCACTCTAAAACCACTATTGAAAGCATTGCCAAAAGCTTCGGTATTGCCAATAAAAACTTGGTGAAAGAATTTACCGAACTGGCAATAATCCTTAATGCAAGAGAGATAGCACACGACAGTTCGCTGACCACTTATGAAAAATACCTTGATATTGTAGCCCTGTATCAATCTCAGGTCAACCTATCCATGCGAACAAGCATGAGCGTATTGATGCAGCAATATTCCACTCCAGCACCCATTTCGTTCCTTGCATCGAGTTATATTTTAAAATCAGGTAGCTTATCAGGCTACAAAGCTTTTAAGAATATCGTTAAAGGTGGAACTAAAGGTAAAATTGTCGGGAACGCTCACCTTACCAATGATAAAAACGATTTCCCAAAGTATTTAGAGCCATCGGCAGGGAACGGACTTTTAACCATTGCTTTGCCTTATCACTATACCCATGTTAACGAGCTAGACGATGTTAGACTTGCTAACCTGAAAGAACAACCTTTTGCAAAGGTCAGCTCTTGGGATGCGTTAAAACCTCCGGCAGCTTATGACAGAACTTTTGATGGTATAGTTACGAATCCACCTTTCGGTTCACTTTCTCAACCTGAACTTTTCGGAAAGTTTAAAATCAAGCGATTGGAACATGCAATGGCATTAAACGCTTTGCGTTGCATGAAGGATGACGGTAAGGCAGCTATCATCATTGGCGGTCATACCACTTGGGACGAACATGGTCGGGTTACGGCAGGAACTAACCGTATTTTCCTGAATTACCTCTACCACTTTTACAACGTTGAAGATATTATCCCGATTAACGGTAAAAAGCTTTACTCCAGACAAGGAACTTCAATCAATACCCGATTGATTTTGATTGATGGAGCAAAAGCAGTTCCCGATGGAGCAGCTCCGCTTAAAAATATATTACACAGCACCGTTGTCAATACCCATGAAGAACTTTGGGACAGGGTTGGTTTAGGAAATAGTAGAAGCCCAAAGCCACAAACCAAAGATGTGAAGGTCATTAAACTTCGTGCTAAAGCCATCCTGATAAAGCAGAAACAACTTCCGTCAATGAATACCCAAAAGAGTTTTGAAATAATCCATAATGAAATTGTGGACTATTTAAAGAATATCAAAGGCGCGTATCAAATAGAAGATGTGTTTGAGAGTCCCAATAAATACGGTGATGTTGTTTCTCATTTCTCAGCAAGATACGAACAGAAAGACAGGTGGAATTATAGGAAAGCTCAATTTGTTATTACCTGGAATCAGTTAAGACTTTTCATCCCTGATTTTGGTTACAGAACACTTCCCGATACTGACATTAAAAACCTTTTGCCACTTCTGAAAGAAGGTTTTCCACTACTTTTTAATTCCCCTGCTTAATATGAAAAGTGGTGTAAGCTCCATATTAAAACTTAAAGCAAAAGCCATAGTCATTAGGCAAAAGCAGTTATTCTTGGGAGGTATTCCTACGATTGAACCGCAGCGCATTTTGGTAGCTTGTGAAGAAAGCCAGACAGTTACAATGGCACTTCGCAGTCAGGGGCATGAAGCTTATAGCTGTGACATTCTTCCAACCACAGGCAAACATCCCGAATGGCACATCCAGGGTGATGTGTTGAACCAATTGGATAAAGGTTGGGATATGATGATTGCTTTTCCACCTTGCACTTACCTGACAGTATCGGGCAATGCGTGGATGCACGACCCGGAACGACAAAAGGAACGTAAGAAAGCATTGGCTTTTATCCGCAAATTGATGAAAGCTCCCATTGATAAAATTGCCATTGAAAATCCTATTGGTGTTATCAGTACCGCCATCCGCAAGCCTGACCAAATCATTCAGCCGTACTACTTTGGCGACAATGCAAAGAAATCAACTTGCTTGTGGTTAAAGAATTTACCGCTTTTAGAACCAACCGATATGCTTGATGAAGACCAATTGGAATACAAACATTGGTACGACAAAAAGAAAAAGCGTTGGAGACGACAACCGCTTTGGTACTACAAAGCAAGGGATTTAAGCGATGAAGAAAGACGCAGGGTTCGCAGTAAGACATTTCAGGGGATTGCCGAGGCAATGGCAGACCAGTGGACAACAAAGAATAATTATTCAATAGCAGTATAGTATGAAATCAGACATTAAAATATGCAAAAGCGGCATTACCATTAAGTTTGGTAGCGTTCCTCCAAAACATATATCAGCAAGGCTTATTGAATTGGGTTTTAAAACCAACAACAATAAAAGCTTTGTACGCACCAAAAAGCTGGCTCAGAACGAGCATGAGTATTTACAGGGAATGTTCGGTCATAAAGGGCTTGGGATGGCTTATATTCCCACAGCCGAAAAAGGTTTTATCCTGGACACAACCGTTCCCGATTCAATGGGTCACGAAATGCACATCGCTATCCGAAAAGTAAAGAAAAGTATCGGAATGCCTTTGTTTGACTATGTTGCCGAGAAACTAGATTATAGCAATGACGAGCTTGTAAAGTCACTTTCATGCGAACAGATTGATGCCGTTTCATTAGCCATTTACAATATCGAGAAGCGTGGTCAGGGAATTATTGTTGGCGACCAAACAGGAATCGGCAAAGGAAGAACCGCAGCAGCTTTAATCCGCTACGGTGTTAAAAGTGGACTGCAACCTGTATTCCTTTCGGAAAAGCCCAACCTGTTTACTGATTTATATCGAGACTTGTCGGACATTGGTAGCTCTGCCCTGGTACCGTTTATCGTTAACACCAAAGAGAGCAAAACCAATGTAAAAGACAAAAGCGGTGAAGTCATTTATACAGCTCCCGAAAAACCTACACAAGAAAGGATTATCAAGGGTAAGAAAGTACCCAATAATTACAACTTTGTTTGTGCCACTTACTCGCAGTTCAATCAGCCAAAAAAGCCAGCCAAACAAGAGTTTTTAAATGCTGCAAGTAGCGGTAATATTATCATTATGGATGAAGCTCATAACGCTTCGGGTAGCTCCAATACAGGTGAGTTTATGCAAGATGTGTTAAGGCAAACCAAAGGTGTTTGTTTCCTTTCAGCCACCTTTGCCAAGCGACCTGATAATATGCCGATTTACGCTCAAAAGACTTCAATGAGCGATGCCAATATGAGCAAAGAGGATTTGGTAGAAGCCATCACAAAAGGCGGTGTAGCATTGCAGGAAGTATTAGCAGCCCAATTGGTTTCAGAGGGGCAAATGATTAGGCGAGAACGCTCTTTTGAAGGTGTAGAAGTAAACTATATCGAGCTGAAAGAAAAAGCCAAAGAGCAAGCCGGAACTGCCGATAAAATTACCTCCATCATTAGAGATATAATCGGGTTTCAGGAGAAATACATTAACAAACAGGTTGATGAGCTTGATAAGATTGCAGCAGCCGAAAGTAAAGAGGTTGAAACACGCAAAGGAACTGAGAAAGCTGGGGTTGATAATATTCCGTATTTCTCAAAAGTCTTTAACGTAATCAATCAATTACTCTTTAGTTTGAATGCCTCCGATGTTGCCGACCATGCCATAAACAGACTAAAAGAAGGTAAGAAACCCATTATTGCCTTTGCTTCCACAATGGGAAGCTTTTTAGAAGGAATGGCAAAACCTGATGATGTGATTAATGGTGACTTCTCAACTGTTTTGGAAAAGGGATTGGATTCTGTTCTTCGTTACACCGAAAAGGATATTGACGGTGAATCACAGGGCAAACAGTTCAATATTGCGGATTTATCAGAAGATGCTCAATTGGCTTACTACGATATTATCAGGAGAATCGAACAGGCTTCAACTGGCATTACAATCAGTCCACTTGATTTGATAATCCAAAAAATAAAGGAAGCCGGCTATACGGTTGGTGAAGTTACAGGGAGAAAATTGTGTGTTCAGTACAATTCCACCAAAGCAAAGAATACAACCGCCTTGGTGATGAGCCGAAAAAAGGAGAATACAGCCGATTTGTTCCGTCAATTCAATGACAATGAAATAGACTGTTTACTGATTAACCAAAGTGGTTCAACAGGAGCTTCGGCACATGCCATCGTCACCGATAAAGTTCCAGCCGAAAAGGTGAAGCAGCGTGTGATGGTGATACTCCAACCTGAACTGAACATCAACACCGAAATCCAAAAGCGTGGACGTATCAACCGCACAGGTCAGATAATGAAACCGATTTACGATTACATTATCTCATCCATTCCTGCACAAAAGCGGTTTATGATGATGCTCAAAAAGAAGCTGAAATCATTGGATGCCAATACCACGTCAAACCAGAAAAGCAGCAAATCACAATTGGAATCCGATGACTTTCTGAATAAGTACGGTGACAAAGTGGTTCGCCAATACATGTTGGAAAATGAAGAGCTAAACAAAGCACTGGATAACCCACTCAAATTTGAGGGCAAAGAGAGTGATGAGACACCATCCGAAGGTGATGCTTCAAAAGTAACAGGGCGTGTGGCGGTTTTATCAGTTAAAGAACAGGAGAAATTCTATCAGGAAGTCATTGAGCGATATAACGATTACATCGAATACCTCAAACAAGCCGATGAGTACGACCTTGAAGTTGAAGTCCTGAACCTAAAAGCGGAATCCCTTGAAAAGCGTGTTGTGATTGCCGGGAAAGGTGGACATTCGGTATTTGGTAACGATACTTTTTTAGAAAAATGCGAATGCAACGTACTTAAAAAACCTTACGGCAAAGCTGAACTTGAAAAGCTGATTCAAAAACAATTAAGCAATAAACACCCTGACCGCATTTCTGAAGAAATAGTTTCAGCTCACGAAAAATTCGTTCAAAACAAGTTATCTGACGATTTAAAAGCGTTAGAAGAAAAATACAAAGACCTTTTTAATGGTATTACCGATGAGAAAGGCTATCAGAAAATTCCTGTGTTCAACAAAGCAGCCCAAAGGGATTATGTCGCTGAAAGAACCGAAGAAATTGAAGAAGGTAAACAAGCCGAGATTACCAAGACCAAAACACAAAGCGAGAACCGTAAACGCTACCTGAACAACTTTTTCAAGTTCTTTAAGGTTGGTCATGGTTATTTCTATCCGGCAGTCAGTTTTGAAACCGATAGCAGTTCCAATTCTTATTGTGTGTTTCTTGGTTTTGACATTAATCCCAAACGCAAGAACCCTTATGCACCTTCATCGGTGAAGCTTCGCTTTGCCATATCGGACAGCCGTAAATACATCGTTCTCCCGGCTTCGGGCGATACCGCCAAAGAAATTGAGCGTGTCATGAGCCGTAGTATGCAGCTCACAACAGGACAAAAAGAAAGTTTGATTGAACGTTGGGATGAAGCCATTAAAGACTTCACGGCAGACCGACAAATCCGATACATCGTAACAGGAAACATACTTCAAGGCTCTGCGGACTTTTCAGGCAAGTTGGTAAGCTTCACCACCAAAGGCAGAGGTGTTCAAAAGGGAATTTTAATGAGCGAGGCATGGTCGCCTGACAACAACGATAATAAAGCGGACAACTATGTTGTAGCTCCAATTGCCAAACTTCAAAAACACATTATGAGCCTTCGCAATGGGGCTACCATTGCCACCGAAAACAGGATTACAATAGCCAGGCATTATGATGGCACTTTTAAGGTCATTATGCCTAAAACCAAAACGCACATTCCCATTTATACCGATAAAGAAGTGGTGAAGCTCCTGGTTAATAATCGTGATGGTTTTGAAATGGTTTCGGGCAATATGAGGGCTTCGGTTGAAGAAAGCAAGATGCCCAAACTTCTTAATCTGCTTGGTGAACGGTTCAGTTTATCGGTTAAAATTCCACGCCATTATTACGATGAGTTTTTGGATAAAGGAACAAAGCGAAGCAACTCAACTGATAGCCTTACCAATGAGGCGATGAAGATGTTTGAGCAAGACAAAAAGGAATTTCCCAAACGACTGGCCAAACAAAAGCAATCCGCACCTAAAGGCAAGAAAATTAGCATTGACAAGGGTAAGCAATTGACACTTGTAAAGCTCCGTGCAAAGGCAATCCTGATTAAGCAAAAACAGCTTCGAGCAGTTGCCGGGCTTGGTACTCACCCTAAAATCAAGACCATACTATGACCGAAAAGGAGTTTTATAAAAAGTACAAAGCCATTCACAAGGATATTCGCACCAAAGGAAAATCAAAGGCTTCCATCTTAGCCAATGGTTTTAAAGAGGGCGTTAATGTCAATGCTTTGCCCATCTATAAGGGTTTTGAGAAAGCAACCGATATTATTGCAACTCGATATAAACCGAGAAAAGGTGACTTCGTTTGGATTCTTCCCAAACAAGGATTCATTAAAGGTCGCAATGGCTACAAAACAAAGCAAGGCTACAAACCCAATCCCAATGATGGTTTCTTTATTATCAGCAATGATTGGTCATTATACGAAAATTACTGTGCCAACTTAGCAACACCCAATGATAACCTTGGGGATATTGATACAGAAGTAGAAAAAGCTTTACAGGAAAAGCAAAAGAACCGGGAATTTAAAGATGCAGGGAAGCGTGTTCATGGTTCCAGGAAAGAACAAGCCATGTACAACAAGCTTATTAGCAGTAGCGATTTAAACAGCATCGAACAAGATGAAGCAACGGCTATCGAGCTTGTTAAGAAGGATAAGGTTTTTCCTAAAATTGACCCACAGGCAGAAAAAGAAAACGGTACGGATTCAGGGTGTGCCTTTTTGAAAGTAAAGGTTCGTCAGGCATTCCCGGCAAAACCACACGCCAATACCAAAGAAGCGAGGGAGCAATATGTAAAAATGGCAGAAGCTTTTGTAAAAGTTTTGTATGATGCCATTTCAATTACAGACTTGCAACAACTCGATACCATTGCCAATAATGGTGAGATTGTGGGTAAGCATGATTTTGGGATGATATTCGGTAAGGCACTTCGCAATATTGTCTTTACCATTAAAGGCTATCGGACTACATCAGCGGTTAAGGAAACTTACATGAAAGCCCATCAGTATTCAGGTATCACCAAAGAACAGGCTGAACCCCATGCAAAAAGGTTGAAGGAATACACCGACAAGCGGATAAAACGCCAACAGGATTGCATTGATTCTGCAAAGCAAATTCTTTCTCCTGCCGATATGAAACGCCACAAGCAAAACGACCTGACTTTTCAGGGAGGCATGTTGAGCAGCGTTCGGACTGTGGAGGACTATGTAAGGTATGTTACTCAAGTTTGTACTCGGTTTATTAATGATGCCCAAAGAGAATATAACGAGCAAAAAGAACGATTCCCATACAAGGAATTTAAACCGGATTGGAGCTGGGCAGAAACAAAGAAATCCAGCAATTCAAAAAGCAGTAGCAAGCCCAAGATAGAAGCCGTACCGCTATCATATATTAAACGCACAGGCGGTTTGTTAATTGAAGAAGCGGATGAAAATACGGTTATCAAGAAGCTTCATTTTAAATCGCTCACATTAGGAAACTACGTGAAGGATGATGAAGCCAGGGAACACATTCGCCACTTTGTTGCAGCCATCGTTGATTTATGCGAGGTGCTTGACATCAACCTATCCATAAACGAAGCCCTGGCTATTGCTTTCGGTGCATTCGGTCGTGGAGGTAAAGCAATGGCTACTTACTATCCAACACGCCAACTTATCAACCTGACCAAACGAAACGGTGACGGCTCGGTAGCCCATGAGTGGGGACATTTCTTTGACCATTATCTGAATGGCTTGGAATTATCAACCAAACCGCTACGTTCAGAAAGCTATCTGAATACCATCATTGAAAGTTTAGGCTATCGAAAGAAGTATTTCATCGGAGGTAATTCATCACCAACAAAAGATTGGTTCAAGGATATTCTAAAAACCTCTTTAAAGAAGGTTGTACCTACATTTCAGGAAAGGCAATCGGTGGTGCATACAAGTATAGTTTCCCTTATCCTAATGCTTCGCTTTGGGTATTATGATTTGGAAGATAAAGCGGTTAGCTACAATGATTTTGACGAAACAAAGAAACGTAGAACCGACAGCTACCTGTATCACTATTCCAAACTTCAAGGTGCTTATTGGAAAGATATTGCCGAGATGTTTGCCCGAAGCTTCGAGTGCTATGTGTACGACAAGCTAAAGGAAAAGGACCGGGTAAATAATTACTTAGTATCAGGTGGAATGTTTTCTCATCCTGTTTATCCGCAAGGTCAGGAACGCATTTACATCAACAAGTGCTTTGATAACCTGATTTATGCAATCAAGGAGCATTTATCCATTAAATCATTTGAGCCATTTACCGATAAACGAGCCGATGAATACATCGACCTGACAGAGAAAGGAAGCGTGAATAAAGGTGTGATAGTTGGCAAAGAACGCAAACTGAAACTTGCCAAAATAAGGGCTAAAGCAATTCACATTAAACAGAAACAAGCCCTTGCGAAGGGCAGCGAATAATAAATAGTGTACTAAAAACTTAATATCAGATAGTATGAAATTAACAATCAAAAATTACAAGGAAGCCACCAAAAATATTGACTTCAAAAAGTTGCCGGAAGCTGCACAGGAAGCACATAAAGAGTTTGATTCATTTGCCGATTTCTACAATGAGGATAAGGACATTAAGGAGATGCTTGATAATCATTTCAAAATCGTTGAACCTTACCTAAAGGATTCAGAAAAGAAAAGCCCTGCACCTAAGAAAGCACCAGCGAAGAAGAAAACTACCTCGTCACAAAAATCGACAAAAAATGTGACCAAGAAAGTAGCACCAAAACGGACAGCCACAAAGAAAACGGCAGCACCCAAAAAAGCACAACGAAAACCCATCGAGGTTGATTTGATGCCGTTGGAGATAAAAGTAATCAGGCGTTATCTGAACTTCCACAATAAGAAGGTTACAGAACGTCAGGTATCGCTTTTGTACAAGGTGATTCAAAAGGCAGCTACCGAAAAAACCATCCGTAAAACAAGCAAGTATGCCTCTGAAATTAAAAGTATCAGCAATGACCTTATCAAGACTTACAAGGATATGAATGGTACTTGCAAGTTTGAAGTTACGGATTCGTTATACAGTAAGCTGAAAAAGATTGTGGACGACTACGGTGTTACTCCGGCCGTTGCATTGATTAAACGTTTTATCAATCTATATGGCAATATCACCAAAGCTAAAGCTCAACGTTTGCTTACTACAGTTACCAACTCATTAAAAAACGGTAAGGTTGATAAATCTGACAAGGAATTTGAACAGGTGAAAAACGTTCAAAAGCATTTACATGATTATCTGGAGAGCGACAAACTACTTGTTACCAATGTTCAGTTAAAAGGCTTACAAGGCATTGCCGGATTGGGAAAGTAAATGCCACTACTTCCATGCCCAAAAGTAGTGGCTCACAAAACAGGGCATTCAATCCCGGCACCACAAGAACCGCAGTCATTGCATCCGACCAGGTTGTTTTGGCAAACGACCTTGCCAAGATGAACTTTAAGACCATCTCAATCAGGGGAAAGTTCGGTAAACTTTTAGGCAAGCTGTATATCCCATTCTATATAATGATTTACGGCTCACGCTTTCATGGCAAGAGTACCGTAGCCCTGATGTTTGCCGATGAATTGGTAAAACAGCATGGCTATAAAGTCCTGTATGTAGCCAATGAAGAAGGTGCAAAAGGAACAATGCAAGAGAAAGTTGTAAGGCTTGGTATTAATAGCCCAATTGGAATCATCGAGGACTACAATCCGAAGCTATTCAGGGATTACGATGTGGTATTTATCGACAGTACCCAAACAACGGATATTTCTCACGAGGAATTTAAAGAGCTGAAGAAACAGTTTCCGAACACCTCATTTGTAATCATCAATCAGGCAAACAGAGATGGCAGCTCCAAAGGCGGAACGAAGTGGGAGCATATAGTGGATGCCATTATGCACATCGAAAATCAAAGTGCAACAATGGAGAAAAACCGCTTTCCGGAGGGCAGTACCGAAACCATTAAAATCTTTTAGCATGGAAGAAATGACAATTAAATTTTATTGGCTTGTTATCGGTGCTTTCAGTTCGCTTATCGTTGGTGTCGTTTCCTTCATTATCCGCAATGCTATCTCAAAAAATGCCACTAAGGAAACGGTGGATGCCAAAACTGATTTGCTTGAAAAGGATATTCAGCACATGACTAAGGAGCTTGCTTCATGCGAAAACAAGTTTGTTGTGTTGCACAAACGAATATCAGATTTAAGGGACAGCTCTAAGGAAATATATGTAAGCAAGGAACTATTCCACCAAACCATTAAACAGCTTAATGAGAAGCTCGATACCATTTTAAAATTTGTAGAGAAATGAAACTATTTAAAAAGCTTGCAGGAGCAGCAACAGCAGAAACATTAAAAGAAGGAACAAAACTAATTGATGAGATTTTCACCACACAGGAAGAAAAGCTCCAGGGAAAAATGGAACTCTTTAAAATGGCTGTCACCGATAGAAATTCAGCAAGAAGCCTGTACGCTCAGGATAGTTGGTTGCAAAAATCCTTTGCGATATTCTTCCTGATTGCTTGGTGTGGTTTGACTTTCGTGATGCTGAACTACTTTGTTTTCAATACAATTCAGCTTGACGATTGGCAAATTGCTTTCATAAGCAGCATTAACGGTGGAATATCCACCAAACTAAGCACCATTATTGATTTTCTTTTCGGTGGTGCAATATCTGGAGTAAACGATGTCAAACTTAAAAACAGACGTGAAAAATGAAAACATTCGATGAATTATTCGATGGAGTAATCAAGCATGAAGGCTACTATGCCAACGTAGAGGGCGACCAAGGAGGAGAAACCTACATGGGTATTGCCCGGAATTTACATCCCAATTGGAAAGGATGGGAATACATTGATGCCTATAAGGAAACATACGGTGAAATCCCCTGGAACCTGCACATTGATATTCCTGAACTGAATTGTATGGTAAAGGATTTTTATTGCCATACATTTTATGAGAAGTTCAGTATTGACGGTATTTTACACGGCTCAATACAAGAAATAATCTTTGATTGGTGTGTTAATAGCGGCCATTGGGGAGCCAGAGGTGTTCAACGAGTATTAAATCAATTCTTTGGTGCAGACCTGAAAATGGACGGAATTATCGGGGACCAAACTTTATTAGCAATTAATGATTGCGACCCAAGAACTTTATTTGTTGCCATTCATAGAGCAAGAGTAAGGTATTACCATTCCATTGCGAAAAAAGGTAATAATCATTTATTTTTAGAAGGTTGGTTGAAACGGATTGGGAAGATTGAGTTTGAAGAATAGAAAATATCCCTTCCGAAATATCTACCAATCCAACAACCTCTTTTCCCCTTCCAAAGCCTTAATGCCCGAAATTTCCTGAGAGACTTCAATAACGCCTTTGTAGTTTCCGTTTTCGTCACGAACAGCAAAATATTGAATAAGGATATATTCCCCTCGCATTTTAATCCAAAAATCAGCCTGGTCTTTTTCTCCACTTCTGAACGATTCTACAATTTGTTCAACTACATGAACACTTTCAGGCGGATGGCAGTTACTTACTTCACGCCCGATAATTGCAGTTGTTCGAGGAAAAATTCGTTTAGGTGGTGTTGAGAAATAGCAAACTTTGTTGTTTTCATCAACAAAAGTAATATCCACCGGAAGGTGATTAAAAATGAGTTTGATTTGCTCGATACTTACTTTGCCCGTTCCAAGATTTACAAGGTTTCCTTCATAATCTGGTTTGAATTCTTTGTCCATCTTTAAATTAGGTTGAATAAATGGATAGCCCAGCTCAAAGCCTTCACGATTCATCTTTTCTAACTGGCTTTCGCTGATGGTTGATAATATGCAAGGAAAGAGAATACGCTCTTCCCTGAATTTAATGGCATGCATATTAAAGAATATATCACCTACACATTTATTGAAAATTTTTAGGTCTATATTTCCTTCCTGTAATTGAGTAATAACGGATTTAATATTCCTGCGAATATCATCGTGAAATGACCACATAATCTGTAAACAGCGATAGTCCGGCCATGTTTCTTCAATAATTGGGAATAGAACATTTTCCTTTATTGTATACTGCTTTGGAAATACTTCGAGTTGAGTAAACAGTTCTATAAGTTTTTTATGCAAGTCAGTATTGTCGGTTTCCTTCACAAATTGCTTAAAAAAAGGACGGATTTTATCCAAAAGCACCTCCATTTCATGGTTATTCTGTTCTAGCACACCAAGAAATGAATCCGGTTTGGGTTCAACTCTTACAAAATCACGTATAGGAACATGGAAAATATTCAGGACTTTATTTGTCAGCACTTTTATATCCTCCATCTTGTGCCCTTGTTTTATAATCTCGTCAAAGAGGGTTATAAAATCAGCAGGTATTACCGTAGGAATAAAATCCTTGTTATCAACTATAAACGAATGAGCATTACCAGTTTCTAAAATTAATTTAGAAACCTCAAGCAACTTTTCTACCCTTGCCTGTTTTGTATTTGTAAATTCCGACATAAGCATTTGTTTTAATTACCTTCAATAAAAAAATTAACAAGAAATCCCAATTAAGGTTTCTGTTTAATTACCAGAAGCTTCAAAGGTTCGTCAAAAGGATTTTGCCATGTTCTGTCCAAGTTTTTTTTCACGGTAATAACATCTCCTTTCAAGGCATTGGTAATTTCATTTGCGATAGTGATTTTCCCTCTGCCTGAAATAACATAAAAAACAACATCAACAGGGAGTGCATGTGCCGGAACCAAACCATTTTTTAAAATGTGTAATTCAACAATATCATTGTTATCTGTTTCTGCCAATAGGTAGCCATACGCTTGCTCTGTTTTCAGTACTGCACTTTTCTCGTAATAAGGATAAATCATCGTTTAAATCTTGAAATTGATAATAAAATTTACGATTAAAATTTTATTAGATAAAAGAAACGCTGCAAAATATCTCTTTTGCAGCGTTTAAAAATGAGTATGTTTTATATTAAGCCAAATGAAGCTTCAAATCTTCTTCAACAGTTCCAATTCCTGCAATCCCAAAGTTCTCAACTAAAACATTTGCAACATTTGGAGAAAGGAAAGCTGGTAATGTTGGCCCCAGGTGAATGTTTTTTACTCCTAAGTGTAATAGAGCTAATAATACAATCACAGCCTTTTGCTCGTACCATGCAATGTTGTATGCAATCGGTAATTCGTTAATATCATTCAATTCAAATACTTCTTTTAGTTTAAGAGCTACAACAGCCAAAGAATATGAATCGTTACATTGTCCTGCATCCAATACACGAGGAATGCCACCTATATCACCCAATGGTAATTTGTTGTAACGATATTTCGCACATCCTGCTGTAAGAATAACAGTATCTTGCGGTAACTGCTCTGCAAAATCAGTATAGTATTCACGTCCTTTCATTCTACCGTCACATCCTGCCATTACAAGGAATTTCTTGATTGCACCTGTTTTAACAGCATCAACTACCTTGTCTGCTAATTGTAATACCTGGTTGTGTGCAAATCCACCAACAATTTCTCCTGTTTCAATTTCAGTTGGAGCAGGTAATCTTTTAGCGTGTTCAATGATTGCAGAAAAATCTTTTGGTTGTCCGTCTTGTCTGTCCGGAATATGAGTACAACCATCGAAACCTGATGCACCAGTTGTATAAACTCTGTCTTTGTAACTATCCTTTGGAGGAACAATACAGTTAGTCGTGAATAGAATTGCACCGTTAAATGATTCAAATTCTTCTTTTTGTTTCCACCATGCGTTACCGTAATTTCCTACAAAGTGTTCGTACTTTTTAAATGCAGGGTAATAGTGAGCTGGTAACATTTCGCTGTGTGTGTAAACATCAACTCCGGTTCCATCGGTTTGCTTTAACAGCTCTTCCATATCTTTCAGGTCGTGACCGCTAATAAGGATAGCCGGATTATTACGAACACCAATATTTACTTTTGTAATTTCAGGATTTCCATAAGATTCGGTATTTGCTTTGTCTAATAAAGCCATCACATTTACCCCATACTCACCGCATTCCAAAGTTAAGCCAACCAATGCATCAACTGTAATATCAGTTCGGGTAGTGGCAACTAATGCCTTGTGCATAAATGCAAATACTTTCTCGTCAGTATATCCTAAATTAAAAGCATGTTCGGCGTAAGCAGCCATCCCTTTTAATCCGTAGGTTAACAACTCTTTTAATGAACGAATATCTTCGTTTTGTTCAGTTAAAATTCCAACAATCTCACTTTTTGCTTTAATTGCTTCTTCGCCCTCTGCAACCCAAGTCGCATTAGCCGGAAGGTTTGGGATTTCTACGCCTTTATCTTCCAGTTCTTTCTTTAAAGCATCACGCACCTTAATACCTTCAATAATTTTATCGGTGATTTTATTATCATCGAAATTAGCGTTGGTAATGGTTACAAATAATGCTTCAAATACAAACTTGTCGGCTTTGTCAATTGCAACGGAATTTTTCTTTGCAATTTCAGTAACCAATGATACTCCTTTGGTGACATACACTAACAAATCCTGTAGGTTTGCCGTTGAATCTTCTTTTCCACAAACACCTTTGATGGTACAACCTTCTCCTTTTGCTGCTTCCTGACATTGATAACAAAACATGCTCATAATTTTATCATTTTAAGTTTTTATTTCTATTTCTGAAAAGTTATTTTTTCAAATCAACAATACAAAGTTGTGGCATTTTCAAAGCAATAGTTGTAACATATGTTACAGGAAGCGTATTTTTTTCTATTTTTGTGTAAAAAAACTTTCTAAATCACGGTATATGAGGAATATAACAACAGAAAAAAATGTTTTAATGAAAAATATATTCAGCCTTGTAATGATAAATGTAGTTTCTGCTTTTTAAATTATGTAGATGCGCTACAATCGAGCTATATTTTTAAGGATTTAAAATCGGAAGAAATTGGCCAAATAATTAAAAAAGTCCACCACCAGGTAAAAACATACAAAAAAGATGAACTGATTGCCAGTAGTGGAGATAAATGCAATAGCCTGAAAATTATTGTTAAAGGAGCTGCTGTTGGCGAAATGATGGATTTTCAGGGAAAGTCCTTACGTATTGAAGAACTTCATGCCCCGGATACAATAGCTTCTGCATTCTTATTCGGTGAGGATAATACACTTCCTGTTGATGTAATAGCCGTCGAAGAAACTAAAATATTATATATTCCCAGACAAGACTTAATGAATTTATTTTGTAATGAAAATACCGTTCTTAAAAACTATCTCGATATTATTTCAAACCGTGCGCAAAAACTAACCAAAAAGATTAAGCTATTGGGCTTGCAATCTATTCGTGGTAAGTTTGCAAATTATCTGCTTGAACAGGTCAGACGAGAAGGTAAAACGGAATTTACGCTTAAAAATTCGCAGAGTGAACTTGCCAATATATTTGGTATTTCACGTCCATCGCTGGGAAGGGTAATTCGTGAAATGCATAATGAGGGCATTATCGAAGCAGATGGACGAAATATAAAAATTGTGGATAAAAAAGCACTTTCGGGATTGCTAAAGTAAAAATAAGCAATGACCTTTCAAATCATTGCTTGGTAAGTTTATTCGTCCCAAAACAAGTGTATTCCTTATTGGGAAATGAAACATCAAATGTCGTTTCTATTTCCGTTTCTGAGAGCTTTTTTATAATCCAGCGAGCTTTTCCTCCGGGTACAAAGTTTTCGATAAATTCGGTGTAGAACACCAATTTTGTATCGTTCGATAATGAATCAACCAGCACATACTGGTTATAATATCCTTCGTTGTTGAATTGCCGAAAGACAATTGCACTTCGGGTTTTATCAAAACTAATAAAGCCTTTGTCGATATGATGTTCACCTTCCGGATTCTTTTCTGTGGGTTCGAATTTAGATTCGTTGCTTACTTCAATGTAATTGTCATCCATAACCAAATTGAAACTGGATTCAATGACTGAATTATTGTTACCGAAGCCAGAACCTGTTCCATGCCAATTCCCCAATAGAAATTCTAATCGTTCAAATTTATTGTCTTGAGCTTGCCCCAATTGAACAATAAAAACCAGACTTAATATCGTTAATAGTATTTGTTTCATATTTTCGTTATGAATGATTTCTGAAATACACAAAAAATTCTTCATTCCCATTTTTATCCAACCAATGCTCATAGTTCAAACTTAGTGACTTATCAATAAGTGGTACTGGAATGAACGGTGCAATTACTTTTAAGATTTTTCCTGAATCAAGTTTCTTCAATAAAGCTAATACTTCATGCACTGGCTGTTCTCCTGCATTTAGCATTTCTCTTATGTCTATTGATTCAGAGATATTCGATTCATCAAACCAATCAGGTTTTTCAGTAGTATATTTGCTGTCTTCTGCTTCAATTGAGTCGGTTGCTGATTGCCCTACTTCTGCACGAAGCTTGTTAATGAGTTCTTCAACTTTGATACCACCAATTACAGATGCCTGACTTAAAGTTGTAATCTTTGTAATGGTTTTTCGTAATACAGGATTTTTCAATTTTTTAAATGGTGGAGCAACAGATATTAGCACATCCTCTATCTGAGGATATGCTTCCAACAAGTCAAATATCTTCGTTTTGGGAGTAATTATTAGTTTATCCATTATTTGATTCTTTATTGTCTGTATATTCTAAAATACGTCTTTCACCTTCTAAAGCCCTGTTCTCAGATAAATCCTGAGAAACTTCAAGTGTACCAAGGTATTCACCATCTTCGCCACGTAAGGCAAAGTATTCAATCTTAATAAACTTGCCTTTCATCTGAATCCAAAACGGAGCATGAGATGCTTTGCCCGATTTAAAGTCTTCCAAAATTTTCTCAACAATATGGGTACTTCCGGGAGGATGGCACAAACGTACATCACGATTGATAATAGAACGGTTGCGGACAAATATCCGCTCTTTTCCTTGTGTGAAATACTTTACTTTGTCGTTTTTATCTACAAAGGTCATATCGAAGGGAACGGAATTTAGGATTGCCATTATTTCCTTTGCGGAGAAACTGCCTGATGGTAATTGAATGCTTCCGTCAGAAGAAACTCCTGTTTCATCTTTATCATCTGTCAACCCTTCTGGTTTCCATTCAACTTGTGGGTCGTAAAGGCAAAAACCAAATTCAAGGGTTTGTTTATGTATGCTCCACCAATCCTCTGTAGTTAGCACATCCATACTCATAGGAAACAGAATTTCTTCCTCTTTCTGTACCATATCAACTACGGCTTGCAGAGTCGGGAAAAACAACAAATCGAGAGAATCAACTAAATCGGTCTTTGTAATATCTTTTGAGTTTAAAACCTCGATACAACCTTTTAACTGTTCCCTGATTTCATCATGTTTACCCCACATTACTTTGGGTGGGCCGGTAATCTCATTTTTTTCTAAGTGTGGAAATACAAGATACTCTTTACGAAGGTAATGCTTGTCAACATCCATCAATTGATTAAACACACCTTGTAATCCGAATATAAATTGTTGAAACTCCGAATCATCAACTGCACTTAATGCCTTTAAAAGGGTTTTCGATTTTTCGGCTACTTTCTTCAGCTCAATATTCTCATTCTTAAAAACATCAACCGGATGCCCGGCAGGTATATCTTTTGCTCCTGTTAAATCTACGTTTCCTTCGAGAACCGAACCATGAACATCACAAAGTTTCAAAACTTCTTCTTCGGGCAAGCCTTCCTGCATTAGTTCCTGTTCTACTTCAACTACTTCACCGTAAGGAATATTTTTAAGTGTTTCAACCAGTTCTTTTTTTACAGCTTCTGCCGATTCTCCCTGGTGTAGTTTTAGAATCAGTTCTTTTAATCGCTCTTTACGATATTTTGAGTTATTAATAAGTTCGCTCATAACAATTGAATTTTTTTAATAAAATCATCATAGATACAAGTTATAGATTTAATGTGTAAGTTAAACAAAAACGTGATTGTTATGTTTTGTCAAATTGTTCGTACCTGCTTATAGTCCTGTTATTTCAATCTTATACCACGATTGCAAAAGCCGGATTATTATTAATACTAATTCTGAATTTTGAAATTATTTCTAATAAATATTGCCTGTAATTGTGCAGTAATAATATTTTGAAAATTCTCTAACCAACCAGGATTGTTATATGATTTTAGAAAAATGGCTGTCAGTTCTTTATTCTCCCGAATTGTTTTTATTGCTAATTCATGGTTATACTTAAACTCACTTGCTATGAACCACGCTATTTCATATAGTTCAGGATATTCAATCCCTTGATTAATAGGATGTGATTTTTCTGCTTTATGCTTATTTAATGCATCAGACAGCAACATAATATAATCTCTAAATATCAATTTAAACAATTCATCTTTAGATTTATAATAGTAATGAACCATTGCTTTACCGGAGCCTGCGTACCTGGCAATTTTATCAATTGTTGTTCCATGGTAACCAAATTTAAGAAATGCATGTTTTGCTGCATCGTAAATTCGTTGACTTGTTTCCATTGTAATTGATTGTTAGTTAAACACAAATAATTAGAATCGTAATTTTTCAGTCATTAGCCCAAAACGAATTATATTAAGGTAATGATCGTAATATATATTGTAATAATCCGAGCCATGATACATCTGAATAAACAAACCAATATCTTCTAAAAAATGGGGATGATAATAAAAAGTCAAACCAAAGCTTAATCTTTGAAAATCCAATGTATTTAAATTGTTAAACGATCCCAAAAACCATGTAAAGTCACCTTTTAAAGAAATTGCCGGATTTTTTTTATCCCTCACTAAATTTTCGTTCTTCAGTTTAAATATTGAAAACGCTGTATTCCAACGATAATGACCATAAACATCATCCAATTCGGGAGTTGTTGCACCATAAGGATGAAGTTCAAATGAAGTCTTAAAAAACTGGTATGCATTGAAGAATTGATTTTTATTGGTTGCAATTAGTCCTCCTTCAAAATAGTTTGTAGAAAAGCTTCCTGAAATTCTATTTATTCTCCCATCATCATATAGAAAATCACCATCCTGCCCATTGGAATGGTGAGCTAACCGCCCGTATGCACTCAGTGTATTATTCTTTTGATTTCTATTAAGCAAATAATACACAGTAACTTGAGGCATATAACTTGGGGTGCGAACTGGAAAAGAAGCCTCCTGATACATGCGAATTATAATTTGAGGGGTTAATACACCAATCAAACGAGAATTTGAACTTTGTCGAATATAGAAGTTAGGAATTAGATTTGCCTCGAACCATAAAGGTTCAATATTACCAATATCTGTAGGAAAAGTAATATAACTATTCCCTTGATTCACTTGTGCAATTGTTGTTAATGCGATGGAAGTTAGTGAATCGTTTTTTTGTTGACTTTTAACGGCATTTACAAAAAATAATGCCCAAAGCAGAATAACTAGTTTCCACATGTTTTTTACCTGTATAGTGCAATTCCAAAACCAAATTCAATAATATCGGCAATGGGAATCACTGAATTTTGTGCAATACTTGCTAGATATAAACCACGTGTTCCTACTCGCCAATAAAATGACATACCAGAAGCAGGGGTTTTAGTGGCTAGTAATTTAGTTTTAAGTTCTGCACCAACAAATACTCCCGCGTTACGACCCGGAGACCACCAATAATAATCATCGGGATAATTATCAGGAAGTGTAACCCAATATTCACTGCCGAAAGTATGATGTGCAAACCAACCAAAATTAAGAGGAAGCAATACCATTTCGTTTGATAATGGTATTTGTATCAGTTTTGCCGTTAATTGTAAACTAATACTATGTAAATTATCGAGACTATAAGCCTTTGGCACATAACCATAAAATAAGGTTACATCAAGCCTATGATTAAAAAAAGTATAACCTACACCACCCGATAAAAAGCCAATACCTCCCGCAAACTGAAACTTAACATAATCAGGTAAATAATTGTCTAACCATTTTGCTGTGTCTTTTTCATTATTTTGAGCATAAATAGGCATACTATGAACACAAATAAATATCCCAAATGGTAATAGTACTCTAAAAACTGTGTGTCTCAACCATGAAATCATGCCCTATTATTTTAATCAGATTAAACTTATTGTTTTCAACACCATAAACATTTACATAAGGAATACTATCACTATATGGTCTATAGTACTCATATCCATGCAAATGACCATGCGCTGTAAAAATTACATTATTATGCAGGGAAAGAATCTCCTCAAAATCAGATTCCAAGACTGTATCAAAATCAGCATCACCGGGAGGAACATGAAATATTACTATTGCAAATGTAAAATCGGGACTTGGCTGTATTTCATTATTAAGCCATTTTAAATTAGGGACTGAACCATCAAAATTAAACTCCCTGCTATTTGTATTAAGGAAAATAAACTTTATGCCTCTATATATAAAGCTTAAATCTATTGTACCAAACATTTCTTTATAAGCGCTTAATCCATTCCCTACTAAATCATGATTTCCAACCACTACAAAATAAGGAATTTCAAGTTGTTTTAAGATGTTATTACCCCATTGGTATTGCAGAGGTAACCCAAAATCAGCCAAATCACCAACATGAATTACTAAGTCAATTGCTTGTTCAAAGTTTTTTGAATTTACGGCTTGAGTAAAAGCGTTCAATTCATCATAAAAACGATGGCTGTCGCCTGTAAAAGCAATTCTCAATGTATCATCGTTTGTATTTTGCTCTATTAACTTATTTAGATTTTTCAGATGAACCTGTTTTTCATTATCTGAGAAATCAATTACATACGGAGAATAATCAAAATTAATTTCACAGGAATTAAGACCTATAAACACAAAACCTATAAAAAAAAGTATAATAGAATGTTTGTATTTCATTATATAGTAATGCTGATTTGGGTGATAAATTAAATTAAACTAACCTACAATATATTCCACTGCATAGTTTTGCTGAAGAAATATTTAGAGCCCTCTATTTCAATTTCATTTCTATTTATTGCAACTACTTTAAAATTGAAAACTATACCTTTTTCTGAACTATACATTTTGCCATTAATCCAATTCTTATCAAGTGAATTATATACCAAATCCTGAATAATTATTTTTCCAAGTAAAGGTTCATCTTGCTTTGTTTTATCAGAATTATGTATGTCTTTTAACTGCCCGTTCTCAAAATTATTAAGTGCTATTATTTTACCGTAATACTTGTTGTTATGTTTGTATATTTCTACATCCAGATCATTTGGCAAATGGTAAGTACCAATTATATCATCTGCTGATTGTGCTGCGGCAATGAATGAACCAAGAAACATTATAATGCCAATTAGTACAGACCTTTCCATTAAAAACTATATTTTATTTTAGTATAAATCATTGAATTATCCTGGTATTGCCCAAACTGACCGCCTTCATCACCAACAAAAATATTAGCCCCGAAGAGCAGCGAAAAACTATCATCAAAATCATAGCTTATTTTTGGACGTATCAGGGCATCGCTGTCAGACAAGCCTATATAAGAAAATAGTTCAAGGTGCAGCGTTTCCCGCATCATATCATATCGAGCCAGAAAGGTGGCTGTATTGTGGAATTCATTTTCGTTTATTCCTTCTTCAAAATCTATGATATATTTCTGGATAAACTGGGTACTTAATTTTATGTCTTTAATACTGAAATCCAGCCCAACGACATAGTTTAAATAATCTTTTTGCACCAAAGCATCATTGGCAATCGGGTTTTCTGTTTGAAAATATTTACCATTGTAATAAGCTCCTTCACCTCTTAGAATAATACCTTTTATTTCAGTACTAAATGAACCTCCAATCACAGAAAGTCTATGATGTTGGGGAGTTACCGATATTCCGGTTAAAACAGGTGTAGGTACTCCTTGTATTGTGTCTATTGAAATTGTTTTCTGAACATGCATTGCCGGATTATCATCCCATGTGTAACCGCCCATCAGTTCAAAATCAATTTTTGAGGTCATAGCCGACCATTTAAGAAACAGTTCACTGTTTTCCAGTGAAGGATTTACCGCATTTTTACTCCAATCAAATGTAGGAGTAACAGGAAAATCAGGAGCTATATACCAATCAGAACGAGCATCGGGTCGAAGATTGGGAGAAAAAGCAGGCATCCAGATAGCCTCAATGGTACTGTTGCCAATATAATAGTCAATCTTAGACGCAATAACACCTTGGCGTATTTCATCAAAATCAGGAAGGAGGAACTCCGATAGGTCAAGAGGTGAAACAATATCAGTTATAAACACGCCATCGGCTTTGCCCCACACTATTTGTTGCTTACCAATACGGATATCAAAGTTTTTAAAGTACATATCCATGTATACTTCTCTTAGTCGAAGTTGCAAGCTATCGGTATTATACAAGTATAGCATTGGATTAGCTTTGAAAGATACCTTTTCGCCTCGTTTTTCAAAGTTAAGACTGGCGGTTTGCTGGATAATAGAGAAATCACCTGTTTCCGTGTTAACACCTTCATAGGTTCTTACAAAACCGGAAATATCAGGGCTTTGTGCCATGGTTGCGAAACCTGACACTAAGCCTATTAGTAATATTGCTATATTCTTTCTCATATTTATTCGTTTTTAACAAGTTGCGCTACAAATCTTTTTATTGGTGACATGATTACTAAAACCAACGGATATGCCATTGAAAAAGCCATCCCCCACATTTGTATCCATTTTGTGATAAATCCCTGGCTTATACCATGATGCATTGCTATACTTGCAAAAGTTATAACAGATGTCATAATTGATACCATTAAAAAAAGAGTTAAAGGCACTTCGTATTTTTTGTTTATTTTCATTTCCGTCTGATTAAAATCTTAATATTATATTCCTCTCGTCATCATTCGCTCAGAGAAATTACTGGCTGGAATGCCTGTGTTAACTTTCACGTTTGTTAATACCATACTGGTAGAATGATTTTTCTGAATATTCTTCATTTCCGAATTGGTGATAATCTGAAACCCTGAAATTGTCTCAACTTTTTTAATGGTCAGAATTTTAAGCAATTCTTCATCTTCATCATAGAACTCTTTCTTTACACCAATAAAGGTTTCTTTATCAATCCATGTAATTGTTTTGGAATACATATATTCTTCATCCTTGGAGATGCTTTCTACAACGTAACACGCCTTGCTATTTATAGTTTCTTCACGGAGCAGTTTATGTATATCTGCATTTAGCTTGCGGTCTCCTAAGTCGTCATACGTAAAATCAGACCCCATGAAGTAGTCACTTTTGCTATCGCTTGAAATCCGTTTTACCCTTTTTAATGCCGGAAGATAAATCCATTGGTCATCCGCTTGGTCGGTATCGTAGCTCCAGTTCATAAAAGAAGTGTTCTTTACATCGGCAGGAGCTTGGAAAAACATAATGCTTTTTTCGTTGTCGCCAAAATCTTTGGTGTATTGCTGAATGGTACGCACCCTGTTTTGCCCTGAAGCATTTGTAAGGGTCATGGTAAGTGTTGATGTTTGGTCGTTTCCGGTTTCACGGTTATACGCTTTCTCTACTATCTGTTCGCCTGTAAGCTGTGCATTTGCGCTTAATCCGATTATTGTAAGCAATGCTATTGCTATTAATTTTATTGTTTTCATACCTTAAAATTTTAATTGTTTTTATTATTATTCTTTTTGATGAAAATATTGCCGATGTATAGCAGTACCAGCATAATAGTGAGTGTTCCTGCGAAGCTGGTAAACATATTGAGCGATACTAACGCCCCAAGTTCCCGGTTTGGAGGGAACACTGAAAAAAGTAATACCATAAAGCCTGCGATTACAACAATGGCATTAAATATTATAGCTTTACCTGAATGTGCCATAGTAAGTTGTGCCGCTTTATACTTATCGTTGTAATTAGCTGCATTTGTACGGTATTGTTCCAGAAAATGAACGGCATAATCAATACCGATACCTATTGCAATACTTGAAAGTAATGCTGTTGTTGTGCTAAGAGGAATATTCAGGAAGCCCATAATGCCGAAACTGATAAGAGCCGTTAAAATAATTGGAACAGCACTTATTAAACCGACCACAAGGTTTCTGAACATTAGAGACAACAAGATTATGATAATTAAAATGGACATGATTAGGCTTTTTATCTGACCTTCCAGAATGAGGTCTGTAAAAACAAGCCCTTTGTATCCGCTTCCTGCATAATTCATTGAAATATCAAGTGTTTCAAAATCATCTTCATAAGAATTAATTATATCAAGTGCGGCATTTATTGATTTTGAATCGTCCTTCTTTAACTGAAATGTAATGTTGAGTTTGGCGTAATCGTAATCTGCTACTTTGGTTAGGTTCTCCGGGTCACCTGACATTTCATAAAGTAAAAGGTACTGAGCTATCATCTCATTGCTGTTGGGTATCGTATTAAATGCTTCGTTATCGGAATTCATTACCTTGTTCATGCGTTTAATGTAATCGGTAAGTGAGAATTTATTGCCAACAACCTCCAATTGGGCATCCACATCCTGTTGCATTCTATCCACAAGTTTGAGTACTTCCGGATTTTTAAAAACATCTTTTTTGCCATTGGCATCCAAAATGAGATTTAATGTACTGGTACCGCCAAAATTTTCATTGATAAACTTATCTGTTTGAACAATATCGCTGTCTTTCTCAAACTTATCCAGGAAGCTGGAGTTAATCCATATTTTTTGCATTCCAACTATTGATATTGCAACAATAACAACTGTTGCCAGAATCGAAACATATTTATTCTTCACTATCCATGCAGCAGAACTATTTGCCAACTTTGAATGCGAATGTCCTTCCATATCATTATCAATATTAGCTTTTTTGACTTTTGGCAAACCAAAAATCATGATTCCGGCAGGCAAGAATATCAAGGAGAAAAACATGGCTGCCATTACTCCGAAAGCAGTAAAGATTCCGAAATATTTTACTGGATATACCTCCGATGTTAGCAATGAAATAAAGCCAACAGCAGTAGTAATTGAAGTCATAACCACAGGTTTCCACATGTGGTTGAGCATTTCGCTTACCGCTTCTTTTTTTGAAACTCCGGGATTGTGAGCCATATAGGTTTGAAGATGACTATATAAATGAATGCCATCGGCTACCCCTATGGCTATGAGCATTACCGGAATCATGGTTGAAACAGCGTAAATTGGAATTCCTACACTCGCCATTAGACCAAAAGCCCAAACTGTAGAAAGAAAAACCACGCCAAGAGTGATGAAAGTGCTTTTAATACTTCTTAAAGTGATGAAAAGAACAATTAGTATTACCAATATCACGATTGGAACCATTTTTTTCATATCAGCAGGGGCAAGCAACGCCATTTCGCCTTCAACAATTGGACGACCAGCTACATGGATAGTTATATCATCTGTTTCTGATTGTTTTACAGTTTTAAGAATATTGTTATAAAACTCTTGAGAAAACACATCATCGCCAATTTCTGCAATAATAACTGCAACCTGCTCGTTTGTGGATATAAAGCGTCCATAAACCATTTCATTTTCTCGAACACTTTTTCTCAGTTCCTGTAATTCTTCCTCTGCTTTTGGAACACGTTTGTAAAAGCGTTTCACATCCAGACTCCCATCTGACCCCACAATATTATCGGCATTATAAAGTGATTTTACATCATCTTTATCTATTTCTTCAAACTTCTGTAAGCGTTTGGTAAGCTGTTTCAGCGTATCAAGTGTTGCAGTGTTGTAAATGCCTGATTTGTTTTCAACAGCCACTACTATACCGTCTTTAATATTAAACCAACTTTCAGCTTCGTCACTATAAACAAACGCTGGGTGGTCTTTGGGCATGTATTCGTCCAAGTCGGTTTCCATGCGTGTATTCTCTTTCATTTCAGAAATAAAATACACAGAAATCATTGCAATGAATAACATGGTAAGCCATTTGTAGCGTAACAATTTTGTCAATAAATTTTCCATAATTTTATATGTTTGTTAATACTCACTAACTATTTGTTTAAAAAAAAACGATTCTATAAATCGCTTTCCTTATTGAGCAGTATTTCAGTTATAACAGTTTTGTTTGTTCCATTGGTTTGGGTGCTTTTACAACAAGAACACGAACATTATTTTCTGTGTTATTCGCAAAATAATGTGTTATATTCTTAGGGCTTTCGACTAAATTATCTTGAGGTACAGTCTGCTTTTCATCACCAATAAAAATATCAGGACTTCCTTCCAATACATAGAAAAATACATCAACGGGAGTTTTATGAGGTTTAAGACTTTCTCCCGGTTTCAACATAATATGAACCACTTGTGCATTGTCGTGATTATAAAGCTCTCGTGCATCAATCTTATGCGGAGTTTGCTTAATTTCTGTTTCTGAAACTTTTACAATTTTCATACGATTAAATATTTTATAATATTAGTTTAAATGAATTTACAAGCTTTGTTCCTTCTTCTTTTAAGTCGAAATTATAATTGTTTAAATCCCAACGTTTAATAAGCAAGCGAAAAGAACCTAAAAATATTATTGCAAGCGATGATTTATCAATATCCTGTCTTACATTGCCTGCTTCCTGTCCTTGCTCAATGATTGTTTCTATCTTCTGCAAATTCAGGTTTTGTATTTCGTTAATCTTTTCTTTCAGCATATTATCGTTTTTGAATATCTCTTCTGCAAATACAATAGGTATGATGGTAGGCTGTTCAGTAAAAACATCAAGCATTCTAAAAAAAATAAAGGCAATTTTTTCAACTGCGGGTTGCTCCTCATCAAAAGGTAATGACGACATCATTCCGGCCATTTCTTTGAAACTATCAAGTATTGCAACCAAAATAGCTGTTTTGCTTTCAAAATGACGATAAATTGCAGGTTCTGAAATACCTATTGCTTTAGATAAGTTTTTTATCGTAAAACCCTGAATACCTTTCAAAGCTATGAGTTTTATTGATTCTTCAATTATTTGTATTTGTCTTTCTGTTTGCATCATATTTCTTATTACGAAACAAAGTTAGTTAATGTTCGCTAACTTATGCTTTTTTTTCAATTAATTTTCATTAAAACCCCATATAACACTTACTGTCAGTAATTAAAGAAATTATTTTACCGAAACTTCTTTCTCCAAAGCAAATATCCGCTCAATACAACCATAACGCTTACCAATCCTGATAAGGGAACTAAGAGGATATAAAAATCACCAAGAAGAAAACGAAAGAAACGTCCCGTATGAATTTCGAGCGATAAGTTCCATAGTGACATTTTAGATTCTTTAAGAATATTATTAGGCATTTCAGGGAATTTCATTTCATGATATAAAGGAACTGCACCTTTATCGTAGTCTATCATATATTGCTTACCTACCAAATCCGTTACTAATCCAGTAACTTTAAAATCACCAATCGGTCTGCCTGTTGTATTGCCTACATGTAATTTCCCCTGCGCATAATTATAAATTTCAGGATGAGCCGGATGCCATAAAAACAAACCGCTGAACGAACCGATAATGTACGCCCCGTCATTAAATGGCTCAAGCACATTAATTCCCATAACACTTACAGGAGGCTGAATTTTAAAAGCAATTGGTGCAAGACGGTCTTTATCCATATAGAAGATGCCTTCCGAAGTTGCCAGAAGGAATTCATTTCGTTCACTATCAAATTTTATGTCCCTCAATTTATCGTACCAGGGATTAGGCTGGTCGAGATGAGAATATTTTACAGGGCTTACTTTTGAATACGCTATTGCAATAAGTAGCGGAGGTCGCAAGAACATACCTGTAAAAAACAAGACTATCAGGCACACAAATAACCAGGCTCCTGTTTTATTGTGCCATTTTAAAGACCATCGGTTAGTCTTTACAATTGATGTTACTTTTTTCGACTTCTTCTTTCTTCTCTTTATCCATCCGGGGAAAAAGAAATAAATAATTCCTGTCAGCGATAAGAAAATGGTTATTACCCCCAAAGCATCAACAAACAGCTTTCCGGGAATCCCAAAAATTTCACCTGAATGAATCTGCCACATGGTTTCAAAAAGCGAAACTTCATTTTTGTAATCTCGTGGTTGTTTAAGTTCAATTTTCTCAAATTGGGTATTTATTCCTTCCGACTTACCTTTAAATAAATAGGAACGATTTAATACATAGAGCGTATCGTTGACACATTCAATTGCCACAAAGCGTTTAATGTCAACATCCAATTCAAACTTTATCCATTGCTTTTTCTCCTTACTAAAAGCAAACAAACCAAATTGCGTTGCTGTATATAGATTTCCGTCATTTGATTGATACAGGTCAAAAACCTTACGGTTATCGCTTCCATTTGGGAAACCATAATTGAATGAACTATAATCAGTAAAATTTGAATCGGTAAGCCATACCCCAATATTACCATATACTAAAATGCTATCGGCATTTAAAATAAGATTGCCTTTAACAGCACTATTATTCCAATTCTGATAACGGAATTCTTTTGGAAGATTGTTACGTGAAATATCAATACCAGAGAAGAATTCACGATGATTCATAATGATACCTGTAATTGAGAAATATAAAAGCAGGAAGGCTATGATTAGCCCTGGCCATTTATGTAGTTTCTTATATAGTTTTCCCATAAAGTAAACTGTCTGTGAGTTTGTTTTTATCTAAATAACAATAGCTTAAATGCCTAAAAAGATAAATATTGTTATTTCTGTTTCTTGAAAATTTCTTAAATTTATCTAATGCAATATTAAAAAACAGAAAAATTGCAAGCTGTAACATATGGTACAGCTTCTTTGTTCTTGGTAACATATATTTGCATTAGAAGGTTGAGTTTTCATTGTTTTGAAATAATGAATTTGTGGGGAGGATAGTTTTAATGTAAAAACGAATTTTGAGGCTATGAGCATATTGAAAAAGATTTTACCTCCTGATAAATGGAAGATACCTGTCATTATCGTTTCAGCAATTCTGTTAGGTCTTTTTTTCTTTCTATTCTATGTCTCCAATGCATCATCTTACCTGTCCGATGACCCAAAAACCTGCGTAAATTGCCACATCATGGCTCCGCAATATGCTACATGGATGCACAGTTCTCATCGTGAATGGGCAAACTGTAACGATTGCCATGTACCTCACAATAACGTATTCAATAAATACTATTTCAAAGGGAAAGATGGAATGCGACACGCTTCTATTTTTACTATGCGTGCTGAACCGCAGGTAATACAAATAAAAGAAGAAGGACATCATGTAGTGCAACAAAATTGTATTCGTTGCCATAGTAACCTTATTACGGATGCAAAAATGAATACCATTCATGGCGATTTTCATTCTGACAGAACTGACAGAACTTGTTGGGAATGCCATCGTGAAGTTCCTCATGGCAGGGTGAACAGCCTTTCGAGTACGCCTAATGCTAAAGTACCGTTACCCGAAAGTCCTGTACCCGATTGGTTAAAGGAAGCATTAAAAGAAACAAAAAAATAACGAAACTCTATGAAATCATTCAGCGAACAAATCAAAGAAAAACCTTGGAAAGGCTGGGTTCTTTTCCTCGGAACAATTGTAGTTGTATTCCTTTTAGGATTGTTAGCATCTAGTGTTGTAGAAAGAAGAAGCGAAGCGGTGTTTGCCTATGCGCCTAAAAACGATTTTTCTCAGTTTGAACCCCGTAACGAAAAATGGGGTGCTAACTTTCCTCGTGAGTTTGAATCTTATTATCAAACCTCTGACACCATCTTTAGAAGTAAATACAATGGTTCTGCTACAATTGATGAATTAGAGGAAGACCCAAGAATGGTAGTTCTTTGGGCAGGATATGGTTTTTCAAAAGAATATAACCAAGGGCGAGGACATTATTATGCAGTAGAAGATGTTCGTAATATTCTTAGAACTGGAGCACCGAATGATAGTGTAAAAAGCCCTATGCCCAACACATGCTGGACTTGTAAAAGCCCCGATGTTCCAAGAATGATGAATGAAGTTGGAATTGCAGAGTTCTATAAAGGTTCATGGGAAAAGTGGGGAGCTGAGATTGTGAACCCAATTGGTTGTGCCGATTGTCACGATGTAAATACTATGCAACTACGCATTTCTCGCCCTGCATTAATTGAAGCATTTGAAAGACAAGGAAAAGACATAAGCAAAGCCACGCATCAGGAAATGAGAAGCTTGGTTTGTGCACAATGCCATGTGGAATACTATTTTAATAAAAAGAAAATTGAAGGAGTTCCATATTTAACCTTCCCTTGGGATAATGGTATGACCGTTGAAGCTGCTGAAGAATACTATGACAATATGAATTTTAGTGACTGGACGCATAAACTAAGTAAAGCCCCAATGTTAAAAGCCCAACACCCAGGTTATGAAACTTACTTAACAGGTGTGCATGCGGAACGTGGTGTATCTTGTGCTGATTGTCACATGCCATATAAAAGCCAAGGAGGTGTGAAATTTACAGACCATCACATTCAAAGTCCTCTTAATAATGTCGCCAATTCATGTCAAGTTTGTCACCGTGAAGAGGCTCATAAACTCATTGCCGATGTATATTCTCGTCAGGATAAGATTAAAGAAAATGTAAATATTCTAGAAGATTTATTGGTTAAAGCCCACGTAGAAGCTAAAGCTGCTTGGGACAATGGAGCAAACGAGGAACAAATGCAAGCAATACTTATGGATATTCGACATGCTCAATGGCGTTGGGATTATTCTGTCGCTGCTCATGGTGCATCATTCCACTCACCTGTTGAAACAGGTCGTATTGTTTCATCGGGTATCAATATTGCACAAGAAGCAAGAATTAAACTTACTCGTTTATTAGCTGACCTTGGTCATAATAAAGAAGTTGAAATACCTGATATTTCAACCAAAGCGAAAGCCCAGGAATATATTGGTTTAGATATGGCTACACTAAATTCTGACAAAGAAGAATTTTTAGGAACTGTGGTTCCACAATGGCTTGAAGAAGCCAGTCAAAGAGAATCGAAATATTAGAATAAATTACCTTGCAAAATACTAAAGAAAAAAAGAGCTTATGGGTACTTCCCTGGAAGTATCCCGAAAGCTTCTTAATAGCCTTTGCCTTATTTTTGGCATCATTAGGAATTGAATTTATAACAGGTACTACAGTGCCTAAAATATCTTGGCCAGCCAATCTTGTTTCAATAGCACTATTAGCAAACTTATCGTTATTGCTATATCTGTTATCAAAAAAAAGAGCGGTTTTCAAATGGTTTTATAGTGTTCCAGCATCAATTGCCGGGGTAACTCTATTTGTTGTACCATCCCTATTGTTAGCTTTAATTCCACAAAAATCATCAGATTCTTTATTCTTTCTTTACGATGTTACATCGAGCTGGACATATACAATCGGAGTGGTTTTCTTTTTAATCATACTTGGAACAGTAACCATTAAACGCATCACCAAGCTTTCCAAAAAGAATATCGGTTTCTTTCTAAACCATTTCGGTTTATGGCTGTGTATTGCATCAGCTCATTTAGGTGCAGGAGACATACAAAAACTGAATATGTATCTTGAAGAAGGCAAAACTACCTGGTATGGAATTGAAAACGGAAATAGAACAGAAGAATTAAATTTTGCTATAAAGCTACGAGACTTCTCCATTGAAGAATACCCTGCAAAAATTGCTTTTGTGGAAAGCAGTACAGGAGAAATAATCAACCAAAACAACAAACCCTTAATGATAGACCCTCACGAGGGCTTACAATTCAACTATAAGGATTTTGATTTTAAAATTGATAAACTATTAATGAGTTCAGCTCCTGTTATGAATAGGTTTGAACCTGTTCTGGGTATGGGGGCAACTCAATCCTTAAAGATTCTAAAATCTTTTAATGAAAAGGTTGATACTATTTGGATTTCAAGTCCAAGCATTTTGTATCGTCAGGAAATGCATCAGATTGATTCAAGCACAATAATGCTTATGACCAAACCCGAAGCAAAACGTTTCCTGTCTGAAATTACGGTTTATGAAAAAGCCGGAGCAGTATATGACACCATCATCGAGGTAAATAAACCAATCAAGATTGCCGGATGGAAGATTTATCAGACAAGTTATGATGAAACAATGGGACGTTGGTCAACGAAAAGCATTTTGGAACTGGTTAAAGACCCTTGGTTGCCATCGGTATATTTAGGATTCTTCTTACTCATTGCAGGAACTTTCTATCTGATATGGACTGGTAAAAGGAAGGAGGACGTGTAATGTGGCATAATTTTGAAATATTCGCAATTATTTCCTTGGTAACATGGATGCTGGCCATTGGCACTTCACTTTCAGACAAGATGAGCAAAATGGCCAATTTGACTGCAATTCTTGGAACTTTAAGTCTGGCTGTATTTATTATTTTGCTTTGGACTAATCTTCAACGCCCACCATTAAGAACTCTTGGAGAGACTAGACTTTGGTATTCATTCTTCCTGGCAATTTCAGGCTATGTAATATTTAAGCGATGGAAAATCAAGTTAATGCTTATGTATTCACTTGGAATGGCAATCCTGTTTTTATTATTGAACTACCTAAATCCTGATATTCACAGTAAAACACTAATGCCAGCATTGCAAAGCATTTGGTTTGTACCTCATGTAATAGTGTATATGATTGCTTACGCCTTATTAGGCTTATCTGCACTCTTCGGATTGCTAGGATTATATGCTATTAGAAAAGATAATCTGAAAGAGGATTTTGTACTAAAAACAGATAACATTGTTTATATCGGCTTTGGCTTCCTTACGTTAGGACTTATTTTTGGGGCTTTATGGGCAAAAGAAGCATGGGGGCATTATTGGACATGGGATCCCAAAGAGACATGGGCATTTCTTACATGGGCTGTTTACTTAATTTATATCCATTTCAGGATAAAAAGTAATTTAAGCCACAAAAGCGTTTTTCTGATTTTAATGTTAGCTTTTGTTGTTCTTCTTATTTGTTGGTTTGGCATTAACTACCTTCCGGCAGCACAAAATAGTGTGCATGTTTATTCGAGTTAAAATAAAAAGTATGGTCAGATTCTCTAAAAACATCTAAATTATTATGCCAACAAATAAAAAAATATAAAAGTTATCAACAGTTTTTTTGCTTTATTTTAGTTGTTTTGTTTTTCCTATTGTATGGCAAATTGTATTCCCTTAAAGTTCAAGCAAGCTTCTTTATGTTGCTGTATGTAAGCTCGTTGCAAGGTTATAACTTTACCTTTTCACGGTTGATTGTATGAGTAGTGGCAGATTGCGTGGTAATTTCCTGTCAAACCGCTACGCAGTTTGAGCGGGCTACGAACCTTAATATTTACCACTTTGCCTGCCATTACTTATACAAAATGTGTGTGCCTCGCATGGGTAGCGATGCACTTATAGCGTAAGCTATCAAAAAGACATAAATATGCAAATTTATTTTGATAAGTAGCGAAGCTATA
>JAFMVE010000039.1 GCA_025499705.1 Carboxylicivirga caseinilyticus
CAATTCAAATCGTCACGCTATTAAAAATCGCTACAAGTACGACTAACAAAGAATTTCAAAGATCGTTTTTTAATCTTAATCGCCCACTAGTGATTGGATATAATTATTAAGATTTTAGATAATAGAGCCATAACGTTAATAGATCGCTTATAGGAAGGATATCCTACATATTGAAAAACATTGACCAAATAAGCTTTTAGAAGATTGTATAGATATTGAAGACTAAAAGCAGAAGGTCAATCACATACAAAATGAACACGGAGTTATATGAAAAGAGTGTGGTTATCCACCATATTATTGATTCAAAACAAAAATTCTTTTGAGTATCCGTAAGCCTATCACATTTGAAATGATAAAGTGGTTTGTATAAATTATAATTTATACACTAACAACTATTTATAAATAAGTATATACATTTATATGCAACAAAGAGTTATTTGTATAAAAAATACATCGAAGTATAACAGTGTTTTATAAAATGAGAACTGTGATAAGAAAAAGGGGGATAGTAAAAATAAGATAGACAAAATTTACGAATTAATAAGACTTAATAATTAAAAAACATAAAGTATTCCAACACTTAACACCATAATTTAGATGAGTCATTTTATTTAATCACAAAATTATTAACTATTTATAATTTCATTAAAACATGTTTCATTCAGACTTTTTGCATTTTTTTACAAGTATCTTGAGCAAAAACTGATTCTGCAAAATAATGATAAACACTTAAGTCTTCCTTATTGATTTAACATTATAATTACTATATAAAGCATCCATTAGGATACTTATCTTAGCTCAAATTCCTATTTTTTTTCTGTGAAATACAGGACTGGTTGAATCCCGATTAAGTCCCGAGCTGAAATCCGGTATTGAATTTCAATAAGCATTCACAAACAAAATTTGATAATAAAACTATTTGAAACTTATCTTAAAAACAACAGCAATATTATAGGGACAATTCTCTGGTTTTCGAATAACGAGAGAATCATTCGCTTGACTCCATGAGAGTTTTTCATCGATGCCCAACATCTCAATCTTTTTTATTTTCTGTTTTACATTTTCCTTGGCTAATGAAGTAATGACTATATCTTCAGTAGGTATTCCAAGAATTGTTGCATACAGAATTTTTCCTTTCTGATTAAACCTTATATCTTTTGCAGAAAATTTAATTTTTCCTTCATTAAATCCCTGGGCATTAATTGGATTATCCTGATCGGCTACTGGTCCTTCTCCAAATTTTTTCCATGGACGTGTATCGTAAATGCTTTCTTTGTTGATATCCATCCAGTCAGCAATACCTTCAAGTATTTCAACTTCTTTTTCGTCAATGGTACCATCGCCACGAACAGGAATATTTAAAAGCAAATTTCCGTTTTTACTGACAATATCAACTAACATGTGAATAACTGTTTTTGCTGATTTGTACCAGTTATGATCGTATGTTGACCTGTTATAATGCCAATCACCAATACAGGTACATGTTTGCCAGGCATCAGCCTGTATCTTATCGGGTGCACCCCTTTCCACATCCCATATCATACATTTCTTCTGGTCATCGGTCAGTACTTTTCCAAACAAAACGGCTTCAAGATTCCCATCGTGAGTAGCCATATTGTGATTGTAATAGTGGGCCGCAATTTGAAGTCCTGCATCACTGATCGGATAAAGAGGAAGTGCTGTATCATCGAAGTATAACAAATCAGGGTTATACTGATTAATCAGGTCCATAGTACGGTTATAAAATTTGTCACAATAATCCTGAGAAGGAATAGAAGCCTCATTTCTCCATGCCCATTGACTATGAATACGACCTACGTCTTCACTGCCTTCACTTAAAGGATGATTTTGAGAATACAATTCCTGAGGATCCAATCCTTCCCACCAGGTTCCTTTCCCATCTTCTTTTGTAAGCTTACCATCATAAGATATGCCTTCCCACTTTCCTTTTTTATCCGAACGCTGAGATGTTTCCATCCACGTCCAGGCATGTGCAGCATGAACACTTAATCCCAGAGGAAGATCATATTTTTTAGCTGCTTTGGCCCATTCACTAATAATATCCTGTTTGGGACCAACACGCGTTGTATTCCATTCCTGATATTTACTATTCCACATATCCAGATTATCGTGGTGATTAGCCATTGCAAAGAAATATTGAGCACCTGCGCGTTTGTAAAGAGCCACTAATTTTTCAGGGTCCCAATTTTCGGCTTTCCAGTCGTGAATAACCTCTTTAAATCCAACTTTTGAGGGATGCCCATAGTTCTCTAAATGCCAATTATATTGTCTACTACCTTCATCATACATAAATCGGGCATACCAGTCGCCTTGCTCCGGTTGACATTGTGGTCCCCAATGTGCCCATATACCAAATTTGGCATTTCGAAACCATTCAGGCACCTCGTATTGCTGTAACGACTCCCAAGTTGGCTCAAATTTACCAGTCTTAATCGGCTCATTACCTGTATTTACAAGCACCTGATTATCCGACTGTGCCATTAGATTCAAATTAAGTAGAACAGCTATAATTATTAACCCTATATTTTTCATATTTATGACTTTAACTTTAGTTCAATAAAAGAACCTGATAACTAACAAAAAAGAAATGAGTATTTTATTGACTTATACATTTGATATTTAAATACATAAACTCAGTTCTAATGGAAGGTAAAATTATTGATATTTACTATTTAGTTGATAAATTTTGTAAAAAAATTCAACAATCCCCCAAAAGACATATTCTAATCTAAAGCTCTTCAATAAAAAGAAGAAATTAAAAGTTTAATATTAAACTAACAATGATAATTAATATCAAATTTGACCTTAAACTATAGTACTTTATAAACGCCAATTACAACATAAGGCTCTTCGTTTGGCTCTATTTGCGGGATTTCGAGCGTTCCTATAAAGACAGCATGGTTTAAATTGTCGTAAATACTTTCAGAAGGAGCTTCAATGTCAACCACAGATTTCACATAAAAACCACCTTCATCATCTTTGGCTGGCTTATGCATTAAGGCTTTGTTTGCAATGCGAATAATTATACCATCTTCAGTTTGAAGCAAATATCGCGCATTAAGTTCTGTATCACCATCAGGACGTACTAGCTGCCAGTCTTCACCATATGGTAAAACTTCGCCGTTAATATTTGGCCCTCTAAATGTACCACCGATAATGGGAATCATATGCCTTGAACCTCGTTTACTCTCTCCAACATTAATCGTTTTTCCGATCTTGACCTTAGCCTTCCACATCAGTTCCATTTTAAAATCGAGATAAATGCTATCTCCTTTTTCCGTTTCAGGACTTTGGGCAAAAGTATTCCTGGAAATGAATAAGAATAGCAGAATTACAGCTACTACTATACTATTTAGTTTAGAGGTCGAGTTCATATTATTAATCTGAATGTATTAAAATGAAAGACATTAGCCTTCGTAAATACCTAAAACATTGTAATTTCAATCAACCTGAAACATGTTCAGGTTGATTAAAATACAGCAGAAAGTCATTATTTTTTAGTTTTATCTTATTACAATTTGACGACAACTTCTTCACCTGAATAATGAACTACTTTATTCAATGTGCCAACATTTTTGTCTTTAGATGCAAGTACAATGTTGAATGTTCTTTCAGTGAGCATGCCAGGGAATTCACCCTTACGTTCACCAATGGTTAGTGTTTTCTCAGCATCATTCCACTCAAAAGGAATAGTTGAATATACACCTTTTTCGTAGTTATAATTATCGTTTTCGTCTTCATAAAAAGTAAATTCACCATCGGCATCTGCGTAAATGCGGATTTCTAAATTATCCCAATTCGTCTCGGTTGCGTATTGAACTTTCGGACCAATAGGGAGAATACTTCCGGCTTTTACATACAACGGTATTGTATTTATGGTGGTTTCTTTTGAAATTTCCTGACCTCCATCAAACTTTTCATTTGTCCAGAAATCATACCAGGTTGTTCCTTTCGGTAGATAAACAGTGGAGGATTTCGTTTTTGTAAAATCAACTACCGGATAACCCTCTTTAGTTCTTGCACCTCCTTTGTTCCAACCTGTTACTTCATCAATCTTCACCATTTTCTCAGGAGTATAATGGGCTGACAGCACCGGTGCTACAAGAAGCGACTGGCCAAACATATACTCGTTGTTCATGTCCCATACTTTCTTATCTGACGGAAAATCCATTACTAAAGCACGCATAAAACTGTTATTGGCATTGGTAACATTCCACGAAGTAGTATAAATATATGGCAACAATAAATAACGCAGGTTGATGGCACTTGCAATGGCATCGTATATTGGCTCGCCTTGTTTACCAAAATAGTAGATCTCCCGTTTCATTTCGGTTCCGTGCGAACGCATCATTGGGGTAAATACCCCATATTGCATCCAGCGTACATACAACTCCTGGAATAGTGGATTTTTCGAAGCTGTTCCGTCATTCCACGATTTATTGTAAGCACCTGCAAAAAAACCACCGATATCGGTATTGAAATTCGGATTTCCGGTCAGGGTAAAATTCAGTCCGGCCGGAACTTGATTCCGCAAGGCATCCCATGAGGAGCCAAGGTCTCCAGACCAAACATTACAACCATAGCGTTGTTGACCTGCAAAACCAGAACGTGTTAAAATAAATACCCTTTTATCAGAAGAGGCTTTGCGCTGATGATCGTAAACACCTCCAACAGTTGCAAGTGGGAATGCATTGCGCACTTTGCGGAAAGAGCCCAGATAGGTTTTATTATCATAATCTTCTGGTTTAATATCCATGTGGTCTGGTTCTGTCGAATCCATCCACCAACCATCAACTCCCAACGAGAAAAGCCCTTCACTCAAATATTTCCAATAAATATCTCGGGCCTCGGGATTATAAGGATCGTAGACCTGCACTCCGGATGGATAATTCATATCCGGAGGCCAACCTTCTTTCCCTGATTGTGGCCATGTTTGAAAATCCATTAACATGTCCTTATCTTTCAAAATTTTATATTGTGGGGTTTTGGGACCAAAAGATGACCAGATTGAAATAATCATGTGTGCATTCAAATTATGAACATCATCGACAAATTTTTGAGGATCTGGAAACCCCGGATTTTTAAAAGACATGCCATTCCAGTGGTAATTATCACCCCAATACTGCCAGTCCTGAATAATACCGTCTAACGGAACACCTAACTCACGGTATTTTTTAACTACTCCAACAGTTTCTTCCTGAGTTTTGTAACGCTCGCGACTTTGCCAAAAACCATAAGTCCAAAGAGGAAACATAGGTACTTTTCCGGTCAGGTTGCGCATTTCAGCAACCACTCCATCAGCATTTCCGCCATACATAAAATAATAATCAATACAATCGCCAACTTCTGAAGCGAATTCGGTACCCGATTCATCGTCTGTAAAATCAGTTGGTGAATAGTTATCCCAAAATAGACCGTACCCTTTTACCGATTGAAAAAATGTAGAAAAATCCCAGGTGTTATTCTGAACCATGTGTACTTGTTGGTTGCGTTGAGACATCATCCCATTTTGAAGGATTCCAAGCCCGTAGATTGCCTCGTCTGGGGCCAGGATAAACGATTGCTTAACGGAATATGTTTCATTGCCAGCATCGTTAAATGGCGTGAAAGTTGCACTTGCAGCTTTTTCCAGAAAAAGAGTATCACCATTTGATCCCAGATAGGATGTGCCCCCTGTTTGGGTATCGATCTGTACCATTAATCGTTCGCTTTCCAACAAAATATGTATACCTGATTCTTTTACCTTAAAAGTCACATTTTCTGGCTCTTTAACTACTGAAAGACTTTTCTTTTCAAAAGATTCCCCTGACAGAGATTTGGTGACCCGAACAATGTCAGCTGTATAAAAGTTTACTTCAACTACTATCGAATCAATAGTTGTCTTTATACCAGTTTCTGTCTTGATATACGATTGTGAAGTACAACCTATACCAATCAGAAGAACCAGAATCAGCATTGAGTTAATTACTTTCATATTGTATGAATTAGTATTTTTATTGTAAAGTTAAATTCTATTTTTTAATTCTCCTCTTATGTATACAAAACAATACTTACCACCCACCTTGGTATCAAATCCAATCGTTTTTTCATTGTACTTTAAAGAGCATCTATTACCAATTTTAGAAAAAACTTCCACTTCTGTAAGCTTACCATTCTTCCACTTCATTGAAATTTCAAAACCACCTCTGGCACAAAGTCCGGACACCTGACCGTCAGACCATACATCGGGTAAAGCTGGTAATAAAAGTATCTGTTCTTCATTTGATTGTAATAACATTTCTATCACACCAGCAGCACCACCAAAATTACCATCTATCTGAAAAGGTGGATGAGCATCCAATAAATTGGGATAAGTGCCACCGCCGCCACCATAGTTCACGTTTTCGGCACCATGGGGAGGCACATATGTCAGCAATTCACGGTAAAGCTTATAGGCTCTATTACCATCCCAAAGTCTGGCCCAAAGGTTAATTCGCCAGCCTTTTGACCATCCGGTAGTCTCATCTCCCTTTATTTCGAGGGATTTTCGACAAGCTTTGGCTAATTCAGGTTCAATTAGAGGAGTTATATGATTACCCGGATACAATCCAAACAAGTGGGTCTGGTGGCGGTGCTGAGGTTCAGCATCCTCCCAATCATGATACCATTCCTGCAGATTACCTTTTTTTCCAACCTGATATGGGTATAATTTGGTCAGGACATTATTCATACTATCCCTCAGGGAAGCATCCAGTTTAAGAACTTCAGAAGCTCGGATTGCCTGTTTCAAGCACTCACGAATCATAGCCAAATCACAAGTAGCCCCATAAAGTGTTGCACCTCTGAAACCATCAGGGGTAATATAAGTATTCTCAGGTGATGTGGATGGTGAAGTAATAAGGTATCCATTTTTATCTTCAACCAACCAATCAAGACAGAATTCAGCTGCTCCCTTCATTAGCGGATAGGCATAACTACTTAGAAATTTTTTATCACCCGTATATAAATAATGATCCCAAAGGTGAGTAACTACCCAAGTTCCACTCATATTCCAGCAAGCCCACATGGGATCTCCATAACCAAAGTCTCCAACCGGATTACTCATTGCCCAAATATCAGAATTATGACATGCAGCCCAACCCTTATCAACCCCGTAAAATGTTTTAGCCGTAACTTTACCTGTTTCGGCAAGATTTCCAATAAATTGCAAAAATGGCTGATGCATTTCAGAAAGATTGGCAGCTTCCGCTAACCAATAGTTTTCTTCTACATTAATATTCATTGTATAGTTACTACTCCAGGGCGGACGAATATACGGATTCCAGATACCTTGCAGGTTAGCTGGAACCTGATCAGTACGAGAGCTGGAAATAAGCAAGTACCGTCCATACTGAAAATACAATATTTCCAAACCTTTATCTTCATCTCCCTCAGTATACTTAATTAAGCGCTGATCTGTTGGCAAATCAGGACTATTATAATCACCAAGTTGAAGTTTAACTCTGTTAAAAAACGACTGATAATCCTTTATATGATCTGTCTTTATGGTTTCATACTTTCTTATTGCAGACTGCCTAAGCAATTGCCTAGCAATAGACTGGTTATCTAATCCATGACTAGCTGGATTCTTATCAAAACCATTAAAGCTTGTAGCAGTACAAATGTACAAGATAACCTCATTGGCCTCATTTACCCGAATACCACTATCACTTACAATAACCTCACCACCTTCATTCAAAACGTTGAAATGAGCAGAAAATCTTGTACCACGTTTTTCATCAAAACGAACCGGATTATCGCTGCCCCAATAACTTGGTACAGTATGATACGGAGCATATCCTGATATTTCTAATCCGTTTTGGTTGGCTACAGTCTTATATTTTAACTGGCTATCAAATTTCAGATTGAAATTTAGTGCATTTTTCTTATCTGCTGATAGTTTGATCACCATTACCTTATCGGGATTAGATACCAGATATTCGCGATAATAAGTCACCCCGTCGCACTTATAATTTACTTTAGCAACAGCATTGCTAATATCAAGTTCCCGATAATAGTCTTCAATATCTTTTGGCTTATTAAATTCGAGATACATTGTGCCAAGCGGAGCGTATGATTGTGAAAACTTACCCTGTATTTTTTTATTAAGCTGCTCTGCTAACTTATAATCTTCATTTTCCAAGGCTTTTCTGACAGCAGGAATGTTTTTATAAGCTTCAGGGTTCATATATCTATCCACGGGCTCCCCACTCCACAAAGTAGCATCGTTAAGATGAATCTTATCAGTATGAACCCCACCAAATACTGTTGCTCCTGTTTTGCCATTACCTATAACTAAAGCCTCTTCGAAGTGAACAGCTGGCTTATCGTACCATAGTTTTAAATCGTTATCAATGTTTGAACTATTGCAACCAATCAATAGTATAGTGACTAAGATATTGAGTAAGATCCTTTTCATACATTATATTTTTTGAAGCCATTGAATTCCAATCAAATAATTCAGAGCACCCAGTTAAAACTGTCGCTCTGAATTATACGTTCATTCAATCGTTACTTGATGAAAACTACAATTAAAAATATGACTTGAGGTACTTCATAGCTTTATTAATTAATTTAAGGGGATAATCCTGGCAGCAAAACCACCCCTTCGAAGCATATTTACATTAAGAACCGAATTACTGTCAATTACTAGATGCTTTATAGAAAAAGCTTGATCGTGCTCTCCATCTGAGATTAGTGTTAGTTTGTATGTTTTACCAATTGTTAGGAAATCAAATTGAACAGTTTGATTTTTTTCCTTCGAATCAGAATTAATACTCCCCACATACCAATCATTACCTTTGCGGCGTGCTAAAACGGAAAATTGTCCCGGATAGCCATCCTGCAATTTAGTATCGTCCCAACTACAAGGTACAGTTCTCAGAAAATTTTTAACAGCATAAGGTAATCGGTAATACCCTTCAGGACGATCAGCCAAGTGCTGAATACTGGATTCAAATATCACACTTAAAGCTAATTCATGTCCATAAGAAGTGATATGAGGATATTGTGAATTGGTGAAAGTTACCGGAGTATAATCCATTGAACCGACAACATTTCGCGTAAATGGCAAAGTAGTATTATGTTCAGGTGCTGTTGTAGTAAACTCCGGACCATTATTATACCATTCGGCACCGCGAACTCCCTCATAAGTCATCAGGTGTGGATAAGTTCGCTGCCATCCACGTGGCACAAGACATCCATGAAAATACACCATTATTTCAAAACGGGCTGCATCTTCGAGTATATCCAGGTAATAGTTAATCATATTTTGCTTTTCACTTTCAAAAAAATCAACTTTTACACCTGCAATTCCCATCTCTTTCAGTTTCCTAAACTCAGCCATTCGGTTCTCGTGAGTAAGCATCCTATCCTTAGGAGTTGCACCAACCCATGTATGATCGCCACCAGAATTATACCAAATCAGAGGTTTCAAACCAAGAGAGTGAATATAAGTCAATGCATCATTCAGATCACCTCCATTACTCATTGCATCCCATTCCCAATCGAGTAATGTATAAGGCCATCCCATATCAGCAGCCAAATCAGCAAATTTACATATAACCTGATAGTCTTTGGTGCCATGATTATCCGACCAATAATTCCAGGAAGACAAACCCGGTTTAATCCAGCTTGTATCCTTTATGACTGAAGGAGATGATATGTCATCAATCAGGGTTGATTCAACAATATCGGCCAAACTACCAACAATAATACTTCTCCAGGGGGATTTCCAGGGTAACGTTATTGACGGAGATATGTGGCCTGTACCTCTGCCATTCCAATCATCAGGAAAAGTGAGTTTATAAACATTTCCATCTCCAAAATTTGTTAATTTGGTTCCGCAGTAGTTTCGATCAAGATCTGCTTCATGAATCAGAAACCAACAATCGCTGTCCTGACACTGAAAAAGTGCCGGATAGCACCAATCCTGTTGTATACTGCCATCCATCTGGCAGGAATAAAGCCCTTCGTTTGCCGGATTAAATTTCTCTAACCACCTTTTGGTACTATCTGAAACAGAATAAGCTGTTAATTCATCATTTATAATATAGCTACCTTCTTTATCCGGAAATTCATACCGAAAAGCAACCCCATCATTATAAACTCTTAAAAACAGATTCATTTTCGATTTTTGTGGAGTTACAAAAGTCACAAGTACCTCATTACCTTCATTTGTTCTATTAGAACGCTTTCCGTGCATCGAATGATAGTCTTCATACAAGGTATGTATCTTACTCGTTTTAACCAGTTTTAATTCTTTTGCAAATACCTGATCATTTCGAACCAAACCCAAATCAATGCGGGGAATTATTTCACTATAATTCTCTCCAACAAGATATCCAACTTTTAAATACCATTTACAACAGTCACTTTTTCGGTCATTTATTAATTGAACTTGAATTTTTTTGTCGGGAGAATTAATAACAAATGCACTAGCAGAAGTATTAACAACACCCAGAAGTAGGAAAATAATCAAGGTATTTAAAAGTCTCATCCCTTTACTTAAAAACAGTTAAGTTAATCTGATAACTTATAAAACGGAAATTCTAATTTTCTTTAGATCTTCCTCTTTTGAACTATTTCCATAATAAACTTCGTACTCACCTTTGGTAACTGTCATTTTTCTCTGTGACCAATCGTAGAACTCAAATGATGATGGAGGTAATACTATTTTAGCCTTGATCGTTTGGCCTTTTGCCAGTTCAACCCGTTCATAAGCTCTCAGGCTTTTAAGGGGTCCATCCATATCGTTAACTTTGCGTATATAAACCTGTAAAATCTCAGTTCCACTGCGTTGCCCCACATTGGATACAGGAATTGACAGTTCAACCAATTCATTGGGCTGAATAATGTTTTTGTCGGCTTTAGCCTCTCCAATATTGAATTGAGTATAACTTAAACCAAACCCAAACGGAAACAGAGCTTCAGTTGTATAACGATAGGTTTTTCCTTTCATTGAATAATCCTCGAAATCACCCAGCTTTTCAGAGTCTTCATAGAAAGTTACAGGTAACTTTCCTGAAGGGTTATAATCGCCAAACAACACGTCAGCAACCGCCAGACCACCCGATTCGCCCGGATACCAGGCCTGTAAAATGGCATCGCAACTCTCTGTTTCAGGAGCCAATGCAATAGCCGATCCTGAGCAATTCACGAAAATCACTTTTTTGCCTGCTTCTTTCAAAGCCTTCAGACAATTACGCTGTACTGATGGTAGTTCGATATTTGTTCGGTCTCCACCTTTAAAACCTGGATAATTAACCGGCATTTCTTCTCCTTCAAGGTTACCGGATAATCCTCCAACAAAAATCACATCATCAACTCCTTTTAACTTATTGATCAGGTTTGTATAATCAACATCTATTTCTTTACCAAAGTCAAATTCAATATTAGCCTGCCAGTTATTTGACTGATTATAGAGAATTTGAATTTTATATTTCTGTCCGGCCTCAACCTTAAAAGGTATTCGTGATGCCAACGTTCTCCAGTTGTTATACTTTTTGATTGTTTCTCCATTAACCAATAATTCAAAATAACCTGTTGCGCCACCCTTAAAAACAATTTCTTCACTGACCTTTGGAACGAAATCGGTTTCGTAAATGGCCGAAAAGCCCTCCAACTTTACACCGGATGCAAATTCGTGCTGACCCGCAGTGGTCATTTTAATCGGATTTACAATTTGCTGGGTTGTTACAATATCACCTTCCCGGTTTGGATTATTCCAATAAATTGCTTTAAATCCGGGTTTACCATCAACCGAACACTGACCAAAGTAACTAACGGTTACCTTGTCTTCAACCAGGTCACAAGCTTTATCATATAATATTTTGTCTGCTGCAATTTTTGTTTGTATTCCATCGAGAATAGAAATGGTACGCACAGGAGTACCATTATAATTTCCCCATAACATAGGTTTGTCATTCGCATTAGGACCAATAACAGCTATCTTTTTATGTTTCTTTGACAGAGGTAAAACATTGTTTTTATTCTGCAGAAGAGTCATGCTTTGCCTTGCCATGTCAAGGGCTAGCTGACGATGTTTCTCATTGTTAAGAACTGATGCAGGAATTTGCGCCCAAGGTACAATCGAATCATTATCGAAATCACCAAGATCAAAACGACCAACCAAAACACGCATCAGACTTTTGTCAATATCTTCCTCTTTTATCAAATCACGTTCAACAGCTTCGGGAAGGTTCTTAAATGGGTAATTCTCCCATACGCATTCAACATCGGTACCCGAGAGAACTGCTTTAGAAGCAGCATGAACAGCATCGGAAGATACATTATGAGTCGTAAAGAAGTCGGTTATTGCACCACAATCTGATACAACCAAATATTTGAATCCCCATTCATCACGCAGTATTCTTTGCAACAAACGCGTATTTCCACAGCAAGGTTCATCATCTATTCGTTGATAGGCACACATCACCTGTCTGACATCAGCCTCCTGAACCAAAGCTTTAAAAGCGGGCATATATGTTTCATACAACTCGCGCGGATTAACATTATTCAAATTCAACTCATGACGACTCCATTCGGGACCTGAATGGACAGCATAATGTTTTGCACAAGCCAGCAATTTGCGATATTTTGCATCTTCAGGTCCCTGTAATCCTTTTATTACTGCAACCCCCATGCGTGAAGTAAGGTATGGGTCTTCCCCATAAGTTTCTTGTCCACGCCCCCAGCGAGGGTCACGAAAAATATTAACATTAGGCGTCCAAACCGATAGACTTAAGAAACGTTTATTTTCATTACCGGCTCGTATCCATTGATGATACTTTGCCCTCGCTTCATCCGAAACTGCATCATATATATGGTACAATAATTTATCGTTGAAAGAGGCTGCCATTCCAATGGGCTCCGGAAAAACCGTAACACTATCATTATTCGCATAACCATGCAGAGCTTCGCTCCACCAGTTGAACCGTTTTACTCCGAATTCAGGAATCGGATCTGACTGGTCGCACATCAGGGTTGCCTTTTCTTCAAGTGTCAGTCTGGAAATCAAATCTTTTGCCCGTTCTTCAGAACTCAGGTTGGGATTTTGATATGGAAACTGGGCTTTCACTGACAAAGCAGAGAAAACCATAGCCGCCACTAAAATTCGCCTAATGTAATTCATTGATAATTATTTAAGTACACCTTTCTTTCTCAAACAAACATTAATCAACAATGGCATCATTAGCCGATGTTGCATACAAGCCTAACAAACAACCGGTAAACCCACCGGCTACATCTGTTGATAGAATATCTCCCGATACAACTCCACCTAAGTTTGTTAAATCACTATCGTTGGTTGAATACGAAAAATCATAATTATCACCCTTTGCCGAAACTTGTAAACCGATCGGTTTTGATATGTCAATTTTTGTTGAAGCAAGTACTTCAGAATTTACTTCTTTTGCAAAACGTTGTTTACTATTTCTTTGCAAAAGCAGATAGTAATCATTGCCTTTCTTTGTGACACCAAAAACATAATTGGAATGTTCGTTTTGCAAACAAACAATACCAGCCAAATCCTTTTCATTATTAGGCTTATAACTCATGGTAACACTATATGAAAAATTCTTATGCATTTGACGATAGAACAATGTGGAAGTAGGTTTCACTTCTTTAATGTTGTTTTCAAATGGTTTAATTCGAATTCCACTAGCTGCCTTTTCTAAGAAATTCTCGCGAGGTCCTCTTAATCCAATCCACCTGTAATCTAATTGTTCGCCTGAGAAATCCTCTTTATAAGTAAAGTTACCATTTGGGAAGAATTCACCTTGTCCGGTTTTATTCTCAACTCCCTCTGGTAGTTGTAATTTAGGCTCCATTGGAATCAATCCGTTTTCAAAAACAGGCCATTCACCCGACCAGTCAACGGGTAAGATAAAGGTTTCACGACCAGTATTTACACGCTGCTTTTCATTAGGGCGGATTGCTAAAAACACCCCATAATGCTTTCCATCCGGACCTTCAATAATATCGGCATGACCAGCCCAATCCACTTTATTTGCACGAACTCTATTAAAATACCTTTGTGTAAGAATTGGATTATTAGGAGCCGGGATGTAGGGACCTTTGGGATTATCTGCTTTGAATATAACTTCGCTATGCCAACCTCCGGTTCCACCTTCGGCACACATCAAATAATATTTGCCATCTTTTTTATAAATATGCGGTGCTTCAATCCAAATTGGTTTTTTAGCCAAATCAACACCTCCATCTACAATAATCTTATCAGTTCCTTCAATTATTTGATCATTTTCGATATCGTACTCCCAAATTTTGATCACACGATGACCAACATATAATTCTTTACCCTGGTCAGGGGCATCATTGTGCACAACATAAGCCTTACCGTCATCATCAAAGAAGATCGATGGGTCAATACCATCAAATTTTAATTTGATAGGATCACTCCAATTCTTTTTCAAAGGATCCTTGGTTTTTACAATAAAGTTACCCAAACCACCGGTAAATCCGGTGGTAATCATGTAAAAAGTATCATTATAGCTGTTGTAGGTAATACCAGGGGCATATATTCCGGCACTAATACCACAGTCGGATACATCAAGTTGTGATTCACGGTTTAACACTCCACCAAGGTCTGTCCAGTTGACCAGATCTTTAGAATGAAAAATCGGAACCCCCGGAAACATGGCAAATGATGAACAAACCATAAAATAATCGTCACCTTTTTTAGCTATGGCCGGGTCGGGGTAACAGCCTTGCAGGATTGGATTATAAAACTCATTCTCTTTTAAGGGGTTGTTACTATACACTTCGTCTGTACCCTCATAAGTAAAGGCTGAAAAGACTGGGGCATTCGTCACTTTATCTTTCTTCACCGGTTGTTTCGCATATACATTCAAAGTTATTAGTAATGCAATTAGTGTCCATATTGTCTGCCGGGTATTCTTCATTGTCTACAATATTTTTTTATTACAAATTATTATTCAGAAAGCCACATTTGCCGAAGCTATTAATGGAAGTATTGAATATCTATCTTACCAAATACACAAACCTCATTTGGAGTAAAACTAATTGATAGAAAGAGGTTACTATTTAAATCCTAGATATTCCATCTATAATTTCGGATATTTCGTTTGAAGTTCGCTTTAAAACATTGACCACGTACAATTATTGCTAAAGAATCATTAAGGAGAATATATATCAGAAAGAGTATAATAAAGTTATGATGCCAATTAAACCTTATGATAAAAAAACCTTCTAATCCACGACCATTAAAGTCGCTTAGATTAGAAGGTTTCTGCTTTACTCCTTTATTAATTTCATTGCATAGATAAAACTAGATCATTCCATTGATAGTTTCAATCTGACCACCTTTGTCGTACTGCAGTTCAATTACTTTTAAGCTTCGTAACCAGGTTTTGCCACCAGATGGAACACAATCGTGATAAAACAAGTACCATTTCTCTTTAAACTCAACAATACAATGATGTGTGGTCCAACCAACTACTGGCGTTAAAATAACCCCTTGATAGGTAAATGGCCCATACGGATTATCACCGATGGCATAGCACAGTTTGTGAGTATCTCCGGTTGAGTAGGAGAAATAGTACTTACCCTGGTACTTGTGCATCCACGATGCCTCAAAAAAACGGCGATCGTGGTCACCTGCAGAAATTACATCACCTTTTTCATCCAGAATAATCACTTCCTTGGGTTCTTCGCCAAACTCGAGCATATCATCACTCAACTTCACAACCCTCGATGGCAATGCCGGTTCATCATCATTAGGCTCATGTCCGCATTCAATGGCTTTATTGTTTCTGTATCGCTGCAATTGTCCACCCCACAAACCACCAAAATACATGTAATGCACACCATCTTCATCTTCGAATACACAAGGGTCAATTGAATAACTTCCTTTCATTGGGGCTTCCTGGGCAATAAAAGGACCTTCAGGTTTATCACTAACTGCCACTCCAATGCGGAAAATGTCGGTTTTATCCTTTACCGGAAAATATAGATAATATCTTCCGTTTTTATAGGCTGCATCACAATCCCACAACTGGCGGCCTGCCCATGGAATGTCTTTTACATCCAGACCAACCCCATGATCAGTCACTACTCCTTCAATATCATCCATCGAAAAGATATGATAATCGCGCATATCAAAGTGATCACCATTATCGTTTTCGGGTATGCCCGACTCAACGTCGTGTGAAGGATAAATATATAACTTGCCATTAAACACATGTACAGCCGGATCGGCAGTGTATAAATGAGGTACAAGGTATCTTGGTTCTTTCATTCTGAATAATTTTAAATTTTTTCTTATACTTACTTCGTCTGCTTAGCCAAATCAATCAGTTTTCCTACTATGGATTTTGGTTGATTTTCCCGGTCAAATAACAAAGGATAATCTGTACGTCCTCTAACTGGAAAATTGTTTTTCCACGATATTCTGTCATTGACACCCCAAAGCGTTACCCTTGTTATATCATCAGAATGTTTTAAAAACAGATTAAAAAATTCAACCATGCGCGAATCCCACTCATTTTGCTTTTCCAGTGGAACTATTCCATCTTCATATGGATTTATTTCTTTGCGATATTCGAAATTTGTGGATATATCAGCACCTAAATCGCCAAAACTCGGATTGGGTAGAATAGACATATCCAATTCTGTCACCATTACTTTCATGCCCTCATTGGCATAGGCCATTATGGCTTCTTCATATTCCTCGATAGATGGACCACTCATTCCAATGTGTCCCTGCATGCCTATTCCGTCAATACGTATTCCATCAGCCTTAAACTTTTTAATCATTGCCACTATTGCATCGCGCCTTCCCGGGTACCATTCGTTGTAATCGTTGTAATACAACTCTGCATCAGGGTCGGCTTCGTGGGCAAACTGAAAGGCCAACTTGATGAAATCCTCTCCGACAATCTGATAAAATTTGCTTTTACGAAATGAGCCATCTTCAACAATCGCCTCATTTACTACATCCCAACCTTTAATTCTACCTTTATAACGCCCCACTACTGTTTCAATATGTGTTTTCATGCGGCCGATTAAAACCTCACGTGAAACATCATTTCCCAAACTATCGGTAAAAAACCATTTAGGAGCCTGCGAATGCCATATCAAGCAATGACCGGTGATGAACATGTTGTGTTGCTCACCAAAATCAACAAACTTATCGGCCAGTGAAAAATCAAATACTCCTTCTTCCGGTTGTATTTCTCCACTTTTCATACAATTCTCGGCAACGATGGCATTAAAATGTTCTTTTGTCACATTTAAGGAAGCGGTATCACGACCCGTAATTTGCCATTCATTAAGAGCTGTACCAATATAGAATTTACCAGTAAAGGCATCTTTCAGCATTTCCTTATTTGCTTGCTGTGGTCCGTTACAGGCAATCAATTGCAACACTGCAAGAACAAGTAATAACGGTTTATATTTCACTTTTTTCATTTTGTCTGTGTTTTATTGAATTACTGTTATTTTATTGTTTTTATTCTTCATTTCGCCTTGCCATCAAATCTTTTTCGAGCTGCACTTCCAATTTTTTATTAATTGCATAGAAAAAAAGCAAACCAGTGGCCACTAAGAAAGGAATAGATGGAAAAACACTAACCAGCATCTTTGCTCCAACACTAACCGATTCAGGCTGTATAATTTCCTGTCCTGCATCCAACAATTCTTTATGCACATATCCATACAAACCAAGAATCCAGGCAACCAATGCACCACCAATTGCCAGTCCGGCTTTTAAACCAACCATCATGGCAGAAAATATAATAGCTGTAGCACGGCGGTTATTTCTCCATTCGGAATAATCAGCTACATCGGCAATCATTGCCCAAAGAATTGGAATGGTAATACCGTAAAAGAAACCGTGAAAAATCTGAGATGTAAACATTAGTACCACACTTTGTGCGGGGAAAACATAGAAAGCAAGGATAAACAAGGTTGAAACTAACAGTCCACTCATATACACATCCCTTTTACCATATTTGTCAGCCAGTTTTTTCGAAAAAGATATACCAACAATCATAAAGATAATACCACCCGCATTAAATAGACCGAAACCCGCAGAAGTTGGATCAGAGCCAAAGAAGTTGAGTCCGATAGCAGATAAAGCCTTCAGGATGGGCTGAATGAATTTTTCTAACGCAATGGCATCAACGTAGTTGTTAAAATAATAAACATACGCTCCTCCCTTCATTGCCAGGGTGATAAAAATAAGAATGGTCACCGTGAGCATAATGATCCAAGGTCTGTTTTTTATAAGATCTGAGATATCTTCTTTTAGAGTTGATTTTTGTTCAGCTTTGGGAACAATGCGTTCCTTGGTTGTTAAAAAAGTAATAATCAACATAATGGTTCCGGTAATAGCCAACCAGGTCATTACTACCTCCATTCCTGCTGCTTTATCGCCACCACCTGCATATTCGATAATTGGCAACATAAAAACCTGCACGAAAAACTGAGCAAACATCACCGCCACAAAACGAGAGGAAGAGATACTGTTACGCTCACCCATATCACCTGTAATTACACCACTCAAAGCTGAATAGGGTAAATTGCTCCCCGCATACAACAACAATAATAAAGTATAGGTTGCTGCAGCATAAATCAGTTTACCCTGGTATGAGAAGTCGGGCGTTGTAAAGGCTAATAATGCCACTACTCCCATTGGAACCGATGTATATAAAATCCATGGTCGAAACTTTCCCCATCTAGAATTTGTTCGGTCAGCTAATGCACCAATGATCGGGTTAAACATAAAGGCTGCAACCAAACCAACAACAAGCATTATTACTGAGGCATCGTTGTTTTCAAGACCGTAAATATCGGTATAGAAATAAGCTAAATAGGTAATCAAGGTTTGAAAAACCAGATTGGCTGCCAGATCACCGAGACTATACCCGATTTTTTCGACAACAGAGAGCTTATGAGAACTTGTATTCATCATTTAATTGATTAATTGTTTTTAATTTCAGTTGAAAAAGGTGAAGCCGGGAGCTCTTCCTTATTTTTAAGGTTTGCACCTGCAGGATTATCCTCCCAGGCATATCGTACTATTTTTGGATCAGAAATTTTTGGACTCCATACCTTTACAGTATTTCGGTTCATCACCACTGCATTAGCCCATACGAAGCGACCATCTTCTCCGGCAATCTGAAATCCTTCTAAGAGGTTATTGGCATATAGGCCCTGCCCGACTGATTTGAATGTAAGAATGATGCTTCCGTCTTCGGTTTTCATTGATTCATACAAAGGCCCGGAACTAATAATCGAACTATTGTTATAAGCAACACGCTGAGCCTCGAGAAACAAACGTAGTGCTACTTCTTTTTTGTTTAATGGATGAATGTCGTTCCACTCTCCAATATCGAAAGTAACAGCCATACCGGTATTTGACAGTTCTAATGTGCGACGCTGTGCATCACGAACTTCAGCCCAACCACTATTAACTGTTTGTTTTTGAGGAACACCCAGATTGGCCAACTGAGCATACAAGAATGGTAGTTCAGGATGATCGAATTGTGACCGCCAATCCTGAATCATACTTTTAAACAATTGTTCGTATTCATTTCCACGTCCGGTGTTCGATTCTCCCTGAAACCATATCACTCCTTTGATTTTGTAATTATGTGCAGGACTGATTAAACTATTGAATAAACCACCAGGCATGAAGGATAGTCCCGGAGGACCAAACGGGGGATTTAGTTTTGCACCAATATGATATTTCCAGTCACCTGTAAGGTCAATAACCTGCGAGCCAACTCGAACTTCGTAAGGTTTCTCTTCTACAAAACCGCCACGTCCACCTTGACAAAATACGCGTACCATCAACTTGTTTCTTCCAGGTTTAAGCACACCTTTGGGCAAGTTGTAAATACGCGGTGGATAACGGTATGTTATGTTTCCAACAAAAATGCCGTTTACAAATGTAGAGTCGCTGTCGATAATGCATCCCAAACGCAAAATAGCTTCTTTTACAGCCAAGGAATCTGCCACATTGAATTCCTTGCAGAACCAAATAGATCCGTTTCTCAATTCAACTCCTTTGTCTGTCCAGAATCCGGGCAAGGAAATTTGGTTCCAATCCGTAACATCAACATCATCCTTTGACCATCTACCGGTACCGGGATCATTTTTATTCACTTCGACACTCCAGTTATAAGCCAGTTTTTCAGGCTCTTCTTCCTTCATCTTTGCCCGAACAGAATCGCTGTGCGCTTTCTTTTCAGTCCAGTCATTAAGGTACTTCTCAACTTTATTTTTACTTAACCACGATTCGGCTGGTGAACCACCGATTGCGGTACTAATAATACCGATTGGAACCTGGTATTTTTGATGCAGGTTATTGGCATAAAACCAAGAAACAGCAGAGAAGTCACCAATATTTTTTGGTGTTGCAGGCAACCATGATCCATCCGGATAGTCAGTTTGTGCCGTTATTTCATCTTTTCGGGTTGAAGACCGAAACAATCGGATATTGGTATTATTTACCTTATTGATTTCTTGGGCATACAAATCCATTACCCTTCGAACAGGCAATTCCATATTTGATTGTCCTGATGATAACCACACATCACCAACCAAAATATCGCTTAATTCGATTTCGTTTATTTCCATTGTATACGGTCCACCTGCTAAAGCCGGAGCCAACTCCAATTGCCAATTGCCGGCTTTATCAGCTTTAGTTTTATAAATTTTATCCAAAAACTTAACGGTAACTTTCTCCGAGGGATCGGCCCATCCCCATATTTTTAAAGGTTCATCCCGCTGGAGAATCATGCCATTACTCACGAGGCGCGGTAATTTTACTGCCGCCAGCGAAGGAAGTGAAACTAACGCAAGCAAAAGCATATATACTAATCGTAACCCCATTTTATATCGATTCATTTTTTATTTTTTTTTGTTTGCTCTGAGGTGCACCCAAATAAGCAGGCTTTAAACCTCCGGTATCAATCATTATTTTCTGGAATACAATACCTGGTTCCAGAACCCGTATGCGAAGCAGATGCACACCGGCATCGCTTATTGACTGTTGTACGGTCGATTTAATCATCCTCTCTGCCTGCCATTTTCCAAGTTCACCCCGATATGCACCATTAAAATTGACCACTTTCTCTTTACCGCCATCAACCGAAACTGCATAACGCAATCCTTTATTTGCATTGAAATTCAATGTTGGTGAAACCCAAATATGTATATCAAATGTTCCGGTCGATTTAAAATCAATGGCATATTCCAGGTAAACCGAATCTCCTTTGGATGGATAAAAATTCTGCGGGAACGTTGTAATGCCTGAATCAGTTTTGCCCAATTCGGGAATAACCTTCCATCGAATTTTATTGGTTCCATTTGCATGTTGATAATTAGCTGCTTCAATTGAAACATATCCATCAGCTTCAACAAAAACGAGTTCTGAGTTAGATTTCAAAGGCACTTCAATCCGAACAACTTCCGGCATTGTACTTTGGCGGGGCTCTGCCCATGTTTTATAACCAATACGTATCTGATCCATTTGATGAATCCATTTGCCATTGGCTATTTGCTTGTTGTAATGTACAGTAAACAGCGAATCGCGCTCAAAACACTCTTCTACAACATCAGCCCAATCATTGGCAGACGGATCATTTTCGGCAGCCAGATTATGGTTCATTGCCACAGCAAAGTACATTTCGTAAAGGTTGCAACTGGCATTGGTTGGAAAAAGAACCAACTGATCAAAAGCATCCTTGTACTCGTTAGGTAAAAAATTATAAATGCGCAATGCATCCAGTGTTAAATCACGATAATCATTACGTACCCGTTCGAACTCATTGTAGTTTTTGAGACTAAATGTTTTATGATCGAGCAATTCGGGCGTAACCCGATGGTTATATTTGGTATACAAATTAAGAATACGTGCTGCGTCTTCAGCATATTTATCACCGAACTGCTCCGTACACCAATTAACAGTATAACGGTATAGGTTATCAGCATTAAAGACAGTTGGATCCCATGCCATATCAAGGAAAAAACTTATCGGAAACTCCATTGGTTTTAAATCGCCAACATTTAACACCCAAATACGATCCACGCCATGACTATAGGTCAGGCTCATTTGCTCCCAAATCCGATGAATCTGGCTCACATTAATCCATCTGTAACTTCTCGGCCCTCCAACATAATCTACATGATAGTACATTCCATAGCCGCCTTTACGAACCGGAGCATTCACATCGGGTAATTTTCTAACATTTCCCCAATTATCGTCGCAAAGTAGCAGAGTAATATCATCAGGAACACGCATGCCTTTATCGTAGTAATCCTGCACCTCCTTATACAAAGCCCATACCTGAGGTGTTTCTTCCGCTTTTTTACCGGTCACTTTGCTGATGGTTTTGCGCTGATCTTTCACAATTTTTTCTAACAACGAAATGTTAGTACCCTCTTCCATGGCCTCATCACCATCGCCACGCATACCAACTGTTACAATGGTTTCCCAGTTCTTATTGCGTTCCATTCCTTTTTTCCAGAAATCAGAAAGAACTTCTTTATTTTTATTGTAATCCCATGAACCGGAACCATAACGATGCCACTCCTCCTGTGCACGCCCCATTGGTTCGTGATGCGAGGTGCTCATTACAATTCCAAGCTTATCGGCCAGAACACCATTTTCCGGATCATCATCAAAAAATGCTTTTCCCCACATAGCGGGCCACAGGAAGTTACCACGCAAACGCAAGGTTAATTCAAAAACATGACTGTAAAACTGTGCATTAAATCCACCAAAGGTTGCACGTACCCAACCACCCAAAGCCGGTTCTTCATCATTCAGAAAAATTCCGCGATATTTCACTTTCGGACTTTCAGTAACATAACGGCCTGCCTTTACATAAACCGCTTCGTGTTTATCAACCGGCACATCAGCCCACCAGTACCATGGTGAAACTCCCATTGCCCGTGACAAGTTAAGCATAGCGTAAATTGTTCCGCGTTTGTCGCTTCCTGCCAGGATCAATGCCTGTTCTATGCCCGGAAACGGATTTTCAACAACCTGGGTAAGACTTCGCTCCCACTGGCCTTTTATTTCCGAAACATCAATTTTACCTTCTTTTATTAATTGATCAATCCACTGGTTTTTACCAATGGTTCCGACTAAAACCATTTGTTTAGACTGAGGTAATTCCGATTGATGAATTTCTGCCACCTGTCCTGAGACCATTTTCAGGTCATTCGCAAACCAACCGACAACAGTAGTTATTCCCGGATAATCGGTTTCATCGACTACTATTGAGGTTTGCTGTTTATCGGCAGCAAGCGTAAAGCTACCTGTCTGTTTTGTAAATCCGACATAAGCCTCCGGACTCCCGGCCCAAACAGGTTGCGAAAGCTGTAATAGCAACAGCAAAGTGCAACACCAAATTAGTTTTGTATTGTTCGATTCTAGTCTCATTGTTCAGTTCTCTTTCTATTGTATATTATGTATTCATGGTTTCGACTGTATTGCTATACTTGCAGACTGAATGTTATCGGACTCTGCTTTTAGTACTATTGTTCCAGACTTACCTTCAACTCCCTTTACAATCACCAGACACAAGCCGCTAAAAGCATTTCGTTCTGTTGAAGGGAAAGCAACCATATTGGTTGGGTCACCGTTGTCGGTTGCAACAATTTCGCCAGGACCTTCAATGCTAAAACGAATTAAATTCGAAGCATCCGGTACAGTCAATCCGTCTTTATCAGCAACTTTCACCGTGATAAACGAAAGATCGGTACCATCAGCTTTTATTTCGTTGCGATCGGCTTCGGCCTTTAATTGAGCTATTTCCCCAGTTGTTTGAACCAGTTCTTCAGCCCACTTTTGTCCGTTTTTATACGCGACAGCTTTTAGTTCGCCCGGTTTGTAAAGTACATCATCCCAACGCAGGCGATATTCGAATTCGCCCTTTTGTTTTTTACCCAATGATTTTCCATTCAGGAACAATTCCACTTCATCGCCCGAAGTAAATACATGTACCGGGGTAACTTCTCCAACACGATCAGGCCAGTTCCAGTGCGGTAGAATATGCACCATCGGGTAATCGGGACACCAACGTGACTGATAAAGGTAAAAACGGTCCTTTTTGAAGCCGGCCAAATCGATAATACCGGTATACGAACTTCGAGCCTGGTAATACGGGGTTGGCTCTCCCAGGTAATCCCAGCCGGTCCACACAAATTCGCCGGCAACAAACGGATGGGCATCCTGAGCAGCAAAAACTTTGTCGGCGCTTGATCCAAAATCAACTGCATAGAGCTCGTACGAACTCACTTGTCCAGCTTTAGAATCGCCGCCCATACCATCGCGAACCGGAGAACTAACAGCATTAGAGACAGGGAAATAATAGACACCACGACTACTAAAAGCTGATGCTGTTTCGGTACTGATGATAACTTTCTGCGGAAATTTTTCGTGAAATGCATCGTATTGCGGTGCTGTACGAATACGGTCGGTTCCTTCGAATATTGCTTCCTGACGGATTCCTTCGCCCTGATAGTTTAAACCAATAATATCGGGAACTTTAGGAAGTTCCATGAATGGTTTGGCAAAATTCATAGCTGTAATGGTAGGCCGGGTCGGATCTTCTTCCTTCACGAAATTAGATAATCGTTGTCCAACTGCGGCACCTTCTACACCGGTATATTGTTCTCCTACTTCGTTACCAAAACTCCATGCAATGACCGATGGATGGTTACGATCGCGACGGATAAAAGCCCGAGTATCGGCTTCTGACCAATCCGGAAAAATAAGATGAAAATCGTAAGGTGTTTTTTTCTGTTCCCACGAATCAAAAATTTCGTCCATTACCAAGAAGCCCATTTTATCGGTGAGTTCAAGTAATTCGGGGGCAGGAAGATTATGAGCCATACGAATGGCATTACAGCCCATATCGCGTAACATTTCCAACTGGCGTTCGGCTGCACGGGTATTAAATGCAGCACCCAAAGCGCCCAAATCATGATGTTGGTTGACTCCCTGAAGTCTGATTTTTTCGCCATTAACGATAATTCCCTCATTCGGGTCGAATTTCACATCGCGAACACCAAATCGTGTTTCGTATTGATCGATTAATTTTTCATTTTCGTAAAGTTCAGTGACGGCAACATATCTGTTCGGTTGTTGTGTTGGAAGAGGTCCCCAAAGTTTTGGATTTTTCAGCACTGTGCCCGTTTCAACTTTAACTTGACTTCCTGCAGCCACACTCAATTCCTGAGTGGCGAATTTTCCAACAACAGCTTCTTTTCGATATCCGTTTTCGTCCAGTTCAAAAATCTTCGTAATCAGTTTCACTTCAATGTATTTTTCGGAACTGTTTTCAATTTTCACTTCCAAATCAAGTCGGGCAGATTCGGTGCTAACAGCGCTGGTTTTTACAAATGTGCCCCAATGAGCCACATGAACCGGATTTGTTTTAACAAGCCACACATTACGGTAAATTCCACCTCCGGGATACCATCGGGCCGAATAGTTTGGATTATCCAAACGAATAGCCAATTGGTTCGCACTGCCGGGAACCAGGTAAGGAGTTAAATCGAGTCGGAACGATGCATAACCGTATGGCCATCCTCCAACCAACTGTCCGTTGCACCAAACCATGGCATACGACATGGCTCCGTCTATATCAAGAAAAATTGACTTTCCGGCATCAGAAGCCGGTATGTCCAGTTTTTTGCGGTACCAGGCCACACCATTGCTGGGCAGGCGTCCCATTCCTCCGCCAACTTCCGAATCCCAGCCTTCCTGAAAAGGGCCTTTTATTGCCCAGTCGTGCGGCAAATTAATGCATTCCCAGTCAGCATCGTTAAATTCAGCCTGAACAAAGGGAAAATCTCCTCCAGGATTACCTTCCGGACAGCTATGTCTTTGAGTTGAATCGCTGATAAAAGGATTAGCTGTTGGTAAAATCCACGCTTTTAAAACGTTTTCTACCGATTTTATATCAACGGCTTGGGTTGGTTTCGAATCGGCATCTTTCACCACATTGCCTTCTTCTGTCTGGGGACGAATATCGTAAATCAACCTATCTGCAATAGAGTCCAATTCGTATTTAAAGAAATGCCAATCTTGATTAATGGATATTCGTTGGCGTACATCTTGTTGTTGGGTAGATTCGTTACTACAGGAATAAATACCAAGAATAAATATTACAGTAAAAATACTCATACAATTCACTGAAAATAAAAATCTGTGATTTGGTGTTGTTTGATTTTTCATTGGCTTTAGTTTTCAAATTTGTGCCTAGAATCAATTCATATTAGATTACGGCACTAATAATTACTCAAAAATAAATACGAGACTTCAATTCAACCTTTAATTATGAATATATGATTTATAATATCGCACATTCCATCCCCTCAACTCCACACACAAACAACCTCACTTACAGTTCTATAATAAGCTTATGGTTTTATACTCTAATTTATAACCAGCAATTCTATTCCAATGCAACACAAACTCATTAAAAAATGAGGGGATGTCTGGTTAAGACACCCCCTCATCTAATTCTATGAAAAAAACTATTCTAATTACCCGATAAACCATCTGCAAAAGCAGCATATGAGTGTTTGCGTGAATAATTTAATGTCCATAACCCAATTGGTTCTCCACCTCTCCAAGAAGATTCTGCCGGACTGTCCGTAGGACTCCAAACTGTTATTCCATATTGTTGTGATACTGGAATCAATTCCTTGTACTTGTTCACTACATATGCATACATTTCAGCTTGAGCCTGATAATCTTCTTCTGTTGCTTCCGATGTTTTTTTATTAATGCCAATATCCAACTCCGAAACTTTAATTAGCTTTCCAGTTGCTGCTAAAAGTTCAAACATTTGAGCAATCTTATCTTTATCCGAATCAACATTAATATGCATTTGCGTTCCAATTCCATCAACTCTGGCACCATGAGTCTCAATGTACTCAACATAGGCAATCAAACCTTTACATTTATCTAAATTATACTCTAAATTATAATCATTAATAAAATGAATATCACTTTCATTACCATATTGACGAGCCAGTTTAAAAGCCATTACTGCATAATCTTTACCCAGATAATCCTGCCAGTAAAATTCATCACTTGCGAAATCTGCAGGAGCTTTATTTAAGCCTGATTTTAATTCATACGGATTTCCATCATCCATTGGTTCATTAACAACATCCCATGCTTTAACATAGTCCTTTGAAACCTCTAACATTCCTGAAATCCATCTTTCTAATTCATAAGAAATAGTATCTCTTTTTTCTTCATCTGTTAGAGGTATTGTATTTCCTGATTCCTCAATCTCCCATACAATATCATCGAAATAATACGTATTGGCTTCTTTTAGAATAGCAAGATTAAACGCGATGGTGTTCATTCCTGCTTGACTGGCTGAAATTACTCCTGAATTAGAATATTCCTGCCATTCAGTAGTAACTGCAGGACTACCAACCATTGACCAATGTAAATAGCCTCCAGGATTATTATGTGCTTGAGATGCTATAGTTGCAGGCTTATCTGCTTTAACCTTCATACTAAAGCGATAGGCTTGACCTTCTTCCAATTGCATAGGTCCTTTCACAAAGAACTGTGTATCCCAGTCATTACTTGGATTATCTCCCGACTTAACAACAATTGCTCTACCCACTCCATCTGCTCCTGTTCCATCAGCACCAATTGTAGCAGCATCTGGACCAACGGTTATCTCAGTTGCAAAGAAGCTTGAAACATCATCAGTTTCGACATTACTGTTATTTACCAGGTTAGTCCACCAAGTAGCAGGTCCTGCTGCAGTACCTTCAATTGAAAAGGTGTATGAATGCCAACTAGGTTTTCCCCATTGACTTAGATCATCTTCATCGAAGGTTCCATTTCCTATTAAATTATCTTCCGAACCACTTGCGGTAAGCACCATATCATCAAAAAACAGATCACCTCCAAATGTTCCGAAACAAAACTGTAATCTGGTAGCATTCATAGTCGGTGTAAATGTTACAGTAACATCGCCCCATGTTTCACCCAAAGCAATGTCCGGACCATAATTGGTTGTTGCCCCATCTGTTCTCCAAAATCCAACCGTATAGACACTTGAAGCTTTTGCACGCATTGTTAATGTATATTCCACACCCTCAGTTAATGGAGTAGGCATTGTGTATTCAAGCTGCCAATCCCAGATATTAGCCTTCGCCTCTGGAGTTGTAATTTGTAAAGCATTGTTGGCATCATTCGGATCAATTTCAATTTCACGATCAGCAATCGTAGTATTCAGGTAAGACGCTTTTTGATTAGCATGCCAACATAAAGTATGACCATAAATGGTAATTCCAGCTTCCTTTGCTGTTTCAATAAATCTTTCCACTCCGGTAAAAGACATGCTTCCATTATCACCAACAATGGCCCCATGCTTCATAGCATAACCGGCAGTCATTTCATCAAAATTGGACGAAATGAAACTATTTCTGTAATCTTTTTGAATGTAATCATTTAACGAAACGCCTGCTCCAAGAATGAAATCAGGGTTTTCGGTGCGATTAACATACGCCTTTAATACATCATAGTCTTTCAGGTATTCATACATTTGAACACTTTCAGGTTTCTTGACATCAAAGTCAAGTAAACTATTTTCGGCGCAGGAAACCATTGACAAAACAGAAATGACTCCTAACCCTATTTTATTTAAATACTTCATTATAATATGAATTTAAATACTACTTAACTATATACTCCGGAGAAAAATATTCAGGTTTAATACCCCTATCTCTAACCACAAGAGTATCTTTAGTTGAATATGTTTTACCATCCACATTGATTGTATAATCCAGATACAAGGCATTGCGATCTTTATTGCCCCAGCTTTTCTTTTCTCCATCAATGACAAATTTACCTGAACCAGTCACTGCAAAACCATTATCATTTGAAGACACATTGCAATTATCCTCCTGATCAAAAGTAAGTAGTAAAGTACATGTCACATTCTCATCATTTGCATTAACAACATTAATTGGCAATTCAACTGAGCTTAATGAAGTTGTTGAACAATAACTTAACTCATCATATTCAACACTCGCTTCTCTTCGGATCACTGTTTCAACTATATTGCCAGTTTTAATCACATCCGTTCCTCTTCTTAAGTAAATTGCATGCCATTTGTTAATATACTTAACACAATACAATACATAATCCTTTGGTGTCACATCCCAATCTGCGAGATTAGTTCTGATTGGACTATCATTCTTAGCCAATCCACCCAAAATTGAATCAGCATTAGCTACATCAGTCATTACTAAAGGTATTACATAAGTGTTTTTAATGGCATTTGCATCTGCAAAGAATGCATCCGTCAATTGCACCTCTATTCCACCCTGCAATTGCTTGTTCAAGAACATCTTATCAGAGGCCAAAGAATAATATTCTGAAGGCATTGCCAAAACTTCTTCACCATTCGAATAATAAAGATTATTACATAGCTCGTTGCTTACTTCCACATCAATTTCTATATTCTTGTCATTTTGATATACACCTCCCATGGTTGCATATATCTTACATTTATGCTCATTATCCAAGGTATTATCATAAATGTCATCGCCCAAAACAATTGTCCTTACAGGATATTGATTGGCAAAATACACAGTAGTATAATCAAAGTCAGGAAAAATCACTTCATTATTCTCGCAAGATGTAATCCAGAAACTAATGAATATAATACTCAGCCTCCAAATTCCTTTATATTGTTTCATCTTATTCATAGCTTATCACTTTTATCATTATTTTACCAACCTGCATTTTGAACTAATGCACTCCACTTTTGTAATTCTCTGTAAGGAATAGGGCCATGATACATATAAGGTTTAAAGTTTCTTAATTCAACCTCAATTGAAGTATAAACCTTGGTTCCATCAATATCACCTATTTGCATTCCAAGTGCCGTTTCATTCAAATCAGATACTTTCCATCTTCTTAAATCCCAAAAACGGTGGTTTTCAAAACACAATTCCAGACGTCTCTCATTTCTAATCAATTCTCTCATCAGGTCTTTATTACCTTTAATTGACTCCAGGTAAAGATCTTGTTCATCGATACCAGCTCTTTGACGGATAGCTTTAATTACGTCATAGGCTGAATAAGTATTTCCACCAGTTCCGGTTGGTCCCCATGCCTCATTGGCTGCCTCTGCATAAATCAGGAATAATTCAGTATACCTGATTCGCGCAACATAGTGTTTTTGTTTGGTATCATATGTAGGATCTGGATTACAATCTGATCTTAACAATTTTCTCAGGTAATATCCGGTTCTTGTTGACCATCCGTTATCCTTATTGATACCATCATTATTGTCGCTATAAGTACCGGTAACAATCTCTGAATTATTAGGCCCTTGAACACTCTCATTAACTACAACATACTTCTCCAATCGAGGATCTCTGTTTTGATACGGAAACTCAGGATCATAACTAGTATGTGTAATAGGATAACCGTTACTCATTGGAAAAGCATCCACTAAATTTTGTGTAGGATTGATTCGTCCGTTTCCGTAAACAGAAGGTGGAAAATTATCCTTCTCAAGGTTATTGTTACTTTCAATTGGACTACGCCAAATGACCTCTGCCGGAACAACTCCTGCTCCTAAATCATCAATCTCCGAGGTATTTGCATACCAGGTTCCACCATCCATATCCATTCCAGCTATTCCGTTTATGCGATTTAGAACCTGAGCTGCAAACTTTGCAGCATCTTCATATGTTACATCATTACCTGAAGTATAAGCAGGACTAGCTGCCAAGAGTGCCACTTGAGCTTTTACGGCTTCAATAATTCGACCGTTAATTCGACCTTTAATATGATTTCCATTTGCTCTGTTGTAATCTCCTGCATTGGTAACACCCAAGTCCTTATATTTCTGAGGAATCTGCGCATCACTAATATCTCCATAATCCAATGGTAAAAGTTCTAATGCCTGGTCAATATCATCAAATATTTGATCAAGACATTCCTGAAAAGTATTACGAGGCTGATTAAAATCAGATTCTACGGTTTCAGGTTCTGTACGAATAGTTACTCCCAATAGTTGTCCATCAGCAGACCAACCTCCGTGAGCCATTAAAAGATAATACATATGTAAGGCTCTCAATGCATAGCTTTCTCCTTTTAGTCTGTCATTAAACATTGTATTGATAGCTTCATTCTTACTATACAATACTTCATCAGTATTGGCTAAAAAGAGATTAATGTATTGAATAGCATTTTGTCTGCTTTCCCATTGTGAGGTAGGATTATTATCCGAACTCCAGGAGCCGGTAGCCATCGACAGAAAATTGTCTGAAATTTCATTGGTTACTGCATTATCGGTAGCAACCTCACTGGTTGGATTCGATGAATACGGAAGCAGTATGTATGCATTTGCAAGAAGACCTTGCGCATAAACGGGTTCTTTATACATTACATCCAAATCACGTATGTTTTCCAATGCAGGTTCAAACATATCGTCACACGATGTAATTACAAGTAGAAGAACCAAAAATCTAAATATATTTTTCATAACTTTTCTTTTTGATTTACTGACCTTTAGAAAACGGCTTTGATACCAAAGTTATAGAAACGCGTTTGAGGAGCACTTCCAACACTCATCTCCAGAATTTCACGTTCTTTTGAAATGGTCAACAAATTTGATCCACTTACATACATTGAAATATCTTGGAAAACAAAGTTTTGCAAAATGTTTTTAGGTATGTCATAAGTAATCTGAACTTTAGCCAGGTTGAACCGATCTGTTTTATATAACCAAAAGTCAGAATTACGGAAATTATTATCACCCGATTCCGTAGTTAATCTTGGATAAGTAGCGTTATTTTTGGTAGCCTCTGTCCATCTGGCGCGTACTACTTCGGAGTATTTTCCATTACCAGATACCCAAAAATATGAACTATTTTTCATCGCATAGGCTCCAAAATTACCTGTACCTAAAGCAAAAAAGGTTAAATTCTTCCATTTTGCCACTAGATTAATTCCAGCAGTAAATGGTGCGCCTGACCATCCCCCTTTTCCCAGATATACATTATCCTGTTCATCAATTATATTGTCACCATTCTGATCAATATACTTGATATCACCAGGCTTTATTGTACCTGAAAATCGTTGCTCAGGAGAATTATTGATTTCATCCTGACTATTGAAGAAACCATCACTTTGTAATCCCCAAATACCATCTAAAGGCTGTCCCTGACGATTTTGATAATCCCATTCATTCGCTTCATCCCGTTTTGCTGCATTAGTTGTATAGTAAACACCATTTAATCCAAGTGTTAAATCAAACTCACCAACACTTTTATTGAAATTAATACTAAAATCGAATCCTTTTCTTTCATCCACATTATAATTGTAGTATGGACGGAAAGTAGATTCAGGATAATATGTTGATAAATAACTTGGAAATATAGTGGAAGGAATAATAATCCCTCCATCCATTGTATTGGTAAAAACAGAAGTATTTATCTCTAGCAATCTATTCCACAATGAAGCATAAATAGACGCAGATATTTCTTTACGTTTAATGAAATCCAATTCTTCATTGGCTCCTCTTTTAACATTGGTTGATCTTTCTGGGCGACCATCTGACCATCCCCAATACGCACCGTTAGCATGTTCGTAACTTCCACCATACATATAGTAGTTTTCAATATCAATGTCTGAATTCAAAATACTGGAAGAGGCACTTAATCTAAGATCATCAATTACAGTTGAACCCGATAAGAAATTCTCGTTACTTAATCTCCATGCTAAAGTGGCAGAAGGCGAAACCGCTGTTCGGTTACCTTCAGCTAATCGCGCTGAATGAGTAGCTGTTGCACTTAAACTGACATAATACTTATACTTCAAATTATAATCAAATTGCCAGCCTAAGTTCGCATTACTTATTGCATGATATTCAGTTGACTGCTTTTGTTGCCAACCTGATGCTATAAGCATGGTATTAATATTATGAGCTTCATTCACACTAGTTTCGTATACTAATCTTCCTGAAGCCAGAATAGTTTGCCTACTACTACTGTTCGATATATTTTGGTTCCCCGATTTTTCATCGTTTCCAATCATTGAGGGTATTTGAACATATCCAACACCATTATAATCTCTCCAAACCGGATTAAAAACTGCATATGAATTATTAAATGAAGTACTATAAGTAGTGGAGTAATCAACTGCAAATTGTGTATGAAATGACAAGCCCTTTAACAAGCTTTGTAAGTCAAAATCTATACCCGTATCAAATTGAAACTGACGGCTTGTCCACTTATTATTTCCTGCAGCATAATAGTCTGCAAAAATATTAGTTGGCTCACTTTGTGTTCCGGCTAAAAAGTACTTACCTCCAATAATGTTACTACCACTATTAATATAATTCCAGGATTGTTGGTCCATTGGATCCAAAAAGCTTATTGGAACCAAAGGAGATAAACGATTAGGTCTCATGGTTGCTGCATTGCTCCAATAGTTGCTTTCACCACTTGCATTTGCAGTCCGTGCATTATAAAATGTTGCATTTGCATTGATATATGCACTAACATTGTTATTAATATTAAGATCTACATTACCTCTGATATTTAGTCTATTGGTATTGTTTTCTTCAGCTTCACCAAAGTTAATCATATCCCCTTCAGTATAATACCCTATATTCGAGTAGAATTTAGCTCTTTTATTCCCTCCGGTAATTTCAGTAATAACATCCGTACGATTATAGGTCTTTTTGATATAATCAGAAGAATAGAAATCAACATTTGGATAACGATAAGGATTGATACCGGAACTATGATTATAAATTGTTTCTTCGCTGAAAACAATGTCTTTTCCATCATTGATCGAAGCCTCGTTAAATAGAGTCATATATTCAGCCGAACCCAAATACTTTGGAAAGCTTTTGGCAACATGCCAACCTGTATTAACCCTTACATTAACGCTAAGGTCACTATCATCACCTCTTTTCGTTGAAATATAGATAACACCTTTTGCAGCCCTGCTACCATAGATAGCAATGGCTGAAGCTCCTTTTAAAAATGTAATCTGCTCAATTTCGGTTGGTAATACATTATTTGCATCTCTGGGTATACCGTCTACTAAAACCAGGTAATCACCCATTCCCCATAGTGAATTGCCCGTATACCCTCCAATATAACCTTGCATATTGTCAAGGCTATATGTATTATAGTTCATTTTTGTTAATTCGGCCAAATCAACAACTGAAACACCCCCTAAAAGCTCACTTTTCGCGACCTTTTTATAAGCAACCTGCACTAGTGGGTCTTTTGTCAATTTTAACGTATCAGCTTCATTTTGTACATTATATTGGGCCTTTATATGTAATAACGGAACCATTATAAATAATGCCATGCAAATGAATCTTAATTGTATATGTTTCATTGCTTAATCATTTATTGTTACAAGTATGTTTTAGTTAGGTTGTATTACCAACCCGGATTCTGATTAAACTCAGGATAAAGTGAGACATCAGAAACCTTTAGAGGTAGCCAATAATGCTTGGTACCAAAATCACGTGTTAAAATAATTTCCTCTCTAAAATTAGCCACTTGGGCATCTTTACAATCGTTTTCTTTAAACCATTCTAAAGTTTCAACCCGATCAAATTCATGAGAAGTTTTAACATTATATGGATACTCTGTTAACAATAACCATCTTTGCAAATCGTTAAACCGAAATCCCTCGAATGACAGTTCAACCGCTCTTTCTCTTCTGATTTCATTCATGAATTTATCATTATCTGCAACATAACTTGCATCAACAAACCCCGCACCTACTCTTTCACGTATTCTGTTCATAGCTTGCTCCGCAGTTAAGCCATAGGTAGCAGATGTATATTGTGCACCACCAATAGCGGCACATGCTTCGGCATACATTAGGTAAACATCCCCCAATCTCATATAAGGAAGGTAAGTCTGAATACCATTACCCCAATCATAGGCCTGATCATATTTATTACATTCATGAGGAGCAAACTTTTGCATAAAATAACCTGTGCGGCTTCCATTCTGAGGATTTCTCATTGTACCACCTGTATGTAACCCGGTATACCTTAGGTGTTCATCTTCCTCAAGCATGGCTGAGTTTACATATTTAAAGCCATCAACAATTATATCATGGTAGAAACGTGGATCACGATCCTTAAAAGGATAGTTTGGATCAAATCCGGAATTAGGATCATCTAATGGCAAACCATTTGCCATACCATAAAAATTAACATAATTTGCTGTTGGATGATGGATAACATTATCATGTTCTACCAATCCATTTACCTTTGGCCCCCATGTTTTCAAAAAGTTCCAAGCCGATCCATTGGCATCATACACTCTTCCACGAAAGATAGCTTCATCAGCACCAGGCATTAAAAAGCCTTGGCCTCTTGTATAAAAAATTTCAGAAAAAGACTTTTCACTTCCCGATTTGATATGATTGTAAATATCGTCATATGCGAAACTTGCTAATACATATTGAGTTTCACCGCCTTCTACCAGCTGTAATAACTCACCGAATGCATCTGCGCCCTTTTGACAATAAGTTTTATCATAATCATAGGTCTTTGATCCTCCAACCTGAGCACCATTTTTCATTAAAGGACTTCCAGCCCATAGGTAATTTTTCCCAAGATAACCTAATGCAGCTATTTTATTAATTCGCAATTGGTTCTTTCCGCTATTTTTCTTACCTGTAGCTGTTTCATCCCAATCAATCGGCAACAAATCAGCCGCTTTCTTAAAATCAGCACCCGCTTTATCGGCACACTCCTGATAACTTAGACGAGGTAAATTCAAACTTTCAGATGGTGATAAAACTCTATCGATATATTGTAATCCTCCGAAAAACTGCATTAATTCAAAGTGCCACCATCCACGGAAAAAATACAATTGACCTTCTATTAGTCTTTTCTCTTCGTCAGTTGCTGCCACCATTCTATCCAGATTTTCGATGCCCATATTGGCCTTCCGGATACAATACCAGGCGTGAGACCATAATCTGTGATTAAACTTATCACCTGAGGTCGGATCTGCTCTTCCGGCATCTAACCAACTTTGATCGTTGTTTTGCCATGCCCAGAAATTACCAATATCCATCTGATGCCCCATCAAAAAGTTAGCAGGTACATTAAATATCTCATCATCGCCCCAGTTATACGATGTAACCCAATAATATTTTTGTTTATCCGGTATACAGTTATAAATCTCATCGATATATCCCTGAAAATTAATATAATTATTAAAGGCTGTTTCTTCCGAGACTATCGATTCCGGATCCCGATCTAAATAATCTTCACAGCTACTTAGTCCAATCGAAAAAGGTATTAGACTGTATAGAATTATTTTATATATATTTTTCATAGTTCTAAATGTTAAAGTGTAAATCTCACTCCTAAAACATAGCGCTTCATTGTTGGGTATGCACCTGATCCTCCTGAACCTGCAAAATTAGATTCCCTATCGTCAGGCATTTTTGATTTTACCCAAAGGTTATTACCGTTGACGTATATTTTCATACTTGATAATCCTATACGTTCTAACCTCATCGCACTGATGGTATAGGCCAACTCAACATTTTTAAGTCGTATGTATGAACCATCGTATAAAAACTGTGTACCCTGGTTATATGCAGAATTTGGTGTAGATAAGTAGCGTGGTACACTAATGTCGGCATTCAGATCGTCTTTTGACCACCAAGTTCCCATGTCATAAACAGTGTTTAAAGTTGATGGAAAGCTGTTCAATGGTACCAGTCGCGATACATTGTTTACTCCATACAATTGTGCAAAAGCACTAAAACCTTTCCATTCAAAACCAAAAGTAGCGTTGTATGTATTCTGCGGCACACTGGAATAACCATAAGGTATTTGGTCCTTAGCATCAATAATACCGTCCCCATTAAAATCCAGGATGTAATAATCTCCGGGAAGCCTTTCACCATTTGTAGCATCATAATTAGGGCTACCATAAAGCTGATCATAATTATTAATGTAGCCGGCATCAACATATGTTCTTGACTGACCGATACTATATCCTTGTTGCTTACGATAATCTTCAAATAAGGCTGGATCATCCCTTTTGATGATTTCGTTTTCAGCATGAGTCATATTTAAATCAGCCCATAAACGTAATCCATTGCTTAAAACTTTATTTAACCTTACTTCTACTTCATAACCTTTGGTATGAACTTCACCAAGGTTAGCGGTTGGTGCTTTACCACCAAAATACTCAGGCATAGCTCTATCTGTACCTTTCACAAGAATATCTACCCTTCTATCCTGAAAATACTCAAAATTACCTGCAACCAATCCTCCAAAAAATGCAAAATCAAGACCTGCATTTAATTTTTTAACGGTTTCCCATCTTACTTCAGGATTTCCTATGATACTCTCACGAAACCATGTATAGGGACTATCACTTCTATCCAAGCCCATTGGAGTAGTACCTCCATAAGCCCATTGAGTCATGAATAAGAAACGATCTCCATAATCATCTCCAATCTCACCATATGAAACCCTTAGCTTAAGCATATCCAGGAATGATAATCCTTTCATAAATGATTCTTCTGAAATCATCCAACCTGCTGCACCTGAGTTAAAGAATCCAAATCGATACTCTTTACTAAACTTTTCAGATCCGTTGTAAGCTCCATTATACTCAAGAAAATATTTTGAAGCAAAACTATATGTTGACCTAAAAGCCCAATCTTCGCGATAAGTAGGAATGATACTACCAATTGCTCTTTCTTTACGACTAAATAGACCCATGGCTGTAATATTGTGTTTACCAAAGGTCCTGTGCCAGTCTATTTGCAACTGATAATCAAGATTTCTTAACGTTTGATCATTACGAACCTCTCCACCTTCAGTCTTCCACATTACGGATTGGGCAAAATCAAATCCATTGTTGGAGTTAAATGCCTGTTCGTAAGTAACAACACCTGTTAGTGGATCTATGTATTTCTCCTGTGGTGAATTATATAAATCTTCTATTCCTCGTCTGTATTCAACAAAGTTATTATCCCATGAAACAGTCCCTCGGAATCCAAGTCCTTTAGTGATAAAGTCCAGTTTTTGCTCGAGTACAAAATCAGTATTTATTCTGGTGGTAGTTGTTAACATTGCACCTGATATCCCTATTATCATGGCTGAGTTACTAACATTCGAAATATCAGGATACATCCCCCATGAACCATCAGCATACTGAGGTAAGAACACATCAGGTGCTATATTATATACACCAGCCCATTGTTGTTGTACAGCCCAATCATTAGAAGCAGTTTGATCCCAAGGCGTTTTCTTATAACCTGAAGAACCGGCTAAATTCATTTTAAAAACAGTTGTTTTACTCAACTGAAAATCAAGATTACTCCTAACATTCAACCTATTAAATCCATATCCTCCATCATATCCTCTACCGTTTTCATATATTTGAAATAAATCACCTTCATGAGTAAAATCAGCAGAAGCAAAATACTTAACAAATTTTGTACCTCCTGATACATTTAAATTTGCGTTATATGCCATCGCATAATCCTTAAAAATAGCATCCTGCCAATTAACATTAGGATATCTTTCCTTTTGCTCTTGGGTTGTTTGATTACGATACATATCAATAAATGATTGTGGTCTGATATACTTCCATGAATCGGGACTTATTCCTAATTCATGCTCTACTGCCACATTTCTTGCCCTTAATGCATCGTACGAGTCCAATTTATTAGGAAGCTTAGAAGGACTCTTTAGGGTTGAGTTAACAGATACCGCAATTTTTGCGCTACCTTCCTTACCTCTCTTGGTAGTGATCAGAATAACACCATTTGCTCCCTGCACACCATAAACTGCTGTTGCTGATGCATCTTTTAAAACAGAAATTGATTCAACAGATGCCACATCAACAGAATTTAATGGACGTTGTATCCCATCGACCAACACAAGAGGTTCGCTATTATTCCATGAACTAGCTGATCGAATGATAATTTGCGGATCCTCCTCACCAGGCATACCTGAACTGGTCATAGTCGTAACACCAGGTAAATTTCCTGTAAGAGCTCCGCCCACATTAGTAATACCTGCCGCACGTTCTAAAACCGCTCCGGTAGTTTGTGTAATAGCACCTACTACACTTTCTTTCTTTTGTTGTCCATAACCAACAACAATTGTTTCGCCCAGTGTAGTTGTTGACTCCTCCAATGTTACTCTAATCGAAGTCTCCTCAATAACTTTTATTTTCTGGGTCTCCATTCCAATAAACGAAATAACCAAAGTTTGTTCTCCTGTTGGTATTTCTAAAAAAAACACACCATCAACATTGGTAATGTTTCCAATACCACTCGATCCTTCTACTATAACTGTTGCACCTATAACAGGCAGTCCTTCGCTATCTATGACCGTTCCCTGAATTTGCCTTGTGCTTTGAGCAAATACTGAAACAGAAAAAACAAGAGCTAAAAGAAGCATCGTTTTTCGTAGTATCATCAACCTTAATCTTTCAAAGAAGGTTTGCTTCTTGCAAAATAATATATTTGGATTTTTCATTTTATTCTCAAATTTTTAATGACTTAAGAGTTTTTAATTCATTCTGAATCAAATATTTCACCTAGGAAACTTTGAACTTGCCATCACTTATTTTCTCGAGAATAAGAATGAAAATTCCGCAAGACTGTAGAATTTCATTCATACATTTCTTAATCATAGATTCTTTTTTTTAGATTAATAATTTACTTTTCTGATTTTATCCCACCTTAAGAAGATGGTTACTAACTATTTAAATTCTATTTACTAGTGGCATATAACCCAATTGTGGTACCTGTAAATCCAAATGATTGTGAGGTTGATAAGTAGTATGCATCAATATCTGTAATTAACGTTTGCCACTTTGAATCACCCAAAGCATATTGAAAACTAAAATGAGTACCATCTGAAATAACCTTCAAATCAAAGCATTGATCGTTACTTCCTAATTCTCTCGATCCCAACACATCAATACCATCCCGGGTAACTTTCCTTAACTGGATATGTTTTCGATCTTTCACTTTTGTTACCACAAATTGATATTGATGCTCTTCATCTTTATACATTAATATCCCGGCTGTTTCATTGTCCGATTGTGGCTGAAAGTACATTCGCGTAGAACATTCGAATTCATGATGCTGCAAGCGTCGACATACAAAAGCAGGTTCCTTCAACTCATTGGAAGCCACATCAACTGTCTGAAGCGTTAAAAAACCCTGATTTTCTGTTAATGAATAAAGTTCTTTAGCCGGACCTCGTAATGTCATCCATTCCATTCCCAGTTGTGTCTCCTCAAATAGATCTATCTTTTCAAAGTTTCCGAAAGTCACATTTGTATCCCTAACAACTCCTTCCATTTGAATGATTCGCGGAATAACTTCATCATCCTTGGTTATATACGGAAAACCATCTTCACTCCATCTAACCGGTAATAAAAATGTTTCACGTCCAAGATTTTCGAATTTATTATTGATGGGGCTACAGGCTAGAAAAACAGACCACCATTGACCATTATCTTTCCTGACTAAGTCAGCATGACCAGCACAAGTAATTGGAGTAGGCCTATCTGAATCCAGATGCAGTTGGGTTAGAATCGGATTTCTGTCCCAAGGAATAAACTCGCCCATTGGAGAATCGGCCCTGAAAATAACTTCGCGATGATTAATCGAAGTTCCACCTTCAGCACACATCAAATAGTATTTTCTGTTTATTTTATAGATATGTGGCCCCTCAATCCAAATGGGTTTCTCGTTAAGATTTACCCCTCCATTTACAAGCATTACACTTGGACCATAGGTTTCATCTTTCTCCGTATCAAAACGAATGATTCTGATTGACCGATGACCTTCATATGTCGAACCTCCATCCGGCACATCATTATTTACGATGTAAGCATTTCCATCATCGTCAAAAAAGAAAGATGGATCAATACCTTGTACATTCGGTAACCATATTGGATCAGACCAGGAACCAAAGGGATCTTTTGTTTTTACAAAGAAATTTCCCTTTTTAATATTGGTGGTTATCATATACCACGTCTGGTTATGTGGATTATAACTGATGGCAGGTGCAAAAATACCCTCACTGGTTTTTTGTCCGCTCAAGGGTAATTGTTCTGGCCTGTCGAGTACATGACCAATCTGTTTCCAGTTTACTAAATCTGTACTATGGAATATTGGAACTCCCGGAAAAAAGGAGAAGGTTGATGTAACCATAAAAAAATCAGATCCATTTGTGCAAATACTCGGATCGGAATACCAACCAGGTAAAATGGGATTATAATAATAATCGTTTCCAGGCAGCTTATTTTCATTATAAAACCGATCATTTCCTTTATAAGTAAAATAATCAAAGTGTGCTACCTTATCGTTCGCAGTAAAATGGGGAATCTTTTCTTTCGTAAATGATTTACATGAGGTAAAAAAAGCAGTTGCACTAAAGACAACTATTAAAATATAAAAAGTAAGATTCTTCTTCATAATAATATTTGATAACCGGACTTAATTTTCACATTAAAGGATACACTGCCCCTCAAATGAGTTCATCTTTTCATTATCAAATATAGATTGTGGTTATCGTTAAGACTTGTAAAAATGGATATTTGAGTTTTAATTATAGACAATATATAAAAAACAACTATTATATATTGTTTTTCAATGCTTTACAAAATACAATTTGTATATATTAAAATATAAAAGAGTTAATTTTTATCTAATTTCAACAACACAAGTAACCATTTCAAAACATTTTTTAACAATAAAAAAGTCGATCAGGATAAAAATTGATCGACTTTTATTAAATAAACTCTTAGATTTCTAAATTACCTGTGTTGGTGATTTACCATAATGCTTTCTGAACACTGTACTAAAGTAGCCAACACTTGAGAATCCGCACATCTCGCTGACCTCAGTTATAGTATATCTTTGTGTTTTTATTAACTCTAAAGAATGATCTAAACGAATTGTTTTTATAAAATCTGTTGGAGACTGATTGGTTAAAGACTTGATTTTCTTATATAACAATGAAGAACTAACATTCATCTTCGCCGCAAACTCATCTTTTGAGAAGTTTGAATTACCAATATTTTCCCTAACAGTTTCAACCATCTTTCTTAAGAACTGATCATTCAATTCATTCTTAAACAATGATTCATTTGAATCATCCAACTTAATTATTTTTAACGCCTTATCTCTTATTAACTCTCGGTTATGGATTATGGAATCGATTCTTTGCTTTAAAATCTGTATATCAAAAGGTTTAGTTAAATAATCATCAGCTCCTAAACCTAACCCTTTCAACTCCTGTTCTTGCCCCGCCAATGCTGTAAGTAAAATAACTGCTATGTGTGAAGTTTCATAATTTGATTTTATTCTTTTACACAATTCAAATCCATCAATACCCGGCATCATTATATCAGACACTACCAAGTCGGGAGAATTTTTCAAGATCATTGCCCAGCCTGTCTCCCCATCTTCAGCACAGTAAACTTTGTAATATTCACTCAGCACCGACTCCAGAAACTGCCTTAAGTAATCGTTATCCTCCACAATTACAACTTTCATTTCAAGTACATTCTCATCTTTCGATTCTTGTACCTCCAACTTAACATCACTTACCAACATCAGATCGGGATTATTACCCCGCTCTAACCCCTTATCTAACTGCCTATATTTCATGTCTTTAATTGGAACACTCACCAGAAACAAAGAGCCTTTATTAGGTTCACTTTCACATGTAATTTTACCACCATGCAGCAATACATAGTTCTTCACCATTAAGAGTCCGATTCCAGATCCTACAATTTTAGAGTTAATGGCATTTTCACCACGATAATATTCCTTAAATAGTTGTTTTTGTGCTTTTTTACTAATACCTATTCCTTTATCCTTCACTTCAAGTGTCCATTTAGTTGGAGTACAATTAAGTGAAACATCAATTTGAGTGTTTTCAAAGGAATATTTAATTGCGTTGGATAAAAGATTATCAACAATCTTTTCAACAACAATCTGATCAATATAAACTATACACTCTTTTGAGTTTGTAAGATAATTAATGTTTAAGTTTCTTCTTTTAGCAGATGCTTCAAACATCATAACTCTTGATTCGATAAAATCAACTATATCAACCTTCGATAAAATAAGCTTTTCTTTACCTACATCAACCTTTTGAAAATCCATTAAACGGGTAACAACATCAGATAACCTGCGTGTTTGTTCCTTTACAAGCTTAAGGTATTTTTCTGCTTTACTACTTAAACCAACTTCTTCGGACAATTCAGAAATAGGACCACTAATTAAAGTAAGAGTAGTTCTGATATCATGAGCCGTATTGGCGAAAAACCGAATTTTTTCTTCTGAGTGCCTTTTCTTTAACCTATCAATATAGTAAAGAAAGAAGACTGTGCCTAAACCCACCACAAACAAGATGATCGATAATTTAAACCACCATCTTTCCCAATAGGGCGGAATAATATTAATGATTATCTCTCTTTGGCTGATAATTTCGGATATTGAATTATCGTACATTCTGATTCTAAGTGTATATTCACCACTCGGAATATTAGAATATGAAAGTACATTATTACTACCAGGTATACTCCAATCAATATCTAAGCCTTCCAGCATCCAAGAATATTTCACACCTGAGGTAGTCCCTCCAACTGGTAAAAGTTCAATTCCGATTGTATTACTCATATATGATAATCTCAAATATTTCAGACTATCTATAGGAATATTAGGTTTTAATTTCTCAATCTGTCTTATGGATCTTCCCGACACAGCAATTTCCTGAAGAAACAATCTACCTTGCTGATTAATGGGTTCTATTTGACTTGGATTAAACAATAAAACTCCATTATTAGTGCCAAACATCAGGTTGCCATTTTTCATTTTAAAATGAGCATTTTGATTAAAAGACACATTTTTTAAATTTAAATTTGATCTGAATGTTTGTACAACAAGATCTTCTTCATTTATTCTACACAGTCCTTGCTCTGTGCCAGCCCAATAGTATCCATTTGCATACCAGATACTGTTAATAAAATTTGAGGGTAAACCATTTTCTGTATTAATTAGCTTGGTATTCTTTTTAGTGAGATCATATGTAACAATACCATCTCCATTAGTAGCTAACCAAACATTATCTTTATTTACATAAATATCGTAAACAATAAATCCATCAACCAATACTTCTGATTCTCCAGATACTTTATCAAATAACAATAATCCATATGTTGTACCAATTAATAATTTTGATTCGGTCAATTCATACAGAACATTGACAGTAACGTCCTTAAAAGCAACAAATTTTTTTTCTGCCTGTTTAAAACAAATTAAATCTCCTCTTACTCCACCAATCCATATATCGCCATTAGAATCTTTTATAACATCGAAGATAAAATCAGACGCAAAATGTTCTCCATCTTTTTCTTTACAATAATGGCCTATTTCATTACCCGTTTCTGCATCAATTAAGTAAACACCTGAAGAATATGAACCCGCCCAGATTCTTCCTTGGTTGTCTTCGCATATTGATAAAAACACCTGTCCGGCCTCTTCGGTATCATGATAAAATGATTGCCACTTATTTTTGCCAGGACTATACTTACTAATCCCATTGTTTGTAGCAAACCATAAATTGCCTTTGGAATCTTCAATTAAAGAATTAACATCATTATTTATTAACGAATTTTCTTCATTTATGACGTGTACAATTTTTCTTATATCCGATTTTTCAATACTAAAATAAGATGCCCCTCCACTATAGGTACAAACCCAAACATAATTATTCGGAGCACGATATATGTCATATACACCATTTCCCTTTAATGAATTAGGATTATCCAAATTCTCTTTGAACTTATTGATAATTGATTCATCATTTTTATTTATACTCCAAACACCCTGTCCATCAACTCCAATCAATATAATTGAGTCTTTTATTGTTTCTAAGGCAAGTATCGGTTGATTCGGAACAGATAAAATACGATTTAGAACGTTTGTCGAATCAATATTATTCAGACGATAGAGTCCATTACCTAAGGTTCCTAACCATAAATCAGATGACTCATTATTATAATACATACTTGAAACAAAAGGAGTTATTTCTGTAGGGAAATGACAATACTCATTTTTGATATTGCTTTCCAGATTAAAAGTATATACAATTCCTTTTTCACAATATAAAAAAGTTGTATCATCCTTCCAATCTATATATTCTATATCAGTGTCTGATATTATACTTTTCAAGCCTTCTGCTTCATCATAAGACAATAATCCACTGGAACTGGCCACCCATAATGTATTTTCTTGATCAATTAACATTTTATAGATGATAAGATACGGATTATTAAGAATACGCGAGATGTTAACGACTATCTCAAATCGATCCATAATGGAATTATACCTGAATATCTGACCGTTATTACTATATGCATATAACTCGCCATCACTAAAACTAAGGTAAACAGTTATTATATCACCTGTTTCATAGGGCAAAGAATACATTCGAATATCATCTTGGGAATACCTTAAAATACCCATTTTTGAAGAAATCCAAATAAAGCCATTCTCATCAGAGCATACCTGGTAAGTTTCCCTAATAGAAATATTATACTCCTTATTTAAGTTAACAAACTCAATATTTGATAAAATATTGGCAAAAGAAGCATACCCCAAAAGAAGGAAAACTATTGAAATAAGTCCTTTTCTATTTATAATTACGTCAATAATAGACAGGTGTATCATTTAATTTGAATTAATTCAATTGTCATTTATTAAGTAATAAATATCAACTTTAATTTATTAAAAGAAAATAAAAATTTGTATCACTTTAAAATAACTTTCTGCCATCAACAGGCATTTCATACCTTTAACTACTAATGATCAAAAACAATATCAATAATTTATTATTATCAATATGAATTTAGTTTTATTCTCAAATAACAATTCTTGAAACAGATTTAAATATTTTCTTGACTTTATTTATTTTAGAATGTTACATTTAGTTGTGTCCACTAACAGTTCTATCAATCCTTTTAATAACAGCTACACTTCATAATCTTTTCACCTCCAACAATATAAACCCCCAAAGGCAAACCAATAATTGCATCTCTTCTACGGATTGATTTACGCAATAATACTCCTGTAATTGAGTATACATCTACGATCTCATTCTCGTCATATTGCAACAAAACATTCTCTTCAATGCCCGTTTCTACATAATCATCAGAATTGGTTACATATACTTTTTCAATTTCGATGGAACAACTGCCATACGACCAAAAACCAATAATATAAAGGTGAGAAGGATCAACCTTAACGCCATTAGCATTACTCATATTAGCAAGATCTACAACTTGCATTGTAGTGCCTGCTAATTCGTAAGTAGCTGGGGAACTCCAATAATTATTTGTATCGAATAGGCGGAAAGAAGCACCACAAGTACCAGCACTAGCCAGTTTAACCACCAGATATTTATAATCCGAAAGGTCAACCCCGGCACTATATTCCCAACCACCAAAACCATATTGACCGGTAACTAATGTTTGTGTTATTTCATTAAAAGTACCCGTCTCCCATATCGAAGGATTAAATAAACTTTCAGTTAAAGGGAAAGTACTTGAGCTAACAGTGAACTGGGTTGACAATCGATCTCCCAATTCGCCTTCATAGCTTACTGTAATAACAGCTTCTCCATTAGCATAAGCGATTATTTTTCCATTGACAATTTCTACAGCATTCGGATTGGAGTTTTCATAAATAGCTGACAATGTAACGTCTTCTGTTCGGCCACTCTGATATAAGGCTGTTACCGAAAATGATGAAATAGCTCCGGTTAGCAGATCAATATCGCCATTATCAACGATTAGGTCCGACAGGGTTAACTCATCTTCTGAATAACCTACAAAAGAATCATCAAAAAAGGCATCTTCGGTAAACAATTCTTCGGTGGTAAACCAATCAATATCCACGTATCCGCCGATAGCTTCTGTTGCATAATTGAACAAACAAAATTTATTGCCTGTAAACATTGACATATTGTACTGCATATCTAAATCACTACCAAACTGAGTATAGGTTTCGTTATCAACACTATAATAGAAACTTGCTTTACTGGAAGAATAGTTGGCAATTACTCTTAAATAAACATCACTTACATTTATAGCTTCGCCAATAGTTTCTGTTCCATTATTATGGTGCACCAATATTTTTTGACCGTTTTTAACTTTAACGCCAATATAAGCATATGGATCCTGAAAAATAGCTAAACCGGCCACATCACCTTCCTTCATATTATCAATATTCACTTTAATGGTTCCATAAGATGGAATTGGAGCGTGATGGTAACTAAAAATACGTTGTGTAAGAGAATTTTTGGCAGAAGTCAAATCATCCACCACACTAACGGTTTTCAATCGTAGATAATCAGGATTTTCAGTTAAAGACCATTTTGAGTCATCAGGGTTATGATTCCATCCCCATTGCATTCCTAATTTATAATTTCTAAAATTATCATTGGTAGGTAAAATGGTCTCAGGATACTCACTCCCCACATTGGGTTTCGTATATGTAGTAACGCCTTTTCCTTCTATACCAATTTCAGGCCAACCATCAACCCAAGTCACAGGTTGAAGGTTAGGCATTCTTCCGAATGCACCCCTGTCATAAAACAAGATTGTCCACCACTCACCCGTTTGTGTTTCAATTAAAGCTCCTTGATGGATATTATTATCATCTAAAAGCAGTTTCTCTTCGTACGGTCCATAAATATCATCTGATCGCAAAGCTACTTGATAAGCCGGCCATCCACCATATGTAGCATAAATATAGTATTTGCCGTTAATTTTGTATAAATGACTGCCCTCCAGCCCCTCTTTTATCGTATAAGTGAATACTTCTTTAACAGTCCCAGCAATGGTCTCAAAATTTTCGTCCAGCTCTGCTATATTCAGTGTATTTATTCCATATACCACATAAACTTTGCCATTTTCATCAAAAAATAGTCCAGGATCATAATAAGATCCTGATAGCTTTCTCTTTGTCCAAGGCCCTTCTGCAGACTCTGCCGTAAGCAGATAACTACCCTCATCCAATGTTGTAAATAGTAAATAAAACTGACCATTGTTATATTTTAGACTTGATGCCCACTGACCATGACCATAATTATCGCAACCATCAAGGTTATAGCAATCAGTAGATTCTATTTTATTCAAAGGATTACTGCAATATTCCCAATTTACAAGGTCGTAAGATTTTAATATGGTAGCTCCAGGAAATACATGCATAGTTGTAGATACCATATAATAAATATCATCCACCCGAATTACATCCGGATCGGGAAAGTCAGCAAAAATCAATGGATTGGTATAAGTTCCATCACCGTTATCCGCTGATGACTTATATTCAAAATCTGGCCTTGGATATTCCTTTTCTGCATAATCCTGATACCAATGATAAACTGGCCATGGACAAGCTTCCGGATCATTAAGAAACGTATAATCTTCGCCTTCTGCCGGAGGCACTCCATCAAAATCAGCCAGTAAATTGGCATCTGTAAACAACAGCCAACTAACATTACCAGACTCATCGGTAATCTTTTTAAAATTAGCTCCAAATCCATCACCACCAGCAGTACCCGTATATCCTTTTCCCCAAGATGAATTATACTTTTCATCTGCCCAATCCATTTCTGTAATAACAATTGGTGCAAAATCGGTTACTGGTTTAACGTTCTTATCCCATTCGCTTTGAAACTCTTGGTATCCGTTGGCACTACCAAACCATCCTGGATAAATATGTACAGCATAACCAATATTTTTGCCTTCAATAGGATTAATGGCATAACCCTTATATTGTGCCTGATATGCAGATCCGGGAATCCATAATACATTGTGAAATCCATTCTCTCGAATTTTATTCACAATAGGCTGAAATATTTCTTTTAGTACATCGAAATGAGCCTGTGTGTTATTGCCTATTGATCCGTCCGCCAGTTTTATTTTCACGGGTTCATTTGCCAGCTCAAACATAATTTCATCAAGCTTTTTAATTTTAGGATGACTCGAAACAATATCCCAAACCGTCATTAAATACTCTGCATAATTATAATCATCCTCAATACCAATTACTTCAGGACATACACCCGGAGGTCGCATGATGACATATAATCCTTTGGAAATGGCATATTCAGCCATCGGGATGAAAACTTCGTCGAGATACTTTCTAAAACGAGCTTCATCAAAACAATTTGGAAGCTCATGCCCGTCAGGTGTGCAACCAGATTGATTACTCCAATATGGATCCATATGCAAACGTAAGAAATTAACTTTCCATCCAGCATCCAAAACCCCGTCAATAATTCGTTTATTATATGTAAGACACCCATCTACATCGTAGTTGCTCCAGTATTTACCTCGTTCGTTAAACCATGGGCTATAAGTTTGGGCAAAACCATGTAAATTAACAATATTACCATGAGGATCTTTGAGGTATCGCCCCTCAACATGAAGACGTGGTGTTGGCATTCCAACCCAAGCAAGAATATTTTGATTGATTGTAAAAAATTGTAAGAATACTAAAAGTATAAAAGTAGATTTTTTCATATTATGGATTGTTTTCAATCGAATTTCTAAATCTTATCAGGATATCGAAAACACGTTCCTGAAATAATAAAAATTGTGGTTATGCCATTAATTAAAAGCAGCGATAACATCGACAATTAAACACAAGCGACAAGATAAGTTATAAATATTGATTCAAGTTTTTAATATTAGATATTTGACTTTAAAAAATAAATACATACTAACTAAAAGCAAAAGAAGTAACCAATAGAAAATGAATTGTAACCTAAAGTAATATTACTTTTAAGATTCATCATCCTAATCACTCAACTGTGCTAATCTTGTTCAAACTATTCAACCTACTATAAGCAAAAAATGCATATAGTTTTGAACTGTAGTGATGAATATCAAAAGCCAAAATTCTATAGCTTGCTTGTTTTTAGCATTTGATTGAGGCCAATAAAATTCACATTCAGAATTTTCGAGGTGGCTAATAAGACCATCTTCAACAATGAACTTTTCAGCCATTCAAAAATAATCAGCTCTTCCTTTAAATGACACAGCTTTATTCGCTCACTATTAAAATTCCTCCATTGCAAGGAATACTAATACTCACTTGTTTCTTACTATTTAGTTTAAATTCTGTGAAGGTTCCATTCAGGTTCTGATCATCAAAATACATGATGCCTTTTGCATTTTTTTGCAACATCGACAAGTCTAACTTTGTTTTAATCGTTTCAGAATGAGCATTAACGCCAGCAATATACCATTTTGACCCACTCCTACGTGCAATTAAAACGTACTTACCCGGGTATCCATCAATAAAACGTATCTCATCCCATGTTGAGGGCACTTCTTTCATAAAATCAATAGCCCATTGGGGTGCATCCTGAAGATTATTAGGTGCCAAAGCAAAATGCTGCACTCCGCTTTGAAACAACACAGCCGTTGCCAATGCAAATACGTCTGAGGTGATTCTCTTTGAACCTTTGTTTGGAGAATTATTCGCATTATAGAACTGATTCAGTGCACTACCGCCAAAATCCATGCTACCAACTGCATTTCGGATAAAAGGATGTAAACAGGCATTAAACGCTTCGGCATCGCAACTTCCTTGCGAAAAATGAAGATTCTCACTAGCTAAAACGGCTTCGCTGGAGGCAAAATTAGGATACATTCTCTCCCATCCTCTTGGGAGCGTACATCCATGAAAAATAACCTGTAAACCATAATCATTGGCATCAGCCAGAATTTCTTCATATAGTTGCATGGTAATCTGCTTATCGCCCCCCAAAAAATCAACCTTTATTCCCTTTATACCAACACCTTGCATCCACTCCATTTCTTTACGCCTGACGTAAGATAAGTGCATATATCCTCGTGGTCCCTGAGGCGCATCATTCCAATATCCATTAGAATTGTACCAAAGATACAAACCCACATTTTTTGATTTCCCATAGGCAGCCAGTTCTGCTATTTTATCTTTCCCTATCTGTGTGTCCCACAAAGCGTCAACCAGAATAGTTTCATAGCCCATTGCTGCACTAAAATCAATGTATTCTTTCTGAACCTGAAAGGTGGTATGACGATCCATCTTCATGATCCAACTCCACGATCCTTTGGTAAATTTATATTTTCCAGATGCTTCATATTTGGGTTTAACAACGTCAAATGGCACGGTTGTTTCAACAATGGGTTTCAATGACTCACCAACGGTAATCGTTCGCCACGGGGTTTCTCCGGGTAAAGAAACTCCAGGAGAAGCGGTACCGTTTCCATTGTTCTCTTCCGGCTGCGGAAATCCTATCGTGTATAACCCTTCTTTATGTCCAATCAATCGACTGGCACAATACCTGCTATCTACACCTGTTTCGGATATTAAAACCCAACCATCATTCACTTTAAACAAACATGGGAATGAGTATCCGTTTCCAAAGCCATTTTGCCCCATTGATTCATCTGTATTATAAGATGTTTCGTAGCTGGGTGCAGTTCGGGCATAACCAGTCATTGCCTTACTCTGTGGACATAAAAAGGTAGTGGTTCCTTCCGGTAAAACAAAACCAGTAACTTCATTCTCGACAATGCAACTTAAGTGATCACCTGACGGATACAGTTTATATTTAAATGCAACATCATTATTACTCACTCTAAAAATAACATCATACACCAACTTACCATCACGGGTAAAAGACACAACAGCCTCATTGGCTTTATAATCCACTTTACTGAATTTTATATTAGGCAGCTCATAACTCTCGCTAAGCTCGTTGGTAATCACTTCGTCCATCATTACTAATCCGCTTGTGTAATCTCCCCAGGTGGTTTTAAGTCCAAGTGGAGATGCTTTGAGATACACGTTGTGATTATAGCTGACACTATAATAAGGCTGACCTTCTTTCATTTCAATGGAAACAATCAGTTTACCATCAGGTCCCTTAACAATTTGTTCGTTTGCAGAAAGGTTTACTATTGAAAAAAACACCCAACATAGTACCAAAATATTCTTCATCATTTATTAGTATTTACTATCTAAACAGAAATTCATTCAATTTTAATATTATTCAGATTTCTGCATAAGAGAAATCATAACATCAGCATAACGCTTACCTAAAATTCTATACCCCTCAGCAGAAAAATGCAGCTGATCAGCAACTGCCGGACAGCCTGCTGACGATACCACATGAGCATTAGCAATCACTTCAGGAAGCGTTGCAATTATCGGGTTCATACTGGCACATTTACCTCCTTCTTCAGCTGATACAACTTCTCCGGCAATTAGTGGCACTTCAGCAGGATTCAGATCTAAATCTGCCATCAGCTGATCATAAACCACCTTTACCTTCTTTGTCCAAAGAGTATCACCTGTATTGGATTCGCCCTGATGCAGCAAAATTCCTTTGATAACACCATCCTTTTGTGCAAGTCTGGCCATTTCAACCAACCGTTTGTATGGATTGTCATCGTATTCCTTTACCATATTTTTCAACCAATCCGGAGATGATTCAACGTAGGACTGATAATTGTCCATATCGAACAATTCTATTTTACAACCTCCAACGGAGACGTTTACAACACCGATTTCAACATTATCGGGCACATATTCCAACATTTTTCTTCCAAAATAATCAACAGGTGTTAACCCGGTATAACATCTACATAAAGGAGGAACGGCTTTGTACCACAAGCCCTTCACCCTGTTCAAATCGGGACAATCCACAGCAGCCATCACCTTAAACCGCTCATCTACACCTACCGTATCCTGCGGCTCAAAACGTGCGTTTCCTTCCATATTTGATTGTCCAAAGCTAAGAAAAACATACATTTTCTTAGCCACCGAGATGGTGTCTGAGACATGAAAATAATCAAAATCAACAAAACCTCCAGACGATTGACTTGCATAGTTAAAAAGTCCAAACCTGTATCCCATAAAATGCGATAAGGTATATTGCATTTTTAGTTCTGATCCGATTGCGTTCCATTTCTCACCATCTAAGCTATAGTAAAAATACGCTCTATCTTTTCTATTCCTGAAATCACACTCAGCCTTTAAATACACCTTTTGTTGATTCAAAGGAATCTTTTCCATCTCAACGGGCTTATCATTCTGAGCACTAACCATCACAATCCTTTTCTCTCCATCGTCATACTTCACACCCACCAAACCATATTTTTGCTGTAATAAGGCTAAACCGGCAAAATCACCCTCTTTCATATTTGCGATTTCAATCAATGTTGATCCGGAGCATATGGGTCCAATTGTACGTTGAGTAAGGGTATTTTTAGCCAACTCAAAGTCATTCACCACCATTCCGGTTTTTAAACGAAGATAACCATTGCGCTCTCTGACTGACCATAATGAATTGTCAGGGTTATGATTCCACTGCCAAACCAAAGGTAAATCAGGATCTTTCTTTTCTCTGTCAAAATCATCAGAATTTACTATTCCCGGTATCAAACCTTTAGCCATTGGTAAATCAAGCTGATCGGGTACTTTGCCATCAACTCCCAGTACTGGCCATCCATCTTTCCATTCAACCGGCACCATATATGGAATACGACCAACCGAACCATAATCGCGAAACAAATATGAAAACCACTTTCCATCCTTTGTATCAATCAAACCTCCCTGAGCTACTCCTTTATCCTGCAATGCAACACGTCCTTCATAAGGACCGGTTATATTATCTGCCCTATGTATAATTACTGTGCGCATACCTTGCCGCGGCCAGGTTATATTAAAAAGGTAATACTTTCCATTTATTTTAAATAGTTGCGAACCTTCAGCAGGTAACATCAAATCTTTTCCGGCGGGAGCACCTGCATTTTCAATAATTACCTGTTCTGTTTCCGGTTTAATTCCATCAAGTTCGTCGGTTAACTCAACTAGTTTAATTTTACCTCCTCCATAAATCATATATGCTTTTCCATCATCATCAAAAAACAAGGAATGATCATGCAACATTGGTTGAAATACCTTTTTTTTCCATGGGCCTTTTTCGATATTTTTTGTTGAATAAATATATGTTTTACCTGTTGTACCCGAAAAAGTTGACACATAATATTTTCCTTTATAAAACCGAATACAACTCGCCCATGATCCTTTTCCATAAGCACTCTTTCCATTCGCTAAATTTAACGCGTCAACATCATCCAGTTCATCATAACAATAATTGACGATTTCCCAATTAACCAGATCCTTCGATTTCATAATGGGCACCCCCGGACTCATATGCATTGTAGTACTGCTCATGTAATAGGTGTCCCCTCTTCTGATCATAGACATATCAGGCACATCTGAGTGAATGATTGGATTTTGAGCTATATTGTTTTCAAATATTAGTAGGCCAATTATTACTAACAGGTAAGAGATTCTTACTTTCATCTTAATCATTATTTAAATAGATATTGTGAAAAATGGTACAAATTATTCCGCCATACAGGCCATGTATGGCCACCCGGATATTCATCATAAGAATATTCAATTTTCATTTCATCAAACTTTTCTAACATTCGTTGGCAGTTCTTCCAGGCAACATCTTCTTTTCCTCCCATCGACAACCAAAACATTTTCAGATTCTTATTAAGCAGATCAGCGTTTTGTTTCATAAAATTATATTCTTTTCCAGCTATATCATCTTGCATTGGATGAATCCAACCAGAACTGAAGACACCAAGATAGTTGAACAAATCAGTGTTATGCAGCCCAGCATAAAGTGTTTGTAAACCTCCCATCGACAATCCTGCCAAAGCACGTGACTGAGGACTGGTAAGCACCCTGTAATTGTTTTCAACAAAAGGAATAACTACTTCTTTCAATTCAGCTTCAAATAATTGAAGAATACCTTCTCCAAACCCCGATAATGGCATATTCCCATCAATCATTACCACCATCATTGGTGTTGCTTTACCTTCGGCAATAAGATTATCCAATATCAGATCCACTTTACCCTGCATAGCCCATCCTCGTTGGTCCTCACCACCTCCATGAAGCAGGTATAATACAGGATACTTCTTACCTGCATTTTGGTCATATCCGGGAGGAGTATACATATAAAAGTTTCGCCATGATTTAGTGATATGCGAGAAATACCTTTTTACTCTGATTTCACCATGAGGAACATCTTTTACCTGGTAATAACCATCACCCTTAAACGGAACTTCAATTCCGCTGGCCATGCGCCCCATTCCATAGAAACTTTCACTAGCCGGATCTGCTACTGCAACACCATCAACAATAAGTGAATAATAATGAAATCCTTCGCTCAACGAATCAGTGGTAATACTCCAAATACCATTCTCATCTTTAAGCATATCATACTTTTTGCCTATATCAATTTGTATTTTTTTTGCATCCGGAGCTTTTAATTTGAATATGGCACGTCCATCAGACAGTATTTTTGGATATTGAGATGAACGAATATTTGTTTCGGCTCTTTTCTCCTCTATTAAACTTGCTTCACTAACTGAATGGCTATTAGTTTTAAACAACAATTGCGAAAAATGATAAAAATTATCTTTCCAGACTTTAAAATCATGATAACCATCCGGTAAAACTTCATAAACATGAGGAACCTGCCTGCTTTGAAGATAATCATGAGTTCGTTTACTGAAAGAAATAAGATTGTCTTTATCACCACAAGAGATCCATAATAATTTCAATTGCTTTTTTGTCTCTTCAGGTTTGGGTACCAATATCTCAGGGGCTTTGGTATTAGGAGCTGATGAAAAGCCACCAACCCAGGCAAACTGATTTAGGTTACCCAGTCCTATGTTTAATGATTGTCCGCCACCCATTGATAGGCCTGCTATAGCCCTACGTTCACGATTTGTGAGAACAGGATAGTTGTTTTCAATATACGGAATAAGATCGTTTAGCAGATCTTCCTCAAAGTTAGAGAAAGCAGCCACTTTAATACTATCAAAAATATTACCAATTGCTCTGTCATCAGTAATTGCACGTCCATTGGGCAACACAACTATCATCGGTTCTACCTTGTTTTGAGCATACAAATTATCAAGTATAGTGTGTGGTTGTCCATGAGTAAACCATTCCTTTTCATCTCCACCAATACCATGCAATAAATAAAGCACTGGATATTTCTTATCCTTTGAATAATAAGGAGGTGTGTAAATTAATGCCTTCCGATTCGAACCTACCGTTTTAGAATGATAAGTGATCGTATCAATTTTACCGTGATTAATATTAGAATTGAAGGTATCAAAGTCAAGGGGTGCTCGATAAAAATTAACTTGCGCATACAAACCGATGACGATAAAATAAAATGTACCAAGAAAGAATAATTTCATAGATGATGGATCTTAGTTAAAATTGCAATTAACTAATTCAAGCCAAATTTGAGTTAATATTTTGAATATTGTAGTTGTAAATTGGGATAATTTAAAAATACACCAAATCACACAAAAAAGGGTTATCTCTCTATTTTTATGATACATACACATATCAAATAACATCTATAGTGCAAATAATACTTAACGACTTTCTATATTCATTATGTAGACATATAAAGTAGATTAAATACTTCCTATTCTATAAAATTGCAATACTCTATCAACATTAGACAATTCAGATCTCTTAAACAACTTAAGACTTTAAGCTTTAATATTTTATTCATAAAAGATCTACTTTATTTAAAAGCAAGACTGATTTTCTAATTTTACTATAATTAAAATCTATTAAGTTTGAAATCTAGTTAAGAAAAGATTAATTCAAGATTCCAATATCTTGATTGAAAAAATAATAATACTGTCCATATTGAAGAAATTGTAATATCTAAAAAAGTCGTATTTTGTTTTGAGTATTTTTTTGTAAATTTCAACACACAAAATATTGGAAGAGACTTTAAAGAGACCTTAATTTTGTAGCGCTCACTAGCTGTTTGATTATCAATGATATAACAATATATTCCGAATCCCGTCGGAATCACGAAAAAAGAGATTATCGTAAGATAGTCTCTTTTTTTTGTTTCAATCAAAGTACTTTTTCTCAATAAACAGCATAAAAAAGAGGGTGTCCAAAAAGTGATTGTGCAAATAAGGAATCTTTCAAATTGTAACTTTACTTTCATTATACCCCACCAAACCTCCCCTAAAAGGGAG